>NZ_JBIWLQ010000024.1:0-137737 GCF_044766265.1 Streptomyces sp. NPDC102283
GCTCACCGAAGAGATCAACACCCGCAAGGGCTGACCCCCTGGCGAACACCCCGACCCGGGCCGCACGGTGAACACCACCGCGCGGCCCGAGGCCGTTCCGGGCGACCATTGACGCAGGTCGAGCGGCCTTATAACTTCACTATACGGATTGTTGATTCCGGGAAGCGGAAACAGCGAGAGCGTGGAGGGTATGGTCATGGGTCAGCAGGAGAAGGTGGCAACGAGCCTCGCCGGTGCGGTCAGCGAGGAGATCAGTGCCTCCCTCACGGCGGTCGACGCGGAACTCGCCCGCCGCTACCCGGGTGATCCCGGCACCCGCCAGCCCGTGCACACCGTCTACGTACCCGGCGACGTCTTCGAGCCCGGCACCCTGCGCTCCTGGGGCGACCAGGCGCTCGCCGCCCTCGACGAACACGCCCCCGACGCCGCGTCGTTCGCCGCCGTCCTCGGCATCCCCGAGGAGTTGGCGGGACCGGTCCACGACCGCGTACGCGCCAAGCTCGAGCGCGAGCCCGTCGAGGATCTGCGCATCGACTTCGAGGACGGCTACGGCCCCCGCCCGGACGCCGAGGAGGACGAGGCCGCCGCCCGCGCCGCCCGGCTGGTCTCGGAGGCGTACGCGAACGGCACCGCGGCCCCTTACATGGGCATCCGGATGAAGTGCATGGAGGCCGGCGTCCGTGACCGGGGTATCCGCACCACGGACGTCTTCCTCAGCGGGCTGATGGCGGCCGGCGGTCTGCCCCAAGGGCTCGTGCTGACCCTCCCGAAGGTCACCTACCCCGAGCAGGTCACCGCCTTCGTCCAGCTCCTCGAAGCCTTCGAGAAGGCGCACGGCCTCGACGCCGGACGTATCGGCTTCGAGATCCAGATCGAGACCAGCCAGTCGATCCTCGCCGCCGACGGGACCGCCGCCGTCGCCCGCATGATCGACGCCGCGCGGGGCCGGGCGACCGGACTGCACTACGGCACCTTCGACTACAGCGCCTGCGTCGGGGTCAGCGCCGCCTACCAGGCCAGCGACCACCCGGCCGCCGACCACGCCAAGGCCGTCATGCAGGTCGCCGCCGCGGGCACCGGCGTGCGCGTCTCCGACGGCTCGACCAACGTCCTGCCCGTGGGTCCGGCCGAGCGGGTCCACGAGGCCTGGCGGCTTCACTACGGCCTGACCCGCCGAGCTCTCGCCCGTGCGTACTACCAGGGCTGGGACATGCACCCCGCCCACCTGCCGACGCGCTACGCGGCCGTCTACGCCTTCTACCGGGAGGGCCTGGAGCAGGCGGCCGCCCGGCTCGCCGCCTACGTGGCCAAGGCGGGCGGTGACGTCATGGACGAGCCCGCCACCGCCAAGGCCCTCAGCGGCTACCTGCTGCGCGGCATCGACTGCGGCGCGCTGGACACCGCCGAAGTGGCGCGGCTGACCGGCCTGACCCGCGCTGACCTGGAGGCCTTCGCCTCGCCGCGTCGCGGCGACCTGACGGTCACGGCTCCGTAAGGGGCGTCGGCGGATCTCGCGCCCCGGTGGGACGGTCGTTCCCGCCGGGGCGCTCCGGCATGCCCGGCCGCCGTGGACGACCCTCCGGGGCGTGTTGTCCTCGAGGGAGGCCGGGGCCCGGCCCGTGCTCAGGCGTCCCGGCGTGCGGCCGCCCCGCCGCGGGCACGGTAGGCGCGCATCTTGTGCCGCGCGCCGCACACGTCCATGTCGCACCATAGGCCGTTGGACGACGGCGCCCGGTCGTAGAAGACCCAGCGGCACTCCGGGGCCGCGCAGGCCTTGAGGCGGGTGGCGTGACGCCCGGTCAGGCCGTGTACCAGGAGCGCTTCCAGTACCGGGCGTACGACCTCCGCCACCACCCCGCCGGAGGCCGGCCGCAGGGTGAGTGCGCCGTCGGGGCGCACGGCCGGAGCGCCCGCGACCGAGGCGATGAGCCGGTTGAGGGCGTCGACAGCCTCCGGCGACGTCCGCTCGACCAGAAAGGCCCGCACGGTCTCCCGCGCCTCCGCGAGCGAGGCCAGCTCCCCGGGAGAGGCCGACGCCGGGAAGCCGTGCGCACCGAGCCATCGCGCCGCCGTCTCCGGCCGGGCGAAGCCGTCCTCGTCGTGGAGGTGGGCTGCCGTGTTGCAGAAGTCCTCGATCGGTTCGAGCTCTGCGGGCGCAGGGTTCCGTCGCATGATCGCCACTTTACCAAGGTTACCGGCAATCAGTCATTGCTGGTAACGTCGATGATCCGGCGGGTTCCGCCCCTTCCAACCGCGCATCAGGAGGCACACCATGAACGGGAAGCTGACCAGGACGTTCGAGACTCCTGACGGGGCGGTGCGCTGGGACGTGATGGGAGAGGGGGAGCCGGTGGTCCTGCTGCACGGCACCCCGTTCTCCTCGCTCATCTGGCGCGACATCGCCCCGGCGCTCGCCCGCGATCACCGCGTCCACCTCTGGGACCTGCTCGGGTTCGGACAGTCGGAGCAGCGCGACGGGCAGGACGTCGGCCCGGCGGCGCAGGCGAAGGTGTTCGGACGGCTCCTGGAGCACTGGGGGCTGGAGCGCCCGCGCGTGATCGCCCACGACATCGGCGGGGCCGTGGCCCTGCGGGCACTGCTCCTGGACGGTGCGCGGTACGCGGACCTCACCCTGGTGGACGCGGTGGCCTGCGGGGAGTGGGGCACCGGGTTCTTCCGGCTCGCCAGGGAGAACGCGCACCTCTTCGAACAACTCCCCGGCTACGCCCACGAGGCGCTGGTCGAGAGTCATCTGCGCCACGCGACGCACACCGGCTACCGGGACGACGTCCTGTCCGCCCACGTCGATCCGTGGCGCGGCGAGCGTGGCCGGGCCGCGTACTACCGCCAGTACCGGCAGGCCGAACAGGCCGCGACCGACGATTTCCAGCATCTGCTGGGGGGCGTTCCGGTGCCGACCCGGATCATCTGGGGGCGCGAGGACCGGTTCCTGCCGGCGCCCTTCGCCGAGCGGCTGCACGCGCTGATCCCGCACTCCGAGCTGCACTGGATCGAGGGCGCGGGCCATACGGTGCAGGAGGACGCCCCGGCCCAGCTGCTGGCCCTGCTGACCCGGGACTTCCGGCCGGCCGGCCCCGGGGCCTGACCGCGCCCGCCGGGCGCCCTCCTCCAGGGGTGCGGTGCCGGCGCACGGCCACCGGGCCCTCGTGCCACGGCCCCACGGTCCGCGCCCGACAGGCCTCAGGCGGGGGGCAGTTCGCCCGAGCCGCGAGGGATGAGCGTGGTCGGCAGTTCCACCCGTGCCGTGGCGTGGTCCGCCCCGTCCAGGCGGCGGAAGAGGTGCTCGGCGGCGGTCCTGCCGACCGCCGCCGCGTCCTGCGAGATCACGGTGATGCCGAGCAGGTCGGCCAGCTCGATGTCGTCGAACCCGACCAGTGCCACCGGCCGCTCCCGCTCCGCGATCACCCGGACCGCCGTCACCGTCACCCGGTTGTTGCCCGCGAACAGGGCGGTGACCGGCTCGGGGCCCGAGAGCATCTCCTCGGCGGCGGCCCGCACCCGCTCCGGCTCGGTGGAGCCGAGGGAGACCCAGCCGTCCTCGACGGTGATGCCCGCGTCCCGCATGGCGGTGTGATAGCCGCGCAGTCGCTCGGTGACGGTGTGGATGCGCGGCTGGTCGCCGATGAACCCGATCCTGCGGTGGCCGTGCGCGATGAGGTGCGCCACGCCCTCCCGGGCCCCGCCGAAGCTGTCGGAGAGCACCATGTCGACGTCCACGTGGCCCGCCGGGCGGTCCACGAAGACCGTGGCGATGCCCGCCTTGATCTCCGGCTCCAGATAGCGGTGGTCGTCGCCCGCCGGGATCACGATCAGGCCGTCCACCCGGCGGGCGCACAGAGCCAGCACCAACTCCTGCTCCCGCTCCGGGTCCTCGGCGCTGGAACCGTTGATCAGTAGTGCGCCGTGCGCGCGGGCGACCTCCTCCACCGCTCGGCTCAGCGGACCGTAGAACGGGTCCGCCAGATCCTCCAGGACCAGTCCGATGGATGCCGTACGGCCCTTGCGCAGCACACGGGCGCTGTCGTTGCGGCGGAAGCCGAGCGCGTCGATCGCCTCCTGCACGCGGCGCTCGGTGTCGGGCGTGACGCCGGGCTCGCTGTTCACCACCCGGGAGACCGTCTTCAGGCCGACTCCGGCGCGGGCCGCCACGTCCTTCATGGTCGGCCGGTTGCCGTAGCGGGTCTCGGAATGACGGGCGGTCCGGTCCACGTGCGCTGTCCTGTCGTCGGATTACGGGCGGGGCTGCGGTGCTCCGGCCGGCGCCGAGCGGGGCCTGGTGGGGCGTCGCCGGGGTGAACGGAGGCCGTGGCGTCGAGCATAGGCCCTGGACAACGTTGTCAACAGAATGGAGACTGTGCAGACTATGGACGGAACCCGCAGGTCCCGCCCCTTCAGCGATCCGGAGAGCCCACACCGATGCATACCGACCTCGTCGCCGCGCTCGACATCGGCGGCACCAAGATCGCCGGAGCGCTGGTGGACGGCGACGGATCCCTGTCCGTACGGGCGCAGCGGCCGACGCCCGCCCGGGAGGGCGCCGAGGCGGTCATGGGCGCCGTGGACGAGGTGCTGGG
Source organism: Streptomyces sp. NPDC102283 (assembly GCF_044766265.1). Lineage (NCBI taxonomy): Bacteria > Bacillati > Actinomycetota > Actinomycetes > Kitasatosporales > Streptomycetaceae > Streptomyces > Streptomyces sp. NPDC102283. The sequence continues at coordinate 4,596 of NZ_JBIWLQ010000024.1, forward strand.
CGAGCTGATGGCCTCGCCGCAGTGGGGCCGCGCCGGTTCCGTGGGCATCGGCAGCGCCGGTCCGGTGGACGCCGCCGCCGGCACGGTCAGCCCGGTCAACGTCCCCGGCTGGCGGGACTTCCCGCTGGTGGAACGGGTGCACAAGACGACGGGCGGACTGTCGGTCGCACTGGTCGGCGACGGGGTCGCGATGACGGCCGCCGAGCACTGGCTCGGCGCTGCCCGGGGCTACGACAACGCGCTGTGCCTCGTCGTGTCGACGGGCGTCGGCGGCGGCCTCGTCCTCGGCGGCACCCCGCGTCCCGGCCCCTCGGGCAACGCCGGCCACATCGGCCACATCAGCGTCGACCTGGACGGCGACCCGTGCCCCTGCGGTGCGCGCGGCTGCGTCGAGGGCATCGCCAGCGGTCCCAACATCGCCCGCCGCGCGCTGGAGAACGGCTGGCGGCCCGGCCCGGACGGCGACGCGACGGCCGCCGCGGTGGCCGTCGCCGCCCGCGCCGGAGACCCGGTCGCCATCGCCTCCTACGAGCGGGCCGCCCAGGCGCTGGCGGCCGGTATCGCCGCCACCGCCACCCTGGCCGACCTCGACATCGCGGTGGTCGGCGGGGGAGTCGCCGGGGCCGGCGACGTGCTCTTCGTGCCGCTGCGCCGCAGCCTGCGCGACTACGCCACGCTCTCCTACCTCCGGCGGCTGACCGTGGCGCCCGCCGTGATGGGCGCCGACGCGGGTCTGGTCGGCGCGGCGGCGGCAGCCATCGCGCTGCGCCAGGGAGTGTTTCGGAAGTAGCGCCGTCCGCGCGGAGCAGGCGGGAGCTTCGGAACGCGCCTCCAGGGCCTCCCGCCTCCAACCGCCTCCAGGGAGCGCCCGGTTCGTCAGGCCGGGCGCCCCCTGGGCCACGCTTCGCGGGCCGGACGGCCGCATCGGGACAATGCCGTCGCCGCCGCGGGGTTTCCGCGGCAGGGTGTTGCGGGCAAGCCACAGGGGGCTACGGAAGAGGGGGAACCGTGATCGTCTGGATCAACGGTGCGTTCAGTGCGGGCAAGACCAGCGCCGCGGGCGAACTGATCGATCTGATCCCGAACAGCACGCTGTACGACCCGGAGGTCACCGGCGCGGGGCTGCGCGGTCTGCTGCCGCAGAAGAGGCTCGCCGAGGTCACCGACTTCCAGGACCTGCCGATCTGGCGGCGGCTCGTGGTGGACACGGCGGCGGCGCTGCTCGCCGAGGTGCCAGGGGTGCTGGTGGTGCCGATGACCCTGCTGCGGCAGGAGTACCGCGACGAGATCTTCGGAGGGCTCGCCTCCCGGCGCATTCCCGTCCGGCATGTGGCGCTCTCACCTGAGGAAACGATCCTGCGCAGCCGGATCGCGGGCCGCGAGGAGTTTCCCGGCGACGAGGAGCAGTGCGAGCGGGTGCGCCGGTGGGCGTACGAGCACATCGGACCGTATCGCGACGCCCTCGACTGGATCACCGAGGATGCCCATCTGGTCGACAACAGCGCCCTCACACCCCGGGAGACCGCCGAGCGGATCGCGGACGCCGTGCGCACCGGGAACGCCGCGACGTGCCCGATCGTCCAGAGCCCGGAGCCGACCGCCGAGACGGTGGCCGCCGGGGTTCTGCTCTTCGACGAGCAGGACCGGGTGCTGCTCGTCGACCCCACGTACAAACCGGGGTGGGAGTTCCCCGGCGGTGTTGTGGAGGCGGGCGAGGCTCCCGCGCAGGCCGGGATCCGTGAGGTCGCCGAGGAGATAGGCCTGCGCCTCGACCGCGTTCCCACCCTGCTGCTCGTCGACTGGGAGTCGCCCGCCCCGCCCGGCTACGGCGGGCTGCGCTTCCTCTTCGACGGCGGCCTGTTGCGCTCCGAGGACGTCGGCCGCCTGCTCCTGCCCGGCTCCGAGCTGCGCGGCTGGCGCTTCGTCACCGAGGAGGAGGCCGCCGGGATGCTGCCGCCCACCCGGTACGAGCGGCTGCGCTGGGCCCTGCGGGCGCGCGAGCGGTCGACGGTGCTCAACCTGGAGGCAGGGGTGCCGGTGGGCTGAGCGGGGTGCCGGGCTACACGGCGGGCCTCCGCGCGGGCGGCGCTCACGCGCCGTTCGCCGCCGCCTCCATCAACGAGGCCGCGTTCTCGGTGAGCGGGTCGCCGTGACCGACGCAGACGGTACGCGGCGCGAGCGCGGCCAGTCGCCGGAACGTGGCCGCCGCTCCGGCGCGGTCCACGTTGAACACGCCGAGCATCACCTGTTCCGCGGAGGCGACGGCGTCCCCGGTGAACAGCACGCCGTGGAGCGGCAGATGGAGGGCGATGGAGCCCGCTGTGTGCCCGGGGGCGTGGACCACCCGCGCGCCGTCGCCGAACGGCAGCACCTCACCGCCGGTCACCTCGCGGTCGACCCGGGTGGGCGGGGCGTCGGGGCAGGTCAGCCCGTGCTCCCACAGCGGCAGTTCCCAGTCCAGCAGGTCCGGCTCCGCTACGGGGCGCTCGCCCCGTACCACCGGGGCGTCCAGCGTGTGGGCGATGATCTCGGCGCCGTGCCGGTCGGCCAGCTCCTGCGCGGCCCCGTAGTGGTCGCGGTGGCCGTGGGTGACGACGATGCGCCGGATCCCGGCCGGGTCGAGGCCGAGCGTGCGGACAGCGTCCTCGATCGCGGCCGCCGCATCGACGTCACCCGCGTCGATCAGGGACAGCTCCGTCCCGTCGCGCCAGAGATAGGCCTGGCCGATCCGGAAGCGGAACATGTGCAGCTGGGGAGTCACCTCGACGAGATCCATGCGGCGAACGTACGCAGGGGCGGACGTCCGCCGCACGGACCTACGCTCCGGGCGACTTCGCCGAGCGCGTAGCGGCGGTCGAGGCCGCCCCCGTGGGGCGGCCTCAGGAGGTCAGACCTTCTTCGACTCCGCGTAGTTCCGCAGGAACAGCGCCTCGGCGACCGACATCCGCTCCAGCTCCTCGGGCGACACGCTCTCGTTCACCGCGTGGATCTGCGCCTCGGGCTCGCTCAGCCCGATCAGCAGGATCTCCGCCTCCGGGTAGAGGCCCGCGAGCGTGTTGCACAGCGGGATGGAGCCGCCCATCCCGGACGACTGCATCTCCTGGCCCGGGTAGGCGTCCCGCATCGCGTCCGCCATCGCCGTGTACGCCGGGCTGGTCATGTCCGCGCGGAACGGCTGGCCCTGGCCCACCTGTTCCACCCGTACCCGCGCACCCCAGGGGGCGCGGGACTCCAGGTGGGCGGTGAGCAGCTTCGTCGCCTCGGCGGCGTCCTGGCCCGGCGGCACGCGCAGGCTGATCTGCGCCCGCGCGCTCGCCTGCACGGACGGCGTCGCGCCGACGACCGGCGGGCAGTCGATGCCGATGACGGTGACGGCGGGACGGGCCCAGATCCGGTCCGCGACCGTGCCCGTGCCGATCAGCTCCACCCCGTCCAGCACCTTGGCGTCCTGGCGGAACTCCGCCTCCGGGTACTGGAGCCCGTCCCAGTCGGCGTCGCCCGTCAGACCGTCGACCGTGGTCGTCCCGTCCTCGGCGCGCAGCGAGGCCAGCAGCTGGATCATCGCGGCCAGCGCGTCCGGGGCCGCGCCGCCGAACTGCCCCGAGTGCAGGTTCCCTTCGAGGGTGTCGAGCCGCACCCGCAGCATCGTCATCCCGCGCAGCGTCGCCGTGACCGTCGGCAGCCCGACCCGGAAGTTCCCGGTGTCGCCGATGACGATCGTGTCGGCGGCCAGCAACTCCGGGTGCGCCTCCGCGTACCGCTCCAGACCACCGGTGCCCTGCTCCTCGGAGCCCTCGGCGATCACCTTCACCGAGACCGGGACGCCGCCGTTCGCCTTGAGGGCGCGCAGCGCGAGCAGGTGCATGATGAACCCGCCCTTGCAGTCGGCCGCGCCCCGGCCGAACCAGCGGCCGTCGCGCTCGGTCAGCTCGAACGGCGGGGAGATCCACGCCGACTCGTCCAGCGGAGGCTGCACGTCGTAGTGCGCGTAGAGCAGCACGGTCGGGGCCCCGGCCGGACCGGGCAGGAACCCGTAGACCGACTGGGTGCCGTCGGGGGTGTCCAGCAGGGCGACGTCCGTGAACTCCTCGGCGCGCAGGGCATCGGCGACCCAGTTCGCCGCGCCCTCGCACTCGCTCCTCGGGAACACCGCCGGGTCCGCCACCGACTGGAACGCCACCAGCTCGGCCAGTTCCTCCCGGGCGCGGGGCATCAGCGAGGCGACGGTCTCGGGAATCGGACGGGCGGTCATGGGCACGCTCCTCGTGGGTGCGACGTTATGGGTAGGGCGCGGTGTGTACGCGACCGTGCGCGACGCTGCCTGTGCGGCGACGCATGTACGACGAAATCATGGCCGATCCTCCCACAGGAGGGTTTGGCGGGAACGCGCCGTAGGATGCCGTGAGCAGCATGGGGCCACTGGTCGGATCAGGAGCAGAAGCACATCGTGAGCAGCGAGAACGCAGACGCCGGACGTGAGCCGGAAGAGTCGTCCGTGTGGGATGTCGTCGTGGTCGGCGCCGGACCGGCCGGCGCATCGGCGGCGTACGCGGCCGCCGTGGCGGGCCGAAGAGTCCTGCTGCTGGAGAAGGCGGAACTGCCGCGCTACAAGACCTGCGGCGGGGGAATCATCGGGTTCTCACGGGACTCCCTGCCGCCGGGGTTCGAACTGCCCCTGAAGGACCGCATCCACGCGGTCACCTTCTCGCTCAACGGCAAGCTGTCGCGTACCCGCCGCTCCCGGCGCATGCTCTTCGGACTCATCAACCGCCCGGAGTTCGACGCCGGCCTGGTCGAGGAGGCGCAGAAGGCCGGGGCCGAACTGCGCACCGGGGCATCGGTGGTGCGGGTCGAGCAGCACGGCCCCGCCGTGCCCGACCGGCGGACGGTCGCCGTGGTGCTGGCCGGTGGCGAGACGGTGCTCGCGCGGGCGGTCGTCGGCGCGGACGGCAGCGCGGGCCGGATAGGAGCCCATGTCGGGGTGAAGCTCGATCAGGTCGACCTCGGCCTGGAGGCGGAGATCCCGGTCCCGGCCACCGTCGCGGAGGACTGGGCGGGCCGGGTGCTCATCGACTGGGGCCCGATGCCGGGCAGTTACGGCTGGGTGTTCCCGAAGGGGGACACCCTCACCGTGGGCGTCATCTCGGCGCGCGGCGACGGCGCGGGCACCAAGCGGTATCTGGAGGACTTCATCGCCCGCCTCGGCCTCGCCGGGTTCGAGCCGGCCGTCTCCTCGGGCCATCTCACCCGCTGCCGCAGCGACGACTCGCCGCTCTCCCGCGGCCGGGTCGTGGTCTGCGGGGACGCGGCCGGACTGCTGGAGCCGTGGACCCGCGAGGGCATTTCCTTCGCGCTGCGCTCGGGTCGGCTCGCGGGGGAGTGGGCGGTCAGGATCGCCGAGTCGCACGACGCGGTGGACGCCCGACGCCAGGCCCTCAACTACGCCTTCGCCATCAAGGCCGGTCTCGGCGTCGAGATGGGCGTCGGCCGTCGCATGCTCAAGCTGTTCGAGCGGCGTCCAGGGCTTCTGCACGCGGTGCTGACCGGCTTCCGGCCGGCGTGGAAGGCGTTCGCCGGGATCACCCGGGGGACGACGTCGCTGGCCGAGCTGGTCCGTACGCACCCGCTGGCGCAGCGGGCGCTGTCCGCGATGGATCGCTAGCGCCCCGCTCGTCGTCGACCGCGCCCCCGTCGCCCGTACGGCCACGGGGGCGCGGTCATGCCTCGGCCGTGATGCGGAAGACCGGGTGGTCCGGGCAGGCCGCCAGCAGTTCGGCGTCCGTGGACTTCGCCGTGATCCCCTGGAAGTACTGGTTGACCTCCCAGCCCCACCGCTCCAGATAAGCCCGGATGATCCGGGCCTTCTGCGCGTCGTCGGCGATCTCCACGGCGGTGAAGCCGCTCACCTTGCGCCCCAGGCGCAGCTCTCCGCCGCCCGCGACGCGCATGTTGCGCACCCACTGCGAGTGGCCCCGGGCCGAGACGAGGTACCGCTCTCCCTCGAAGGCGTGGGCGTTGACCGGGACGCGCTGCATCTGACCGCTCTTTCGCCCGCGCACCGACAGCTCGGCCGATCCCATCAGGCTGATGCCGTGTCGGGCCAGCCGGCCGACGATTCTGTTGAGGCGGTCGGCGGAGGCGCTCGCCCGGAGGTAGTAGGGCTGCTGCGACATGGGTGACTCCCGCGATGTTGGGAGAGCAGTGCTCTCGCTTGAGATCAGTGTGCACGGGCTGCGGCCTCAAAGCAAGAGCACTGCTCTCGTCATTGGCGTCCGCTCTTGTTTCTGGTCGGTGCTCCATGTGTGTGGCAGACTGATCGCATGAGCACCATCCGAGGGGCCAGGGAACGCGCCCGCATCGAAGTGACCGCGGCCATCAAGGACGAGGCCAGGAAGCAGCTCGCGGAGGAGGGCGCGGCGAAGCTCTCGCTGCGGGCCGTGTCCCGGGAGCTGGGCATGGTCTCCTCCGCGCTCTACCGCTACTTCCCCAGCCGCGACGACCTGCTCACCGCGCTCATCGTCGACGCGTTCGACGCGATCGGCGAGGTCGCGGAGCGGGCGGCGGGGGAGCGGGCCGGGGCCGTCCCGCCCGCCGAACGCTGGATCGCGGTGGCCTGTGCCGTACGGGAGTGGGGGCTCGCCCATCCTCATGAGTACGCCCTGATCTACGGTTCGCCCGTCCCCGGATACATCGCCCCGATGGACACGGTGGGGCCCGCGTCCCGGGTGGGCCTGGTCTTCATCGACATCGTCCGTGCCGCGTCCCGGGCCGAGGACCTCGCCGTGCCCTCCCTCGCCCCGGAGCTGCGTTCCGACGCGGAGCGGATGGCCGCCGAGTTCGCCCCGGACGTGCCTCCGGCCGCCGTGGCGGCCCTGGTCGCCGCCTGGGCCCAGCTGTTCGGCCTGGTCTCCTTCGAGCTGTTCGGTCAGTTCAACCGGGTCGTCGAGGCGCGCGAGCCGCTGTTCCGGCAGGCCGCCGGTGAACTCGCCCGCTCGGTGGGCCTGCCCGCGGTCAAGCCTTAGGGCCGCCCTTCCCCGGCGCCGTACTCCCCACGGAGTACGGGTGATCACCACGCACGGCGGACGCTCCCGCGCCCGTCCGCCGTCTAGCGTGGCCGCCAAGGGACGAACAACAACCGCCGGACCGGGGCGGCGGTCATTCCCGCGGCTTTCCGGGCGGCCGGCCTCCCGGAGAGCCGGGCCGGCGGGGAGGCCCGCCGGCGTGGCTGTCCGGCGTGCGTTCCCGGACGCCCGCCGGCCTGCCCTGGGCGTCGACGGCCGTGCTGCTGGTGTTCGTCGTGGTCGGCACGGGCTTCGCCGAGCACGGGCAGGACCGCCGGCCCCTGGACCTGGCCGCCCGGCTGCTGCTGTTCGTCGCGGTCGTCGTGCTGCTCTTCCGCCACCGCCGCCCCGTGGCCGCCGTGGCCACCACCTGCGCGGTGACCCTGGTCTACCTCGCGGCGGGCTATCCGTACGGGCCGGTGTTCGTCGCCGTCGCCGTCGGCTGCTTCGGCGCGATCGTCGCCGGGCACCGGAAGGCGGCCTGGTGGTCGCTGGGCGGGTTGTGGGCCGGGCACGTCCTGGTCTCCCACTGGCTGTACCGATGGCTGCCGCCGGACGGGGACGGGGCCGCACCCTGGACGCAGCAGGTCTTCATCACCGCGTGGGTCCTGGCCGTCGTGGCCGCAGCCGAACTGCTGCGGGTGCGCCGCGAGCAGTGGGCCGCCGCCCGCGCGGAGCGCGAGGCGGCGGAGCGGCGGCGGGCCGACGAGGAACGGCTGCGCACGGCCCGCGAACTCCACGACGTGCTGGCCCACTCCATCTCCGTCATCAACGTGCAGGCCGGTGTCGGACTCGCGCTGCTCGACTCCGATCCGGAACAGGCCAGGTCCGCCCTCACCGCGATCAAGGGGGCCAGCAAGGAGGCGCTCGACGAGGTACGTCAGGTGCTCGCCAACCTCCGTACGCCCGGCGACGCTCCCACCTCCCCGGCCCCCGGCCTCGACCGGCTTCCCGAGCTCGTCGAACAGGCGGCGTCCGCCGGGCTCACCGCCACCGTGGAGAGCGAGGGCGATCCGGCCGTCGTCCCGCCCGGCGCCGGCCTCGCCGCCTTCCGCATCGTCCAGGAGGCCCTGACCAACGTCGTCCGCCACTCCGGCTCCCGTACGGCCCTGGTGCGCATCGGCCAGGGCTCCGGGCGCATCCGGCTCCGCGTCGACGACGAGGGATCCGCCACCGCGGACGACGCGGGCGGCGGCGGCAACGGACTCGTCGGGATGCGGGAGCGGGCCGCCGCCCTCGGTGGCACGATCGAGGCGGGCCCGCGCCCGGACGGCGGCTTCCGGGTTCCCGTCGAACTGCCGTTCACCGCGCCGGACCGCGACCGACGCCGGACCGCACCGGAGCCCCCCGAGGAGACACCGTGATCCGTGTGACGCTCGCCGACGACCAACTCGTACGGGCGGGCTTCCGCGCCCTGCTGGGGGCACAGCCGGACATCGAGGTCGCCGGAGAGGCCGCAGACGGCGAGGAGGCGGTCCGCCTGGTGCGCGAACTGCGCCCCGACATCGTGCTGATGGACATCCGCATGCCTCGCCTGGACGGGCTGGCCGCCACCCGGCGGATCACCGGCGACCCGGACCTGAACGAGGTGAAGGTGGTCATGCTCACCACCTGCGAACTCGACGAGTACGTCTGCGAGGCCATCCGCAGCGGCGCCTCGGGCTTCCTGGTCAAGGACACCGAGCCGGACAAAATCCTGCGCGCGGTGCGGGCGGTGGTCGGCGGGGACGCGTTGCTCTCACCGAGGGTGACGCGCCGGCTGATCGCGGAGTTCGCCGCCCGCTCCAAGGAACCGACGGCCGCCCCGCTCGCCCGGCTCACCGAACGGGAGCGGGAGGTGGTGGCGCTGGTCGGCATCGGGCTGTCGAACGCGGAGATCGCCCGCAGACTGGTCGTCAGCCCGCTCACCGCGAAGACCCACGTCAGCCGCACGATGGTCAAGCTCGGAGCCCGCGACAGGGCCCAACTCGTCGTCCTCGCCTACGAATCGGGGCTGGTCCGCCCCGGCTGGCTCGGCTGGGACCAGGGTGTGTCGGGCGGATCGGGGCCGGATACACCCCGGGGCCCCTGGGGCCGGCGGCGGTCATCAGGTGACCGCGGAGTTGTCCGTCCAGATCCGGGCCACCGAGCGATCGCCGCGCAGGGTGACGGCGGTGAGCGGCAGTCGGTTCCAGAGGGTGAGGTAGAGCCCTTCCGCCGTGCCGCTCAGCTCGCAGTCGAAGCGTTCCGTGTCGGCGCCGCCGTCCCGGGTGGCCGTGGCCGCCGAACGTACGGCCTCCGGCGGGTCCTGCGAGATCCGTACCGTCCAGACCGCCTCCGTGTCCACGGCCCGCACCCTCAACGTGCGGGGCGTCCTGGAGCGGACCCGGCTCTTGGGCCGGGCGTGGAAGCCGGTGAGGAGTTCGTCGATGCCGTCGGCGGCCCGGTCCGCCGGCACCGGGGTCAGCGGTCCGCCGAGCGCCGATTCCGCGTCCACGCGGTGCACGGTCGTCTCGTTCAGCTGGCGGCGGGACCAGAACGCCAGGGGCGAGGGGGCCGGCAGGAAGGTCCAGCAGTCCAGGTCGACGGGGGCTTCCTCCAGGGACCGGACCAGATGACGATGGCCCTCGCGGAACCAGTTGAGGAGTTCGGCGCCGTCGAGCGCGGGTTCACCGCCCGCGGGCCGGTAGGCCGTATGCCCTTCAGTGACGAACGCCGCCGCCCATCGATGCACCGAGCCGGTGTGCCGCAGCAGATGGCGTATCTGCCAGCCCGGGCAGGTCGGGACCGAAGCCCCCGTTCCGGCCCGCTCGGCGGCGGCCGTGAGCAGCCGCCCTTCCTCGGACAACGACGCGATGTGCTCGGCGATCCGCATGGCGGCGATTGTGCCAGGGGGCCGCGGGAAAGGCCCCGGGGTCAGATGCCCCGCGGGTGTGCGGATCCGGCCGCTCCGGCCCTGCGCACCAGACGGACGAACCAGCCGAGGGCCAGCGACTGGACGAGGACCGAGACCACCAGACCGAGCACCAGGAACCACGCGGGCCCGCCCGCCCCGGCGCCCGCCAGGGAGCCGCCGAGGAGGAACAGGAAGATCGTCGGGGCCGCGAGGAGGAACAGCCAGACGCCGGAGAACGAGGCGTCCTCGTGGGCGACGAACAGGGTGTCCACGGCGACGAAGAGCGTCGCCGCGAGCACCAGCCCGAGGTAGATCAGGGAAGCGGGGTTGCGGAAGGTCAGCCGGACCAGGGTGTTCAGGTGCGGGTGGTCGGTCAGACGCTTCATGGTGTGCTCCCCTGCTTCTCGCTCTGCTTCTTGCTCGGTCGAGGCTTCCATCGTGCGCCGGGGGAGCGGGTCCTGCCTGAGTACGGCTACTCAATCGACCAGGTGTGCGGGCGATCAGGTGTGCGCGTCCGACGTGGCGTTGCGGGCCCCGTATCCCAGTGCGGCCGCCGCCGCGGCCAGCAGGGCCACCGTCGTCAGGGCCAGCGGCAGGGAGAACCAGTCGGCGAGGAAGCCGATCGCGGGCGGGCCGAGCAGCATCCCGCCGTAGCCGAGCGTCGACGCCGCGGCGACCCCGCTGGGACCGGCCAGTTCGCCCGCCCGTCCCACCGCGACGGGGAAGATGTTGGCGAGCCCGAGGCCGGTGACCGCGAACCCGGCCAGCGCCAGCCAGGTGGTCGGCGCCAGCGAGCCCAGCAGCATTCCGGCCGAGGCCGTCGCGCCGCCGAGGACGAGGGTGCGGGTCTGGCCGAGCCGCTCCAGCAGCATGGTCCCGGTCAGCCGCCCCGCCGTCATCGTCAGGGCGAACAGCGCGTATCCGGTGGCGGCCAGCCCGGGGTGCGCGCCCAGGTCCTGCTCCAGGTGCAGCGCGCCCCAGTCGGCGAGGGCCCCTTCCCCGTACGCCGTGCACAGGGCGATCACGCCGAAGAGCGCGACGACGCGGCGGGCCCGGGGCGACAGCCGCTGCTCGGGCGCCCGCCGTTCGACGGTCTGCGGAGCGGCGGGTGCCGGGCGGTGGCGCAGCAGGACGGGTCCGGTGAAGGCGGTGACGAGGAGACCGGTCCCGGCCAGCAGGAAGAGGTGCGTGGACGCGGCCAGGCCCCCCGCGACCAGCCCGCCGAGTCCGGCGCCGACCATGCCGCCGAGGCTGAACGCGGCGTGGAAGCTCGGCATCACGGGCCGGCGCAGTTCGGCGACCAGGTCGACGGCGGCGCTGTTCATCGCCACGTTCATCCCGCCGTACGCCGCGCCGAACACCAGCAGCACGAGACCGAGGGAGAGCGCGGAGTGGGTCTGGGCGGGCAGGGCGATGCTCAGGGGGAGCAGCACCCCGCAGACCGCGGTGACGGCGTGGCTGCCGTAACGGCGGCAGAGCCGGCCGGTGAGCATCATGGTGATGACCGCCCCGGCGGAGACGCCGAGCAGGGCGAGGCCGAGGGTGGAGGCGGAGGCTCCGGTCTGCTGCTTGATGGCCGGGATACGGACCACCCAGCCGGCGAAGAGGAACCCGTCGAGGGCGAAGAACACGGTCAGCGCGGTACGGAGGCGGGCCGACGAGGGTGGGGCGGTGTCTCCGCCAGATCCCCCCGGTAGGGCCGTCCGCAGTTTGTTTAGTTGCGGCACAAACTCAGCATAGGGGCGCTCCGGCGAGGGACGCAACACGGCTGCACGCCGTACATTCCGGGGCCCCGGCCGTGGCCGGAACAAGATCCCCGGACCTGCCCTGGGCGTCCGGGGCGCCTCCGGATCATGGGAGACTCGCCCCCATGAACGGCAAGGCGACCACCACCCGGACGAAGTTGGAGAGGGGCCGCGGTGCGCTCGGGCCCGCGCTGGAACTGGTCCACACCGGACGCGCCCCCACCCGGGCCGTGCTCACCTCCGAACTCGGCGTCACCCGCGCCACCGCCGGGGCGGTCGCCGCGGAACTGGAGGCACTCGGGCTGATCCGGGTCGACTCCAGCCCGGGGGCGGCGGCCGGATCCCAGGGTCGCCCCTCGCACCGGCTGTCCGTCCTGGAGACCGGCCCCGTCGTCCTCGCGGCCCAGGTGCACTCCGACGGCTTCCGGGCCGCGCTCGTCGGGCTCGGCGGCCGGATCGTCGCCACATCGCCGGGCTGCGTCGCGGTGATGGCCGACCCCGCACAGGTGCTCGGCGAGGTCGTGGAAGCGGGGGCGGGGCTGCTGCGCGAGAGCGGGCTGCGCTGCGTCGGGGCCGGTCTCGCGGTGCCCTCCGCGGTCGCCGAGCCGGAGGGCACCGCCCTCAATCCGCTGCACATCGCCTGGCCCGCCGGCTCCCCGGTCCGGGACATCTTCGCCGCCTGCGTACGTGAGGCGGGCATCACCGGACCCGCCTTCACCGGCAACGACGTCAACCTCACGGCGCTGGCCGAGCACCGCCACGGCGCGGGCCGCGGCGCCCAGCACCTCCTGTGCGTGGCCACCGGACACCGGGGTGTCGGCGGGGCTCTGGTGCTCGACGGTCGCCTGCACAGCGGGAGTTCGGGCCTCGCGCTGGAGGTGGGCCATCTCACCGTGAACCCCGAGGGGCGGCCCTGCCACTGCGGCGGACGCGGCTGCCTCGACGTGGAGACCGACCCGCTGGCCTTCCTCACCACCGCCCGACGCGAACCGGGCCCCGAGGAGTCCCTCCTCAAGCAGGCCGGGAACCTGCTCCGCGCGGAGTACGGCGACCCCGCCGTGCGGTACGCGGCCGAGGCGCTGATCGACCGCCTGGGGCTGGGGCTCGCCGGGCTGGTCAACATCCTCAACCCGGACCGGATCATCCTCGGCGGGCTCCACCGCGACCTGCTGGAGGCGGACCCGGAGCGGCTGCGCGCCGTCGTCGCCGACCGGAGCCTGTGGGGGCGCAGCGGCAGCGTGCCGATCCTGCCGTGCACCCTGGCCCACAACAGCCTGGTGGGCGCCGCCGAGCTGGCCTGGCAGCCGGTCCTCGACGACCCCCTCGCCGCCCTGGCCTGAGCGGCCGCCGGTTCGACGTCGGGCGGACGGTGTTCACCAACGCCGTCCCCGGCGAGTCCTCGCCGATCGGGCTGCTCGGCCGTCGTATCGCCGCGGGGGAGATCGACGAGGACGAGCGCTGGCGCCGGCTGTCCGTGCTGGACGAGCGGTTCGGCCGGGCCGCGGTCGCCGGTCGGGCGTGACCCCGTGGCCGGCCCGGAGCGCGGCGGGGCGAAGCCGCTCCGTCGCACTCCGTTCGGCCCGGCCCCTGCCCGCCCGGTCAGCCGACGACGGCCGACCGGGCGGGCATGGCCACGATGTCGTCGGGGGTGATGGTCACGGCCCCGAACGGCCCGTCGGTCATCGACCCGTAGACCGCGAGCGGTGGCAGGGTCGAGGCGCCGGTGGCCGCCGGCAGGGTGAACCAGACGGCCTTCCCGGCCGAGCCGATCGGCCGCACGCCCCAGCTCTCGCTGACGGCCGCGATCAGGGCCAGGCCCCGGCCCGACGTGGCGAACGAGTCCGCCTCGTTCACCGTGGGCAGGCGCGGGTCGTGGTCGTGGACGGAGACCGTCAGACGGTCGAGCAGCAGCTCGATGTCGACGGTGCATGACTTGTCCGGCTGCGCGTGCCGGTGAACATTGGTGAGAAGCTCGGTGACGCCCAGGGCCGCCTGGTCGATCAGAGGATCGAGATGCCAGTAGCGCAGTTGCGCCGAAATGATTCTGCGGACCTGACCGATCCGCGACGGCAGGGCCTGGAGCTCCACCGTGCAGTGCCTGCTTGGCTCGCTGATCACGGCTGCGACTCCCCGAAATAGGTCCGGAAGAAGAGAAGAGACACGAACGGGGCCGGCGGACGACTGACTGCCGAATCCGCTCTGCTCTTGTCGTGTCTGCTCGTGTCGCGCGATCCGGTCCGTGGAGCGGATCACTCTGTCACCGAGGGTGCACCTTCAGTGACATGGGTCCAGCGTGGCCCAGGCGATACGGTCCCGCAACTCGCGGCGCGGTCGGGCGGCCCGGGAACCGGACCGCCCCTGCGCCTCCCGCCCCGTCAGCCCCGGCGGCCGCGGGCGCTGCGCAGCGTCTCCAGGAAACGCCGCAACGGAGCAGCCCCGTCGCGTCTGCGGCTGCGCTGCCCCATCGTCAACCGGTAGCGCACCCCGTTCACCCGGGCGATGACGGAATCCGCCGCGATGAACCACCACTTGCGGGCGCTGACCGAGCCCAGCGGGGCGCTGTCGATCTCCCGCCCGTTGCTCGTGAGCAGGGACAGTCGCCCGTCCTTCACCACCACCTGACCAGCCCTGGTCAGCGATCTGGTGAACCGCTCGATCCTGACCCCCGACGCACTGAACTCGACGTCCGCCATGGCGGATTCGCCCCCCTTCGACACCACTCCCTGCTGTGCAGTGTGCCCCGGCGCGGGCCGGACCGCCAGAGGGCCCGGAAGCACGACGGGCCCTCGCCCGCACCGCCCGTCGTCGCCGCCCCCGCAGGCGGCGGTCAAAGGCAGTGCTATGGACCATCAAAGTGACCGTTTGCGCAGGTGGGGTGCATATCGTGGAGGCGCGAGCATCGGATCGAGGACCAACAGGAGCAGGCCCATGGACACCAGTGAGCACGCAGCCGGGCACGGGGCCAGGGCGACCGTGGACATCGACCGCAGCGACCCGGAGTACCGGGCCTGGCTGAAGGAGGCCGTCCGCAAGGTCCAGGCCGACGCGAACCGTTCCGCCGACACCCACCTCCTGCGCTTCCCGCTGCCCGAGCCGTGGGGCATCGACCTCTACCTCAAGGACGAGTCGACGCATCCCACCGGCAGCCTCAAGCACCGCCTGGCCCGCTCGCTCTTCCTGTACGGGCTCTGCAACGGCTGGATCCGGCCCGACAAGCCGGTCATCGAGGCGTCCAGCGGCTCGACCGCCGTGTCGGAGGCGTACTTCGCCAAGCTGATCGGCGTTCCGTTCATCGCCGTGATGCCGCGCACCACCAGCCCGGAGAAGACCCGCCTCATCGAATTCCACGGCGGACGGTGCCACTTCGTGGACGACTCGCGCACCATGTACGAACAGTCCGCCGCTCTCGCCGCCGAGACCGGCGGGCACTACATGGACCAGTTCACCTACGCGGAGCGCGCCACCGACTGGCGCGGCAACAACAACATCGCGGAGTCGATCTACCAGCAGCTGCGCCTGGAGCGTTATCCGGAGCCCGCCTGGATCGTCGCCACCGCCGGGACCGGCGGCACTTCGGCGACCATCGCCCGCTACGTCCACTACCTCCAGCACGACACCCGCATCTGCGTGCCCGACCCGGAGAACTCCTGCTTCTTCGACGGCTGGACCAACCACGACCCGCTCGCCACGAGCGAGCGCGGCTCGCGCATCGAGGGCATCGGCCGCCCGCGCATGGAGCCCAGCTTCGTGCCCGGCGCCATCGACCGCATGATGAAGGTGCCCGACGCCGCCAGCGTCGCCGCCGTCCGCGCCCTGGAGCGCGCCATCGGCCGCAAGGCGGGCGGGTCCACGGGCACCGGGCTGTGGAGCGCGTTCAAGCTGATCGCCGAGATGGTGGAGCGGGGCGAGCAGGGCAGCGTCGTCACGCTGCTGTGCGATCCGGGCGACCGCTACCTGGACAAGTACTACTCCGACTCGTGGCTGGAGGAGCAGGGCCTGGACATCGCCCCGTACACCGCCGCCATCGACGACTTCCTCACCACCGGAAGCTGGCCCTGCTGAGGCCTGCTCCGGCCTCGCCGTTCAGGGCGTCGTCGCCGCCAGCCGCGCGTCCAGGCGGCGCACGGCGTCCCGGAAGGACCGGCCCATCCCCGCCCGCGCGAGGCTCAGCACCAGACGGAACAGCCCCGTCCCGTCGGCCGCGAAGGTCCACTGCACCCGGGTGCCGGAGCCCTCGGGAGTGAGCCGCCACTCCTCCAACAGGGCCCGGAGACCCGGGGCGTTGGACTGGTCGGCCCGGTAGGCGTAGCACGCGTCCGGTTCGGCGGCCACGATCGTCTCGCGGAACCTGATCCCGCCCCGCAGCCGCACCTCGCGGCCCGCGCCCGCGTCGGTGGGCGTGGCGGAGGTGACGGCGGTGAACCAGGACGGCCAGGACGCGACATCCTCGGCGAGCGCGTGGTACACCACGTCCACCGACGCGGACACCTCGGCGGCGAACACCAGACGTATCGGCGCGGAATCGGTGAACTCCCGTCCCACGGTACGGAGTCGGCGTGCCATCGCGTGCACCTCCCGGCAGTCTCAGGCGTGTGGAGCCGGGCACACGATAGCGGTCGTCCCTTCAGTTGTCCGTACCACTGTCGGCCATCGACGCACGCCGCTTCTCCTCGGCCGCGGCCGCCTCGGCGATGTTGCGCGCCATCCCGCCGAACACCACCGAGTGGAAGGGCCACACACTCCACCAGTACGCGTGGCCGAACAGCCCGCGCGGATGGAACAGGGCGCGCTGCCCGTACACCGTCCGGCCCCGGTCGTCGCGGCGCACCGACAGCTCCAGCCAGGCCAGGCCCGGCACCCGCATCTCGGCACGCAGCCGCAGCAGTTCGCCCGGCAGGATCTCCTCCACCCGCCAGAAGTCCAGCGAGTCGCCCACCCGCAGATGCTGGGCGTCGCGGCGGCCGCGCCGCAGCCCCACCCCGCCGACGAGCCGGTCGAGCCAGCCGCGCACCGCCCAGGCCAGCGGGAAGGAGTACCAGCCGTTCTCCCCGCCGATGCCCTCGATCACCCGCCACAGCGCGTCCGGCCCGACCGGCACGGTCAGCTCCCGGTCGTCGCGGTAGAGGCTGCCGCCCGCCCAGTCCGGGTCGGTGGGCAGCGGGTCGCTCGGCGCGCCGGGCACCGAGGCGTTGGACCAGCGGGTGTCGACCCGCGCCTCCTGGATCCGCTTGAGGGCCAGGCGCAACGCCCGGTCGAAGCCGATGGGCCCGTCCGGCGGATCGGGGACGTACTCCTTGATGTCGTGCTCCCGGCACACCACCTCGTGGCGCAGCGATTCCGTGAGCGGCCGGGCGATGGAGCTGGGCACCGGGGTGACCAGACCGACCCAGCGGCTGGAGAGCGTCGGGGTGAGCACCGGCACCGGCAGGATCAGCCGCCGCCGCAGCCCCGCCACCCTGGCGTAGCTCTGCATCATGTCCCGGTACGACATGACGTCCGGGCCCCCGATGTCGAAGGCCCGGTTCACGTCCGCGGGCAGCTTCGCGCACCCCACCAGATACCGGACGACGTCCCGTACGGCCACCGGCTGGATCCGGGTCCGCACCCAGCTCGGGGTGATCATCAGCGGCAGCCGCTCGGTGAGATACCGCAGCATCTCGAACGAGGCCGACCCCGAGCCGATGACGATCGCCGCGCGCAGTACCGCCGTCGGCACCTTGGAAGCCAGCAGGATGTGGCCCACCTCGGCCCGCGAACGCAGATGCGGCGACAGGTCCTTCTCCGGCACTCCCGCCGGAGTCAGCCCGCCCAGGTACACGATCCGGCGCACCCCCGCCGCCCGCGCCTGCTCTCCGAAGGTTCTGGCCGCCTCGCGGTCGGTCCTCTCGAAGTCCGAACCGGTGCCGAGCGCGTGCACCAGGTAGTACGCCACATCGACGCCCCGCATCGCCTCCGCCAGGGAGTCGGCGTCGGTGACATCGCCGCGCACCACCTCGACCCGGTCGGCCCAGGGGTAGTCACGCAGCTTCTGCGGCGTTCTGGCCAGCGCGCGCACGCGGTACCCGGCATCGAGCAGCGCCGGTACCAGTCGGCCGCCGATGTAACCGGTGGCCCCGGTCACCAGGCAGAGCGGAGCGGAGTCGTCGGGGCGTCCTGTGCTGTCGCCGGGGCCGTGCTCAAGATCCGTCACCTGTCCCAGTGTGGCACCGGACGGCTTGCGGGACCGGTCGAGAGACTCCGTACGGCGGCTTCGTGACCGTCGGTACGGTGACGGCCCGGCCCTCGCACCGGCTCAGCGCACCGCGGTGAGCGTTTCGCCGCCGCGCAGCGACGCCGTCAGCTCCACCTCGGCGTCACGGGGCGCCCGCACCGAGAGCGTCGGCCCGCCCGCCGCTCCCCGCACGGCCCCGGTCGCCTCGATCCGGCTCACCGCCCGGCTCCCCGCCGCCAGGACGTACCACCGGCCGGAGGCCGCCTTCCAGTGGGTGCCCGCCAGGACGTGCTGCCCGAACCTGCCGCACAGGGCCGTGTCGTCGCGGTCGGCGACCACCGCGGCCGGGGCCGTGGGCGAGCCGGCGGGCCCGAGGAACTGCACCAGCACCCGGCCGGGACCCCGCCAGGTGTCGGCCCGGGTGCACAGCCAGCCGGCCGACGCACCGCCCTCGGGCAGCTTCTGCTCGGCGAAGGCCCAGTTGTTGACCGCCCGCACGCCGGAACCCGACAGGGTCCGCAGGGAGCACGCCGTCCGCGCCCAGGCGAGCAGCGCCTCGGTGCCCGTCGCCTCGCGCGGCTGCCGGGCCGGCGCGCCCCGGCCGGGCTTCGGGGTGTACGTCAGATGCGCGGGCGCCAGGTCGCCCAGATCCGTCACCAGGAAGGCGTGCTTCTCCACGATCTTCCCGGACGAACGCAGCTGGAGCACCGGCCAGGAGTCGCACGCGCCGCCCGCGGCGGGCCGGGGCACCGGGGCGGTGACCCCGTCCCGCCCGACCTCCAGCGGCTGCCCGGGGGTGTTCGGCGCGAGCAGGTCCCGGGTGGTGGACCCGGCGATCCAGGGGGCGAGCAGGAACCGCGCGCTGTCGCCCGTACGGCTGACGACGACGGCCGCACCCGTCGTCACGTCCGCGTCGTCCGTCCGGGCGAAGTCGAGCGCGGCCCCGCCGGACCCGGACAGCGGCTCCGCGTACCGCACCACCCGGACCCCGCCGTCGTGGAACAGCACCACGGCCGCCCCGTCCACCTCGCCCGCGAACAGCAGCCGGGGCGGCTGCGCGGGCGGGACCGCGACCGTGCCCGGCGTGGTGGACACCCGGACCGTGCCCGGCGGCCCCGACCAGGCCCGCAGCGCCCGGCCCAGCAGCTCGCCGTCGTCCGTGCGCCCGCCCCGGGCGGGCCAGGCGGTGAAGTCGACGCGCGAGGTGTCCGCCCACCGCTCCGCCGATGTCCGCAACAGCCCTGCCGGATCGAGCGCCGGGGCCGCGACGCCCGCCGGGTTCCGGTCGTCGCCCGTGGGCCGCGTCCCCGCGTCGACGGCGACCGCCAGGCCTCCCGCCACCACGCACAGCGCCGCCGCCACCGCCACCGCCCGCGCCCGGTGCCTGCGCCGCAGCAGGTCGCTCGGGCGGGTCTGGACCGTGCACGGGTCGAACTCGCCCGACCTGAGCATCGCTTGTGCCTCGGCCCGGTCCGGCCTCCCCAGCCGGGCAGCCCGGCGCACCGCGTCCGCCGGATCCGCCACCGCGGCCCCGGCCAGCAGCTCCCGCGCCGCGGGCTCCTCCAGCCCCTCCAGCAACTGCAGGGCGAACGCCGCCCGGACCGCCCCGGGCACCGTGGACAGGGCCCGGTCCAGGGCCAGTTCGTCGACGCCGCCCGCCCGGGGGAAGAGCCGCAGCCCCCACACCACCGGTGCGGCCGGACGCAGCGCGGCCGGAGCCGGCAGCCTTCCGGGCCACCAGCGGGGCCGCCGCTCGTAGGCCAGCGCCGTCCGCAGCACCCGCAGCCGCATCCACCCGTACGCCGTGCCCGAGGGGGCCCGGTCCGGTCCGACGCCCTCCGGCGCGCTCTCCACCTCCACCGGAGTACCGGGCCGGCGGGACTGGCCGGGAACGCGCGGGCTCCGCGCGCGGAGCCCGGCGGCGGGCAGGGCCCGCTGGACGACGGCGTGCGCGGCCAGGACCCGGCGGTGCCGCCCGAGCGCCGGCGGCAGGACGACGTAGGCGAGCCGCACCAGACGGGGATAGTGCTCCACGAGGGCGGCCTCGGCCTGCTGTACGCCCGTGCGGTCGGGGTGTGCGTCGGTCTGCTGCTGCGGTTGATGGATCGGCATGAAATGGGTGCCTTCCGGGGCCGTGGCGGGGATGTCATACCGACAAACGAGTCAATCGTGTGACGGTCACATCACCCGTACCGAATCGGCCACCCGGTCGTTGGCGATCTTCGCGGAGAAGTCGAGGTGCGCCTGCTCCTCCCCGGCGGTCCTACCGGTCGCCGGGGGAGGAGAGCAGGGCGTCCAGGACCTTGCCGAACATCCGCCGTCCGGAGGAGGCGAGCAGCGGATCACCCCACCGGGGCACCAGCCGCACCCGCAGTTCCTCGACCCAGACCACATGGGAACCGGAATCCGTGGGAAGCACGTCGATCGAGGCCCGGCCCAGCACCACCGACCCCCGCTTCTCCAGTCGGCAGACCCCGGCCCGGCCCCCGGCGGGCGGCGTCCACCGCACCACTTCCATCGGATCGTCGAACGCCAGCGGGCCCAGCCCCGTGCGCGCCACGAAGACCGTCCCCAGCTGTGAGGGAAGCCCGGTCGGGACCGAGATCGCGGTCAGCGGCACCTGCGCGGCGTGCCGTTCCCAGTCGGTCACCCGGCGCCAGGCCTCGGCTGCGGGGAGAGGGGAGAAGCGCTCGATCCGGAATACGGCCACTTCACGATCCTATGGGGTGTCCGGCGGACCCGCCGAGTCGAACGGAGCCCGAGGGCCCGGCTCAGCCCCCGGCGGGCGGAGCCCCATCGGCCTCGGCGGGGGCGTCGCCCGCCACCAGCAGGCCCGGCAGATGCTCCTCGATCTCCGCGCGCGTCCGCGGAGCCAGGCCCGCGTCCGTGACGAACGCGTCGACCTCCTCCAGCGTGGCGAAGGAACTCAGGCCCACCGTGCCCCACTTGGTGTGATCGGCCACGACCACGATCCGGCGCGCCGCCCGGACGAACCGGCGGTTGGTCTCCGCCTCCGCGAGATTGGGCGTCGAGAGCCCGGCCTCGGCCGAGATCCCGTGCACGCCGAGGAACAGCACATCGAAGTGGAGGGAGTCGATCGCCCGGTCCGCGACCGGCCCGACCAGCGAGTCCGAGGGCGTGCGCACCCCGCCCGTCAGCACCACCGTCGCCGCCCCGGGCCGTGCGCCGCGCCCCCCGGCCGGACGCTGCGCGTCATGGAACACGTCGGCCACCCGCACCGAGTTGGTCACCACCGTCAGATCCGGCACGTCCAGCAGGTGCCGGGCCAGCGCGAAGGTGGTCGTCCCGCCCGAGAGCGCGATCGCGCTGCCGGGCACCGCCAACGCCGCCGCCGCCCGCGCGATGTCCTCCTTGGCGCTCAGCTCCAGCGCCGACTTGGCCTCGAACCCGGGCTCGTGCGTACTCGCCTCGACGACCGGGACCGCGCCGCCGTGGACCTTCTCGATGACGCCCTGGCGGGCCAGCGCGTCCAGATCCCGGCGGATCGTCATGTCGGAGACGTTCAGCTTCCGGGTCAGCTCGTTGACCCGGACCCCACCACGCCTGCGCACCTCGTCGAGGATCAGCGCACGTCGCTGCTCCGCGAGCAGGTTCTGATTCTCGCTCAACGCCGGGTCCGGTCCTTCCCTCTGCCGTACGGTCCGCAGCGGCCTGCGCGACACGCTCATCCTGCCACGCAGGCATGTCCGGCGTATCACCTGGGGAGATTCCGTGAGACCGCTTCACGCACCCGCCCCGCGCCCGGAATCCTGAGGACCTCGCGGCCGGCGGGCCACCACGCCCGGAGCCCACGGCGTCCCGGCCCCGCACCGCCCGCTCCTGTGCACGTCTTCGTCGGCCGCGAGGCCGGCGCGCCCGAGAGAGAGTTCCCCTTGGCTCCTGCCGCCCCGTCCCCGTCCCCACCTTCCTCCCCGTCTCCCCAGCACACCGGGACCGCATTGGAACTGCTCGTCCACGGCGTCGGCGGCGCCACCCCGCAGGAGATGCTGGGCGACCCCCGCACCGTCCGGGTCACCGGGGACGAGACCGCGGCCGTGTACCGGCGCACCGAGGACGCCCAAGGGGAGAAGCACCCCGAGCGCTACCGGGACGAGCCCGTCGCCGAGGCGTACTGCTGGTCCGGCCTCACCTCCGGCAACGGTTCCCGCGCCCTGTGGCTGCTGCTCCTGCCGTTCATGGTGGTCAACCTCGCCCACTGGATGCGCCCCACCGCCACCGGCCGCTCCCGTGCGGTCCGGCTGTACGGCGTGCTGGTGCGGCTCATCGCGCTCAGCCTCACCGTGCTGCTCACCGCGGCCGCCTGCGAGGTCGCCCTGGACCTCCTGGCCTGGCAGTGCGCGGGAGCCGAAGCCTGCGCCGAACGCCGGTCCTGGCTCGGCTTCCTGTCGGCCCAGCAGGGCGGCTGGTGGTCCCAGCCCGGCCGCCGCCTCGCCCTGGCCGCCGTCGTGCCCGCGGCCCTGGTGGGACTCCTGTGGTACCTGTCCAACCGGACCTGGAGCGCGTACGAATCCCAACGCCCCCTGGACGAAGGGGACGTCGATGCCCACGACCCCGAAGGGGCCTACGAGGCCCACGGCCCCGACGCATCCGATCCGGACACGGACGGGGCCCCGCGCCCGCCCGCCCCGGTCCGCCCCGCGCTCGGCAGGCCCGGCTTCTGGTACGGCCGCCGCATCGTCGCCCGGCTCCGCGCCGCCCACACGGCGGCCGGGTTCCTGACCGTCGCCGCGGCCGTCGCCGGCGCCGCCGCCCGGCACGACCGGAGCGACGACGGCCCGGTGCCCCGGTTGCTCGGCGCGGCCGTCGAGGGCGGCATCGTCCTGTGCGCGCTCGTCGTCATCGCGGTCGTCTGCCGCCGGGGCCGCAGCGAACGGACCCGCGACACCAAGCTGGACGCGGCCCTCATCACCTATCTGCCCGGCTCCGCGCTCGTCCTGCTCGCCCTCGCCGTCGGGTACGCCTCCTGGTCGCGCCCGGACTGGCGGTCCTCGGGCAGCCTGCCCGGCGAGACCGCCTTCCGCCTCCTCGCCCTCGGCCAGGGCGTCCTCGTCGTCGTCCTCGCCCTGGTCGCCCGGAGCCTCTACCGGCGAACCCCCGAACCGCGCACCATCCTCCACGGACTCGGCGGCCCCGCCGTCGCGATGCTCGCCTGCGCCCTCGGCGGCGTGATGACGGGCGGGGTGGCCCAGCGCGTCGCCGACTGGCTCGACGGGCCCGGGAGCCCGGGCATGGGCCACGAAAGCGACATCGCCGGGCCACCGGTCCTGCTCAGCTGGCAGGCCTCCGTCATCCCGGTGCTCCTGCTGCTCCTGCTCGTCCCGGTGCTGGTGCTGATCGTCCGCACCGCGCGCACCGCCCGCCGCCTCGGCCCGGTCATCGAGGCGGAGTACGCCCCCGAACCGCCCGACGAGGGCCGCACCCGCCGCATCGCCCGGATCCGCGCGACCGCCGCCCTCACCGACTCCGCGCCCTGGATCGTCGGCGTGGTCTCCGGGGCCACCCTGCTGCTCGGGGCAGGCGCGATCGTCGGCTCCTGGCGCAGTGACGAGGTGCCGGGCCGGGCCGCCGACGGCAGCTGGCCGCTCATCGAATCGTTCGCCGAGGCCGCGCAGTCGACCGGCTCCTGGCTGATCGGCTTCGGCTTCGTCCTGTTCGTCGCCGGCGGCCGCCGCGCCTACAAGGACGCCTCGGCCCGCCGCACCATCGGCATCCTCTGGGACGTGGGCACCTTCTGGCCGCGCGCCGCCCACCCCTTCGCGCCCCCGTGCTACGCCGAGCGCGCGGTCCCCGACCTCGCCTCCCGGATGTCCGCGTGGACGGCGACCACGCCCCGGGGCCGGCTCGTCATCTCGGGCCACTCGCAGGGCAGCGTGCTCGCCGCGTCCGCCGTCTGGCAACTGCCCGACGCGACCCGCCGACGGGTCGCGCTGCTCACCTACGGCTCGCCCCTGGAGCGGCTGTACGGGCGGTGGTTCCCGGCCTACTTCGGTCCCGAGCCGCTGCTCGGGCTGCACCGTTCGGTGCACTGCTGGCGCAATCTGTGGCGGGCCACGGACCCGATCGGCGGCCCCGTCCGCATCTGCGCCGACCCCGACCCGGGCGTCGACCGGGGCCCCTTGAAAGACCCGTTGGCCTACGGACGGACCGCGAAGCTCCCACTTCCCGAACCGATCCTCGGGCACTCCGACTACCAGGCCGACCCGGTCTTCGCCGAGGCGCGGGCCGCCCTCATCGACGAACTGGGGCCGCTGGTGCCCCGGCAGGCGGAGGCGGGCCTTCAGAAGGGCAGCTCGGGGAGGTCCTCCGGGTAGAGCAGGGTCAGGTCGTCCGTGCTCGTCTCGGCGAGCTGGGCGACCCGGCCCGCGTGCCGCTCCACCATGGACTCGAAGGTCTGGCGGGCGGTGCGGCCGTTGCCGAAGGCGGGGCCCTTGGGCAGCTCCGTGAAGTACTTGAGCAACGCCTCCCCGGTGCCCTCCGCCAGGCTGTACTCGTGCTCCTCGGCCTGCTGCTCGACGATCCGCAGCAGCTCCTCGGGGAGGTAGTCATCGAAGGTGATGGTCCGCGAGAACCGCGAGGCCACCCCGGGGTTGACGGTGAGGAACCGCTCCATCTCGTGGGTGTAGCCCGCGACGATCACGACCACCGCGTCCCGGTGGTCCTCCATCAGCTTCACCAGCGTGTCGATGGCCTCCCGCCCGAAGTCCCGCCCGGAGTCCTCGGGAGAGAGAGCGTACGCCTCGTCGACGAACAGCACCCCGCCGCGCGCCCGGTCGAACGCCTCCTGGGTCCGGATCGCCGTCGAGCCGATGTGCTCCCCGACCAGGTCAACCCGGGACACCTCGACCAGGTGGCCGCGCTCCAGCACACCGAGCGAGGCCAGGATCTCCCCGTACAGCCGGGCGACCGTGGTCTTGCCCGTACCGGGGGAGCCGGTGAAGACGAGGTGCCGGCGGACGGACGCGGCCTTGAGACCGGCCTCCTGGCGGCGGCGGCCCACCTCGATCATGTCGGTGAGCGCCCGCACCTCGCGCTTGACGCTGTCCAGGCCCACCAGCGCGTCCAGCTCGCCGAGGACCGCCGAGGAGTCCCGGGCCGGCTCCACCGGGGCCACCGGCTCAGGAGCGGGCTCGACCGCGCGCTGCCCGGGCAGCGCGCCCAGCAGACCGGGCGTCGACCGGGTCTCCGTCAGCACCGCGGGCGGCGGCGGGGCCGAAGCCGTACGCAGACCGCTCTCGTCGCTCGTGCAGTTCTCGGCGACCGGCCCGGTCGCGGCGCCGTGGTCGCCCTCGGGGAACTCGTAACCGCCCCGGGCGCACCGCTCGGTACGGCAGCGGGTGAGGGTGGTGCGGCAGCCCTCCATGATGTGGAAGCCGTAGCCCTCGCTGCCCGTCACCCGGCAGCTGTCGAAGGTGCCCCGGCCCTCGGCCGAGACGTAGAACCCCGCCTCGGCCGGGGAGGTGACCGTGCAGCGCTCGATGGTGGGGTCCGCGCCCTTGGTGACGATGACACCGGTCTGCGCCGCGTCGATGGTGCAGTTGTTCAGCGTGCCGCCGCTGCCGTGGTCGCGGAACCAGGCGCCCGTGGACGCCTCCCGGATCCGGCAGTCGTCCAGCTGGGCGGTGGCCCCGTCGCTCACGGAGACGGCGGTGTTGCGGATCTGGGAGAGGTCGCTGTCCACGACGTCGGCGCGCGACCCCCGGTCGAGGACGAACAGCGCGTCGGGCACGTCGTGCACCCGGCAGGCGTCCAGTATCACCGTCGCGCCGTCGCTGACCCAGACCGCCGGGTAGTCGCCCGTACTGTCGTGGATCTCGCACTGGTTGGCGTCCACCCGGGTCCCCGGGTCCCAGACCGAGAGTCCGTTGCGGCCGAAGCGGCGGACCGTGGAGCGGGTCAGCGTGAGCACCGAACGCGACCGCAGGTCGACGGCGTTCTCCGGGATGTCGTGGATGTCGCAGTCGGCGAGCGTGAGCACCGCGTCGGTGTCCAGCGTGACGCCGTCCGCCGAGGTGCGGTGCACGGTGCAGTCGGTCAGGTGGGCCGAGCCGCGCGCGGTGACCTGGATGCCGCTGCCCTTGATCTCGTACACCTCGCAGCCGAACGCCTCCAGACCGCTGCCCTCGCCGGTGACGCCGATGCCCGCCCCGGACGCGTGGTGGATCCGGCAGCGGTCCAGGCGCGGATGCCCGCCGTCGCGGACCGAGACCCCGGACTGGCCCGAGGAGACGACCTCGCACTCCTCGAACACGCCGCCCGCACCGTCCAGCACGGCGATGCCGACCCCGGCCGGATTGTCGACCGTGCAGCGCCGCACGGTGGGCCGGGCCGCGCCGCGCACCTCGATGCCCGCGGCGGACCGTGTCACGATCCGCAGGTCCGTCAGCTCCGCGGTGCCGTCCTCGACCAGCAGCGCCGGGGCCGCCGAGTCCTGGCCCTCGACATGGAGGTCCTGGATGACCGCGGAGGCGCGCACGGTCAGCGGTACGCCGTCGGCCGGGGCGATCCGCACGGAACCGACCGAACCCTCGGGGCCGCGCAGGGTCACCGCGCGATGGACGACGAGATTCTCCCGATAGGTCCCGGGCGCGACGGTGAGGACGTCGCCGTCGGCTGCCGCCTCCAGTGCCGCGGAGAGGGAGGCGTACTCGCCCGTGCGGCGGCGCCATCGCGATGTGCCGGTGTGCGTCACCTGGACCGTGCCCTGTGCCATGGCGTTGCTGTGCCCCCACCTCGTGCTGTGCGATGCCTCGGTTCAGTCCGTCGCCGGGGAGGCGGACGGGGTCGGACCACCGTAGCGCGCGTGAGGGGCGGGAGTTGACGAGTCCGCCCCGTCGAGCGATGTCGCCCGCCGTCGCCTCCGGCCGGGGGAGGCCGTGGTCAGCCGCCCGTTCCCGCCCTGCCCCAGTCCGGGCCCGCCTCGGCCCACTCCCGGTCCAGCCGTGCGTACCGCCGCCGCTCCATGCGTCCCACGGCCAGTCGGCGGCCCGCCTCGACGCAGCCGGCGGCGAGCAGGAACGTGCCGATGCCGGCCAGCACCGCGTGGGTCCGGGCGGTGTGCCCGTCCATCGGCGGCGGCACCGGGCTGCCCGCCGCGTCCGTCCAGATCCGCACCGGGGACCCCGGGCCGCCCGGCCGCGACGCGGTGGCCACCTTCCCGGTGCGCGGACTGCCGTCCGGGGCCTCCCAGGACGCCACCACCCAGATGCGCGCGGCCCGTTCGACGCCGCCCTCGGGATCACCGGCGAACCGTTTTGGCCCCGCCGGACCCACCACGACCGCGTCGACGGGGTGACGCTCCTCGTGCTGGGCCCGTACCGACCGCTGGAGGGCGGCGTCGGCGACCGTCCCGCCCGCCCAGCCCGCGGCCGGGGCCCCGATCAGGAGGAGCAGCAGGGCCCCGAGCGCCACCCGGGCCTCGCGTCGATCGGTGGCACGGCGCAGCGGACTGCCCCGCCCGCGCAACAGTGCCCACAGCACCCACACGCCCGCGCCCCCTGCTTCTTCTGCCGATCTGCCGATCTGCCGATCTGTCGTTCTATCGATCGAGGATCCGGACGGGATCCCCGACCCGGATCACTCCCGTCCCCTCGGGGATCAGATTCTGGCCGAAGACCAACTGCTTGCCGAACCTGCGGTGGCGGGCCAGCGTGAGCAGCGGCTCCCTGCCCCGCTCGGCGGTGCGCTGGTCGGTCGTCGTCATCACACAGCGGCCGCAGGGCTTGGCCACCGTGAAGGCGACCTCGCCGATGGCGATCCGCCGCCAGTCGTCCTCCGCCCATGCCTCCGTCTCCCCGATCACCACGTTGGGCCGGAAACGGTCCATCGGCAGCGGGCCCTCCCCGGGCCGGTCGCCCGTGGCGATCAGGGCGTTGAGCGCGTCGAGCGACGCGGTGGTGGTCACCAGCAGCGGGTAGCCGTCGGCGAGGGAGACCATGTCCCCGGGCCGGGCGAAGAGCGGGTCGACGGGCCTGCGGTGCGACGGCTCGTCGAGATGCACGAGCCGGACCTCCGTACCGAGCACCGCGCTCAGCCAGTCATGGGCGTCGCCCGGCGCCTCCTCCACCACCACGGTGTCCCGGTGCAGCTCCACCGTGAGCATGCGCCCGGCCTCCGGCCCCTCGACGCGCCGGGACGGAAATCCCGGCGCGGACAGGAGCACGCCGCCGCCCGGCAGCGGCTCGGCCGCGATCCGCGCCATGAACGGCTGCTGACGCTGTGTGACGGCCCTGGACGCCTTGTCGACCAGCATCCAGCGACGGTCGCCGTCGAGTCCCCATGGCTCGACGGCGACCATGTCGCAGGCGCGGGCGGCAAGCGACTTGACCGGATAGACGTGGGCGGAACGGAGCACGGGAAAGCTCATGCGTCCATCCTGCCAGCAACCCCTGACCCCGTACGCGCGGCTTTCAGGGCGCCCGCGACACCCTTATGTCCTGGATGCGGCTGATGCCCGGTGCGTCCCCCGGCGCACCTCGACGCACGGAGCCGCGGTTCAGTACCCCCGGCTCTGGTACGGCCGGTTGTACGGGTCCTCGTACGGCGACTGCGCCGGAGCGGGCCGCGGCGAGGCCGGGCGCATCGACTCGTACCCGGTGGTGGGCGCGGGCCGCGGCGGCTGGGGCTGCTGCGGATAACCGCGGACCGCCGAGGGCTGCTGCGGGATGTACGGCGCGGGCGCGTGCTGCAGTTGGGCGGGCTGCATCGGCGCGTGCTGTGCCGGAGCCTGCTGGTACTGCGGCGTCGGCTGCTGCTGCGGGTAGCCGTAGCCGGTCTGCTGCGACGGGGCCGCGGGCAGGGCGGGCAGCGCCGACGGCAGGGCCGGCAGGTAGCTGTTGCCGGTGTCATAGGCGGCCGGAACCCGGATGGGGGCGATCTGAGGGGTTCCCCGCTCCGCGACCAAGGAGTCGTAGATCGGAGTGTCGGGGAACGACGCGGCGTAGTAGCCGCCGCCGAAGGTGGAGCGGGGGGACGTCATGCCACCTAAGTTAAGCCCACGATGTGCCGTATGGGGAGCCCCCATCTTTGGGTTATCCGTTTTACGCTGGTTCTGTGCGCCGGGCCCGCCGAAACACCGTTAAAGCTTTCGTTAACAGCAGGGACCTTTCCGCTGGTGGGCGACGGCTTCGGCACGCGCTCCCGACCGTGAAGGGGGAACGGCGTCGACGCATGCGGGAGACGGGCGAATAGCGTTTGTGCAAAGCGCGATGCGCT
This sequence comes from Streptomyces sp. NPDC102283, assembly GCF_044766265.1. Taxonomy (NCBI): domain Bacteria; kingdom Bacillati; phylum Actinomycetota; class Actinomycetes; order Kitasatosporales; family Streptomycetaceae; genus Streptomyces; species Streptomyces sp. NPDC102283. The sequence continues at coordinate 33,720 of NZ_JBIWLQ010000024.1, forward strand.
CGGTTCGATGTCGCGGAGATCGTCCGCCGGCCCGAAAGGCCCGGCCTTCCATCGGCCCTGCCTCGGGCCTCCCTCCGTTCCCGTACACCATGTGGCACTGCCCTCACTCGCACCGCCCCCACCCGCCCGGTCCGGTGGGACCGGCCGTGCGCGATGCGCGGCGCGGGAACCGGCCGGCCAGCGGCAGCACCAACAGGGCCGCCAGCCCGCCCATCAGGGCCAGTGCCGGGTAGCCGTCCCGCGCGACGACCGGACCCGACGCCAGGCTTCCGACCGCTCCGGCGACCGCGAGCCCCATATCCACCAGGCCCTGGGTGGTGGAGCGCCGGTCCGGGGGCAGTGCGTCGGTGACGATCGCGGTGCCGCTGATCAGCCCGAAGTTCCAGCCCAGGCCGAGGAGTACGAGAGCGGCGCCGAGCGCGGGCGTCGAGTCCGCGGGTGACAGGGCGGCCAGTGCCCCTGCCGCCAGCAGCAGCGGTCCGGACGCGCAGGCGACCCATCGTCTGCCGATCCGGTCGACGAGCAGCCCGGTGAACGGGGAGGGCAGGAACATCGCCCCGACGTGCAGGGAGATCACGAGCCCCGCGGCCTGGGCCGAATGACCGTGCGCCAGCATGTGCACCGGTGTCATCGTCATGATCCCGATCATCACGACCTGGGCCAGGACCATGACCGCGGCGCCCACGGCGACATCGTGACGCCCGGCGGGAGCGGCGGCCCCGGCACGGGGCCCGCCCGTACCCGTGTCACCCTCCTCGCCGGTGTCCGCGCCCCGGTCCTGGGCACCCCTGGCGGCCAGTTCCTGGGCGAGCCGGAGCGGATCGGGCCGTAGCAGGCAGGCGAGGACGACCGCGGTGGCGGCGAACGCCGCGGCCGCCAGCAGGAAGGGGCCGGCGAGACGGGGCACTCCCCAGGCGTGCGCGACCTCGCCGGCCGGCGTCACCAGCACGGGCCCGGCCACCGCGCCGAGGGTGGTGGCGAAGAGCACCGCGCTCACGGCCCGTCCGCGCCGGGCGGGGGAAGCCAGATCCGCTCCGGCGTAGCGCGCCATGAGGCCGGTCGCCGTACCCATCCCGTACACCACGAGGGCCGGGAAGAGCAGTGCCACGCTTCCGGTGGCGGCGGCCACCACCACGCCGACGCTGCCGAGCGCCCCGGTCGCGTAGCCCAGCGCCAGTCCGGGACGACGGCCCCTGCGGGTGCAGAGCCGGCCGATGCCGAGCGCGCCGACTGCGGCCCCGGCGGTGAAGAGCGCGCTCGGGACTCCCGCGAGTCCGGTGGAGCCGAGCATCTCCTCGGCGAGCAGGGCCCCGACGGTTATCCCCGCCGTGAGGCCGGCGCCACTCATGACCTGGGCCAGTACCAGCACGGCCAGAATGCGCCGCTGTTCCGGAATCTCACCCGCGGCAACCGGATGTCTGTTGCGAGTCGACAAGGGGGAGCTTCCGATCGTCATACGGGCGAAGGGGGTTCTGCTCAGGCAACGGCCATCGGTTTCAGATCAGCGATGTCCGTGAGGGAAATGCCCATCTGCTCATGGAGGAAACGCACCATGGTCCAGTGCGGCAGTGCACCTTCGTCGAACGGCCCGAATTCTCGGCAGTACAGAGGAATCCAGCGCAATGCCTCTTCCAGTGCCTGCTCGCGCCCGGGCTCCTCCTGATAGTCCTCGTAAGCGATGCTGCGGTGGTTGATGAAGAACCGCCCGGGAAGTCGCTCTTCGCACAGCACGCGGTATTCGCGGGTCTGCAGGATGAGGTAGTGCCATATCTCGTCGATGTCCTGTTCGACGGGCAGGAAGAGCCCGCTGAGCCGGTCCGGGTACCGGGAGACGAGGTAGAGGTACCGCAGGCATTCCGTGACCTGACGCTCCACGAATTCCCGGGGTGCGTCAGGTGCCTTGTCGCAGAAATACCGCAACACCTCGGTGTGCAGCGCGTTCCCGAGAAGACGCTTCAGGTCGTCGGCGGAGCGTGTCTGTCCGCTGGTCATGGCACTCCGATTTCTGAGAGGGGGGAGGAGGAGGACGGAGACGGCGGCGCGTCAGACGCCGTCCACGGCGAGCCAGGAGTACTTGCCGGAGCGGCCGATGGGGATATGGGTGCGGTGCTCGATCCGGCAGTTCCGTCCGGTCAGTTCGCCGATGCCCTGCCGCAACGCGGTGGCCTCGGCGGCTCCGAGAGGTTCGTCGGTGAACGTCGTGTACAACAGGGTGGCGTCGGCGTCGCCTTGGAGGCGCAGTTGGTGCAGGAAGATCCGGGGGGAAGCGTTCGCGATATGCCGGTCGAGGTCGCCCTGGGCGACCGGGCCGTTCGGTGTGCTCAGCAATTCCTTCTGGCGGCCGCAGAACTGGGTGATCGCCGCGGGGTCGGGCGAGCCGTCCAGCGTGCGCACACAATCGCCCGACCGATAGCGGACGAGCGGCATGTGGGGATTGCGCACACTGGTGACGATGAGCTGGTGGATCGTGCTTCCGGGGGCCACCGGCAGGAGCTCGACGCTCATCCCTGCCAGGTGGGGCCAGTACCGGCCCTCCCGGTCGCTGTAGTAGAGGTAGCCCAACTCCGTACTGCCGAAGAGGTCGATGACCGGGCAGGCGAAGCGCTGGTGCAGGAACCGCCTGACGTTCAGCGGGGTGTACTCGTAGGCGTGGATGATGCTGGCCGGCGCGGGGAACGCGCCCAGCAGGCCCCAGGCCTCCGCCTTTCGTACCAGGTGCGCCAAGTGGTAGCCGGAGCAGTCGAGGTGGTACTGGCCCTGTGGGTGTGTGCTCCGTGCCAGGTCGATCTCGCGGAGCATCCGCAGTACGTCCTTGCGGACCCACTGCGCCGGATCCAGCCGCAGGTTGAGGTAGCAGGTGCGCTCGTCGAGCCAGCGGTCGGCCAGGATGGGTATGCCCCTGTGCTCCACGCCGCGTCGGGCGGCGTTGACCCGCGCCACGTGTTCCGTGGCGAGCACCGTGGTCAGGGAGACGCGGCGGCAGCCCGACTCCCAGGTCCCGCCGATGTCCGGGTGGTTCCGCCACAACTCGTAGTACGAGTGCAGCAGGAAGTACGGAGGCCGGATGATCTGCATCCGGGCGTGGTTGGTGCCGGTGGACAGCACGAACTCCGCCTCGCCGGTCTCCAGCGCCGTCGCCAGCCGGGGCGTCATCCAGTTGTCGGGGAACCCGCGAGCGATCTCCGGCTTGTCGAGCAGGGGGAAGTGGCCCTTCGCCAGGGACTCCTGATAGATAGGTATGTCGCGAATATGCTCGATGACATCGCTGGTCGGCTGGCCCTTCATTAATTCCTTCTCATGTTTCGCATAGCCGAAGTGACCTCGGCCATGAGGGAGACGGAGTCGGGTCGCCCGGGAACATGCTGCGGTGGGGGGAGGAGGTTCTTGCAGAGCTGATCCCGGGCGCCCCCGTGGTCGATCAGGAGATACAGCCGGCCTTCGGTGCGGCGCTGATGCAGCCGTTCTTGGGTGCGGCGCTGATGCAACCGTTCTTCGCGGCCTGCTGGGCCGAGTTGGCGGCGAGCCAATTCTGCCAGACGTTGTCCTGGGCCATCTTCTTGATCAGGTGTTCCATGAGGTCCTCCGGTGATAGTGCGGAAGGTACTCCCTGAGGCGGGCCGACGGTGAATGGATTTCGCCTCGGCCTGCCCGCTGAATGTAAAAGGGAGGTTGAGCAACTGTCAATGAACGGCAATGTCGAACTATTGGAAGCAGCCCCGGAGGGACCGGTTTGGCGTGATTCCGTTGCTCGGGATACGCGTCGGCGCCGGCCCGGGTCGCGGCTCGCGCACCCGGCCGCGTCGTCCGCGGAGCCCCTGATGGAAGCGGGTGGACCGGCGTGTTCGGGGGGTGCCGGTGCGGTGCCGGACACGGCGGCGGGTTCCGAAGATGAGAATGCTCTCCTCATGTCCGTGCACGTGACCCCGCGAAGGCAGACTGGTCCGATGCTGTGGCGTGGGGTGGGGTCGGTACTGGCAGGATGTGGAGCAGGGACACTGGTGTTACTGGTCGTATGGATATGGCCCGGGCAGAATGTGCCGCCCTCCATGGGGCCCGTCGTCGTCGTGCCCTTCCTGCACGGGCCGACGCCTTCGGCCACCGTCCCGCCCGACCCCGGCCGTCCCGCCGTGACACCGACACCTTCCCCCGCCTCGCCCGGTCCGTCCGGCACCTGCCCGGGCGGCCGGGCCGTGTCGCCCCCGCCACCGCCCGAATCCGACGACAAGGGCACCGACTCCCGTAACGTCCCCGGGACCGGTGGCGCTGAGGGGATAGCACGGACTACCAGTGACGACGAGAAGGCCTCACGTGTTCCCAGGGGTGGCTTGGGCGATGCGGACGACGCGGAGGATGAAGAGGACGAGAGCGACGACAAGGACGAGGAAGCGTCAACTGGCCGCAATCGGGGGGATACGGACGACGAGTGGGACGACTGATGCTCAGGCGCTCGACCAGCGCCCGGTCCCGGATCGTCGGTTGGATGCTCATGCTTCTCAGCGCTGCCCTGGCCGTGCCCACCTTCGGGATCACGATCGTCTGGCAGGCCGAGCTGGACCGGCAGGTCGACGCGCAACTCCTTTCCGAGGCCGACAAGCTACGCGCGTTCGCCCGCACCTCACGCGACCCGTACACCGGTGAGCGCTTCACCACGGGCGCCTCGCTGCTGACGGCGTTCATGGCGGTCCACCGGCCCGAGCACAACGCCACCTTCTTCAGCGTCGTGAACGGACGGGCCGACCGACGCAGCCCCGGCATGGTCCCGGCCCGCCTGGACCGTGACCCGGAGGTCGTGGCCCTGATGGCGCGGACGGCCGACACCCGTATCCGTACGCTGGACTCCCCGGCCGGCGCGGTCCGTTACGGTGTCGTCCCGGTACAGATGGCGGGCGACCACAACGACACCCGGCTCGTCCTGGTGACCTTCCGGGACCGGGAGCTGCGGCAGGAACGCCACATGGCGCGACTGCTGCTGGCCTCGGGAAGCTTCGCCCTGGTGGTCGCGGGACTGGCGAGCTGGCTGGTCGCGGGCCGGGTGCTGGCCCCGATCCGGCTGGTCAGGCAGACGGCCGAGCGGATCAGCGAGACGGACCTCACCCAGCGGCTGCCGGTGCGGGGCAGCGACGACGTGGCGGAACTGGCCGAGACGTTCAACCACATGCTCGACCGCCTGTCGGGCGCCTTCACCGCGCAACGCCAGTTCCTGGACGAGGTGGCCCACGAACTGCGGACCCCCATCACGGTCCTGCGCGGACATCTGGAGCTGATGGACGAGGACCCCGACAGCCGGCGCGGCCAGACCAGGGCCCTGCTCTTCGACGAACTCGACCGGATGCGAAGGATCGTGGAGGACCTGCTCCTCCTCGCCCGGGCCGAGCGCCCCGACTTCCTCACCCTCGGCCAGGCCAGTCTGACCGACCTGGTGGTCGACACGGCCGCCAAGGCCCAGGCGCTGGGGCGCAGGCGCTGGACGGTGGCCGAGGTCGCCGACGTCAGCGTGCACCTGGACGAACAGCGGGTCACCCAGGCACTGATGCAGCTCGCTGCCAACGCGGTCGGCCACACCGGAGAAGGGGACGCCATCGAGATCGGGTCACGCCTGTGGCGCGGCCGGGCACTGCTGTGGGTGGCGGACACCGGGCCCGGCGTGGCCCCGGAGGACCGCGAACGGATCTTCCAGTGCTTCTACCAGGGGGGCACCGCGGTACCCGGCCGGGCCGCTCCCGGCATCGGACTCGGACTCGCGCTGGTCCGCGAGATCGCCCAGGCACACGACGGTGTCGCCCACGTCGAGGAGGCCCCAGGGGGCGGCGCGAGATTCGTCATCGACCTTCCCGCACTGCACCCCACGACGGAAGGAACCTATGGTGAGCAGGATCTTGATAGCCGAGGACGAGGAAAGAATTGCCGCCTTCGTCGAAAAAGGCCTGCGCCGTAGCGGGTACGTCACCCGGGTCGTCGCCGACGGCGTCTCCGCCTACGAGCACGCCCGCGGCCGGGACTTCGACCTCCTGATCCTCGACCTCGGCCTGCCCGGCGACGACGGGCTGACGGTGCTGCGCAAGCTGCGGAAGGCTCGCATCGCCCTGCCCGTCGTCATCCTCACCGCGCGCGACAGCGTGAGCGACATCGTGGCCGGGCTGGAGAGCGGCGCCGACGACTACATGGTCAAACCCTTCGCCTTCGACGAGTTACTGGCCCGCGTACGGCTGCGTCTGCGCCGTGAGGAGCCGCCGGAGAACTTTCTGCTGCGGGTGGGCGATCTGATCCTCGACCTGCGCACCCGCCGGGCGCAGGTGGGTGAGCGCGTCTCCGACCTGTCCGCCCGTGAGTTCGCCCTCGCCGAGATCCTGATGCGCAACCCCGACCGGGTGCTGTCCCGGGAGCAGCTGCTCAGCCAGGTATGGGGGTTCGACTACGACCCGGGCTCGAACATCGTCGACGTCTACATCCGCTATCTGCGGCGCAAGATCGGCGCCGACCGGGTCCAGACCGTGCGGGGCGTCGGCTACCGGCTCCGGGCCTGACCACCGGGGCGGGCGGCTTCGGAGGGCGGCGTACACACACTGCCCCACCGGGGCGGGCGGCTTGGGTGGGGCGGCGTAGGCACACCGCCGTACCCGATGAGAACAGTCTCACCGCCGTCTCACCGCCACCTCATCGCCCGCCCCGAGAATCCTCGTTACGGGTCATCGGTGACGCGAGGCCCGTGAGCGGCGCAGACGGTCGCCGCGGCCCCGCCCGGGAACAGGGCGCCGCCGCCACACCGGACCAGCAGACACGGAGGCGAACCCCCCGCCTGCCCTGCGACGCGAGCACCCGCACCTGACCCACGTGGTACCCGGTCCACCCGTGTGCCGCGCAAGCCCGGTCGTGGGCGGGGTGAGAACCCGCCCCGCGTGAAGAGCCCCACGCCGCTTCCGTATGGAGGACACTCCTGTGCGACAACTCATCGACCACGCCCGCACCTTCCGCTCCCGCTGCGGTGGAGTGGGCCGTGATCTCCAGAGCTTCGAGGGCGGCCAGAAGCCCTCCGCCATGTTCATCACCTGCTCCGACTCCCGGGTGGTCCCCACCCTGCTGACCGACTCCGGCCCCGGCGAGCTCTTCGAGATGCGTACGGCCGGAAACATCGTCCCGCCCTACGATCCGGACGCGCCCACCAGCGAGATGGCGACGATCGAGTATGCCGTCTGCGTGCTGGAGGTGTCCGACATCATCCTCTGCGGGCACTCCCACTGCGGCGCCGTGGGAGCCCTCGCCAGGGGCGACGACCTGCGGACCCTGCCGGCGGTACGCGGATGGCTCGGCAGATGCGCCCCGACGGGCGGTCCACAGGATCCCGACGAGTTCGGCCCCGACTGCGAACAGCCCGTACAGCGCCATGCGGTCGCGCAACTGGACGCGTTGCGCGACTACCCGTGCGTGAGCCGGGCCGTCCGCGAGGGCCGACTCGGTCTGCACGCCTGGTACTACGAGGTCCACACCGGCGCCGTGCAGGCCCACCGGCCCTCCACCGGAACCTTCTCCTCCCTGTGACAGCGACCCACCGGTGAACAGGCGGGCCGCTCCCGCCGCCACCTGCTGTCTCCCCCCACTCCCCTAGGAGCTGAAGCTCTCATGTCGTCTCCACTCCGGTTACGCCCGGACGTCGTGTCCCGCGACATCCTCGCCTCGATCGTGGTGTTCCTCGTCGCCGTGCCCCTGTGCGTCGGCATCGCGGTCGCCTCCGGCGTCCCCGCCGAACTGGGCCTGGTCACCGGCATCGTCGGCGGCCTGATCGCCGGCGCGATGCCGGGCAGTTCGCTCCAGGTCAGCGGCCCGGCCGCCGGGCTCACCGTCCTGGTGTACGAGGCGGTCACCACCCACGGCGTCGCGGCGCTCGGCGTCCTCGTCCTGTCCACCGGTCTCCTCCAGGTCGGACTCGGCCTGATCGGCTTCGGCCGGTGGTTCCGCGCCATATCGACCGCAGTCGTGCACGGCATGCTCGCCGGCATCGGTCTCGTCCTGATCGGCAGCCAGCTCTACGCCATGGCCGGGGCCAGCGCCCCGGGGAACGGCCTCGACAACCTGGCCGGGCTGCCGGAGCTGTTCACGCAGATCACCGGATCCGCGGCGATCTCCTCCACCGCGATCGGCGTCGGCACCATCGTCGTGCTGATCCTCTGGAAGCGGCTTCCCGGACGCCTGCCCCAGATGCTCCCCGGGCCGCTGGTGGCCGTGGGGCTGGCCACCGCGGCGGTGGCGGTGTTCGACCTGCCCGTCGCCCCCATCAAGGTCCAGGGGCTGATCGACTCACTGCGACTGACGGGCCTGGACGACTTCGGTCTCCTGGCCGACGTCAGCCTCCTGGGCGTCATCCTCGCCTTCACGCTCATCGCCTCGGCCGAATCCCTCTTCAGCGCCGCGGCCGTGGACCGGATGCACGACGGGCCGCGCACGCAGTACAACAAGGAACTCATCGCCCAGGGAACGGGCAACACCATCTGCGGCCTCGTCGGCGCACTGCCCATGACCGCCGTCATCGTGCGCAGTGCAGCCAACGTGCAGGCAGGTGCACTCACCAAGGGCTCCCGCATCATGCATGGAGCGTGGCTGCTGCTGTTCGCGGCCCTGTTTCCCGCCGTACTCGGCCTGATCCCCGTGGCCGCCCTCGCCGGGATCCTCGTCCACGCCGGCGCCAAGCTCATCCCCGTCGCGACCATCCGCCCGCTCTGGCGTGAACACCGGGGCGAGGCCGTGGTCCTGGTGGTGACCGCGCTGGCGATCGTCTTCACGGACATGTTCATGGGTGTGCTGCTCGGCATCGGGCTGGCCGTGATCAAGACGGCCTGGGAGACCTCCGCCGTCCGCCTCGACATCGACGAGCAGGACGACCGCACCACGGTCTCCCTCAGCGGCAGCGCCACCTTCCTGCGCCTGCCCCTGATCCTCGACACCCTGGAGGCCCTGCCGAAGGACCGGCCGGTGGAGCTCGACCTCTCCCGGCTGCGCCACGTGGACCACGCCTGCCGCACCGCCCTGGAGGCGTGGAGCGCGCACAGCGGCGCCGTCCAGGGCTCCGTCCCGGCGACGCAGGACACACCCCGCGAGGCCGCCCTCGCGGGCGCCGCTCCGGACCGTGATGGCCCTCCGCGCACCACGCCCTAGGTGTATTGATCACGAGCGCGTCGCCGGCACGGGCCGCGCTTGACCATGGCGAAGACCTCCGTGCGGTGAAGGTGTCGAATCCTCACCGCACGGAGGTCTTCGTGTCCCGAACCCCACCCGCACTCGCACTCGCGGGAAAAGGAGATGCTGTCACCTGACCTGCACAGGCAGGATCGATCCATGTCGACCGATGTCAGCGGAATGGTCGAATGCCGACCGGGGGCCCGCATATGGGGCCCCGACGACGAGGACTCCGTGTGGGAGGTCGGCATCGATCTCTTCCTCCTCAACAGGGGCAACGCCTACGACGGCCTGGCCTGCCTCTTCGGAGTCCGGAATTCCTTCGGCTTCCGTCCCCTGGCGGAAGATCGTGGTTTCCCGGACGACGCCTCGGATGGGCTACGAGGTGTGTTCGCCGGCTACGGCGGCCCCGACGATGTGTACGGGACCACCTGGCTGACCTGGGCCGAGGTGGACACCACGGACTGGCGGCAGACCGACGCCTCAGGCACAAGAACCCGCGCGTCAGCCGCAGGGATAGACACCGACTGGGGCCGAGTCTGGAGCGTCATGCGCATCCTCGGCGAAGTCCACGGAGCCGAGAACGTACGCCTTGTCGTCTGGTTCCACTGAATGTCTGTCCGGGATCGCTGATACAGCGTTGAGCCGACCACCGCCGGTGCCCGGCCGGCCCGGACCGGCCCGGAGGTCGGGAGGAAGAGCCCGCGTCTAGCATGCCCGACTATGATCGATCCAGGACTCTCGCAGAAGACCATTCTGGTCACCGGCGGTGCGACCAACATCGGTGCAGCCATCTCGCGGGCCTTCGCCGAACAAGGCGCACGCGTCGTCGTCCACTACGCACCCGGCGAGACATCCGCAGGACCTCACGGACTCACGGCAACCGATCCCCATGCCTTCGTCTCGTCTCTCCCTGACGCGATCGGCATCGCCGAGGACTTCCTCACACCCGGGGCCGCGGTCAGGCTGATGGACACGGTGGAGAATCAAGTCGGCCCCGTGGACGTACTGATCAACAATGCCGCGCTGGCCAACGAGGCGGATACCTTCGGCGCCATCGACGAGACCGGCATGGAGCAGACCCTCCGGGTCAACACCATGGCTCCCGCCCTGCTCATCGCAGAACTGTCCAGGCGCCTCCCCGAGAACGCTCCGGCCAACTCTGCCCAGGTCGTCAACATCTCCACCGACGCCGCCCGAGGCTTCCCCAACCAGGTTTCCTACGGGATGTCGAAAGCAGCGCTCGAATCCCTGACCAGGGGCGCCGCAGTCGACCTCGGGCCCCGAATCCGCGTCAACGCCGTTGCCCCAGGACCGATCCAGACCGGCTGGATGGACGACGAACTCATCAGCAAGGTCGTTCCCAGCATTCCCATGCGGCGGGTCGGAGATCCGGCCGACATCGCGGACGCCTGCGTCTTCCTCGCCTCGCACCAGGCCCGGTGGATCACCGGCCAGGTCATCCAGGTAGCAGGCGGGCACTGGCTCTAGGACCACTGCTGCCACGACGGTCTGTCACAGCAGCTCCTCCCCACGGCCCCCGGCCGACTACGGAGACGTCCACGGGGCGACTCGTCGCATCTCGATCCAGCCACGATCGATGAGAGTGAGCAAGGTTCCTGCCGGCCACTACCGTCGTCACGACCGACGACGGGGTACGACTCTCCAACACGCCCCGGCGCGGACTGCCGGGGCCTCGTCCGCCCCGGCCGCGGGCGCTCGAAGGCTTTCCCGCCACCGGCCGTTAGGTTGTGGGGGAAAGCCTGCGGGCAGCCGGATTCGTGATGGGGGCGAGCATGACCATGCACAAGGGAACCAACGTTGCGGTGCCGGCCGGCGCCGTGCGCGTCGAACTGGGCCGGCAGACCGCACCGGGCGCTCCGGACGTCGACGCCTCGGCTCTCCTGCTGGTGGCGGGCAAGGTCCGCAGCGACGCGGACTTCGTCTTCTACAACCAGCCGGCCCACGCGTCCGGCGCGGTCCGGCACGAGGGCAAGCGGACCGCATCCGACCGTGTCACCGACACCCTTGTCGTGGACTTCGGCAAGGTCGAGCCCGTGATCGAGCGCATCGTCGTCGCCGCCTCGGCGGACGGCGGGACCTTCGGCCGGGTGAGCGGACTGTACGTGCGGGTCACCGACGAGGCGAGCGGCGCGGAGCTGGCCCGCTTCGACAGCACGGACGCCACGGTCGAGACCGCCTTCATCCTCGGCGAGCTGTACCGGCGACAGGGTGCCTGGAAGTTCCGCGCGGTCGGACAGGGCTACAGCACCGGCCTCGAAGGCCTGGCGACCGACTTCGGCATCTCCGTGGACGAACCGCACCAGGCCCCGCCCGCCGCACCCGTCCCGCCCGCCCCACAGGCCCAGGCGGCCCCGTCGAGGCCCAGCCCCGCTGCCCCGGCCCCCTCACCGCCCGCCCCGCCCGCCGCACCCGTCCCGCCGCCGCTCCCCGCGCCTGTCGCCCCCGTGGCCCCTCCCGCCGCAGCGCCCGTACGGCTGACCAAGGTCACGCTGACGAAGAGCGCGCCGTCCGTCTCGCTCGCCAAACAGGGCGGCACCTCCGGCGCGCTGCGCGTCAACCTCAACTGGGAAGTGCGCAAACAGTTCAAGGGCTGGGGAGCCAAAATCGGCCGGGCCGTCGCCATGCACGCCGATCTCGACCTCGACCTCTGCGCACTGTACGAACTCGCCGACGGCCGGAAGGGAGTCGTGCAGTCCCTCGGGAACGCGTTCGGCTCACTGAACAGGCCGCCCTTCATCCATCTCGACGGCGACGACCGCACCGGCGCGCTCTCCAGCGGCGAGAACATGACCATCAACCTCGACCACAAGGACCTGCTGCGGCGCGTACTGATCTTCGTCACCATCTACGAGGGCGCCCGGAGCTTCGCCGATCTCCACGCCACGGTCACCCTCCAGCCGCAGAACGGCGCGGCCATCGACTTCTCCCTCGACGAGTGCACCGTGCCCTCCACCGTCTGCGCCCTGGCCCTGATCACCAACGACGGCGGCGACCTCACCGTGCAGCGCGAGGCCCGTTATCTGGTCCCGGACCGGGGCGTGAGCCCGCAGCGGACCATCGACGCGGCCTATGGCTGGGGAATGAACTGGACACCCGGCCGCAAGTGACCCGCCCCGACCGCGCCCGCCCGGACCGCCCGCCCGCCTCCTGGCGGCGTCACCGCTCGGGCGCGGCCTCCGGGCGCGCGTACGTACGTCCCTTCCAGGCCGCGCCCCGCCCCCGGTAGTGCTGCACCGCCGAGTCCACCGTCATCAGCAGGTACAGCACCGCCGTCAGCGGCAGCAGCGGGCCCAGCCACAGCGACTGGCGGTAGTACGCCAGCATCGGCAGATACGTCGCCGTCATCACCGCCCACGCCGCGCCGCCCGCCCAGGCCGCCGCCCCGTCACCCGTGAGCAGCCCCACCGCCAGCGTCGCGGGCGGCGCCACATAGACGAGCAGCAGCCCCGGGACCGTCCCCGCCAGCAGCAGCGGACTGTGCCGCAGTTGGGCGTACGCGCTGCGCGCGACCATCCGCCACAGATCCGCCAGCCGCGGATACGGCCGCACGCTGTCCACCCGGTCCGCGAGCCCCAGCCAGATCCGGCCGCCGCTGCGCCGTACCTCCCGCGCCAGCGACACGTCGTCGATCACCGCCTGCCGGATCGAGTCCGGGATCCGCGCCCGCTCGGCGGCCCCGGTGCGCAGCAGGACGCAGCCTCCCGCCGCGGCAGCCGTCCGCGACCGGGCCCGGTTCACCCGGCGGAACGGGTAGAGCTGCCCGAAGAAGTAGACGAACGCCGGCACCACCAGACGTTCCCAGACGCTCTCCACCCGCAGCCGCGCCATCTGCGACACGAGGTCGAAGCCGCCCTCACCCCCGGAGCCGGCCGCGGCCACCAGATCGCGCAGGCTGTCCGGCTCGTGCGCGATGTCCGCGTCGGTCAGCAGCAGGAAGTCCGGCTTGTCCCGCCGGGCCACCGCGATTCCGTGCCGCAGGGCCCAGAGCTTGCCCGTCCAGCCCTCCTCCGGCTCCCCGGGCGTCACCACGGTCAGCGGGAACCCGCCGTGCCGGGCCGCCAGGTCCCGGGCCAACTGCCCGGTGCCGTCGCTGCTGCAGTCGTCGACGAGGATGATCCGGACGTCCCCCGGATAGTCCTGGACCAGCAGTGACGGCAGGCTCACCGGCAGCATCTCCGCCTCGTCGCGGGCCGGCACCACCACCGCCACCGACGGCCAGCGCGCCGGGTCGGTGCGCCGGGGGAGCCGCTGGTCCGTCCGCCAGTAGAAGCCCTGCCCCAGCAGCAGCCACACCCACGCGATCAGTGAACCCACGGCGATCCAGGCAACGGCGCTCATCCGCCGAAGTCTGCCCCACTGAGCCCGGTCCGCAAGGGCTGTCGGCTAGGGTGACCGGGTGAAGATCGCGCTCATGGACTCCGGAATCGGCCTGCTGGCGGCAGCGGCCGCGGTACGCCGCCTGCGGCCCGACGCCGAACTCGTCCTCTCCTCGGACCCCGGCTCCATGCCCTGGGGGCCCCGCACCCCCGAGGACATCACCGCGCTCGCCCTGGACGTCGCCCGCGCCGCTGCCGCCCACCGGCCGGACGCGCTGATCGTCGCCTGCAACACCGCCTCCGTCCACGCCCTGCCGGCGCTCCGCGCCGAACTGGAGCCCGCGCTGCCGGTCATCGGCACGGTCCCCGCGATCAAGCCGGCCGCGGCGGGCGGCGGCTCCGTCGCCATCTGGGCCACCCCGGCCACCACCGGCAGCCCCTACCAGCGCGGGCTGATCGGTGAATTCGGCGGGACCGCGGACGTCACCGAGGTCCCGTGCCCCGGGCTCGCCGACGCCTTGGAGCACGGCGACGAGGGCGGGATCGACCGGGCCGTCGCGGCGGCCGCCGCCCTCACCCCGGCCGACGTGCGGGCCGTCGTCCTCGGCTGCACCCACTACGAGCTGGTCGCGGCCCGAATCCGCGAGGCCGTGCAGCGCCCCGGCCGCCCGCCGCTCGCCCTGCACGGGTCCGCCGGAGCGGTCGCGGCCCAGGCGCTGCGCCGGATCGGAGCGGATCCCGCCCCGACGGCCGAGCCCTCCGGCACGCTCACCGTGCTCCGGGCAGGCCGGCCCACCGTCCTCCCGGAGGCCGCGCTCACCTACGCCGAGGGCCGGATGCTGGCCGTCGCGGCACCCGTCCGCTGAACCGGCCCGCCGGGAGCGCCCGGTCCGCCGGGAGCGGGTAGCCCGATCGGCCCCCGCAGCCCCGGCCGGGAGCCCGGAACGCGGCTACGCTGCTGAACATGACGGACCTCCCCGAGAGTGCGAGCCACGGGTCGAGCCAGGTGCCGCCCACGGAGTGGAACGGCCGCGCCACCAACCGCATCCAGTGGCTGCTGGCCCTCGCGGGCGCGGGCTGTGTGGCCCTCGGCATCGAGCTGGCCGTCGACGGCGCCTGGACCTCGGGCATCGCCCCGCTGCTCATGTCGGTGATCGGCTGCCTCGCCGCCGGGCTGCTGATCCTCTTCGGAACGCTCGCCTTCGTCCATGTGGCCGTCAAGGTCGACGGGGACAGCCTGGAGGTGCGTTGCGGCCACGCCGGCCTGCCGCGCCGCCGGATCCTCCTCAGCCATGTGACCGGAGCGGAATTCGTCCCCCGGATCAATCCGCGCCACTGGGGCGGCTGGGGCTACCGCTGGCGTCCCGAACAGGGCACCGCCGTCGTGGTCCGCAAGGGTGAGGGCATGCTCCTGCGCCTCGGCGACGGCCGCACCTTCACCGTCACGGTCGACGACGCGGAGGCGGCCGTACGGTTCATCCGGCAACGCCTGCACCTGCCGGCCTCCGGGAAACGACCGGGCGACTGACCGGGCCGCCCGCCGCCGCCCGCGAGGCGCCACGGAGCAGCCCGCGTCCCTGCCCCACGCAGGTCAACGCCGCCGCTCACAGCCGCCCACCGTAGACTCCGGCGGGTGAGCGCCACCATGACTCCCGTCGACGACCCGCCGCCCGCCCCAGCCTCCCCGGCCGCCGGACTGCTGCCGCGGCTCCTCCGCCCGGGCGCCGCCGCGCTGTCCGGGCTGCTGCTCTACGCGAGCTTCCCGCCCCGACCCCTGTGGTGGCTCGTGCTGCCAGGATTCGCGCTGCTGGGATGGGTGCTGCACGGGCGCCGGCTCCGGGCCGCCTTCGGCCTCGGTCTCCTGTCGGGCCTCGGCTTCATGCTTCCGCTGCTGCGCTGGACCGGTGAGGACGTCGGCCCGGTGCCGTGGCTGGCCCTGGCCGCCGCGGAGGCGCTCTTCATCGCGGTCGGGTGCCTCGGCATCGCCGCGGTGACCCGGCTCGCCTACTGGCCCGTGTGGGCGGCCGCGGTCTGGACGCTGGACGAGGCGGTCCGCGCCCGGATCCCGTTCAACGGCTTCCCCTGGGGCAAGATCGCCTTCGGCCAGTCCGAGAGCGTCTTCCTGCCGCTCGCCGCGCTCGGCGGCACCCCGCTGCTCTCCTTCGCCGTCGTGCTGTGCGGCTTCGGGCTCTACGAGGCCGTGCGACAGCTCGTCGTGTACCGCAGGACCGGGAAGGTCCCGCGTGCGGCCGTCGTCGGCGCCGCCGTGAGCGTCCTCGTGCCGGTCGCCGGGGCCCTCGCCGCGCTGCCCCTGGTCGACGACTCGGCGGAGAACGGCACGGCCACCGTCGCCGCGATCCAGGGCAACGTGCCGCGCCTGGGCCTCGACTTCAACGCCCAGCGCCGCGCCGTCCTCGACAACCACGCCCGGCGCACCGCGCAGCTGGCCGAGGACGTGAAGGCGGGCAAGGAGAAGCAGCCCGACTTCGTGCTCTGGCCGGAGAACTCCTCCGACCTCGACCCCTACCTCAACGCGGATGCCCGCCAGGTCATCGACGACGCCGTCAAGGCGATCGGCGCTCCCACGGTCGTCGGCTCGGTAGTCGAGAAGGGCCCCGACAGCCTCCGCAACACCTTGATCGAATGGGACCCCGACCGTGGCCCCGTCGACACCTACGACAAGCGGCACATCCAGCCGTTCGGCGAGTACATGCCGATGCGCACCGTCGCCCGCTTCTTCAGCGAGGACGTCGACCGGGTGCAGCGCGAGTTCGTCCCCGGCACCGAGGTCGGCGTCTTCGACCTCGCGGGGACGAAGGTGGGGCTCGTGACCTGTTACGAGGCGGCCTTCGACGACGCCGTACGCGACACCGTCACCCACGGCGGCCAGATGATCGCCGTGCCCAGCAACAACGCGACGTTCGGCCGCAGCGAGATGACCTACCAGCAGCTGGCCATGTCCCAGGTGCGGGCCGTCGAGCACGGGCGGGCCGTCGTCGTCCCCGTCACCAGCGGGGTCAGCGCGGTGATCCGCCCGGACGGCACGATCGTCGAGAAGAGCGGGATGTTCACCCCCGACGCCCTCGTCGACGACGTCCCGCTGCGCTCCTCGCTCACCCCGGCGACCCGGATGGGCCCGCTGCCCGAGGGCGTCATCGCACTGCTGGCCCTGGCGGGCCTGGGCTGGGTGAGCGTCTCGGCGTTCCGGGCCCGCCGGAGCCGGGGGACCGGGCAGTAGCACCTGATCCGGCCACGTAGGCTCGGATCCATGGCTACTCCCGACTTCATCCGTGACATCCGTGCCACCGCCGGGCACCAGCTGCTCCTGCTGCCCGGCGTGACGGCCATCGTCCTCGACGACGAGGGCCGCGTGCTGCTCGGTCGGCGCGCGGACACCGGGAAGTGGGCGGTCATCGGCGGGATCTCCGAGCCGGGGGAGGAGCCTGCGGCGACGGCGGAGCGCGAGGTGCTGGAGGAGACCGGCGTGCACTGCGTGGCCGAGCGGGTGGTGCTCACGCAGGCGCTCGATCCCGTGCGGTACGACAACGGTGACATCTGCCAGTACCTCGACGTCACCTTCCGCTGCCGGGCGACCGGCGGCGAGGCGCGGGTCAACGACGACGAGTCGCTGGAGGTGGGCTGGTTCCCGCTGGACGGGCTCCCGCCGCTCGGCGAGTTCGCCCTGTTCCGGATCAAGCAGGCCCTCACCGAGGGCCCCGCCTGGTTCCAGCCCACCCCACGCACCCTCTAGTCGACGGTGAAGGTCCCGGTCGTTCCGGTGAACGGTGTGATCTTCCCGAGCAGGCTCCTGGCGTCCCCGTGGTGCACGATCCGGTACGTGCCGGGTGCCGTGTCCGGCGCGATGTCCCAGGTGATCGTGGCCTTCGAGGAGCCGGTCAGACCGTTCAGCCGCGTCCAGCGGTAGGTGGTCTCCCAGTCGCCGTCGTCCAGCACCCGCTGCCACGTGCCGTTCTCCAGCCGTTGCACCTCGAGGAAGGTGGAGCCCCGGCGGACGTTGTTCTTCGGGTGCCCGGTGGCGAACTCGACGGTCGCGGTGGCGCCTCGCGCGTACGAGGCATCCGGGGACTTCAGGACGCCGCCGAACGCCTTGCCGGCGGGCGGGTTGTCGTACACGACCCCCGTCTGGAAGGTGAACTGCCGGCCCGACTCGTCCGGCGGCGTCGCGCCCCGCTCCAGGGTGGTGCCCTCGCGCAGTGAGTCCGCGATCCGGGCGTACTCCTGCTGGTAGGCGGGCAGGGTGTAGCGGCCGTACAACGTGGAGCCGCCCTCGTAGTTCTGGGTGTCGTACTCCTCCGGAGTCGTCACGTACTGGCTGTAGGCGTTGGCGTACCCCTGGAGCAGGACGCGGTCCAGCGGGACGCCCAGCCGCTCGGCCACCGTGCGGCGTACGCGGAGGCCGGAGGTGATCGTGAACTCGCCCGGGGCGGCCACCAGGTGCAGCTCGCCGATCTTCATGATCTGGAGCGGGAGGCGCTTCGGGGTGACCGGGTGGACGTTGCTCAGCAGGCCCGTGGGGATCAGGCTCGCCTTGGGGTACTGGCAGGTCGCGAGCCAGGACGGGGTGTCGATGCGCAGCGCGTCGATGATGCCCGCGACCGGGGTGCGCGTGCCCTCCTCGAAGCCGGGGATCGCGGGACCGTCCTCGACGCTGCCCGCGAGCGTGGACGCGCCCACGACGGCGGGGCAGGTGCGGTGCTCCTTGCCGTCCGGGGTGTACTCCGGGCGTACGGTCACCTTCTCCATGTCGACGTAGGCGAGCCGGGAGTCGACGCCCCCGGAGACGGGTCGTGTGTCGGCGTAGATCTCGCGGGCCTTGTCGAGCTGGCGCTCGCCGATGACGCGGGTGTTCTCGAACTCGTCCTCGGTGGGCCCGGATCCCGGCTTCAGGTTGAGGTTCGGCGACATGTCGCCGGCGTTGGTGTTGGGGAAGGCCGCGACGAACCCGGGGGTGTCGTCGAGGTAGCGCACGCCCTCGTGGTCGTGCTCCCAGGCATAGGCGGCGTAGCCCTTGTTGTCCGGGCTGATGAGCGTGTTCTTGTTGGTGATCGAGGTGTTGTGGGTGGCGAACCAGCTGATCGCGCCCGCGTCCTTGCCGCCCTGCTTGAAGCGGAGAACGGTCATCGCCGGGTCGATCGCGTCGGGGAAGGCCGCCCGGTCGGCCGCCGGGTTGCGGTCGAAGGCCTCGCGGGAGCGGTTGACGCTGGCGTTGGCGAGGGTGCCCGTGCCCAGGCTCATCGTGCCGGGCTTCAGGTCCTCGTGGGCCTTCGCGACGGAGCCCGTTATGCCGTCGACGACCGCCCGGTAGGTCTCCTTCTGGAAGCCGAGGACGGAGAGGTTGTAGGCGACGTGGTGGGAGTAGCCGCCGGGCCCCGAGTGGGTGTGGGTGGCCGACAGCAGGACGTTCTCCTCGTCGTACAGGTCTCCGTAACGCTCCTTCAGACGGGCGATGACCCCCTGCTGGACGGACTGGAAGATCATCGCTAGGTCGGCGTTGACGTACACCACGCGCTTGCCGCTCGACCGGTCGACGACGACGAAGGCGCGCGACCTCTGCCGCTGGTGGATGCCCGACGTCTTCTGGTCGAAGCTGGAGTACCCCATCATCCCGGTCTCGGCGGCCTCGCCCGTGACATCGGAGATGCCGCGCCCGACGAGGTAGTCCGCGTCGGCGGCGGTGTTCGACGCCGACGCGGGGGAGGGGGCGCCGAGGGTGACCGCCCCGAGGACGGCCGCGAGCACCGCGACGGGGAGCCTGCGCCGGGAGCGAGGGGCGGCGGCGGGGGGCATGGGACCTCCTGGGGCGGGAGACGGGGTTTGCCCGGACCCCGTCGGCGGCTCGCCGACGTGGAGGGGCCGGGGCAGTGCCCCGACCGTAGAGGAGTGTGTCCTGCGTCGCATAGATGCCTACCGGCCAGTAAAAAGGGTGCGCCGTCACCGCCGCGTGCCGCCCGACGCCGGGGTACGGTCACCACCAGGGCCCTGACCGGCGGCAACGCGGTCAACAGCCCTGTACGGACAGTGAGTAGAGGAGAGACATGAGCGTCGACAACGATGATTTCCGCCGCCGGATCCGGTCCGACATCCCCCACTCCGCGCGCGTCTGGAACGCATGGCTGGGCGGCAAGGACCACTACCCGGTGGACCGGGAGCTGGCCGACGTGGTGAGCACGGCCTACCCGCAGATGGTCGACATCGCCCGTGCCTCACGGGCCTTCCAGATCCGCGCGATCCACCACCTGGCCTCGGCGGGGGTACGCCAGTTCCTGGACGTCGGGACCGGGCTTCCGGTGGCGAACAGCACGCACGAGGTGGCGCAGAGCATCGCGCCCGAGTCGCGGATCGTCTACGTGGACAACGACCCCATCGTCCTGGCCCACGCCGAGGCGCTCCTGACCAGCGCCCCGGAGGGCCGCACGGCCTACGTGGACGCCGATCTGTCCGACACGGACGCGGTCGTGGACGAGGCGGCCAAGACGCTCGACCTGTCCGAACCCGTCGCCGTCCTCCTGCTCTCGACCCTGGGGCACCTCGTTCCGGCCGAGGGCATCGAGGTCGTCCAGCGGTACCTCGCCAGGATGCCCTCGGGAAGCTACCTGGTGCTCTGCGACACCGTGACGACACCTCAGACGCTGGCCGCCCAGGAGGCGTACGCGTCGGGCGACAACCCGCCCTACCTCGTCCGGAAGCCGGAGGAGATCACCGACTGCGCCAAGGGTCTGGAGCTGGTCGAGCCGGGGTTCGTCTCGATCGACCGCTGGCGGCCCGAGGAGGACGCGGTGTCGGTCGACCAGTGGGGGCTCGTCGCCCGCAAGCCGTAACGGCGGGACGCCCCCAAGGTCGCCGGGTGCTTCACGTGAGGCACCCGGCGACCTGCCGTTGCTCGGGGTCGCTGCCCCGGCCCGCGTCTACCGGCGGATCGTCACCGGCTCGATCTCCGCGTTGTTGTGCCGGCGCGCCCAGTTCTCCAGGGCGACCCGGCAGGCGTGGTCGAGGTGGCGCAGGCCGGTCAGGTCCAGCTCTATCGGCTGGTCCTGCGGGAGCTTCTCCAACTGCTCCAGGATGCGGGGCAGTCGCAGGAAGGTGGCGTTCCCGGTGAGGGTCACCACGACCCGGCCGCCGGTGAGCCGGCGGGTGGTGAGCTGGACGTGCGAGGTCTCCCAGGCCGACTTGACCACCGCCAGCAGCAGACCGAGCACGACCCCCTCGAAGAGGTTGGTCACGACGATGGCGATCGCGGTGACCGCCAGCAGCACGGCCTCCCCGCGGTGTTCGCGCCACAGAGGGCCGAACTCCTTGACGGGCACCAGCTTGCACCCGGCATGGACGAGGATTCCGGCCAGCGCGGCCAGCGGGATGACTCCGACGGCGGCGGGCAGCAGCGCGGCGAAGATCAGCAGCCACAGGCCGTGGGCGATCCGGGAGAGCGCGGTGGTCGCTCCGGCCTGGACGTTGGTGGCGCTGCGGACGATGACCGCCGTCATCGGCAGCGCGCCGAGCGCCCCGCAGATGGTGTTGCCGACGCCCTGGGCCACCAACTCCTTGTCGTAGTCGGTGCGGGGCCCGTCGTGCATCCGGTCGACGGCCGCCGCACTGAACAGACTCTCGGCCGAGGCGATGAGGGCGAAGGCCAGGACGGTACCGATGACCGCCACATCGGCGAGCCGGGAGAACTCCGCCCCGCCGGGCAGATCGATGGCGTTCAGCAGCCCGTTGACGTCGGCCACCGCCGGCCGCAGCCCGGCCAGCGAGGCGACGGCGGTGGCCAGCGCGACCGCGGCGAGGGGCGCCGGGACGAGGCGTACCTTCGACGGGAGCTTCGGCCACAGCAGCAGCACGGCGACGGTTGCGGCGCCGAGACCGAAGGCGGTGAGTGCCTCCTGGTTCGTGATGATCTCGACGGCGAGACCGGGGAGTCCGGCCAGCTTGGCCAGACCGCTGCCCGGTTGTTCGGTGTCGGCCATGGCGTACACCTGGCCCAGCACGATGATCAGGCCGATACCGCCGAGCATGCCCTGCACCACGGAGACGGAGATGGCGCGGAACCAGCGGCCGAAGCGCGCCAGGCCCAGCACCACCTGGAGCAGTCCGGCGGCCAGCACGATCGGGCCGAGCGTGCCGAGGCCGAATTCCTTGACCGCCTCGTAGACGAGCACGGTGAGCCCTGCGGCCGGTCCACTGACCTGGAGCTTGCTGCCCGGCAGGAAGCCGACGACCAGCCCGCCGACGATGCCGGTGACCAGGCCCAGTTCGGCCGGCACCCCGGAGGCGACGGCGACGCCGACGCACAGGGGGAGCGCGACCAGGAAGACGACGAGTGACGCCAGTAGGTCACGGCGTACGACGTGGGGGTTCTTGAGTTCCTTCGCGGAAATCACGATGGGTTTCCCTTGTGGGTACGGTCGCGCCCGGCCGCGGGGCCGAGCGCGCGAGCGTGGGGGGAGGGAAAACCGTCAAAGGCGGGCGAACTCGGTCCCGCGCTCCGGTCGGTGAACGCTGACGGAGCCGGTGTGCACTTCGTAGTACCAGGCGTGCAGGCCGAGGGTGCCCTCGGCGAGCCGCTCGCGCACCGCGGGGTAGCCCCGCAGGGTGTTGAGCTGGGCGAGGGCGTGGGCCTGGATCGCGAGAGGGAGGTCGTCGGGGTCGGCCGCCGGGTCCCTGCCGTCCGTGGAGTGCTCCAGCCAGTGGCGGACGGCGGGCATGGCGGAGAGGTCGTCGCCGCGGAACACGGCACCCACGGCGCCGCAGTGGGAGTGCCCGCACACGATGATGTCGCGCACCTGGAGCGCGCTCAGGGCGTACTCGATGGTCGCGGCCTCACCCGTGGGCCGGTCCTGGGCCGGATAGGACGGGACGATGTTGCCCGCGGTGCGGAGTTCGAAGAGCTGACCCGGGCGGGCGCCGGTGATCAGTGAGGGGACGACGCGCGAGTCCGAGCACGTGACGAAGAGTGCTTCGGGGGTCTGGCCGTCCGCGAGATGCTCGAAATGCTTTGCGTTCGCGGCGACGTGCTCGGTGAATGTCCGGGCGTGTTCTACGAGGGACTGCATGGTGGCCTGCCTCCTGCATCCGGCGCTGCCGGGGAGCGGTGTGGTCGGGTCATATTGACGAATGCTCTGTTTGTAACCGGATGAATGTTCGGAATGGTGAGGGTGCCTCACCTTGAGGTTTGCCGGGTGGCGGTCGCGGTGAAGCCCACTCCGGTCGCTCCTTGCGGATACGACTACAGCCGAGCATAACGACCAGAACTTTGCTATCGCATTACCTTCTCGTGAAGGAACGCAAATGCGCCACCCATGTCATTCATTCGGCTTGTTCTTTGTGATAGCCAAGGGTGGGGATACCGCGAGGCAGGGCTGCGCCGTCAGATGCGGCGGCCGTGCAGGAAGAGGTGCGGTTCGGGTGCGCCGGCCGGGTGGTCCGGGGTGAACAGCGCGCTGTGCTCCCACTCCACGGCGACCCCCGCCCGCGTGATCAGGGCGGTGAACTCCTCGGCGCCGAAGCTGGAGACCCGGACCGGCTGCCCCATGAACACCGCGTCGACGCCCGCGGCGTCCACCGGCACCGTCGCGGCGACCAGCAGTCCGCCGGGCCGCAGCGACCGCGCGAGCCGCTCCAGCAGTTCGCGCTGCTCCCCGCGCTCCATCTGCAGGAGCGAGAAGTACACGCAGACCGCGTCGAACCCGCCCTCGGGCAGGGAGAGATCGCGGACGTCCGCACACCGGAACTCCGCCTCCGGCACCTGCCGGGCCGCCAGCGCGGTCATCACCGGCGACACATCGACGCCGAGCACCCGGTGCCCCGCGTCCGCCAGGGTCCGCGCCGTGGGCCGGCCCGTCCCGCTGCCCACGTCCAGCACCCGGCTCCCCGGGGCCAGGTCCGCCAGCAGCCGCCCCAGCGACTCGCGATGGGCGGCCGAACCGGCGAAGGCCTGTTCGTACTCCGCTCCCAGCGCGTCGAACACCGCCGCGGCCGGACGCCCGCGCTCGCCGTCCGCGTCCGGAAGCCCCTGGCCGCCGCGGGGCTGCCCGCTGTCACCGAGTCCCTGGCTGTCACCCATCGAGGCGATCCTTCCGTGGTGCGGCGGCCCGGCCGGGAACCGCGTTCCCGGCCGCTGGGAGCGTCCCCCGGCGTGCGCCTGAGTATGCCGGTCCCGCACCGCTGAGTACGTTCCCCGATGTTCCGGTTCCCGGTCCGCTGTTCGATGGGCGCATGACCTCCGAAGCGCCGCGCCGCCCCCGCATCCAGCACGTCACCACCGCCGGCTCCGCCCTGGCCGTCACGCTGCTCCCGTTGGTGGTCGGCGTGCTCCTGGCCAAGACCATGGCGGCGGATCCGATGACCTCGGTGAACGCGCTCGTCACCAACGGCGCGCACCGTCCGCGGGTTTCGCCCAAGGAGTGGCGCCGGTGCGGCGGCCACGCGCTGCGCCGGCTGCGGACCGCCGACCGGGCGGCCTCCCCCGTCGGCACGGGCACGTGCTGACGCCGCCCGGCCGATGAGGTCCGGCCGGACGGCGTGGCGACGGGCGCCGGGTCAGCGGACCGGCTGGACCGGCCTCTTTTCGTCGGACGACGGCCGTTCGAACTGGGTGCGGTACAGCTCCTCGTACCTCCCGCCGGCCGCGAGCAGTTCGGTGTGCGTGCCGTTCTCGACGACCCGGCCCGCCTCCACGACCAGGATCCGGTCGGCGGCCCGCACGGTCGAGAGCCGATGCGCGATCACCAGGGCGGTCCGGCCCGTCAGCGCTTCGGCCAGCGCCTCCTGGACGGCGGCCTCCGAGGTGGAGTCGAGGTGCGCCGTCGCCTCGTCGAGGATCACGACCCGCTGACGGGCCAGCAGCAGCCGGGCGATGGTGAGGCGCTGGCGCTCCCCGCCGGAGAGCCGGTAGCCGCGCTCGCCCACCACCGTGTCGAGCCCGTCCGGCAGCGAGGCGATCAGACCGTCCAGCCGGGAGCGGCGCAGGGCGTCCCAGACATCGTCCTCGGAGGCGTCGGGCCGGGCGAGCAGCAGGTTGGCCCGCACCGACTCGTGGAAGAGGTGTCCGTCCTGGGTGACCATGCCGAGCGTGTCCCGGATCGAGTCCGCGCTCAGATCGCGTACGTCGACACCGTTCAGCCGGACGGAACCGGCGTCCGTGTCGTACAGCCGGGGCAGCAGCTGAGCGATCGTCGACTTGCCCGCCCCGGAGGAGCCCACCAGGGCGATCATCTGGCCCGGTTCGGCACGGAAGGAGACGTCGTGCAGAACCGTCGTGCCGCCCCGGTCGTCGAGCGTGGCGACCTCCTCCAGCGAGGCGAGGGAGACCTTCTCGGCGGAGGGGTAGCCGAAGGACACCTTGTCGAACTCCACGGAGACCGGGCCCTCCGGCACCGGTCGGGCGCCCGGCTTCTCCTCGATCAGCGGCTTCAGGTCCAGGATCTCGTAGACCCGCTCGAAGCTGACGAGCGCGCTCATCACCTCGACCCGGGCCCCGGCCAGCGCGGTGAGCGGCGCGTACAGCCGGGTCAGCAGCAGAGCCAGTGCCACGACGGCCCCCGGCTCCAGGCTGCCGCGCAGGGCGTAGTAGCCGCCGAGCCCGTAGACCAGGGCCAGTGCCAGGGCGGAGACCAGGGTGAGGGCGGTGATGAACGCCGACTGGACCATGGCCGTACGGATGCCGATGTCACGCACCCGGGCGGCGCGGGCGGCGAATTCGGCCGACTCGTCGGAGGGGCGCCCGAAGAGCTTGACCAGCGTGGCGCCGGGGGCGGAGAACCGCTCGGTCATCTGGGTGCCCATCGCGGCGTTGTGGTCGGCCTCCTCCCGCTGGAGTCCCGCCATCCGGGCCCCCATCCGGCGGGCCGGCACGACGAACACCGGGAGCAGCACCAGCGAGAGCAGCGTGATCTGCCAGGAGATCGTGAGCATCACCGCGAGCGTCAGCAGCAGGGTGACGACGTTGGAGACGACGCCGGAGAGCGTATCGCTGAAGGCCCGCTGCGCGCCGATCACATCGTTGTTGAGCCGGCTGACCAGGGCGCCGGTCCGGGTCCGCGTGAAGAAGGCCACCGGCATCTTCTGCACATGGTCGAAGACGGCGGTGCGCAGGTCCAGGATCAGACTCTCGCCCAGCGTCGCCGACAGCCAGCGGGTGAGCAGGCCGAGCCCGGCCTCGACGAGGGCGATCAGCGCGATGAGCAGGGCGAGCCGGGTGACCGTCCCGGTGTCCGCGCCGTTCACGATCGCGTCGACGACCTTGCCGGCCAGCAGCGGGGTGGCCACCGCGAGCAGCGCGGTCAGGACGCTCAGCAGCAGGAAACGGTAGATCCGCCGACGGTGGGGGCGGGCGAAGACCATGATGCGGCGTAAGGCCCTCCGGGAGAAGGGTCGATGGTTCTGCTGGGCGTTCATCGCACTGTGCATCGAATGCCACGCCGTGACTTCCATGTCCATGGGGCGCTCCGAATTCTGATGGCCCCCGGGTCCCCCGACGGCCTGTGGCTCCTGCGGGCCGTGCGGCCCTGGATTCGTTCGGAATGCTATGACCTCAAGTTCGCTTGAGGTCAAGCGCGGTGGGGCGGGGTGCCGCGGTGCGCCCCGGTAGCGATCGTTCGGCCGGTCGGAACGGTCATGAGGGGCTGGCATGATCAAGGGATGAACGAGTGCATCATCGCCGCGTGTGACGGGGCGTCGAAGGGAAATCCGGGTCCGGCCGCCTGGGCGTGGGTCGTCGCCGACGCGCAGGGGAGCCCCGTGCGCTGGGAGGCCGGTCCGCTCGGCACCGCGACGAACAACGTCGCCGAGCTCACCGCGCTGGCGGAGCTGCTGGAGTCCACCGGTCCGGCGGTGCGCCTCGAGGTGCGGATGGACTCGCAGTACGCCATGAATGCCGTGACCAAGTGGCTGCCGGGCTGGAAGCGCAACGGCTGGAAGACCTCCGGCGGCAAGCCCGTCGCCAACCGCGAGCTGGTCACCCGCATCGACGCCCTGCTCGCCGAGCGCTCGGTGACGTTCCGCTATGTGCCCGCGCACCAGGTGAACGGCGACCCGCTCAACGCGATCGCCGACCAGGCGGCCAGCGAGGCGGCCGTGGCCCAGTGCCCGGCCGGCACGGCGCACGGCGCCACGGCTCTGCCGGTACCCGCGCCCGCGCGGTCCACGAAGGGGCGGTCGGAGTCGACCGGGGCGTCGGGAGGCGCGAAGGGGCGGAGCGCGGCGGGCGCGTCCGGGGGCGGGCGGTCCACCGGCACGATCTCGGCGCGCTTCGCGGGCCGGTGCCACTGCGGAAAGCCGTACGCGGCCAAGGAGCCGATCGCGAAGAACCCGAACGGCTGGGGCCACCCGCAGTGCCGTACCGCTCCGGCCTGATCGCACGAGGACCGGGGCATCGGGAAAGAGCGGCCGGAGGAAACGCCGGAGGGCGGCCCGGTCGGTCGCGGAGGCGTCGCGGGAACGCCGCGGAGGCGTCGCGGGTGTGCTGCGGATTCACCGCAGGTGTGTCGCGGTGAGACTCAGACGTCGGCCCAGACCAGGCGGCCCGCCAGTGCGGCGCGTGTGCCCCAGCGGTCCGCCAGGGCGTCGACGAGCAGAAGACCCCTGCCGTCCTCCGTCAGGCTGTCGAGCATGTCGTCGTCCGCGTGGCCGCTCGTCGCCGGCGCTCCGGCGGCGGGCAGGCCTGCCGAGTCGCCAGGGGAGGCCGGCGCCGGAATCCGGGCCCGGCCGCGATTCCACACGCAGATGCGCACGCCGTCCGCGGAGCGCAGGAGCCGACAGCGGATCCTCCGTGTGCTGGTGTGCTGCACGGCGTTGGTGACCAGCTCGGTCACTATCAGAGCCGCCGCCTCGATCCGTTCGGCCGGTTCGCCCCAGGCCCGCATGGCCTCCTGGACCCGGTGCCGGGCCTCCGGGACACCCCCGGGCAATCGGGGAACCCACCAGCTGTGTGCGCCTCGGACACCTCCGGCACCTCGGACACCTCCGTCATCGGGAGCACGCTCCGCGCAACTGACTATTTCCGACATGTATGCACTCTCGACGCAAAACGCATACTTTGCAAGCGACAGAGTGCCATGCTCCGCCCCGGGGCCCGATGAGGAAGGTTCTGCGCATGCGAGCCCGTTCAGGTCCCACCGTGGAGCACCGCGTTCTCGCGGTCCGCCTCCGTATGCTGCGGGAACGCGCGGGAATCAGCCTTCGGGCCGCTGCCGACGCACTGGACGTCCACCCCGCCACCGTCCGGCGCATCGAACGCGCCGAGACCGGACTCGACGCCCGGCAGGTCGGCGAACTGCTGCGCTGCTACGGCGTTCCGCCCGCCGTGGCCGAGCCCATCATGGCCGGGCTCGGAGCCGCGAACCTGCCCGGCTGGTGGCACCGGTGGCGGGACGCGATGGACGGCTGGCAGCAGGACGTCATCGGAGTGGAGTCCTCGGCGAGCCTCGTGCGGACCTGGCATCCGGCGCTGGTGCCCGAACTGCTGCGCACCCCCGCCTACGCCGCCGCGCTCCACCGTACGCAGTACCCCGAGGACAGCCCCGCCCGCCGGGAACGCCGCGTCGAGCTGCTGCGCGAGCGCCGCCGCCGCATGTACGAGCGCGGTGCCGCGCTGTGGGCCCTGTTCCCGGCAGCGGCCCTCCACACGCGGGTCGGCGACCGGGAGACCATGGACGGGCAGCGGGCCGCGCTGGCCGAGGCGATGCGGGAGCAGCACGTCACCGTCCAGGTGGTGCCCATGGATCACCCGCCGCACCCCCTGACCGGCGTGCCGCCCCTGCACATCCTCCGGGTGCCCGCACCCGAGATCGGGGACCAGGCGGTGCTGGAGACCCCGGGTGTGCGGGTCGACGTCATCGACGACCCCGAGGCCGTGATGGCCCACCGCATCCGGCTGGACGCCGCGTGCGCCGCCGCACCCGGCCCCGGGACCCCGCTGCCGGAGTGATCCGCGGGCCCGGCACGCCCGGCCGCCGCCCGGGATGCGGCGGGCCGCGACGCCGTACAGCGTGGGGGAGTGGTGCAGCTGCGCAGGGCCAAGTGGATCCCGTTGGGGGTCGTCGTGCTGGCCGTCGTGCTGGATCTGGCGACCCCTGCGGGTGTGACCTCCGCGCCCCTGCTGATGGCGGCTCCCGTCGCCGCGGCACCGCTGCTGACCCTGCGCGGGATCATCGCGATCGGCGTCCTCGCGATGGCGGTCCACGCCGCCCTCGCGAGGTACGACGGCACGTTCGGCTGGCAGCGGGGCGTCGCCAACCAGCTCACCCTTCTGGCCGTATCCGTGCTGGCCGTCCTCATCCACCGCGCCCTGGAGGGCGGGGACGCCCGGACCCGCCGCGCGCGCCATATCGCCGCCGTGGCCCAGAGCGCCGTCCTGCCCAGGCCCCCTTCGCACCTCGGCGAGCTCAGGATCGCCGCCCGGTACGTGCCCGCCGAGAACGAGGCCATGATCGGCGGTGACCTCTACGTCGTCCAGGACACCCCGCACGGGGTGCGGGTGATGGTCGGGGACGTGCGCGGGAAGGGCCTGGGCGGGGTCAGTGCGGTCTGCGCGGACCTGGGGGCCTTCCGGTACGCGGCGGACGAGGCGGAGGACCTGCCCGGTCTCGTGGCCGCGCTGGAGCGGGCCCTCCTGCGCGAGGGCGGCCGGCGTGGCGGCCAGGAGCAGGACGAGGGGTTCACCACCGCGCTCATCGCCGAGTTCGCCGAAGACCTCGAAGCCGTACGCGTCGTCAACCGGGGGCATCCGCCGCCGGTGCTGCTCGACGCCGAGGGCCGGGCCACCGTCCTCGGCCCGTCCGAGGAGGCGCCCCCGCTCGGCATGAGCGCCCTGGGGCCCTGGTCCTGCCCGGTCGACACCTTCCCGTTCCCGCCCGGCGCCACCCTCGTCTGCTACACGGACGGTGTCACCGAGGCCCGCGACGCGTCCGGGGTCTTCTACGATGCGTCCGTCCGGCTGCCCCTCCTCGTGCACCACCGCGCGCTGATCGGCGACCCGGCCACACCCGCGCAGATCCTCCACCTGCTGATCGAGGACGTGGGGCATCACACCGGCGGCCGGATCCAGGACGATCAGGCGCTCCTCGCCCTGCACCGCCCGCGGGCCCGCCCGCACGCTTGAGAGCCGCTCCGCGCGGCGGCGTTCCGGCACGGCCCGTCCGGTACGGGTTTGAGGCGCCGATCGGCGGTCACCCGCACGGAAGACACGTACGGCAAGCGACGTACGACGCATCGACATCAGGAGTGAGCGGAGTTGAGCAGCATGGAGAACTGGCGCCTGCACGCCGCCTGCCGCGAGGAGGACCCGGACCTGTTCTTCCCGATCGGGAGCACGGGCCCCGCCGTCGTCCAGACCGAGGAGGCCAAGGCCGTCTGCCGGACCTGCCCCGTACAGGCCGCCTGCCTGGAGTGGGCCCTGGAGAACAAGCAGGACTCCGGCATCTGGGGCGGCCTCTCCGAGAACGAGCGGCGCGCCCTGAAGCGCCGCGGCCGCAGGAGGGCGGAGGCCAGGGGCCGCGGCACGGCCTGACCCGCACCGCGGTACTCCCCGGCCCCGAACGGTCATCCCACCGCCACGGGTTCGTCGTACGGGGAGGAATGGGTACACGATGAGCCATGGACACCACCACTGTTTGGCTCGTTCTCGGCGCCGTGGCCGCACTGATCATGCTGGCCTCGGCCGTCGTGCTTCTCGTGCGCGTCCTCAAGGCCAGGAAGCTGCTGGTCGACGCCGGGATCCCGCTGCGCAGCAAGGCGCTGGTCTGGGCGGCCGTCGTCTACACCGTTTCACCGGTCGACCTGCTGCCCGACCCCGTCTACCTGGACGACATCGGCTTCCTGCTGCTGGCGCTGCGCTCGCTGCACGCCGCCGCCGCGTCGGCCGCGCCGGGGGTGGCGAAGGGGGCCGGAGCCACGCAGGGGATTTTGAAGCCGGAGAGGCCGACGAAGCCCCGGCCGGACGCCGTGCGTTAGATCCTCAGGCGGTGTGCGGCACCGTCGCCCGGGAGCCGGCCCACTGCTCCTGCTGCTGTTCCTGGTTCCGGGGCAGGGGTCCCGACTGGGTGTCGGGCTGCTGCTCCTGAGGCTGCTGCGGTTCCTCCGGCGGTGCGGGCTCGGTGTCGGGTTCGGGCTGGGGCGGGTCGTCCGGGGGCGCGGGCTCGGTGTCGGGCTCCGGCTCGGGCGCGGTGTCCTGCTCCGGGTTCGGCTCGCGGTCGTTCGGAGGCGTGGGGTCGGGCTTTTGCGGGGGCGGGTCGTCACCCGGGGGCGTCACTTCACCCGGGGTCGAGGGACAGGAACGGTTCGGGTCGTCGTCGGACCCCGGCGGGCAGTTCTCGGGCGGATCCGTCTTCTTGTCCTTGCCACCGGTGCCTCCCGCCGGACGTGTGAACCAGTCGCCACTGTCCGGATCGACCATCGTGAACTCGTCCACCGGCTTGGACGACGGGTCCACCACGACCACCTCCGACGCCCGGTATCCGGGCCAGGCCTTCCCCGTCTGCTTCGGAGTGTCCTCCTGGGCGACGGGCGGAAGCAACGGGTTCCCGCAGGCGCAGCGCACCCGGGGCACGCCCCGGTCGTCGACGAGGACCGCCGTACCCGCCTGGAGCACCGCCTGGTAGGCGTTGGCCTCGCCGTCCTGGTAGCCGTGGTTGGTGACGCGGGTGTCCATGCGCAGCGTCACGGGGGTGAGCCCCCGCAGATAGCCGGGGACGGCGGACGGCTCGATGTCCTGGGCCGAGGCGAACGCCCGGTTCTTGTCCGGAGCCGCTCGCAACACCTTGATCTGCTGCTCCACATCGCAGCTGGCGACCTTGCGGGTGCCCCCGTAAAGACCCGGGGCCGCGCCGTCCACGCCACGCGTCACCTGCGTTCCGGTCCTCGACGGGCTCGGTGCGACGGACGGGCTGGCGGTGCCGGGCTCGGGCTCGCTCTCGCGGGCCGTGGAATCCGTGAACGGGTCCGGTCCGGATTCGCCCGCCGGCTGGAGGAACACCTCGCCGCCCGCCTTCGACCCGCCGTCGTCGGGCCGGGTCAGGACGACGACCAGCACCACCGCGGCGACCACGGCCGTCACGATCGCCGCGATCCGGGGCACCGATCGCCACCAGGGGCGGTCCGGCCCGGGGCCGGGTGCGGCGCCCGAGCCGCTGCCCGGGTCGCCGGGGCCGCCGGAACCCCCGGAGCCGCCCGCATCGCCGCCGCCCGAACCTCCCGAGCCGCCCGGACCTCCCGATCCGGGAGGTCCGTCGTGATCGCCGCCGCTGGGCGGCGGGCCGGACACGGTGGGAGGGGGCGGTGTGGGGCCGGCGTCCGAGGGGCCCGAGAGCGGGCCGGACGGCGGTCCTGTGGGGCGGCCGGATGGCGGCGGTCGGACACTCACGGGCTCTGCTCCCCGATGTCGGTACCCGCCCGGACCGTCCCAGCCCGGTCCCGTTTCCGTACCGGGCACACCAGTGGGCAATCCAGGGCATTTCGCATCATTGTCTGTCCCGTCCCAGTGGCTCCCGCAAGCGGAGGGAGGGACCGGTTCTCCGGGTAGCGGATTCTCCGGGTCGGTTCTCCGGGGACCGGTTCTCCGGGGAGCGGAGCGTTCGGTCCCTGCCTAGCGTGAGGGCGTGAACGTCCGGGTGAGTAACGACGAGAACAGCTCACGCTCCCCCCACGGCTGGCGCGACGCGCTCCTGGCGGTCCTCACCGGCGTGCTGGCCATGGTGGTGACCGCCGCCCTGGGCCTGTGGGCCGCCGGAGCCGCCGGGCTGCCCGGTGGCGCCTTCCCGGCCGTCGTCGCCGCGGTGGTGCTGATGGCGGCGGGCGGCTCCGTGGGGCTCTCCGGGGACGCCGGTTCCCTGGTGGGGACGCAGGCCGACCTTTCGGTCCTGCCGCTCTCGGTGACCCTGGTGGGCGCGCTTCTGGTCGCCCGGGGATTCCTCCGCCCGCTCCACCACCGGGCCGTCGCCGGAGGCCGCGAACTGGCCGGCTGGGCGGGCCGCGTCGCCGCTCTGTGGATCCTCGCGCTGATCGTCCTCGCGCTGATCGCCCGGCACACCTTCACCCTCTCGGCCGAGGACCTCACGGGCAGCGGGGCCGGGGACCTCCTCGGCGAGGACCCGAAGGTCGGATTCCGGGCGGAGATCCCCCTCACCCTGGTCTTCGGGCTGCTGTGGCCGGCCGGTGTCCTCGTGCTGGCCCTGCTCGTCTCGCGCCGCGCCCCGCTCCCGGCCCGGCTGCTGCGCTTCCAGGAGGCGGTGCGCCCGGCGGCGTACGCCATGGTGGCGCTGCTCCTCGGGTCCGTCGCGCTCGGCGTCGTCGCCGGAATCGTCGTGATGATCACGCGCGGGCACCCCGCCGAGACCGCCGCGGTGCTCCTCCTCGGGCTGCCCAACCTGGTCTGGCTCGCGCTCACCATCGGGCTCGGCGCGTCCTGGGAGGGCAAGGTGGACGGCCCCTTCGGGCTGCCCGTGCCCCAGGTGCTCGACTCCGTCCTGCGCACCCCCGACCTCTCCACCCTGAACCTGAGCACCCTCGCCGAACAGGACGGGCGCGTGCGCTGGCTCGTGGTCGTCGTCGCCGCGCTGGTGCTCGCCGCCGCCTTCCTCATGGCGGCCCGGTCGCCCGCCGGCACCCGGCTGTGGCAGCACGCGGTCCATATGGCGGTGGCGCTCACCCTGACCGTGCTGCTCATCTGCCTCACCGCCCGGATCTCCGCTCACTACGGGCTGTCCCTGCTGGGCCTCGGGGACCTGGGCGGCGGACTCGGCGGGGAGGTGTCGCTGAGCCCGAAGCTGTGGACGGCGCTCGGGTTCGCGGTGGTGTGGGGCCTGGTCACCGGCTTGGTCGGCGGCCTCGCCGCCTCCCGGGTGCACCGGCGCGGCGAGGTCCCCGACGCGGGGCCCGGCGCCTGAGCCGATGCCGCTCCTCAGACCCGGCCGGGGCCCGGGAACACCGGTTCGGCCCAGCGCGGCGGCGCGGGCGGCGGTTCGGGCG
This sequence comes from Streptomyces sp. NPDC102283, assembly GCF_044766265.1. Lineage (NCBI taxonomy): Bacteria > Bacillati > Actinomycetota > Actinomycetes > Kitasatosporales > Streptomycetaceae > Streptomyces > Streptomyces sp. NPDC102283. The sequence goes on from NZ_JBIWLQ010000024.1 coordinate 67,205, forward strand.
CGGCCGACCAGGATCCGGCCGGCGCGTCCACCCGGGTCCGCGCGTGCTCGCCGGGCCGGAGGCCCGCCGCCGCGGCCCGCAGCGCGGCGACGAACCGCAAACAGGTCTCGTAACGGTCCTCCGGGGACTTCGCGAGCGCCTTCGCCAGTACGCCGTCGACGGCTTCGGGAAGACCGGGTCGCAGCGCGCTGGGCGGGGCGGGCGGGTCGTACTGGTGGGCCCACAGCAGCGCCATGTCGTCGTCCCGCTGGAAGGGGGGCGTACCGGTCAGGGTCTCCTGGACGACGCAGGCGAGGCTGTACACGTCGCACCGCCCGTCCACGGGCCGCCCGGAGATCTGTTCCGGCGCCACGTAGTCGAGGGTGCCGACGAACTGGCCGACCGTGGTGAACCCGGTCAGCGACAGCGATTTCTTCGTCAGCCCGAAGTCCGTGAGGTACACGTGCTCCGGATGGTCGCTGTCGGTGCCCGCCGCCACCAGGATGTTGCCGGGCTTCACGTCCCGGTGCACCAGGTCGTGGTCGTGGGCCGCGTCGAGCGCGGAGGCGACCTGCGCGGCGATCCGGACCGCGGCGGTCAGGTCCAGCGGCCCGCGCCGGTCGATCAGGACCCGCAGATCGGCGCCCGCGACGAAACGCATGGCGATGTAGAGCAGCCCTTCTGTCTCACCCGCCTCGAACACCGGCACGATGTGCGGGTGGTCGATCGCGGCCGCCACACGTGACTCGTGCGTGAACCGCTGCCGGAAGGTGTCGTTGCGGGCCAGCTCCGGGGCGAGCAGTTTCAGCGCGACGATCCGGTCCAGCCGCAGGTCCTTGGCGCGGTAGACGACCGCCATGCCGCCGCGGCCGATCTCGGCCTCCACCAGGTAGCTCGCGATCCGCTTGCCGACGAGATCGTCCTCGCGCCCGGTGGGCAGCCCGGCGTCGTGCGACGGAGGCGGCGGCGTCACCGGCCGTCACCGCCCCGCGTTCCCCGACGCCCCGCCGCCGGGCGGTTCGTCGGGCCCGGTGGCGGTGATCGCCCGGGTGGGTTCGGGTGCGTCCGGGGTCACGACGCGGGTGGGCTCGGGGCCGTCCGGGCGGATCACTCGGTCGGGCTCGGGCTCGTCGGCGGTGACCACGCGGGTGGGCTCGGGCTCGTTGCCGACGACGACGCGGGTGGGGTGGGGGCCCTCCGGCGCGACCACGCGGGTCGGCTCCGGCCCCGGCTTCTCACCGGCCGTCGTCCGCGGGCGCTCCGGAGCGCGGGCCGACGCCGGGGCCTGAGCCGGGGGCGGGCCCGGGGCCTCCGCCTCCCCGGACGCCGGGCCCGCTGCTCCCGGGCTCGCCTGAGCCGCGTACGTACTCAGCCGTGTCCCGTCGCAGAAGACCCACCGCTCGTGCTCGGCGTCGTAGAGCCACACCGACTCCCCGTCCACCACCATCCCCACCCGCAGCCCGCGCGTCCGCTGCCGGAAGCCCTCCCCGTCGCTGCGGCCCTCGGCCAGGTCCTGGGCAGCGCGGCGGTACCGGGTCAGCGACTCCTCCGCCCTCGCCAGCAGCGGTCGTGGATCCGCGGTGCGCGCGAGCGGCTGCCCGGCGGCCGGAGGCGTCAGCGGCACGGAGACGAGGAGTCGTCCGTCGACCCAGGCGGACCAGCCGTTGGAGCAGGCGACGTAAGCCCAGTCCCCGCGCCGGTCGCGCAACTGCACCGGCAGCAGGGCGTCCAGGGGGTCGGTGGGCCGGGCGACGTCAGGAGACTCCCACGCCGACAGACCGTCCGGCGGGACGACGTGCGTGGGGCGGAATTCCGGGGTCGCCATGGAACCGCCTCACTTCCGCATGACCGCGGGCTCGTGCCGCCTCAGCAGTTTCGCGACCACGTATCCGAAGACGAGCGAGAGAACGACCATCATGCCCATGTTGAGGATCCAGACCCCCGCCGAGTGTCCGAAGAGCGGATCGGAGGTCAGGTCGCCCGGCACGGTCCGCGCCAGATCGATCGTTCCGGCCATCGCCCCGAGCGCCCACCGCGACGGCACCAGCCACGACAACTGCTCCACGCCGGGCACCCCGTTCAGCTTGAGCAGTGCGCCGCAGAAGACGACCTGGACGATGGCGAGGAGGACCAGCAACGGCATCGTCACCTCCTCCTTGCGCACCAGCGCGGAGACCAGGAGGCCGAGCATCATGGCGGTGAAGGACAACAGGGCCACGGCCAGCGTGATCTCCACCAGCGGTGGCAGGAACACCCCCTCGCCGCCCGGTGCGTTGAGGTCGACGCCCACGAGCCCCACCAGGGTCAGGGCCACGGCCTGGAGGACGGTGATGGCCCCGAGGACCACGATCTTCGACATCAGATACGCGGATCTGGACAGTCCGACGGCGCGTTCCCGCTGGTAGATCACCCGTTCCTTGACCAATTCCCGCACCGCGTTGGCCGCTCCGGTCAGCACGCCGCCCACGCACAGGATCAGCAGGGCGTTCATCGCCGTCTCCTGGGTGAGCCGACTGCCCGCCAGGGCGCGGGCCATCGCCCCCATGACGAAGGGCAGCGCGATCATGATGATCAGGAAGGTCCGGTCGGCGCTCAGCGCGGAGGCGTACCGGCGCACCAGCGTGTGCAGTTGCGCACCCCAGTTACGGGTCTTCGGCGGCGGGGCGACCAGCGCTCCGGGCGCGGCGGGCGGCAGCTGCGGCTGCGCCGAGGCATTGACGATGTACTGCCGGTGGAAGGGCGAGTCGGCGTACGTCGCCGCCCAGTCGCGGTCGCGGTCGTTCTCGAACGCCTCGAACGCCTCCGGCCACTCCTCGAACCCGAAGAAGGCGAGGGCGTCCTCAGGAGGACCGTAATAGGCGATGCGCCCACCGGGTGCGAGGACGAGCAGCCGGTCGCATACCTCCAGACTCAGCACGCTGTGCGTGACGACGATGACGGTACGGCCGTCGTCGGCCAGTCCGCGCAGCATGTGCATGACCGAGCGGTCCATACCGGGGTCGAGACCCGAGGTCGGCTCGTCGAGGAAGAGCAGCGAAGGCTTGGTCAGCAGCTCCAGGGCCACGCTGACCCGCTTGCGCTGGCCACCGGAGAGCGAGTGGATCGGCTGGTCGGCGCGCTCCTCCAGGCCGAGTTCCCGGATCACCTCGGCGACCCGCGCCTGCCGCTCGGCCTTCGCGGTGTCCTGCGGGAAGCGCAGCTCGGCGGCGTAACCGAGGGCCTTACGCACGGTCAGCTGCGCGTGCAGGATGTCGTCCTGCGGGACGAGGCCGATGCGCTGGCGCAGCTCGGCGAAGTCCCGGTAGAGGTCACGGCCGTCGTAGAGCACCGTGCCGCTGTCGGCCGGGCGCTGGCCGGTGAGCGCGTTGAGCAGCGTGGACTTCCCCGCACCGCTGGGTCCCACCACGCCGAGCAGGCACTTCTCGCCGACGGGGAAGGAGACCCGGTCCAGCAGGGTCTTGCCGCCCTTGCCCTCCCGGCCGACCGTCACCTCCAGATCCTGGACGTCCAGCGAGACCTCACCGGTGTCCACGAACTCCTGGAGGGCGTCGCCGACCAGGCAGAACGCCGAGTGGCCGATGCCGACGATGTCACCGGGGCCGACGGGCCCGCGGGTGACCGGCTGACCGTTGAGGAAGGTCCCGTTGTGGCTGCCGAGGTCGACGATCTCGTAGGCGCCTTCGGCCGCCGCCCGCAGTTCGGCGTGGTGGCGGGAGACCACCAGGTCGTCGATGACGAGGTCGTTGCCGGCGTCGCGGCCGATCCGCACGGTCTTCGCGGGCAGCGGCCGCACCGTCGTCGGCTGTCGGAACGTGCCGGTCGCCGCGGGCATCGACACGGCCGACGGCCGGTCAGCGGAGGAGGAGAGGGAAGGAGCGGCGGCGGGTGCGGGAGGTTCACGGCCCAGGAGGACGGCGCGCGGCCCGTCGCTCGGATTGCCGAAGCGGATCTCGCTGCCCGCGCCGACGTCCGTGGCGCGGATGCGCCGACCGCCGGTGTACGTGCCGTTGGTGCTGTCCTCGTCCTCGATCGTCCAGTGACCGGCCTCGGGATGCAGGATCGCGTGGTGCCAGGAGACCCGGATGTCGTCGATGACCACATCGCTCTCGGGGTCGCGCCCGACGTGGTAGTCCCGGCTCGGACTCATCACCGTGGAGCCCAGATCGGTCTCCAGAACGAGTTCGGGCGCAGTCGGCGTCACAGGCCGCTCTCCCATGCCTGAATTCTATCGATACGTAACGATCGGCGCCCACCGCAGGGAATCGGGCTTGCCGCGCCGGGGCATCGGGGCTGCTGTCGCCAGGGCAGGGGGAGCCGCTGCCGCCGGGGCTTCGGAGCTGGAGTGGGTCGTTCAGCGCGGCACGGTGGCGAGGATGACCTTCCCGCCTCCCGCCGCCTCGCGCACCCGTACCTCCTGGGCCAGTCGCTGGATCATCGGCCAGCCGAAACCGCCGCTCAGGCCGGTCAGATCGGGCGTCCGGTCCTGCGGGTGCGCCGGACTCGGGTCGGTGACCCGGACATGGACGCCCCTGCGGTCCGCGGTCAGCCACAGCGCGGTTACGGCCCCCGCGTGCAGGACGGCGTTGGTGACCAGCTCCGACACGAGGATCAGGAGGTTCTGCACCGTGTGCGAGGCCGGCGCGGGGTGCAGCCGGGCGACGAAGGTACTGACCGCGTCCCGCGCGTCGGCGGCCTTCTCCGGCCGGCAGACGAAGTCGGTACGGGTCTCGCCGTCCGGAGATAGCGTCATCAGAATGCGGTCGTCCATGGTTTCCACCCCGTCGCGTGAGCTTCCTGGCTGAAATCCGGGTACCCCCGAAACGGCGTTCCATGGAAAACGGCCTGGACGAAGCACGCGAAGCGCGCGGAATGCGCGCGACGAGCCGTCGCGCGGCAGGGGCCCTGCCGGGGTGCGCTCGGTGGATCGGCGACCCCGGCCGACGCGTGGGGGCGCCGTGGCCGACCGACGGCGACCAGATTTCTATCGTTGAAAATTCTGTGTGCACGACCGTTGTGCAGTGTTTGGTGTTGTGGCTCAATGTTCGACTATGTGCAGTGCCTCGCTGGTTCGAGGCACCCCGGCTCTTCGACGAGGATGACGCCTTGAGACGACAACACCCGCGCTCCCGCACCCTGTTCAGGGTTCTGACCTGCGCTGCGGCGCTGCTCATACCGGTCGGTGCCACCCTGGTCCCGACCGCGGCCGCCGCGCCTGCCGCACCCGCCGGAGCCACCGCTCCCGCCGAGGCCACGGCGAAGGCCTTCACGGCGGACGACCCGGTCACCGATGTCCACGGGCTGAAGGGCGAGTACTTCAGCATGTCCGCCCCGGGGGCCCGTGACTTCGCCGAACTCGGCGCCACCTCCCTGGACCCCGAGATCGACTTCCCCGGTCTCACCGGCGCGTTCGAATCGGCAACGGGCAAGTCCGAGCACACGACGGCCCGTTGGACGGGGCAGTTGGAAGCCCCCGAGACCGGGGAGTACACCTTCTCCGCCATCGGCGACAACGGCTTCCGGCTCTTCCTCGACGGAAACGTTGTCATCGACCACTGGGAGCCCGACTGGGACAAGGAGCAGCACAGCGCCCCGATCACCCTGAAGGCCGGGGAGAAGCACGACTTCAAGCTGGAGATGTTCCAGGACGTCGGTGGCGCCAGCATGTTCCTGCGCTGGGGGAGCGACACCCTGGAGAAGCAGATCGTGCCCGAGTCGGCGTTCACTCCGCCCGCCGACTTCGAGGTCTATCCGGTCGCTCTGAGCGTCGCGGAGAACGGCAAGCGCCTCCAGGCCACCTTCAGGGACCGGGTCTCGGACTACCGGAAGGTGAAGGAGCACCTCAAGATCGAGGTCGACACCTCCCCGATGCCGGTGAAGTCGGTGAACCGGGCCTCGAACGACCCGAGGGCACTGATCATCGACCTCGCCGCGCCGGTCCAGAAGGGCCAGCGGGTCAAGGTCGTCTACGACGGTCGGGGCGGGCTGAAGTCGGGGACCGGGACCGTCCCGGAGATCGGCCGCACCGCCAAGAACCTCTCCACGCACCGCCTCACCACCACCTGGGGCGACAAGCTGGACGAGAACCACCCGCTGCCCGAATACCCCCGGCCGCAGCAGGTCCGCGACCAGTGGAAGAACCTCAACGGACCCTGGGAGTTCGCCGGGGCCGCCGAGGGCGAGCAGCCGGTCTTCGGCAAGAAGCTCGACGAGAAGATCATCGTGCCGTTCCCGGTCGAGTCCCAGCTCTCCGGCCTGGAGCGCGACGAGGACCACATGTTCTACCGCAAGCTCGTCACCGTGCCGAAGAACTGGTCGATCGGCAAGGGCGGCAAGGGAGGCAACGGAGGCAACGGCGCGTCCGGCGAGGGCAAGCGGTTGAAGCTCAACTTCGACGCCGTCGACTACCGGTCCACCGTCTGGGTGAACGGCACTAAGGTCGCCGAACACACCGGCGGCTACACCGGGTTCACCGCCGACATCACCGACGCGCTTCTGGGCAGCGGCCCCCAGGAGATCGTGGTCGCCGTCACCGACGAGACCGGCCCGAACCAGCCCAAGGGCAAGCAGTCCACCAACCCCGGCGGCATCGTCTACACCCCGACCTCCGGCATCTGGCAGACCGTGTGGATGGAGCCGGTCGCCCCGGCCGCCATCGACTCGCTGACCACCACGCCGGACATCGAAACCGGCCGCCTCGCGGTCACCGTCAACTCCGCCCAGGCCTCCGCCGACGCCCGGATCACCGCCGTCGCCCGCGACCGCAAGGGCAAGGTCGTCGGTACGGTCACCGGCCCGGCCAACCGCGAGCTCAGCCTCAAGCTCAAGAACCAGCGCCTCTGGTCGCCGGACGACCCCTACCTGTACGACCTCGACGTCTCCCTCGCGGACGGCCGCTCCAGGGACGGCGTCGAGAGCTACTTCGGGATGCGCCAGCTGAAGATCGACAAGGTGGGCGGTTACCAGAAGCTCGTCCTCAACGGGAAGCCCTTCTTCTCCCTCGCCATGCTCGACCAGGGCTTCTGGCCCGACGGGCTGTACACCCAGCCCAGCGACGCCGCCCTCACCTTCGACCTGAAGGCCCAGAAGGACCTCGGTTTCAACGCCGTACGCAAGCACATCAAGGTCGAGTCGCCGCGCTGGTACTACCACGCCGACCGGCTCGGACTGCTCGTGTGGCAGGACTTCGTCAACGCCGACATCGACAACGAGACCGGCAAGAACGCCTTCCTCACCCAGGGGAAGGAGATGATGAAGCAGTTCCACAACTACCCCTCGATCAGCGGCTGGATCGTCTTCAACGAGGGCTGGGGCGAGTGGGACCGCACCGAGACCGGCAAGATCGCCGAGGACGTCAAGGCGCTGGATCCGTCCCGCGTGGTCAACGCACACAGCGGGGTCAACTGCTGTGCTTCCAAGGGTGATTCCGGCAAGGGCGAGATCATCGACCACCACGACTACGTGAACAACGACCCGGCCTTCCCGGACGACCGACGCGCCGCGATGGACGGCGAGCACGGCGGCTTCACGCTCCGCACCCCGGGGCACATGTGGCCCGGAGCCCCTGCGAACCTTGGCTAGACATGTGGGTAGACGTAGGCTCTGCACATGCCGATCGCACCCGAGCATCTCGCCCTGATCTACACAGGCCCGTTCGACGCGTACCTCTACGGCCGAGCGAGCCGCGATCCCAAGAAGAAGGGGCGCAGCGTCGGTTCGCAGCTGAGTGAGGGCCGCGGCCTCTGCACCGAGCAGGGGTGGCCGATCAAGCGCGAGTTCCGCGACATCGACCGATCTGCCTCGCGCTACGCCAAGCGGGGCCGCGAAGAGTTCGAGGAGATGATCGCGGGTATCGAGGCCGGTGAGTGCCGGATCCTCGTCGCCTGGGAGGCGTCCCGCTACTACCGCGATCTCGACGTCTACATCAGGCTACGTAACGTCTGCGCGGCAAACGGTGTGCTGCTCTGCTACAACGGCACCGTCTACGACCTGTCGAAGCGCGCCGACCGCAAAGCCACCGCGCAGGACGCGCTGCAGGCAGAGGACGAGGCAGAGGGCATCCGGGAGCGGAACCTTCGGACGGCCCGACTCAACGCCGCGGCAGGCATTCCGCAGGGGAAGCTGCTGTGGGGATACGCCCGCCGGTACGACCCGGACACAGGCGAGCTAGCCGAACAGTACGTGCACCCGAAGCAGGGGCCTGTCGTCCGGGACATCTTCGAGCGCGTCGCAGCGGGACAGTCGGAATACTCGATCGTGCGGCATCTCCGTACGAAGGGCGAGCGACTCCCAGGGCAGCGCTGGGAGCAGCACCATCTGAAGAACATGCTCAACAACATCGGGTACAAGGGCCGCAGGTCCCACCACGGGCAGGACGTGGGCAAGTCGAGCTGGCCGGCCATCGTCGATGACGAACTCTTTGACGCGGTGCAGCAGATCCTCAACGATCCGGAGCGCCGGGTGAGGAAAATGTGGGCTGCTGTGCACCTGCAGTCGGGCATTGCCGAGTGCGGGCACTGCGAGATGTTCCCGCAGTTGCGCATCATCAACAGCCGTGGGATCCCCTCGTACCAGTGCCCCGAGGCCTTCGATGTCTCGATGGCCGAGGAGAAGATGGACGCCTACGTGGAAGAGGCGGTCGTGACATACCTGGAGTCGAAGGCCGCGGCCGCCGCGTTCGCGTCGTCCGACGACCAGAAGCGCACTGCCGCCGCGCGGTTGCGGGCGCAGCAGCTACAGAGCCAGCTCGATGAGGCGCGGGTGCTGGCGGGGAAGTTCAGCGCGACGGGCCGGCCGCTGTTGTCGGTGGTGTCGCTCGCGGCACTGGAGGAGTCGCTGACGCCACAGATCGAGGAGGCGCGTCGGGATGCTGAGACGTTCAACGTGCCGCCGGTGCTGCGCGGGCTGATCGGTCAGCCGGATGTGAATGCGGTGTGGCAGGAGATGACGATCGAGCAGCGTCGTGCCGTGCTGCGCGCGGTTGTGAACATCCGTCTGATGAAGGCGCGGGCTCCGGGTGTCCGCCGGATTGAGCCGGGGCGGATCCAGTTGACGTTCTACGGCGAGGAGGGGTTCGTCAGTGGTGGGCGCCGCGCTGAGGTTCCTCCGCAGCGCGCTGCCGAACCTCAGGGGTAGGAAAGCCGATGATGCGGGCGTACGCGGTCGGCGCGCTGGGGTCGAAGTGCCCGTCGCGGTAGAGCTGCACGGTGGCCTCCATCGTCTTGCAGACGAGCTCAGCGCGCTGCTCTTCGAACCGTTCGTTCATCGCTGCCCGTTCGGCGGCCAGGCGGGCCGTGAGCTGTTCCCGCTCGACTATGGCGTCGCGCCGGAGTCTGCCGCGCTCGACTTCGAGGGCGGCCTGCGCTGCGAGGTAGCGCATGTGCTCGGTGTCCTTCTCGCGGGTGGCGTCGCTGAGGCGCTGCCGTTCGGCGGTGGTGTTGGTGACCCACCGGCGGATGAGGACGAGGGCTATGAGGGTGAGCGCCGTCATGGTGAAGATGGCGCCGCCGACGGTTCGTTCGAGGTTCTCGGTGATGATGCCGTACAGCACGATGGATAGGCCCGCGCTCGTGATGAGCGCGGCGCCTGCCGCGGTGGCCCGGGATCCAGTTTTCGAGTTCATGTAGCCCCCGTTACATCTGTGCTGCTTTGCCCCCGTGTCCGTTGCCGGGCTCGGGCTGATCTTCCTGCTGGTGCTCTTCTAGACGCTTGAGCCGCTCGTAAGTTGCAAAGAACATCTCCCGGCCGACCGGGTCACTCAGGCCAAGGCCATCTGCAGCCTCCGCCGGGGAGATAGACGGCGAGCCTACCTGTGACGGGCTGGTTTCGGACAGTGGCTGTAGTGACTCATGGGGAATGCCCATTTCGGCGAGCATGTCGAGGAGCTCGACCCCTACGGTTTCGGCCAGGGCGGGGAAAAAATTGAGCTCCGGGATTGCCTGCCCCTTGAGCATGCGGGAGACGCTGCTCTCGGACATGCCGGCGTCTCGGGCGAGTCTTGCGTTGGATCCGTGGCCGGTGTAGCCGGCGCGTTGGGCAGCTGGGGCAACGAGTGCTGCGAATCGTTGCGCGCGTGTGGGGGTGGCGTCTGTCATGGCCCGGACTCTACTTCCCTAGCTAGGGAGTATCCAGAAAATCCCTACCTTGCAAGGGTGAGTGTTAGGCCACCCTCACCATGTCTCCCAGCTGGGAACCTGGAACGAACAAGCGTTCGCATGCGAATTAACACCCCCTTAAGGCCAACCCTCCCTTGCTAGGGAGGGAAGGTTGTGGCAGAATCTCCCTCGTAAGGGAGAAACACCCTCCTAGCTGCATCGAAGGGGTGAGCCATGTACCGCCTGCGTATCCAGCGTCTGCGGGAGATCGCAGCCCAGCACGGAGACACCAGCCCGGCCGCGATCGCACGGACCACCGGAATCGCAGAGTCCTCGGTGTACCGGATCCTCTCCGGTGCCTCGCAGCCTGACCTGATTTCGGCCCTGCGTATCGCCACCGCGTACGACACCACGGTCGAGGAGCTCATGGAGCTGGTCAGCGCCGAGGCCGACAAGGTCCCGGCATGACCCGCGAGGAGCGTCGGCAGATCCTCGGCGACAGCGTGATCGAGGAGATCCACGCCCGCGTTGCCGAAGCGCCGGCCGCACCCGCCGAACTGATCGACATCCTCCGGCGAGTCCTGACTCACCCGGCCGGCCGTCCCGCCGTCGCCGAGGCGATCGAGCAGCAGACCGCCGCGTAACGCACTTCGGGGCCGCTCCGACTTCCCGGCCCGAGCGACCCCGGACGTCCAACCCCACACAGAGAAAGTGAGGCCGACGCCATGAGCGTTCAGCCTATCGAACCTCCCCCTCCTGACTTCTACGCCGTGACGAGTGATAACCGTCTCGCCGTGCAGACGGTGCTCGACAGCACCGGCCTGCCCGCGCCGACGATGGTGGCCCGTGCGGACGCCGTGCACGTCACGCTCGCCGACCCGGACGACCTCGCCCGGTGGATGTACGCCCTGGGCGGGGAGATCCGTCGGGGTGTGGAGATCAGCGGTGCGTCGCTGTGGACGCTGCACACCGAGACGCCTGTGCGGTTGAACGGGACCAGCGTGCGGGTCCTGGTGCATGTGCCGGTGGTGTCCGGTGAGGACGTGCTCGCGGAGTTGCGTTCGGCGGTGGCTCTGTGAGCGCCTCGAAGCGTGACGCGCTGACCGCTGCGGTTGCACTGCTGGGCGCGCTACCGATGCCGGTGGGCACCGGGCCCGCCCCGATGACGCCGGATCGTGAGCAGGAGATCCGTACCCGCGAGCAGGCGGCGACGCCGGGCCCGTGGGAGAGCGACGGAGCGGAGATCTACGGGACGCTCGGCGGCGTCCTGATGGTCGATCTGTGGGTCGGCGAGACGCTCGACGTCGAGGACCAGGAGCGCTCCAACGCGGACGCCGCGTTCATGGCGGACGCGCGGTCGGCGGTGCCGGAGTTGCTGGCCGAGGTGGACCGGCTGCGGGCGGAAATCGCCGAGTTGGAGGCGGCGCGGACCACAGCCGCCGCCGAGGTGACCCGCTCGTACTGGCTGGAGCACCGTCGCCCCGGCGACACGACGTGGCAGCGGAACACCCCCGGCATCGGGGCCAACTGGTCCTGGCAGTCCCGGGAGAAGGCCGACCAGCGGCTGACCGAGGCCCGCGACCGGTGGCCCGACTTCGAGCACCAGCTGATCGAGACGACGACCACCGTCACCTCGAAGGCGGCGACGCCGTGACGATCACCGACCCGTTCACCTCCCCCGGCCACCACCGGCCCACCCCCTCCCCCGCCGCCGTCGCCCTCACCATCCAGTGCCGCAAGGCGAAGACCCTCGCCGACACCGCCCCCGCCCGCTTCGAGCGCATGCCCGCCCCGGTCACTACCACGGCCGCCGGCGGCGAGGTCCAGCTCGTTGTCCGCCCCACCTGCCTCGCGGACTGGGCCCGGTGGACCGCCGAACTCGGGTGCCGAGACACGCGCCGGATGACGAACACCGGTGTCGCGATGGTCTGCCGGTTCGAGCTCGACGGTGTCCGCGCCCGACTGATCGGCGTGGGTGTGCCCGCGCTGCTGGCCGCCGCGTACGGCCCGAAAGGAACCTCCCGTGTCTAACGAACAGAAGCCCGTGACCGGGCCCATCCCGATCTACGTCCGCACCATCCCGACCGGGGTCGTCCTCGACCTGGAGGCGCTGACCCGCCTCGTCATCGGCGACGTCATCAACGAGCTGCTGCACGCCGAGGACACCACGGCGTGGGACCTGCTGCACGAGGCCGCCGAGCCGGTCGGCGAGGGGCAGTTTCCCGGTGAGTTGCTGGAGCAGCGCCTCGTTGAGCGCGCGTCGTCGCGTGTGCCGTTGTACGGTCCGGCGGCGCTGGAGCTGATGTTGAAGCTGAGCAAGGCTGTGGCTCCGCGTCTGGATTCGTGGCAGCGGGGTGCGGCATGAAGCTGACGCACCGCGATGAGTGGCGGGTCATGGTCACCATCAAGCCTCGTATTCCCGCTGACCTCGGGTTCATCGGCGTCGCCTCGATCGCTGAGTTCGTCGCCCCGACGGCACCGATCACGGTCGCTGTGCTCCCGCGCCGTCTCGGCAACTTCGGGTTCATCTCGATGAGCGACCGGATGGCGAGCAGCGACGTCGAGGCCGATTACCGGGCCCGGTGCGAGGAGATCGCTACCGAGCTGCGCCGTCTGCCGCACGTCGAGGAGACGTCGGTGTCGTGCACCGAGACGCACACGTGCTCGCTCTGCGGGCTGCGGTGGGAGGTGCTGACCGTCGACGAGGCGGCCGACGACTCGACGAACCAGGACGAGCACAGCGTCGAGGGCGAACCGGTGTGCTGCTGCGAGGCCATCGACGAGTTCCGTACCGAGCGCGGCATCCCCGCCCTGCAGCGGGACGGTGTGGCATGAGGACGCCGACGCAGGCCCGCCTGCGACTCCTCCGGGACCTCGTCCGCGACTACCAGGGCGACATCAAGACCGGCATGGTCCAGAAGCACTACGTCGCCAAACTCGGCCCCGGCGACTGGCGCGGCAAAGCGCGTCAGGACCTGGACCAGCTCGTCAGCGAGGGCCTGCTGATCCTCGACGACCGCGACCCCGACAAGCGGGTATTCCGCCTCAACCACGCCCACACGGGCGGTGCGTGATGGCACGGCGACTGCGGCGCCGCCCGCCCGCCAACCACGCCCAGCGCGCCGAGTGGATGCGCACCCACCCCTTCGAGTGGCTGGAGGTCTCGACCTACCCGGCCACGTACAGCGCGCACACCATCGCTCGCGGGATCAGGACCGGCGACCGGATCGAGTTCGCCCGGCACTACGGGCCGGCGGGCGCGTTCGAGACACGCACCACGTCCACGGAGGACGGCACAACGGTGCACGCCCGGTTCATTGGAGAGGCGGTCAACGGATGAGCGTCGACACCAGCGCCCTGCACTCCCCGCTGCACGACTCGTCCACCAACTGGACGCCATCCCTCGACGTGGCCCTCGCTCTGGCCCGCCAGGCTCTCGCCGAGCAGGCGACGGCGAACGTCCACGACAAGGACGAGATGATCGCCGCCGCCGTGACCCTGGAGATGCGCCTTCGTGCTCTCGTCGCTGCCTTGGACGCGGAGAACGGGCGCTGCGAGGTGTCCGGTGCCTGATCCTCGCCACGCCGTGGCGACCGAGCGGGGTCGCTACTACCGCGACCCCGCTGGGGGGCCTGACCTCATCAGCGTCACGAACGCCCTCTCGTCCATCGCGAAGCCTGCTCTGCTCCCGTGGGCGGCCGGGCGTGCGGCCGACGCGGTGATCGCCGCGCCGATCGTCGTCGCCCGCCGGGCCCGGTCCGAACCGGCCGCGCTGCGCCGGGAGCTCGTCGCCGCGCACCGCGTCTACACCGACGAAGCCCGGAACCTTGGTACCCGTGTCCACGAGCGGGCCGTTGCCCTGGTCCTCGACGCCCCGTACCCGGCCGATCCGGAGGTCGAGCCGTACGCCGTGCAGCTCGCGGCCTGGTTCAGGCTGTGGCGGGTTGATTTCGCTCGGGACATCGAGGCGATCGAGGCGACCGTGCTGCACCGCCGCTACGGGTATGCCGGGACCGGTGACTTGTGGGTGTGGTTGCCGACCGGTCCGCACGGGCGGCGTCAGCTCTGGTTGATCGACTACAAGACGTCCGCGAAGAAGCCGGACACCGTCGTGTACGACGAGCAGCCGCTCCAGCTCGCCGCGCTGCGGCACGCCCCGGTGCTGCTGCTTCCCGACGACACCGACTCCCCGGCGCTCGCGGTGCGTCGTACGGGCCTGCTGAACCTGCGGGCCCGGTCGCGCCGGCTGATCGAAGTGCCGTCCGGTCGCGTCCAGTTCCGGGCGTTCCTCGCGGCGACGCGCACCGCCCGCTATCTCCACAACGCGCCGAGCGCGTACGACACGATCCTGCCGCCGTGGGCGCCGGGATCCCCTGACCGAAAGGCAGCCTGATGGGTAGCCGAATCCTGACGATGAAGCGGCAGGCCGCCGAGCTCGGGCGGATCCGCACCGGATACAGCCGGCCGAACCCGGACGCCTCGAAGGGCCCGATCCCGGTCAAGTCCAAGACATTCGTGCTCACCTCGCACTCGCGGGACTACGTGGCCGCGGCGGCCGAGTTGTACGGCGGGAAGGTCGAGCAGTGGACCCCGCAACGGCAGAGCGTCGCACAGTGGCGGGTCATCACCGAGGCGCGCGAGCTCGGCGCGATCCTCCCGGCCGGCGACGTCCTGAACCAGGCGAACGAGATGTGGACCGGCGGCGGCTGCGAGCGTCGCTGCGACGGCATCAACGAGTCGATCAGCCGGAAGCCGTGTATCTGCCTCGCGAAGTACGGCGAGGACTGGCACACGCGCCCGCCGACGCAGGTGTGCCGGCCGACCTCGCGTATCGGTGTGTTCCTGCCGGACCTGCCCGACCTCGGGGTGTGGCGGCTGGACACGAAGTCGTACTACGCGGCCGACGCGCTCGCCGGGGGCTTGGACACGGTGCTGCAGGCGACGGGCGGCAAGGGCCTGTTGCCGGTCCGGATGTGGATCGAGCAGCGGACCGCGGTGCGGAATGGGAAGACGAAGCAGTTCCAGGTCGTCATGCTCGTGCCCGCGCTGCCGAAGCTGCGGCACGCGCTCAGCGGACCGATCTCGACGGCGGCCGCGCTCGACCCGGCGTCGCTGGACCGCCCGGCGATCGAGGCGGCTCCGGTCGTGTTGCCGGACTACGCGGCCGAGGCTCGGCTGTGCGAGACGGTCGAGGACGCCCGCGCGGTGTGGCACCGGGCGAACCGTGCAGGGCACGTCGACCCGAAGGGGACCGACACCCTGTCGCAGGAGTTGATCCGGATCGCGGACGACATCGCGAAGGGTGTCGACACCCAGACCGGTGAGGACCACGGGGACAACGAGCAGGGCCCGGACGATGAGGGTGTCTACGACGGCGAGGTCGTCGAGGACGGCGGCCAGGACAACGAGCCGCCTGCCGCGTACCCGCCCGCCGAGTGGCCGGCCGCTGCGGTTCCGGGCGGTGGCCGCTGATGAAGCCTCGAACGATTCCCGCAGGAGCTCGGCACGGCCGCCTGGTGACGACCTCCGAGCGCAGGCCTGGCGAGCCCCGGGTTCAGTGCGTATGCGACTGCGGCAAGCCCCATTCGGTCCTGCTGCAGATGTGGGGCAGGACGCAATCCTGCGGATGCCTTCGCACCGAGCAGCTCGTCGCCCGCAGCACCACGCACGGCCACTCGGGCAGCTCCGTCTACATGACGTGGGGCGACATGGTGAATCGCTGCACGAACGCTACCCATAAGCGGTGGGCTGACTACGGCGGCCGTGGCATCACCGTCTGCGAACGCTGGCGCAAGTTCGACAACTTCCTCGCGGACATGGGCGAGCGGCCCGAGGGCATGACGCTCGACCGGATCGACAACGACCGCGGGTACGAGCTCGGCAACTGCCGGTGGGTCTCCCAGTCGGAGCAGAACCGTAACCGGCGGCCGGCTGCCTACGCGGGCAGCGCGCACGACGCCAAGACAGGGCGGTTCGTGTCGAAGGCGGTGCCCGATGTGGCATAAGACGCGCCTCGCGGCTTTTGATCTTGAGACATCGGGCGTCGATGTCGAGGAGGACCG
Source organism: Streptomyces sp. NPDC102283 (assembly GCF_044766265.1). Classification (NCBI taxonomy): domain Bacteria; kingdom Bacillati; phylum Actinomycetota; class Actinomycetes; order Kitasatosporales; family Streptomycetaceae; genus Streptomyces; species Streptomyces sp. NPDC102283. The sequence goes on from NZ_JBIWLQ010000024.1 coordinate 83,337, forward strand.
CATCGTCACCGCCGCCGTGATCGGCCTCGGCGGCAACGCCCCCACTGAGCAGCACGAGTGGATCGCCGACCCCGGGATTGAGATTCCCGCCGAGGCGACCGCCGTGCACCACATCACGACCGAGTACGCCCGCGAGCACGGCGAGCAGGCGCACGTCGTCGTCGACCAGATCGCCGAGGAGCTCGTCGCGCAGATCGCTGGCGGGGCGACGGTCGTCGGGCACAACGTCCCGTACGACCTGACCCTGCTGGACCGCGAGTGCCGCCGGTACGAGCTGCCGACCCTGCACGGCCGGCTCGGCGACGTGCCGCTGCACGTCCTCGACACCAGGGTGCTCGACCAGTACGGGCTGCCGTTCCGCAAGCGCCCGTCGGAGACGCAGGGCGCCCGGCAGCTCGTCACGCTCGCGCAGGTCTACGAACTGGAGTGGACCGAGTCGGAGGCGCACGGCTGCGCGTACGACGCCCTGATGTCGGCGCGGATCGTGTACAGGATCGGCCAGCTCGCGCACATGCGGCGGATCGACTGGCCGGAGCGCATCAAGTTCCACCGCAAGGCGCAGCTCCACCACCTCGGTGGGCTGACCGTGGCCGATCTTCACGCCGCCCAGATCGAGTGGGCCGCTCAGCAGGCCGCCGGGCTGCAGGAGCACTTCCGCAAGACCGACCCGAACGCCGTCGTCGACGGGGCGTGGCCGCTGCGCCCGCTGGAGGCATCATGAGCATCGAACTGATCAATCTGGAACGGATGCTGCTCCTCGTCGGCATCGAGATCGACGGGACCATCACGGTCCACTCGCGGGGCCTGTGCGACACCCGGGCCGCCGCCGCGCTGCGGGACGTCGCCGACCGGCTGGAGGCGGGCGCCACGCCGTGCCCGTGCACCCCCGCCGCGCTGCGGCCGGCGGCGGTCGGCCGGGGCTGGTTCTCCTCGGACCTGATGTGGGTCGACAGCACGGGCCGAGCTTGGGACCTGCGGGAGTCGTACCGGTCGGCCGGCGGTCTGCTGTGGCACTGGACCGGCCGGGTCAACGAGCACGGGGTGCCGGTGATGAGCACCGGGACCGGCTCCGACGTGCAGTCCCTCGACGTGGTGCGTGCCCTGTACGCCCCGCTCGTGGTGGCGGGTGGTCGGGGATGAGCGCCGAGTTCCTGCCGTGGGCCGGTGCCGTGCTGGTCGCGGGCGGCGCCGCGGTGACGTGGGCCGCGCGCCTGGCCCCGTCCGCCGGGGCGAAGAACACGGCCCGGTTCTCGGAGCTGGTGCCCGGTGGCCGCTTCCTCGTGTGCGGAGGCGTGGGCTGCGGAGAGGTGCTCCTGCACATCCCGGTCGGTAACGGCCGGTGGGAGTGCACGCGCTGCTCGACGGTGACGGGCGGTGGGTCATGACGATCCCCGGACTGATCGCCCCCGGCGCGCTGGCCCCGACCGCGGTGGCCCCGGTGGGGCTGCGGGTCATCGGGCTCGACCTGTCGCTCACCTCGACCGGGGTGTGCCTGCCGGACGGCAGCACGTTCCGGATCCGGACCCGGGCGAAGGACGGCGACCGGCGCCTGCTCACGATCCGCACGGCAATCCGGGCCGCGCTCGTAGACCACCGTCCGGACGTCGCGGTGATCGAGGACCTCCCGAAGCACGCCATGGCGGCCGGGATCACCGCGCACGTCCACGGAGTCGTGAAGTGCGAACTCCTCGACGCCGGGGTGCCGTACGGGCTCGTCGTCCCCGCGACGCTCAAGAGCTACGCGGCGGACCACGGGCAGGCCGACAAGGCGCGCATGGCCGCCGCCGCGTACCTCGCGGCCGGCGTCGAGTTCGCCGACGACACGGGCGGCGACATGTGCGACGCCTGGTGGCTGCGCGCCGCGGGGCACGAGGCGCTCGGCGCCCCGCTCTTCGCGATGCCGCAGGCGCAGCGCGACCGGCTCACGAAGGTGAAGTGGCCGGCCGAGATCCTGCAGCGCTACTCGGTCGGCAGCTCGCGATGAGCGGGTTCGGGCCGACGATCGGCCACCCGGCACCAGGCCCCGGCCTGCGGGTGAGGTTCGACGGCTCGAAGTCCATGGCCTCCGCCGACTGGGCGTGCGTGTGCGGCGCCCCGTCCGAAGACGCCATCGGCCACGACGCGGTGCAGCAACTCGTGCTGCGGGCCGAGCGCCACCGCCGCGATACCTGCCCCGACGAGGACGTACGACAGGCGGCCGCGATGCGCGATCACCGCCGGAAGAACCCCAGCAAGAGAAGGAAGTGACGATCATGCCGAAGCTGCACAAGGACGCCGAGGTAGAGCTCAAGCTCGACGGCGCGGCGGCCCCGCTGCAGGCGAGCACCACCCAGCCGCAGCGCCGCGGGCTGTTCGAGTACCCGGGCACGTCGGTGTTCGCGGTGGTCGAGCTGACCAGCAAGGCGTACACCGGGCACGCCGACGGGGAGGACAAGGACCCGCAGGTGAAGATCCGGGTCACGCTCGCTGAGGTCGCGCAGGACGACCACCAGGCGCAGATGGTCGCCGAGGTCATGCGGGCCATGTACCGGCAGCGGAAGATGAACGGCACCCTCGACGAGATCGGCCCCGGGTCCCGGGACGTCGAGGGTGCGGTGTCCGAGGCGCTCGGGAACATGCCGACCGAGACCGAGTTCGAGATGCACGAGGCGGCCAAGCGGTCCCGGACCGCGCGGGTCGAGCAGTACTGATGGGCAGGCCCCCGGCCGCCGCCGGCAGCGGGGCGCGGCGTGCGCGCTGCCCCCGCTGCGGGTTCCCGGTGCTCCGGCAGCTCGTCGGCCGCCGTGCGGCGCTCGACGTGACCGCCGACGCCGGGGAGCTGTCCTCGGCGGCGGCCGAGGCCCTGCGTCACCCGAACCGCCTGCACTGGTGCCTGCGGCAGACGCGGGACGGCCCGGACATGCGGTGGGCGGACTGCCGCCGCCGGCCGGACCCGTGCCCGTACCCGCACGTGATCGACCACGAGTGCACGGGGCCGCCGCTGGCCCCCGCCCGCCCCGTGTCCCGGGGCCGGGCCCGATCCACCGTCCCCGTTTCTGACGGGCAACTCACGCTCTGAGCACAGGAGAACCCCGATGTATTTCGCTGTGGATGATGGGGCACACAGCCACCCGAAGATCATGCAGGCGACGAACGCCGCGATCGGTCTGTGGGTGCGCGTCGGGTCGTACGTGGCGCAGCACCTGACCGACGGGCATGTGCCCGGTGTCGTCGCGAAGGCGTACGGCACCCCGTCGCAGGCCCGCAAGCTGGTCGAGGTCGAGTTGTGGCACGCCCACGGGCACGCCTGCTCTCGCTGCCCGCAGCCCCGGCCGGGCGACTACTTCATGCACGACTACCGGGAGTCCGGGAACCTCGCCCGATCCGATGTGAAGGAGCGGCGGGCGAAGGACGCGGAGAAGAAGCGCCGCCAGCGCGCGGGGGGCAGCCCGACGCCGCCCCCGCCGCCGGGGCAGATGCCGTTCGACGAGGAGCCGCCGCCGGGCGACGAGGACGCCCCGCCGGAAGACGCACCCCGGCCGGCGCGCCGTACCGCGCCCGCCATGGCCGGGATTCCCGCCGAGTGGGAGCCGTCCCGGGACGACGTGCACGCCGCGAACACCGCCCGTACGGACACCGGTAGGGCGCCGCTGACCGCCGACCAGGTCGACGCACTCACGAAGAAGTTCGTCCGTCGGATGACGGAGGAGCGGCGCACCGCCGCCGAGTGGGGCGGCCGGTGGCGGCAGTGGGCCGAAACCGAGCGCCCCGACCAGGCACAGCAGGGCGGCGTCGTCGTCCACCTGCCCGCCGGGCGCACCGCCGCAGGGCAGTCGACCGCCGATCAGCGGTCCGCCGCCGCTTTCGATCTTGCAGCACAGCTTCGAGCCGAAGGGAACCAGTGATCATGGACAGGGGAGACGCCGCCGAACTCCTCGGCTACTGCGCCGCATTCGACAACCGCACCGTCGGGAAGGTCGACGCCGTCGCGTGGGCCGCGTCCCTGCACGACGTGCCGCTCGACGACGACACCACCGCCGCGGTCGCCCGCTACTACGGCACCGCCCCCGAGCGGGCCGGGGACCGGCTGTGGATCCAGCCGCACCACGTGCGGGCCGGGCGGCTCGCGATCCGTCAGGAACGGCTCGGGACGACGCTGCCCGCATACGAGATTCCCACCGAGGTGGAGACCGGGGCCGAGTTCGTGATCCGCCGCCGCGCCCAGCTCGACGCCGTCGCCGCCGGGCGTTCGGTCGGGGTGCCGGTGGGCCGGCTCGCCGGAGACCCGGCACCGGGGTTCGTGAAGGAACTCGCCCGCCGCTTCGGGGATGAGGCCGTGGGCCGGGTGGTTCCGGACCTCGACGACGAAACCCCGGAGGCCGACCCGGTGGTCGCCGAGGTGCGCCGCCCCGGCCCGCTCGGTGTGGAGTGCCCGACCTGTAAGGCGCCGATCGGCCGCCCGTGCCGCGTAGGTGAACCCGGCGGCGGGCGCCGCCCGCGTGAGCTGCGTACCGCGCACATGCCCCGGCAGCGCGTCGCGAACGGCGAGCCCGCCGAGGTCGAGACGGCGGAGGAGACCGAGCGGCGCCGGGCGTACTACCTGGACCACCTGGCGCGGCGGGCGGGTGAGGCGTCGTGACGTACCCGCGTACCCCTAGGTCCCGGATCCCGGCCGCCGCCGCCGCGATCATCGCCGCCGTCATCGAGGACAACCCGCACGCGGGCCCGGACACGGTGGCCCGCCTGGCGGTGCTGGAGCTGTCCCGGGAGGGCTGGCACTGGCACCTCGGCCACTCGGTGATGTGCGCACCACCCGCGCAGGCTGCGGCGCCTCTGGCCGCCGTTCCGCACCCCACCTCTCTCGCCTCATGAAAGAGCCGACCATGACCGATCTGATCACTCCCGGTGCGCGGCCGATCCAGCACCGCACCGCCGAACTGTCCCGATGCGGCCGCTACCGGTACCGCCTGACCCGCGAGTGGGACGATGCCCGGCCGCCGGCCACGTTCGTCATGCTGAACCCGTCGACCGCCGATGCGGACGAGGACGACCCGACGGTGCGCCGCTGCCTGGGGTTCGCCCGGCAGTTGGGGTGCGGGTCGCTGGTCGTCGTGAACCTGTACGCGTGGCGGGCGACGAACCCCGCTGATCTGCCTGCCGACGAGGCGTTGCGGACGGGCCCGGACAGCGACGGGTGGCTGTCGCAGTCGGCGCTCGACGCCCTGGATTCGGACGGCCCGCTGATCGCGGCGTGGGGGACGCGGGCGACGCCGCGGCGGGTGTCGGATGTGCTATCGCTGCCGGGGATGGGCCGGATGACGGCTCTGGCGGTGACGCGGGCCGGGCACCCGGGGCATCCGCTGTACCTCCCGAACGGGCTCCGGCCGGTGCCGTGGCGGCTGGACGGCGCCCGGTGACCGCCGCCCTGACCCAGGCCCGCGCCCTCCTCGACCAACCCCCAACCACGCCCGTCCCCGGGCAACTCGACCTCCGGAGCACCCACATGGACCCCACCCTGGCCGCCAACTCGACCCCCGCTGTGCGCGTACTCGACCTGTACTCCTGCTCCGGCGGCGCGGCATGGGGCTACAACCTCGCCGGAATGGACGTGGCCCGCGGGGTCGACATCGTCCACCGCCCCCGCTACCCGTTCCCGTTCACGCTGGACGACGCGATCCAGTGCCTGCTCGCCCACGGGCGGGACTTCGACTTCATCCACGCCAGCCCGCCGTGCCAAAGCGAGTGCTCGCTGACCGTGGGCACCAACCGGTCCCGTAAGTGGGGCGCCGGCAGCGACCACATCGACTTGGTGGGGCCGACCCGGCGGGCGCTGGACGAGATCGGTGTCCCGTACGTCATCGAGCAGCCCATCGGCAAGGCCAAGATCCGGAAGGACATCACCCTGTGCGGGGAGATGTTCGGCCTCGGGGTCATCCGCCACCGGGACTTCGAGCTCGGATTCTGGGAGGCCCCGCAGCCCGCCCACATTCCGCACCGGGGCCGAGTGCGCGGGTGGCGACACGGCCAGTACCACGACGGCCCGTACGTCGCCGTGTACGGCGAGGGCGGGGGCAAGGGGACGGTCCGCGAGTGGCAGGACGCCATGGGCATCCACTGGACCGACGTGCGCAAGGAGCTGGCCGAGGCGATCCCGCCGGCGTACGCGCAGTACATCGGCGAGCAGTTCCTCGTGCAGGCCCGGGCCCAGGGCGCCGCCCAACTGGCCAGCACCGCCCCGTGACCACGCAGTGCGCCCGCCGGGTCGTAGCCGGCGGGCGCCCCACCACCGTACCGACCACCTTGGAGCCGTTGATGCCCACCACCCCTGACCGCCCTACTGCGCTCGTGACGGTCCACTACGCCGCCGTCGAACTCGACAACGGGGAGAACATCCGCGCCCTGGCCGTCGGCGAGTACCTCGAACTGGCCGAGCCCACCGCCGGGATGACCCCCGGGACGTGGCAGGTCGTCGCCTGGCAGGGCGACCCGGTGTTCCCCGACGAGGCGGTGATGCGCCCGGTGTCGACCGCCGAGGTGCTGGAGCTGCGCCGGGCCGCGTCCGAGAAGCTCGCCGCGATCACCGGAGGCAACCGATGACCACCACTCCCACCCCTGACCGCCCCGCCGACCAGTCGCAGGCCGTTCTTCGTCTGCTGGAGGACGCCGAGGGGTACCTGTCCGCGCTGCACGGTGCTGTCGGCCGCCACGACCACATCGGCGCCGATCTGACGTGCGGCGGCTGCGCCCTGCGAGACCGGCTCACGCCTGCCCTGGCGGTGGCCCGGCAGCTCCTCGGCACCACGACGTGCGGCTGCCCGCACCCGGCCGACGAGCACAGCGTCTACGGGTGCGCCGAGGACTGCGCCTGCGAGTGGATGCCGCCGAAGACCCCCGCCGCCGCCCCGCCCGCGCCTGCCGACCGGGCCGCCGAGGCAAAGGCGGCAACGACCATCACGCGCCTGCGGGCCGTAATCGCCGAGTTGAACCGTCGACTTGACTGCCTCCGAGGGGACCTGCGGGACATGGAGACCTGCGTGAGGGAGCAGGGCGCCGAGTTCGAGCGGATCCGCCGTCTGGCCGACGACGCTGCCGCCGGGGTGCAGCCGCCCACCACCAGCGAGGCGGACAGCGTGCGCGACCGGATCGAGGACGCCCTCGTGCGGATGGACGCCATGGTCTGGCTCGGATGCCGGCGAGGAGACCGGGACCACGACGAACCGATCGGCGTGACGACCCTGGCGGCACGCCTGGCCGAAGCCGTCGCCGCCCCGCCCGCTGCCCCTGCCGCGCCCGAGGAGCGGGCCCGATGAGCGACCACGGATACACCGGCATCAGCCTCGCCGGGCGCTGGGAATGCGGCACCTGCGGGGCATCGGGAGACGGCTGGTGGAACGAGGACGACGGCTTCGTCATGGACGAGGACCACGAGTGCGAGGAGACCCAGTGACCGCCCGCCCGATCGGCGTCGAGGTGTCCTGCGACGGGCCCACCGGCCGCGACGACTGCCCGCACAGCGCCGCCATCCCCGCCGCGTTCGCGTCCCGCACCGCCCGGCAGGTCCGGGCCGACGGCCGCGCCGACGGGTGGACCACCCGCCGTACACCCGGCCAGCTCCTCGACCTCTGCCCCAACTGCCGCCACGACCGCACCCGAGCGCCCGAGGAGCCCACACGATGACCACGCCCAAGGCCGTCGTCACGGCCACCGAGTACGAGGTGTCGATCCTCCCCGAGGACGACATCAACCGGCCCGTCTTCACGATCACCGTCCAGTACCGGGGCGACGGCCGGTGGGCCGTCACCCGCAACGGGTCCTGCCTCGGAGCCGACGGCGAGTGGGAGTTCGGGATCAAGGAGTACGACCGGGGCGACGTCTGGCTGGACGACCACCGCTTCTGCCTCGACGACGCGCTGCGCCTCGCCCGCGAGGCCGCCCCGCACATCCTCTGCAACGGCCACACCGCGCTCGACGCCTACCGCCGCACCACCACCCCCGCCCCTGCTGCCGGGTGATCCCGGCCCACCCACGGAGACCCACATGACCGACACCGAACGCGAACTCGTCGATGCCCTGCACGCCATCGCGAAGGCCGCCATCACCGTGAAGCCCACGCTCGCGACCCCGTACCCCGACGCGCCGCAGTGGTCCCCGTGGACCCGGTGGATGGAGAAGCCCGCCCGCACGGGCTACAACCTCGCCGTCCTCACCCGCCGCCGCCTCGGCCTCGGAGCACGCCCGCCTGAGTGGCAGAGCAACGCTGCCACCCGCCTCTACGACGCCGCCCGCGCGCAGGCCGACCAGACCGTCGGCCACGCCGAGCACTGCGAGTGGCACACCAACGACGGCAGCTACTGCTCCTGCACGCTGTGGCCCGCCGCGTGCTCCGGAGTCGACGCGGCCCTCGAAGCCATGGACACCCCCGCTGCCTGACTGCCTGTCTGCTGTGTGGCCGCCCCACCACAGGGGCGGCCACCCCTGATCCGGAAGGACCACCCGCCATGACCGACTGGTACGACACCAACACCACCTCCCCCGACGGCCTCACCGACGAGGAGTACCGCGACTGGGTCGCCGACAACGTCAGCACCGACGTCGCCGAGGACTACTGGTACGGAGAGGGGGCCCGGTGACCACCCAGCCCCTGGACGCGCTCGCCCTCCCTCTGCTGCTCCTCGCCGCCTCCCTCATCCTCATTGCGCTCCTCTCCAGCGCCAGCCGCGCCGAGCGACGGCGCACAGCCCGCCGTGCGGAGCAGCGGGCGCGAGCCGGCACAGCAGACCAAGACGCCGCCGCGCTCGCCGAAGCCGCCGTCCGCAACGGCTGGACCAACCCGGAAGGGAACCCGCGATGACCGGACCGACCCGCCTCCCGCACGGCTACCACGCCCGCGACCCCCGCGTAATCGTCATCAGCACCACCGACGAACACCCCGTCCTCGACGAAGAGCCCCCGCCCGCACCCCGGCCGAACCGTGCCGCCCGCCGCGCCGCCGCCCGCGCCCTGCGAAGGAACAACCGATGAGTCTCCCGAACGGCTACTACGCCGCGATCGACCCCGCCGCCCCGGACACCGTCACCTACTGGCGCTCTCGCGGAGGCATCGTCTCCGTCTGGCCCAAGAACGCACGGTACGGCCCTGCACGCCCCCTCAAGCGTGATGCGCCGTCCGACCGCGACGAGTTGATCGCCTGGCTGGAGAAGTGGAACGCCGGATACGTCAAGTGGCTGCAGGCCGTGCACGCCGTGATCGACCAGGACCCGGCCGCCGCCCGCCGAAAGTTTGCCGAGCTGTCGACGCGCTGCTGCGTCTGCGGACGTCCACTGCGCGACGACCGTTCGAAGGTGCTCGGCGTCGGGCCGGACTGCCGCGAGGGGTTGAGCGAGGACATGCTCGCGCAGCTCGTGACCCCTGCGATCGCAGCCGCGCACGCAGCCCGTCTCGCGGCTGCCGAGGGGGTGTGATGTTCACCTTCGACCCGGACGACCTCGACGAGGACGAGCTCACCGACGAGCAGATAGCCGCGTTCTTCGACCGCGAGCACACTCCCGTCGAGCTCCTGCTGCTCGCCGGGTACGCCCGGCCCGCGACCACCGCACCCCGCCAACTCGACGCGTACCGGGGGCTGGAAACCCTGCCCGCCCTCGACGACTACCAGCAGACCGGAAGCGAGGCCCCATGAACACCGTGCAGATTCAGGGAGACGAAGGGGCGTGGGTCGAAATCGGCACCCTGGCCGACGACGGGATCGTGCTCGACAAGCCTGGCACGGTCGAGGTGGGCGACATGAAGACGCTCGCCCTGGTCCCGGTGAGCGTCGAGATCGTCGTCGACCTTGAAGCCCTGATGGCGGCATGGCGCGCTGCGGCCGAGGCGTACGTACGGACCTTCGCGCCGGTCGCCGCCGCCATGGTCAAGACGATGCACGCCGCCGTGCAGGCAGCCCGTGATGCGGACGCCTATGCCCTGGCCCCGCCCCCGCCCGGCCGCCGCCGGGACCGCCCGGCGTGGCAATCCCCGTACGGACCGCCCACCCGCCACCGCCGCTAAGAACGACGACGGGGCGCCCCCATCCGGCCAGATGTCCGGGGCGCCCCAACGCGGTGTGATCACCCTACGCACCACAGGAGACCACCGCCATGAACAACACCACCGCCCGCACCACCACCGCCCGCACCACCACCGAAAACATCCAGCACGTGATCAACCACTGGGACCACCTCCGCGACGCCCTCGACACCAACGACGGCCCCGGCACCAACTGGCCCCCGAACCGCCCCGGCACCACCTACCTCCAGGCCCTCGACACCCAGGACGCCGCCGACGTCACCGTCGAGCAGCAGATCGCCGCGGCGCTCGCGCACGCCCTCGACCACCCGCAGCAGCTCGTGACCGTCCGGCACCACACGGGGCAGCTCTACTACGAGTGCGCCCACTGCGACCACGTCGGCGAAGGGCTCCCGCACCCCGTCCGGGAGGACCGCGACCCGGCGCAGCTCGGCGAACGTCCGGTCCCGATCCGACTGCACATCACGGACGCATCCCGGGCGATCGAGGTAGCCCTCTTCAACCTCGCCGACCGGATCGCCGACCGCACCGCTACCGGCCGCGACGCCTGGTACGGGCCCGACCCCGCCAACCGCACCGTGCCCGCCGCCGCCCGGTGGCTCCTCGGCCGGCTCGAAGCGGGGCCGTGCTGCCCGACGCACTACGCCGAGCAGGCCACGATCGCCGAGTACGCCCGCACTGCTGCAGACCGGATCGACCGGGTTCTCGGCACGGGCCGGGTGTCCCGGGTGCTGCCGGGGATGCCGTGCCCGTGGTGCGCCGGGGAGTTGGTCATTCACACGGAGGCCGGGACGGTGCTGGCCGTGACGTGCGCGACAGGGCTCGTCGACTGCAACGCCCCGGCGGCGTTCGATGTGGACCGGCGGGCGAGGGTGTGGTCGACGCCGGAGCAGTTGGCCGGGTTGCAGCGGGCGGTTGATGCTGCTGAGCGGGCGCGGGCCGGGGAGGAGGAGCGGGCGAAGCGGGCGGATGCGCGGCGCCGGCAGCGGGCGGCGGTCCGGGAGCAGCGCGCGGCGTAGGCCCTGGCATGGCGAAGCCCCCGACCCTCGGCCGGGGGCTTTGCCGCGCGGTGCTACAGGATCTCAATGTTGTGCGGTCCGAAGCGGTAGTTCAGCAACGTCCACGAGCATGGTGAGCCGCCGTACTTCGCTACGTGCCTCCATCTGCGCTCCGTTCGTTGCCATCGTCGTCGGCCGAGCACGCAGATGCGGCTTCCCATCGGTGGCTCAGGTGCCGTTCCGGGCGCAACGCCCAACCGCCTGAGTTCCTGTCGCCACCACGGGTCCGCGAGATACGCCGCTGCCCAACTGGGCGCGGAATCCCTCGGAAGCGCGGTGTTGTAGTTGGAACACAGCAGTCCGCGGACAGCCCACTGACCTACGGCCGCATCGTGATCGATGACGAGGAAGCCGTGCTTCGTCTGGGTGGGCTGGACCCTGCAGACCTGACAACGGTGAGCAGCACGTCGGACGAGGTCGTCGTACTGAGCGCAGGTGAGTTGGTACGAGCGGTGGTTGCATGGCCGGGCATGGTCAGTTGTCTGGCCTGTCATCGGTTGTCTCCGGAGCCTCGGTGCGCCCCGTTCTTGGGGCTCTGTCGGGCCCGCGGCCTCGCCGCTTGCTGCGAGTCGCCATGTAGGTGACGAGCAGCTCGTAGGGAAGGGTGCGCGCACCTGCAACCGTGGCGTAATCGTCTACCGATACTGGCCATTCAGGGTCCGTACGCGCCAGCTTCCGCAAACCTTCCGGCGTCATGCTCCTGACGATCCCCTCGGCCGCAAGACGCTCGGCTGCCTGCGCAAACGTCAACATCGTGCGCTGCTCCTCCCCTCGCGACGCGTTCTCGGGCATGCCTCATCCTCTCTTAATAGTTGCGTCCGACGCAACTATTCACTACGGTCGTACTCGCCAACAGAACGGCCCCGGCCGGCGCTCGCAACGCCATTGGCCGGGGCCAGCCAACCGCCTGATGCAACCAGGAGGATGACCATGCGCGATCGTATCTGGGCCAGCACGCCCCCGTCCCACCCCCCGCGTACCGGCATGACCAGCGTTGTGCTGCAGATCCCCGTCCCTCCGAGCCTCGCCGCGCAGCTCCTCACCGCCGCCGCCGACCACCTCACCAAGACGAAGCCGGACGTCGAGCTCACCCTTGCCGCATGGGGCCGCGCCCTGGCCCTGGCCGACGCCCGGGTCCTCTCGGGCTACCCGCAGGCCGTCGCCCAGCACGCCGGGCGCCGCGCCATGACCGCCCTGCGCCCCGAGATGTGGGCCGGTGCCCGCACCCGCGGCGAGTGGGCGCTGTGCCTGCGGAAGATCGCGGGGTCTGTGTGATGGCCGACGAGCAGCAGCCCACCGAGGCCGAGCGCGTCGCCGCACTGCACCGTGATGCCGACGCCGACTACGCCGGGCGCGCCGCCCGCGAGGCCGAGGCCCGCAACGCACTGGCTCTCGCCCGCGCGCACGGCAACGCCGCCGCCACCGCCCGCTGAACCACCCCGGCCGGGCGCACCACCGCGCCCGGCCGGCCCACGCTCCCGGAGGAGCACCGTGCCCACTCACCCGCTCATCACCTGGGCGGTCGACCACCCCTGGCCGGCCGCCGGCATCATCACGGCCGCCCTCGCCGCCCTCGGCGCCACCCTGTGGGCCACCATCCGCACCGCCCGCGTCATCAACTGGCCGCCCGTGCCCGTCCTCGTCGCCGGGGCCGGGGCGCTCGTGTGCACCGCCTACAGCGGCGACACGTCCTGGAGGTTCGCCGGGGAGCGCCTCGGCATGGTCGACAGCACCGAGCGCGCCCTGATGTTCGGGGCCGGGGAGCTCGCGCTCCTGGCCTGCGCCGTCATGGCCCGTGCGAACAAGGCCGCCACCGCCACGGAGGCGACTGCCGGTTCGGCCGGAGTCCCGGGTGTCCTCGTCTGGGTCATCACCGGCGTCCAGGTCATCCCCTGCTACGCCACGTCCGGCATCGTCGGCGGCACCGTCCGCGCCGTGATCGGCCCGGTCCTCGCCGGGCTGCTCTGGCATCTCGCCATGGGCCTGGAGATCCGCGTCGCCCGCCCCGAGGCCCTGTCCACCGGGCTACCCGCGGTCATCGGCCGGGAGGTACGCGAGCGCCTGCTATCCCGGCTCGGCCTCGCGACCCGGGACCGTACCGCGGAGCAGATCACCCGCGACCGGGCCACCGCCCGCGCCGTGCACCTCGCCGCGGTCCTGGAGCTGCGGCCCGGCGGGTGGCTGTCCGGGTACCGGCGGCGCCGCCTCGCCGCCGCAGTCGCCCGCTCCGGGGCCGGCACGAACGGCGAGCAGCGCCACCGGCTGCTGCAGCAGCTCGCCGCCCGGCGTACCTCGGGCCAGCTCGCGACCGTACCCCTGGCCTCACCGTGGGCGGGTACCCCTGTACCCGGTGAGGCGTACCCGCGTACCCCGCTGGGTGTCACCGGGGCGCAGCTCCGCGCCATGGATCCGCTCGCCGTGGTCCACCTCGTCCGCACCGCGCACCCCGGGGCTACCCCGGCTGAGGTCGCCGCGCTGTGCACGGAGTACGGGGTACCCGTCTCGGAGACACAGGTACGCATCGCACTCCGCGCGGGCAACTCCCTCACCGCTGCTACCCCTCCGGCGCTGGTCAGGCCCGTACCCGACCCGGCCCCCGTGGTACCCGACGGGGTCCGGCTGCTGCCCGTCACCTGCCGCCCCGCCGTACCCCGCCCGGTCCCGGCGGTCGCCGCCGCCCGTACCCGTACCCGCCCGGTCGTCACCGCCGAGTACGTACCCGAGTACCCCGTACCCGACCCCGGCGACGTACCCGACGAGGACGTACTCGAGGGCGACCTCGACGTACCCGACCCCGACCCGCTCATCGAGCAGGCCCGCGTCGAGTACGGCACCGACGTACCCGGCGTCCGCGCCCTCAAGGCCCGTTACGGCGTCGGCCAGGCCCGCGCCCAGCGCATCCGCGATGCCCTCGGAGGCACCCCGTGAATGACCAGAATCCTGACGGCGAGAACCGCGTCAAGGCGTGGCTCCGGGACCGGATCGACGGCCCGGTCGTCGAGCCCGAGCCGGAACCCGAGCCCCTCATGAAGATCCGCTACGTCCCCCCGCCTCCGGCCAGTCCGCCGGCCCCGGCCGAGCCGGACGCCCAGGCGACCGCGGACGAGGAGGACGACGAGCCGGAAGAGGAGACCAAGCGCCCGTGGTGGCAGCTCCCTCCCGGACCGTTCGGCCACCGCGCGCCCGCCCCGGAACCTGCCCCCGTCGAGCAGCAACTCGCCCCCGGTTTCTACGTCACCGTGGCCCAGCCCGCCCCGGCTGCACCCCCGCCGTGGCTGGCCCCCGACCTGGCCGCCGAACGCGCTGCCGAGCGGCTCCACCGGCGCCGAATCTGGCTCGCCTACCACGCGGGCGCGGCCGGAGCCGGGTGGGCGTTCGGCCTCGTCGGCATGATGCGCGACCTCCTCACCGACGCCGGGCCCGCCGCCGCCGGCGTCGGCGTCGCCATGGGCCTGGTGACGTACGTCGTCGCCTCCTACCTGCCCGGCCTCCCGTACATGCCCCCCGCGCTCCGGCCCGTCCTCGTCTGGGCCGCCCGCATCCCGGTCTGCTCCGCCGCGCTCGCCCTCGCCCTGCACGCCCCCGGCACCCTCTAAGGACCCCCTGACCATGCAGTTCATCGCAGCACCCAGCAGCGGCGGCGCCGTCCTCGGCACCCTCGGCGGCGGCGGGATCGCCCTCGCCCTGACCGCGCTCCTGATCCTCGGAGTCCAGGGGAAAGGCCGCATCAAGTTCGGGGCCGGGAAAGCGGGCGTCGTGGCCTTCCTCGCCGGAACCTCGTACGTCGCGGCCGGGAAGATCTGGGAGAACGCCGAGAAGGTCGTCGCCCAGGGCCTCACCGGGTTCGGCGTCGGCTCCGACGGCCCGTTCGGCAACGTCGGGATCGGCGCGGTCGCCCTCCTCCTCCTGATCATCATGCTCGCCGCGCCCCTCAACGCCGGACGCGCCGCGGTCGTCGCGCTGATCGCCGCGTTCGTGTGGCCGGCCACCGGCGACGGCACGATCTGGGCCATCCCCGGGCAGCTCGCCGCGGCCGCCCTCATGTCCTTCGGAGGGTGACCGTGGACGCCTGGATCAGGTTCTGGACCGCGGTGTGGGTCGGCTGGATCGCCCTCAGCGGCCGCGCCATCGACCTCGTGTTCTGCACCACCCCGGCCAAGCCGCCCGCGCCCTCGAAGAAGCCCGAGGGCGCAGCGGAGCAGCCCGAAGAACACGCCGAGAAGCCTGCCGAGGAGGCGGGGGAGAGGGGCGCGAAAACCCCTCCGGAGAAGGCGGAAAAGAGGAAGACGACCCCGACGAAGGGGTCACCCGCACTGCGCATCCTCTGCATCGTCCTCGCCGTCGGCTTCGCGTACGGCCTGCCCTGGACCACCCGCATCGTGATCGCGGCCGCCGCCGCATGGACCGTCACCGCCATTGCCCTCGGCTTGATCGCCACCAGGAAGCCCCGGGAGGAGCAGCCCGCCAAGGGCGGGAGCAGCGACCAGGAGCAGCCCGAGAAGGAGGCCCCGGAGCCCGAGCAACACCCCTCCGAACTGCTCCCGCTCGCCTACGTCGCGGTCCTGCTCTCCGAGGCATACACGGAGGGGGCCGGGGTGCACCTCGCCCACCTCGCCGAGCGCCTCTCCCGCACCCCCCTGATGGGTCTCCCCGCGACCCCCTGGAAGACGGCCCATGTCCGCGCCCTCCTCACCCGGCACGGGGTGCGCGTCCGGCCCGGCGTACGGGTGCCCCCCACGGGCGGCAGGGAGGGGGTCCACCGTGACGACTTCCCTCCCCTCCCCCCAACCCCTTCCGGCCCCCCTGTTGTTGCCGGTGTTGTCGCAGGTCAGCCCAACAACAACAACGTCGGCAACGCCCCTTCTCGCCCCTTCCGGATCACCGACGACCCGGACAACCCCGCCCGCCACCACGTCCACCACACCACCCCCTGACGGAGGGAGCCCCATGGCGAAGAAGAAGAGCTGCGAGAGCTGCGGCACGAAGAGCGACGCGGTCGAGACTATGCCCGACCCGATGACGACCGCCCTCTACCCGGAGGCCACCGACCACGACGAGATGACGCTCTGCCCGCCCTGCGCGACCGCGCGGTTCGAGGAGAGCTGACAACCACGTACTCCGGGGCGGCCGACTCACTGCCAGGCGACCGGCCGCCCCGGGCCCCATCCCACTCACGAGACAGGACCACGATCATGACACTCCTCGCCCGCCGTGCCGCGCTGAGCTTCGAGCAGCAGCCTCTGCCGTACTGCCCCCGCTGCGGCGGCCACTACCCCGCCCACACGCACTGACCCGCCCCCGCTGTCACACACGAGCAGTACGCTGCTCCTTGCACGCCGGGTAGCGCCCGGCCAGAAGCCCCCGCCGACCCGTACCGGCGGGGGCTTCGCCATGCCCGGCCAACGGGCCTTCGTGGCGGGCAGAATGGGCGCATGGACGACCTCGTGCAGTTCCTCCGCGACCGCCTCACCGACGACGCTCAGGCCGCGCGCCGTGCAGGCGACAGCTTCAGGCAGATCGGTGAGACCGGTGTCATCGTTGCCACGGACGGCGACCGCGCAGAAGAGTGCGCCTCTGCCAACTGGTCCGGTATCGCCGAGCACATCGTGCGCCACGACCCGGCCCGCGTCCTCGCCGAGATCGACGCGAAGCGCTCCGTGCTGGACCTCGCAGAGCGCGCCCGCGACTACCACGAGACGTTCGTGAACGGCTTCGCGGCCGCCCTGGAGAACACGCTGCGCCTGTACGCCCTGCCGTACGCCGACCACCCCGACTACCGCCCGGAGTGGCGGCCGTAGCACTGAAGGCGACACCATGTTCGGTCTCACCCGCCGCTGCCCCTTCCACGACGCCCCCTCGGCACGCCGCATTGCGCAACTCGAAGCCGAGCTGGGCATTGACGCCGACGCCATGCTCAAGTACCCGGCTGCGGCCTCCGACTTCGTCGAGTCACACGCTGACCCGGACCTGATCGACTGCGGCAGGCGACGCTGCCGAGAGCGCAGAGAAGGATTGTGAGCGCCCAGGGCTACGTTTCACGGTGGTCGCGCGCAACAGCCCGAACACAATCCCCGCAAACCCCACACACCACCGACACCAGCACGCCATGATGACCCCTCACGAACCGCACACAGGGGGCCACCATGCGCCGCACCACCGCCATCGCCGCCGTCCTCGCCGCAGGGCTTTTCCTCACCGCCACCGCCTGCACCGACGACGACATCACCACCGCACCCAGCAAGACCGGCGCCGCCGAGAAGACCACCGCCGAGCCCGCGGCCGAGGACGAGCCGACGGAGGCCAGCGTCGCGAAGGTCGGCGACACCATCACCCTCAAGGGCCAGGAAGACGGCGAGCAGGTCGACGCCACCCTGAAGAAGCTCGTCGACCCCGCCCAGCCCAAGGACGAGTTCTTCGCCCCCGAGGACGGCAACCGCTGGATCGCCGCACAGTTCGAGCTGACCAACACCGGCACCAAGCCGTACGCCGACAGCCCGGCGAACGGCGCGCAGGTCGCCGACGCCGACGGACAGCGATTCGGGACGACGTTCGCAGACACCACGGCCGGCCCGTCGATGACATCCGACGCGAAGGTCCCGCCGGGCGAGAAGGTCCTCGGATGGGTCACCTTCGAGGTACCGAAGGCGTCCAAGATCGTGACGGTGCAGTTCGGGCTCAACAGCGGATTCGCCGAGCAGACCGGGCAGTGGAAGGTCTCCTGACCCCCTCCAGTGTCACGATAAGGTCACGATTCCGGGGTGGTTGAGTGCCCCGATCGGCCCCAGAACGGCCCTGAAATCCCCCGGCAGGGCCCCGGAAGCCCCCGAGTGTCCCTACCTCGGGGGCTTCCTCATGCCCTCCCGGAGGCTCCGCCGACGGTCGCTCCGAGGGCGATCGGGATGCGTTTCGCGTGCGATTCGACGACGAATTGAACGACAAACAAAACGCAAACAAACTTCTTTCACGCCTCAAACTAAGTATTCTAATCCGCATCGTCGCAGCTCAGCGCGAGATGTCCCCCGGGGACTCCCCGGTGACTCGCGCGCGCGTGGTCCCTACCCTTCCCTACCCAACTACCTAGATGGGGCTGATGTAGAGAGAGCTACTGCAGGTAGTTGGCGCATGCACGCACAAGCGGCTCTCTCTGCCCACCACCACCCCGCTTGACTTCGACAGTCGACCTGTCGCAAGATTGGCCGCAGTTCACCGTGCCCAGAAACCACACCGGGAACAGAAGCCGCCCCGCCAACCAGCGGGGCATCGCCATTTCCGGACCCCGAAGGCCCCGCCACGCACACCGCGTACGGGGCCTTCCCCATGCCCGAACCGCGACCCGGGAGCAGACCATGCCCAGGAAAACCCGATCGCCTGCGCAGAAGCTCGCCCGCAAGCTCCAGGCAGACACCGGCAAGCCCTACACCGCGTGCCTGGCCGAGGCAGAACGGCAGCTCGCGCAGAACGGCAAGCCGGACTTCGTCGACCAGCACGCCAACCCGGACATCATCGAGACCACCCCCGGCCCCTGACCCACCCCGGGACACCACACCCCCCGGGGTACACCCGGGGTCACCCGAAGAGGGGGCGAGGATGCCCACCGCCCCACCATCCCGATGCACCGACCCCGAATGCCACAAGCTCGCCACCAAGGGATCACGCTGCGACGATCACCAGCCCATCCCATGGCGAGGCAGGGACGACAAAGCCAGCAGGTACGGCATCAGCTCGGGACAGTGGCGCAAGCTCAAGCGCCTCACACACAACCGTGATCACGGCTGCTGCTACATGTGCGGAGCCGAACAGCCCGACCCCGAGCAGTACGACGAGGACAACCCGACCACGTGGCCGCACGACCTCGACCACATCATCCCGATCTTCGAGGGCGGCTCGGCCACGTCCCTGGACAACCTGGGGCTCGCCTGCCAGACCTGCCACGAGACCAAGAGCAAGGCAGAAGCGCTCAGGGCCAACGCACGACGCCACACAGCCCGCTGACAAGGGACCGCGACATGCCCAAGACCATCAAGCACACCGCAGCCGACAAGACCCTGACCCTCAACGAGCTCGGCGCGTTCGTCCAAGACGCCCTGCGCTCAGGCGCAGACGGCACCGAACGCGTCCAGGCCAACATCACCTTCGGCGGCAAGCTCAAGGACATCACCGTGGCCCTCACCTCCCCCGAGACGGCCGAACAGGACGCCCCGGGCTTCGTTCCGGAGGGGTAGGGGAGTCGAAATCACCAGGTCAAATCCCTGGGGACCCGCCGCGGTTAACTCGGAGCGTGCACGCTCAGCCCCCTGACCCCCCTCGGAGGGAGGTGACCGGTCCATGGCGTCACCGAAGAAGCGGCCGGCCGGGCTGAAGCTCATCGAGGGCCGTTCCCCGGGGCGCGACTCAGGGGGCCGGAAGGTCACCGAGCCGCCCGCGTTCAAGCGGCTGCCGCCGGAGGCCCCGGAGTGGTTGCCAGCCGAGGCCCGTGCGGAGTGGGACCGGATCGTGCCGGAGCTCGCGCGCCTGGACCTGCTGAAGCCCGTGGACCGCAGCGCGTTGACGGCGTACTGCCTGACGTGGGACCGGCTGGTACGGGCGCAGCAGGAGATGGAGGCCGACGGCTCAGTGCTGTCGACGAACAGCCAGGGGCGGGTGCGGCACCCGGCGGTTGCCGTGATCGAGGCGGCGTCGAAGGAGTTGCGGGCGTGGGCAGGTGAGTTCGGGTTGACGCCGTCCGCTGAGGCGAAGGTCAGCCGGCAGGGGGACGACGATGGGGACGAAGCGAACCCGTTCGCAGGCTCCGGCTGACGCTCCGGCGTACCTCGACGAGGAGCTGCTCGCCCGGCTACGGCTGTCGCCCGAGGTGGCGTGGTACCTCGTCGAGCGTGGGATCCCGCTGCCGGACTGCCCGCCGAAGTTCATCACCCCCAGCCCCGGTGAGGCGCCGGGCGCGGTGTTCGATCCGGCTCGGGTGGACCGGGTGTTGCGGTCGTTCCATCTGCTGCGGCACACGCAGGGGAAGTGGGCGGGGAAGCCCCTGGACCCGGACCCGTGGCAGGTGGCGTACATCCTCGCGCCGGTGTTCGGGTGGGTGCGGTGGGACGATGAGGCGGACGGCTACGTCCGGATCGTGCGGAAGCTGTACGTGGACGTGCCGCGCCGTAACGGGAAGACGACGCTGTCGGGCGGCATCGCGGTCTATCTGATGGCGGCGGACGGTGAGCCGGGCGCGCAGGTGTACGCGGCGGCGACGTCGGAGAAGCAGGCCCGGTTCACGTTTGACCCGATCCGGCAGATCGCTGAGCGGGCTCCGGCGTTGAAGGGCAACGTTCGGGCGTTCACGAAGAAGATCACGCACCCGGCGTCGGGCTCGTACTTCACCGTCGTCTCGTCGGTGGCCGAGGCGATGCACGGGGCGAACGTGCACGGCGGCATCATCGACGAGCTGCACGTCCACAAGAGCCCGGACCTGGTCGAGACGATCGAGACGGGTACAGGGTCGCGCCGTCAGCCGCTGGTCGCGACGATCACGACGGCGGACGACGGTAAGCAGGAGTCGATCTACGACCGGAAGCGGCAGTACATCGAGCAGCTCGCCCGGCGTGCGTTGCACGACCCGGACACCTACGGCGTGATCTGGGGTGCGGACGCGGACGACGATCCGTTCGCCGAGGCGACGATGCGGAAGGCGAACCCCGGCTACGGGGTCAGCCCGAGTGCCGCGTACCTGCGGGGCGCGGCGGCCGAGGCGCAGCAGTCGCCGGCGGACCTGTCGAAGTATCTGCGCTTGCACCTGGGGATCCGGACGAAGCAGGCGACGCGGTTCCTGCGGATGGAGGACTGGGACGCTAACGCTGGCATGGTCGACGAGCAGCAGCTCGCCGGCCGGGACTGCTGGGGTGGCCTCGACCTCGCGAGCACGAGCGACCTGTGCGCCCTGTGCTGGCTGTTCCCGAACGACGACGACGGGACGCTCGACGCGGTGTGGCGGTTCTGGACGCCGGAGGACAACCTCAAGGCGCTGGACAAGCGGACCGCGGGCGCGGCCTCTCGGTGGGTGCGCGAGGGCTGGCTCGTTGCGACCCCGGGGAACGTCGCGGACTACGACTTCATCCGGGAGCAGATCCGCCGGGACCGGGACCTGTTCCGGGTGCGGTCGCTGGGGTATGACCCGTGGAACGCGTCGCAGTTGACGAACGACCTGAACAGCGAGCGGGCGCCGCTGGTCAAGGTGAGGCAGGGGTTCCTGACGATGTCGCCGTCGCTGAAGGCGATTCAGCGGCTGGTGTTGCAGGGGACGCCGGAGGCTCCGGCGCTGCGGCACGGCGGGCATCCGGTGGTCCGGTGGTGCGTCGACAACCTCGCGGTGGCGATGGACCCGGCGGGCAACGTGAAGCCGGACAAAGCGTCGAGCGGAGACAAGATCGACGGGGTCAGTGCGTTGGCGACGGCTATGTCGGAGGTCATCGCCCGTCCGCCGCGGCGGAAGTCCCGGTACGCGGACGAGGACGAAATCATGGTCGTCTGAGGGTGCCCCGGGCGATCTGCTGGAGCGTCTGGTTCTGGGCTGCGGTCAGCGCCTGCTCGTCGAGCACGAGGATCTTCCCCGGCGGGCAGGCGGCACTGGCTATGACCTCGAAGGTCCCGGCCACGCCCATCGATTCGACCAGTGCGCGCACCTTGTCGACCGTGTCCGGCTCGCAGATCAGGGTGCGCTTGGCGTCGTTCATGACCTGCGTGGCGAAGCGCAGTTCGTCCCAGAAGTCCATGCCGCCACGGTAGCGGCCACCCCATAGGAGGTCGTCGTGTTCGGTTGGTTCCCGTGGCGGCGTACAGCGGTCCGTAGGCGCGTCGTCGTGAACCTCACCGACAAGGCGTTCGACGCGGTGCTGTGGGCGAAGCGCGGGCCGCTGCTCGTGCTCCGCGACGTCGAACTGCTGGAGGCCGGGCGGCAGCCGCAGCCAGTCGACGGCGAGGTCGTCGTCGAGCGGTCGAAGGTCGAGTTCATCCAGGTGCTTGCGGCGAAGGGCGGTGGGTGATGGCGTTCGTCGTCTCCTCCGGCAACCTCGCGACGACCGGGGCCGGGGTCACGCAGGGGTGGGCTGCGCCGCGACTGGCGGCGGCGCCGTGGGAGTACGCGACGATCTGGCGGCGGCAGCCGCAGGTCCGGACGGTGATCGGGTTCCTCGCGCGGAACGTGGCGCAACTCGGGATCCATACGTTCCGGCGGCTGTCGGACACGGACCGGGAGCGGCTGCACTCCCACGCGATGGCGCAGCTCCTGAGCGAGCCGCTGCCGGGCATGACGCAGTACCGGTTCGTCGAGCGCATGGTGTCGGACATTGCGCTGTACGACCGGTGGACCGGGATCAAGATCAAGCACAACGGCAAGTTGCGCATTCTTCCGGTGCCGCCGTCGCTGATCCATGCGCACGGCGGGAACTGGATCGCCCCGGAGTTCTTCGAGACGGCGGGCGGCCGGCAGTTCGGGCCCGACGAGGTGGTCTACATCCACGGCTACTCGCCGGGTGACCTCGTTGGCGGCGAGTCGCCGATCGAGGCGTTGCGCGAGCTGCTCCTCGAAGCGCACGAGAGCGCGCGGAACCGGGCGCAGATGTGGAAGGGCGGGGCCCGCATCACGGGTGTCCTCGTCCGGCCGGAGGACGCCCCGGACTGGAACGCCAATGAGAAGCGCCGGTTCCGGGAGATGTGGCGCAGCTTCACCGATGGGGGCGGCGCCGAGGGTGGAACACCGATCCTCGAAGACGGCATGGAGTACAAGCCGGTCGGGTTCAACCCGGAGCAGGCGCAGTACATCGAGTCGAGGAAGTTGACCCGCGAGGAGGTGTCGGCGGCGTACTATATTCCGCCGCCGCTGATCGGGATCCTCGACCACGCCACGTACTCCAACATCCGCGAGCAGCACAGCCACCTGTATCAGGACACGTTGGGTGCCTGGTTCGCGATGCTGGAGCAGGAGCTCGTCGCGCAGGTGCTGCCCGACCTTGAAGACAACGCGGGCGTGTACGTCGAGTTCAACATCGCCGCGAAGATGAAGGGCAGCTTCGAGGAGCAGGCCGCAGCGGCGTCGACCGCAACGGGCGGCCCGTGGATGACCCGCAACGAGATCCGGGCCAGGAACAACCTGCCTGCGGTCGAGGGCGGCGACGAGCTGATCGTGCCCATGAACGTCACCGAGGGCGGGCTCGCTTCACCGCGGGACACGGCCCCGGACACGGGCGGCGCTCCGAAGGTGCGGCCACGCCTCGGGGTGAAGTCGGCCCGGCCGGCCGATCTGGGTACTGAGGCGGGGCAGCGCGATGGGCTGGAGACCAGCCTCGTCCGGTGGACGGAGCAGAAGACAGAGGTGCTGCGGGCAGCGGCCGGCGCGAAGGACGCGGCGATGCCGGACCTCCTCGCGTTGTGGGCGGCGGGCAGCGAGGACCGGCTCGCGCAGCTCACGGCGATGCTCGCGGACTACGGGTTCAGGCTCGCTCAGCTCGGCGCGTGGGACGTCCTCGATGTGTGGAACCCGGACGCCGCCGACTGGTCCGCCGACGTGATGTTCGCGTGGATCCTGGCCGCGGCCGAAACGCACGCCGAGCAGCACGAGGAGGCCGGCCGGAAAGCGGTCGCCGCGGTGCAGGAGGCGGGCGGCGAGCAGTGGCGCGAGGGCCTCGCGGCGGCGGGCGCCGGGTGGGCGTCGGCGGCGGTCTCCCGGGCGACGACAGCGGCGACCGAGGCCCGCTCGTTCGGCGGGCACGACGCGGCGAGCGCTTCCGGCCTGACGGTGAAGGTCTGGCGCACGGGCGGGACGAACCCCCGCCCGTCACACAAGGCGCTGAACGGCGAGCAGGTCGGCATCGACGACGTGTTCGGGAACGGGCTGCGCTGGCCTGGCGACGGGGCCGGCAAGACCGAGGAGCTCGTGAACTGCAAGTGCGACCTCGACTATGCGAAGGAGGGATGACCGTGCGCACCAAGGACTTCACCGCGCGCGTGAAGGCGGCGGGCCCCGCCGACGGTCTGGCCGAGGGGCAGTTCGTCGCGCTCGTCTCGGTGTTCGGCAACGAGGACAGTGTCGGGGACGTCGTCCGGGCGGGTGCGTTCACCGACACCCTGGCCGAGTGGGGGGCAAAGGGCGACCCGATCCCGGTGATCTGGGCCCACAAGTGGGGCGACCCTTTCGCGCACGTCGGCCGGGTGATCAAGGCCGTTGAGACGCTGGAGGGCCTGGAGGTAACCGGGCAGATCGACGACCTGACCGGCGACGACGAGAATCCTACGGCGAAGCAGGTGTACCGCCTACTGAAGGGCCGCAGGGTCACGCAGTTCTCGTTCGCGTACGACGAGATCAAATCGGCGTGGGTGCGCGACGACAACCACCGGTGGGGCGGCTACTGGGAGCTGCAGCAGCTCAAACTGCACGAAGTCGGGCCGTGCCTCGTCGGCGCGAACCAGGAAACGGAGCTCCTCGCGGCGAAGGCCGAGGGCCTGGCCCGCGGCGCGAAGGCCGGCCGCGTACTCAGCGCGGCCAACTACGACTCCCTCACGAAGGCGCACGAGGCCATCGGTGAGGTGCTCGCGGCGGCGACGCCCGAGGACAGCAAGGCCCGCAAGGAGTCCAGCCGGCCGGATCCGGCGGCCGACGGCGTGCAGCCGTCCGCCGAGCCGAAGATCCCGCCCGCCAAGGACGCCACCGGGACGGATGACGAGCTTGAGGCGCGGATCGCCCGGCTCGTGGCCGCTGAGCTCGCCAAGAGCCAGACGGCCGACACCGACAGCAGCACGACCGACGAGACCACGACGGACCCCCGCGACGAGCCCTCTCCGGAGGGCGACGACGCCAAGGCCGCCGCCGCCTCTTCACGTCTGCGGACCGAGCTCGGGCTGTTGGAGCTCGACCTCTCGCTCACGGAATAGGGGTACGGATATGGCAGCCAAGACGCTGCAGGAGTGGATCGACGAAGCGAAGGACCACGCGCTCAAGGCGCGGGCCATCGCGAAGAAGTGCGAGGACGAGGGCCGCGACTTCACCGCCGAGGAGTCCGCGGAGATCCGCGAGCACATGGGCAAGGCGGTCGCGGCGAAGGCCGAGATCGAGAAGCTCAAGGGCAACGACGAGCTGCGCCGCACGCTGGCCGAGCTCGGTGACGACATCGCCCTCGACGCGAAGACGGACGAGGACGGGACCCGGCGTACGGCGTCCGGTTTCCAGCTTCCGAGTAGGAAGAAGACCCTCGGTCAGGAGTTCATCGAGACTCCCGAGTACAAGGCGCTGATGGGCCAGGCGACCGACGGCCGGTTCGGCGCGAAGCAGCGAGTGCAGTCCGGACTTGCCGGCTTCAAGTCGCTGGTCACCGGCGGGTCGGACACGAGCGGCGGCGCGTTCGTGGTGCCGGACCAGCTCGGTCTGCAGGTCGGGCTCGACAGCTTCCAGCGGCCGCTCCGGCTGCGGGACCTGGTGACGCCGGGCACGACCACGTCGGACAGCATCGAGTACGTCCGCATGACGTCGTTCACGAACAACGCAGCCCCGGTCCCGGAGGCGACGAGCGCCGCGAACCCGACGGCGCCGGGCAGCGCGGGCGCGCTGGTCCCGAACGCGGGCGGCGGGTACAAGCCGGAGTCGGGTCTCGCCGCCGTGAAGATCAACACGGCGGTGAAGACGATCGCGCACTGGATGCCGATCACGAAGCGCGCTATTGGCGACGCGGCGCAGGTCGTCACCCTGATCGACGCGTTCCTCCGGTACGGACTGGAGGAGGAGCTCGAAGACCAGATGGTGCAGGGCGACGGCACCGGCGAGAACTTCGAAGGCGTCGCCAACGTGTCCGGCGTGCAGTCGCAGGCGTTCGACACGGACGTCTTCACCACCGTCCGCAAGGCCAAGACCAAGGTGCGTCTCATCGGCCGGTCCATCGCCAACGGGGTGCTCCTCAACCCGCTGGACCTGGAGGCGATCGACCTCAAGCAGGACAACGAGGCCCGCTACTACTTCGGCGGCCCCGGTGGCGTGGGCACCGCGCAGACCCTGTGGGGGATGCCGGTCATCGAGACGGAGGCGGTCCCGGCCGGAACGGCGTACGTCGGTGACTGGCGCAAGACGATCCTCTGGGACCGTCAGCAGGCCACGATCCAGATGACGGACTCGCACATGGACTTCTTCGTGCGGAACCTCGTGGTGATCTTGGCGGAGATGCGTGCCGCCTTCGGGGTCATTCAGCCCAACGCTTTTGTTGAGGTGGACCTCGCCGCGTAGGCGTACAGGTTCTGCCCATTCGGATTAGTCCATCCCGATAGAATGTGGACAAGAAAGTCCGCGATATCGGAGGACACCATGGCTCGAACCGGGCGACCGAAGGCGGCGCGAGTCGTCGTCCCATGTGCCGGATGCCAGACACCACTTGAGCGGCTGGTCAGCGACGTGGCCCGACTCAAAACCGGTCGCGTCTTTTGCTCGACGGAGTGCCGCAACCAAGTGGGGTCGAAGCCCCGGCGCGGGACGGCGACGCCGTGCCCTTCATGCGGGGTCGATGTGTATCAGGCCCC
Organism: Streptomyces sp. NPDC102283; assembly: GCF_044766265.1. NCBI lineage: Bacteria > Bacillati > Actinomycetota > Actinomycetes > Kitasatosporales > Streptomycetaceae > Streptomyces > Streptomyces sp. NPDC102283. Next base: position 109,979 of record NZ_JBIWLQ010000024.1, read on the forward strand.
TGGCAACGCGCGCCGGTACTGCTCGAAGCAGTGCCACGACGACGCCCAGCGCGCAGGACGCGTCACCGTGAACTGCGGCGGCTGCGGTGCGCCGATCACCGCTTCCCCGTCCAAGCGCCGCCGGTTCTGCTCGAAGGCGTGCGAAGCGAATGGGCGGTTGGTCAGGACTCTGCCTCGCGAGCACAACGGCAGATCTGCCCGAGTGAACGCGGGCGGGTACGTCATGGTCTGGGAGCCGGAGCACCCAAACGCGTACGGCGCGGGGTGGGTTCTGGAGCACCGCCTCATCGCAGAGCAGACGCTCGGTCGGCGGCTGGAGAGCAGCGACGAGGTACACCACATTAACCGCATCAAGATCGACAACCGGCCCGAGAACCTGGTCGTTCTCTCCGGTGGCGATCACGCGCACATCACAGCCCTGGATAACTGGCGTGACCTGCGCGACCTCAAGGCCGAAGTTGCCCGGTACAGAGAGCTGTACGGGCCTCTACCCGAGGAGTGACATGGCATATCTCGACCCGGTCGCCGGGAAGGCCCGCGAGGGCAAGCCCGCCGCGGCCGTCACGAACGCCGCCAACGCGACCGCTTCGGCGGCCGCCGGTGCGACGCCGACGAAGGCGGAGTACGACGCGCTCCTCGCCGACACCAACGCGCTGCGTACGAAGCTCAACGGGCTGCTGACGTCGCTGCGTGCTGGCGGCGTCATCGCGCCGTGACGCTGCTCGTCTCCCGGACCGAGGATGACCGGTGCCCCGCATGCGGTGCGGCGAATGCTGCGTGCGGGGGCCCGTCGACCACGGTTCCTGTCGATCACATTGAGGAGGGCAGCGCCGTGAGTGGACCGCTGCAGAAGTACCGGTACACGTCGAAGCACGGCGTCGAAACCGTGCTGAAGCTCAACGACGTCGAGGCGAAGCGGCTGGGCCTCGGCCCCGACGATGTCGTCGCGTCGGTCGCGCTGCAGGGCGAGCACGGCCCCGAGACCCTGGCGTTCAGCGGGGACGAGCCCGCCGCGCCGGAGAAGAAGGGTACGGCGCCGAACAAGGCGCGCCAGACCTCGGCCAACAAGGGCGGCCGGTCCCCGCGCAAGACGGCCCAGGCCGCCCCGGACCCGGCCGAGGTCGAGCAGGTCCAGGGCGACGAGCAGCAGACGGCGCCGCAGGGCGGCGGGGACGGCGGGCCGGGCGGTGCCGACTGACTACTACCTCGCGGACCCGGCCGAGCTCGCGACCCTGACCGGGAAGCCGGCGGCGGACGAGCGGCTGCTCCTCGAACTCCGCAACGCCTCACGGCGGTTTCGGGGCGCGGTCGGGCATCCGGTGAACCTTGTCGTCGAGGACGAGGTGACCCTCGACGGGAACGGCCGTGCGTCGCTGCTCCTCCCGGTGTGGCCGACGGTCGAGGTGCACAGCGTGCACGTCGACGGGGTGCTGCTCGACGAGAGCGGCTACCAGTGGTCGGACGCGGGCGTGCTGCGCCGGTCGGGGTGCGGGCGGTGGCCCGACCGGCTGCGGTGCGTGCGGGTCGTCTACACCCACGGGTGGGCGACGATCCCGGAGGACATCGCCGAGGCAGTTCTCGACAAGGCCGCCACGATGATGAAGATTCCGCGCGGGATTGCGTCGAAGGCGGTCGGCGGGCAGTCGGTGACGTACGGGGTGCAGGCGGCGATCGGCGTTACCGACCAGTGGCAGACGACGGTCGACCGGCACAAGGTCCGTACGGCGGGCGATGCCTGATGTGGTTCGCCGAGGATGAGGTCGTACGGATCCGCGCCGGCCGGAAGCCTGACCGCGGCAACCCCGATGTCGGGATTCCGGACTGGTCGCCGGGTGTCGTCGACCGGGCCGAGCTGCCGCCGCTGAACATTCAGCCCCGCGTCCAGGACGAGGGCACCGAGGCGGACCGCAGCCCGGTCGTCACCGGGTGGCGGGTCCAGGGCGACCACGGCGTCGACCTCGACGTCACGGCGCAGGACCGCATCGAGTGGGACGGGCTGTTGCTGGAGGTCGAGGGCGAGATCGCCCGGTGGCCCGACCCCGTTGAGGGCGGTCTCGATCACATCGAGTTCAACGTCGTGCGCGTCACCGGATAGGAGGTGCACCGTGCTGGAACGGCTGGAGCTGGACACCCGCGGGATCCGCGAGTTCCTGCAGTCCGCGCCCGTGCGGCAGATGGTCGACGGTGTAGCCGTGGACGTCCAGGCGCGCGTCCGCGCACGCCTTCCCCCGGGCACCCCGGTGCGGGTGAAGCCGTACACCACTGACCGCGGCGCCGCGTCCGTGACGATCGCCGACGTGCGCGGCATGGCGTGGCAGGCTCGTGACGGAGTTCTGACCCGCGCGGCGGGCGAGGCCGGGATCGAGGTCAAGGACTGGCGGTCCGGATGAAGACGCTCAGCGGTTTCGGGGACGCGCAGGCGGCGGGCGCGGCGGTGCTGCGGGAGGCGCTCGTCGCGCGGGCGGACACCTTCGCGGTCGGGGCCAAGGTCGGCACGATCGTGCCGGGCGACCGGGCTCCGGAAGAGCCGTCCCTGCCGTACGTCCTGGTCCGCAAGGACACCGACCTGCCGCACTCCTCAATGGCGAATGCCCGGGTGACTCTACGGTGCACCGTCTGGCACACCGGGGCTGACGAGGCGCACGACCTCGCGATGCTCTGTCAGGGGCTGTGGCTCGTGCACTCCGGTCCGGTGATCCGTGGGGTGCGCCCCGGCACCGGACCGATCCCGGCCCGGGACCCGTCGACCGGGATCGAGCTCAGCACGTTCACGGTGCTGGCCAACATCAAGCCCGTCCTGCTCTGACAGCGGGCGAACCGCGGCGCACCCCTTTTTGATCTACGACACCGAAGGAGGGCGTCATGGCTGGCGACCCCACGAAGGCCAATCTCTGGACGGACGCGGACGTGTACGTGTCCTTCGATCTGTCCGCCACGCTGCCCGCGAACGCGAACACCCCGTTCGGTCCGGAATGGCAACTGGTCGGTCTCCTCGACGGCGACGAGGGATTCCCCGAGAACAGGGAAGAGGACACCGACGACAAGTTCGCCTGGGGCGGGATCCTCGTCAAGACGTCCCGGAACCACTTCAAGCTGACCAAGGGCTTCACGGCGTTGGAGGACAACGAGACCGTGCGCCGCCTCGTCTGGCCCGGCTCGACCGAGACGAAGATCAAGGTGCCGGTCCCGGAGCGGTGCAAGGTGGCATTCGAAACTCGCGAGGGCGAGAAGGTGCGCCGGCTCGCGACGAGTCTGTACGCCGAGTGCTCCCTCGACGGCGACCATGGCGAGAACGAGACCGACCTCGAATCGGCGACGATCATCGCGACGATCTACCCGAACGCCCAGAAGGAATTGTTCGACAGGCAGGCCACCCCGACGCTGGAGTCGATCGCGGTCACCCCGTCGACGCTGTCCGTCGCGGCGACGGAGATCGGCGCGGCGGTGGCCACGGCCACGTACTCCGACGCGACGACCGGGGACGTCACAGCGTCCTGCTCGTGGTCCAGCTCGGATTCGACGAAGGCGACCGTCACGGCCGGGTTCATCACCGGCATCGCGGCGGGCACCTCGACCGTGACCGCCTCGTACCTCGGGCAGACCGACACCGTCGCGGTGACGGTCACCGCATGAGCCGCCGGGGCCCGGACCTTCGTCGCGGTTCGGCCGGGCCCCGGTGTACCACCCCACCTGAACCGCGCGAAGGGACCGCGGCATGCGACTGACCGTGACCGACGCCGACATCGCCCGCAAGGCGGTGCAGCTCGGCGTCATCGAGGAGGGGCAGCCGGTCCCTCCGAACATGCGCAGCCGGATTGTGTCCGCGCTGTTGCAGGAGCAGATGCCCGGTGTGAAGACGGCCGATGTGCCGGTCGCGCAGAGCATCGTCGTGCAGCCCGGCGGTGGCGTCGAGATTGACGGCCGCCAGTTCCCGTGGGTGATCCAGGCGGAGACGATCGAGGTCACTCTTGACCCGTCCGGCTCCGGCCTGGTCCGCCTCACCATCCCGACCCTGTCCGTGCAGATCACCAAGCCCGAGAGCGAGAACCCGTCATGACCACTCGAACCGCGACCCGCAGCGACGACGAGGTGTTCGACTTCAACCTCAACGCCGCCGCCGCCGAAAGCGAGCTCAAGCCGTTCGTCTTCCTCTGGGCGACGAAGGAGAACCCGAACCAGCGCTTCACCATGCAGCACCTGGAGAGCCTCGACTCGTGGGAGATGGTCGCTGCAGCCGATAGCGGCGACGACGCGGCGGCCGTGGTGGGCGCCTTCCGTATCGCCCTCGGCGATCAGTGGGAGGACTTCCGCGGACAGCCGATCCCGCAGTACAAGCTGCTCGCCCTGTGGAAGGCGTACCAGAAGCACTGCGGCCAGAAGCCGGGGGAATCTCCGGCCTCGTCCGGCTCCTGAGAGAGCACGGCGAGGCCGTTGAGGCAGACCTGCGCGAGCACTACGGGGTGCGCCTCGGAGACCTGTTCGCGCGGGACGCGGCCGGGCGGCGGCGGCTGACGTGGCGGGAGCTCGGCGTGCTCCTGCGTCAGCTCCCCGCCCGCGCCCGCACGCGGATCGCCACCGGCGACGAGGACGGTATGTGGGGGCTCGCCGAGCACCTGCAGGGTCTCACCCTCGACGAGCTGCGGATCGCGAACTGGCAGAGGTCCAACGAGGGCGTCAAGGCCAGCAAGCAGAGCAAGCGGCCGCCGCCGATTCCGCGGCCCGGTACGCAGTCGAAGCGGGTTGACAAGAACAGCCCCGAGCGGGTCGCCCGCCGCAACGCGGCCAAGCGACGCGCGGCAGAACGGCGCACCGCCATCGCGCGGGGCGAGATCACCTGACAACTGCATAGCGAGAACCGAGGGGGTGCCCTGTGGCGAACGTGGGCTACGCGACACTGCAGATCATCCCCTCGGTCCGAGGCATCGGGAACGAGCTGCGCCGTCAGCTCGTGGCTCCGGCCGGGGACGCGGGCGATGCCGCCGGGGAGGCGGCTGGCGACGGGTTCGGCACGACGTTCAAGGGCGCGCTCGCGGCTATCGGCGTCGCTGCGGTGGCGGAGCAGATCGGCGCGCAGTTCTCCGACGCGTTCAATCAGGCGGTGGAGCAGGGCCACACCACGAAGGTACTGAAGGCGCAGCTCGGTTCGTCGGGTGCGACCGCGCAGCGGCAGGGCGAGGCAGTCGGGAAGCTCTTCGCGGCGGGCGTCACGGACACGTTCGAGGAGGGCGCGGAGGCGATCCGCGAGGTCGTGCGCGGTGGGCTGGTGAAGCCGGACGCGACGCTCAAGCAGCTCGACGCGATCGGCACACGCATGGTCGACGTCGCGAAGGTCTTCGGCACGGACATGAACCTGCAGGGCCAGGCCGTGGCCGCGATGCTGAAGAACAAGGTGGCGCCTGACGCGAAGTCGGCACTGGACCTGATCACGGTCGGGTTCCAGAACCTCGGCCCGAACGCCGAAGACCTCCTGGAGACCTTCCAGGAGTATTCCGTTCAGCTCCGGAAGCTCGGCCTGGACGGCAAGACGTCGCTCGGCCTGTTCTCGCAGGGGCTGAAGGGCGGCGCCCGCGACACGGACATCATCGCGGACGCGTTCAAGGAGTTCTCGATCCGTGCGGTCGACATGAGTACGACGTCGCAGGACGCGTACAAGTCGATCGGGCTCAACGCCGAGAAGATGAGCCTGCAGATCGCGGGCGGCGGCAAGGGCGCGACGGCCGGCCTGCAGACCGTCCTCGACAAGCTGCGGGAGATCGACGACCCGGTCAAGCGTGAGGCTGCCGCGGTGGGCCTCTTCGGTACCCAGGCCGAGGATCTCGGCGCGGCGTTGTTCGCTCTCGACCCCGGGAAGGCGCGCGGTGCGTTCGACTCGGTCGACGGGGCGGCGGCGAAGCTCGGCAAAACCCTCCGCAGCGGGCCCTCGCACGAGATCACCGTGTTCACGCGGGCGCTCAAGCAAGGCCTGGTCGACTTCATCGGCGGGCAGGTGCTCCCGATCCTCGGCCGGTGGGGCAGCGTTCTCAACCGGGACGTGCTGCCGCCGCTGCAGGTGGTCGGCGGGGTGCTCTCCGCAATGTTCCTCCCGACGCTCCGGATCCTTGGCGGGGCGATCTCCGGAACGATCAACTGGCTGCGCGAGTGGGGCGTTTGGCTGATCCCGCTCGGCATTGCGATCCTCGGTGTCACCATCGCGATGAACACCCAGGCCATCGCGATCGGCCTCGTCACCGCGGTGTTCTCGGTCTACCGCGCGGCGATCCTCGTCGGCACCGCAGTCACGAACGGATTCGCTGCGGCGCAGGCGTTCCTGACAGCGGTCATGTCCGCGAACCCGATCATCCTTGTGATCACGGCGATCGTCGCGCTCGGTGCCGCGCTCGTCATCGCGTACAAGCGGTCCGAGACGTTCCGCGGCATCGTGCAGGCGGTGTGGTCGGGGATCCAGACCGGGGCTCTGTGGCTGTGGAACAACGCGCTCAAGCCGATGTTCGACGGGTTCATGGTCGGGCTGCGTGCTGTCGGTGCGGCTGCGGTGTGGCTGTGGGGTGTGATCGGCCCGGTCCTGTCGTGGATCTGGACTGCGGTGAAGGTCCTCGCGACGATCATCGCTGTCGTCCTGGTTCTACCGGTTGTCGCCGCTGTGAAGATCCTCGGCGCGATCTGGGGGTGGCTGTGGACGGCAGCGATCGGCCCGGCTGTCGGATGGATCGCGGGCGGCGCCCGCTGGCTGTGGGGCGTCGTGAAGGGGCAGTTCGCCCTGTTCATGGCCGGGATCCGAGCGCTCGGTGCGGTCGGGAAGTGGTTGTGGACCAACGCTCTGAAGCCCGTGATCGGGTGGATCGTCGCCGGGGCGAAGCTGCTGTGGGCTGGAGTGAAGGTCCAGGCCGGGTACGTCATGGCCGGGCTGCGTGCTGTTGGCGCGGTTGGGACGTGGCTGTGGCGTACGGCGCTGGCCCCGGCGTTCCGGGGGATCGGCACGGCTGCGACGTGGCTGTACGACAAGGGGTTGAAGCCTCCGATCGACCGGGCGAAGGCGCTCGCGAAGTCGCTGGGTTCGGCGTTCAAGTTGGGCGCGGAGGTAGTGGGCCGGGCGTGGCAGTGGATCGCTGACAAGGCCAAGACGCCGATCCGGTACGTCGTTAACACCGTGTACAACTCGGGCATCGTGCCCGTGTGGAACAAGGTCGCGGGTGCGTTCGGTGCGCCGCCGCTGGACAAGGCGAAGGCGTTCGCGGTCGGTGGTCCGGTGTTCGGTGCGGGCACGGAAACGTCTGATGACGTGCCCGCGTGGCTGTCCCACAACGAGCACGTGTGGACGGCGCGTGAGGTGCGTGGCGCGGGCGGCCACGGCGCGGTCGCCGCGATGCGGCAGTGGGCGGCGGCGGGCGGCGGCTCGGCCGGCACGCCCGGGTTCGCGAAGGGAGGCGGCCTGTTCGGGTGGGTGAAGGGTGCGGCCTCGAAGGGCCTCGACTTCGCGAAGTCCGGTGTGTCGTGGCTGAAGGACGGCGTCCAGGCGAGCGCGGTCGCGGGGCTCAACGCGGTCGTGAAGCCGCTGATCAACAAGATCTCGGGCAGCGCGTCCCTGTACCGGGACATGGTGACCCGCATCCCGAAGAAGATGATCGAGTCGATCATCGGTTACTCGGGCCGCGCGGACACCGCACTGGAGAAGGCGGGGATCGGCGGAAAGGGCTTCAAGGGAGCCCTGTCCTGGGCCCGTACACAGCACGGTCTGCCCTACCAGTGGGGCGGCAACGGCAACCCGTCGTGGGACTGCTCCGGCTTCCTGTCCGCGATCGAGTCCGTCATCCGAGGCCAGCGCCCGCACAGGCGTTGGGCCACCGGAGCGTTCTCCGGAGCCACCGCCCCGGGCGGCTGGGTCCTGGGCGCCCGCTCCCCGTTCCAGATCGGCATCACGAACGCCGGTGTGGGCCACACGGCGGGCACGATCAACGGGACCAACGTGGAGTCGCGCGGCGGCGACGGTGTCGTGGTCGGCTCCCGTGCCCGCTCCTACATGGACCCCATGTTCACCCACCGCTACGGGCTCCGAGGGTTCGCCGACGGCGGCAGCCCACGCCCGGGTGAGATCGCGTGGGTCGGCGAGAACGGCCCCGAACTGATCCAGTTCAGCGGCGGGGAGGTGGTCTACTCCAACGCGGACAGCATGCGGATCGCGGCCGGCCTCGGCCCGGTCCGCGGGTTCGCGAAAGGCACGTCCTCGGCCACCCGGAAGCGCGCCCGGGGCGAGATCCCTGGTGACCTGACGGCGTTCACGAAGGCCCTGGCCAGCACGGCGGGCGAACTGTCCAAGGCGCTCGCCGCCCTGGTGAAGGACGTCAAGGCGGCTGGCCTGTCGGGGCGGGCACTGTCCGTCGTCACGGGGAAGACCGCGGCGAAGATGCTGGGCCTGGCCAAGGCGCAGGACGCGATGACGTCTCGCATCGCGGCGGCGCGCTCGGCGGCGACCGATCAGAAGAAGGTCGCGGCCGACTTCCTCGGGATCGGTAATCTCGCCGAGGCCGACTCGGTGAACGCGCTCATCGTGGGGATGCGGGACCGGCAGAAGACGGTCAAGGACCGTGATTCGCAGATCGAGTCCCTCTCGAAGAGAGGGCTGTCGCAGGATCTGATCAGCCAGCTCATCGCGATGGGCCCGGACAGCCAACTGGCCGGAGTGGTGGCCGGCGCGTCGAAGAAGCAGATCAAGATCCTCAACGGGCTGGCCAAGTCGGGCGGAAAGCTGTCGACGTCGTACGGCCTGACCATGGCCGACGCGATGTTCGACGCCGGGGAGGACGCGGGCAAGGGGTTCCTCGCCGGGCTCATCGGCCAGGAGAAGGCCCTGCAAGAGCAGATGAACAAGCTCGGCCGGGGCATGGTCGCGTCGATCCGGAAGGCGCTCGACTCGCACAGCCCGTCCCGGAAGACCGAGGCGGTCGGTGAGGACACCGGGGCCGGTCTGCTGATCGGCGTTCTCAACTCGGTGCCGAAGGTCGAGGCGGCTGCCGCACGGCTCGGTACGGCGGCGATTCCGTCGGCTGTCGCGATGGCGGCTCAGCGTGCGGCTGCTCTGGCGGCAGCACCGTCCGCTGCGCCGGCTCCGGCCTCACGCCAAGGCGGGCAGCCGGATCAGGGCGCGTACCTGCAGCAGGGGCAGCGGCTCGCGCTCGTCCTGGCAGACGGCAGGCAGCTCGACGCGTACGTCGATACGCGGGTGGACGCGGGCCTGGGTGCGGTGCACCAGCGGCGCCGCGCGGGGACGAAGGGGAGGTAAGACCGTGCCGATGATCGTGGATCCGTCCGCACCGCAGGTGACACCGCCGCTCGTGACGGTGTCACCGGACGGGTATCTGCGGGCCGACGTGGACGAGCTGTGGGCGGGCGTGGTCCTGGCGTATGACGCCGCGACCCCGCCCGACACCGCCCGCAACCTCGCCCTGAACCCGTCGGTGGAGGTGAACATCACCGATACGCAGTCCTACGGGCCGTCCATCACCCGGACCCGGGTCACCTCCCGGTCCCGGGTCGGGGCGGCCTGTATCGAGCACACGCACACCGCAGCGTCGTCCGCGGGCACCACCTGGACGATCAGCCCGCAGACCGCGGGCACCACCGTCCAGGTCGGGATCTGGGTATGGATCCCGGCGACCGGCATCACCACCGGTCAGATCACCTGGCGGTCCGGCACCATGACCCTGCGCAACGCCGTACTCCCGGTGCTCCCAACAGCCGGGGGGTGGGTGCGGATCAGCGCCTCCCACACCCTGACGGCCGGGCAGACCTGCGACCGGGTCGGGCTCGCCTTCGCCGCGTCCACGGGGACGACGTGGTGGGCGGACGCGTGCATGGCCGAGCCGGGCAGCGCCCTGCACCCCTATGTCGACGGGACACAGCCGGGCTGCGTATGGGACGGCACGGCGCACGCATCGACGTCCCGGCGGGTCACCACACCCATGACCCCGGGCCTGATCCGGCAGGTCCGCATCATGCGCCAGGACCCGGACGGCGCCGCGACCCCGGTCCGGTCCGCCGACCCCGCATGGGCGGTCGACGGGGTGGGCACCGCCTACGACCACGAGGCCCCGCTCGGGGTGCCCATCGCCTACACCGCCACCCCCCTCTACGCCGACGGCACGGAGGGGACACCCTCGGCCCTGTCGATCACGGTCCCGGCTCCACCCGCAGGGCACCGGGATGTGTGGATCAAGAGCGTCGACGAGCCGGGGCTTTCCGCGCTCGTCACGGTCTGGTCGTGGCCCGAGCTCACGTGGGAGGCACGCATCGACTCCGCGGCTGTGCAGGGCTCCCCCTACTCGGTGGCAGCCCAGGATCTGTACAGCGCCCCTGCGTCCACCATGATCATCGGAGCCGAAGGCTCACAGATCCCGGCGCTGGAGCGGCTGCTGACCACACCCGGCATCCGCCTGATCCAGACACGGCCCGACTACTACCGCCCGGACCAGTTCGTGATGGTGGGCGGGGTGCAGCAGTCGCTGGACAGCACACCGACGGAATCGCGGAGCTACCAGTTCTCCGTGGTTCCTGTGGCCCGCCCGGCGACCGCCGGTCAGCCGATGCGGATGCCCAACTGGTCCTGGGACCAGGTGGCCGCCCAGTTCGGGACGTTCGACGCGGTCGTCGGCTCGTACCCGACCTGGGCCGCCCTCTCCACGAACGGGACGGTCTGATGCTGCCCATGCCCGACGCGGTCCTCGCCGCCCTGCCGGCGGCCCGGCGCCCTGCCCGCGCGGACTGGTCCCCGGACGGCGGCCGCACCTGGATCCCGGCCCGGGTCGGGGCCGCGCAGATCAGCCCGGACCGTACCGCGGAGTGCCGCTACAGCGGATCCGCCGACCTCCTCGATGTGCCGGTCGGAGGCCGCGACGGCATCAACACCGTCGTGACCCAAGTTCGCCTGTTCCAGGGGATCCAGGGGCCGCGGATGGACACCCCGTACTGGGTGCCCGCCGGCCGGTACGTCGTGGACGGGGTATCCCGTACCCGGCTCGGCGCGCAGGTCGCCCTCCTCGGCCTGGAGGACGTCATCAGAACCGCCGGGTTCCCGGCCGCGCGGACCATCGGCCCCGGCATCGCCCGCACCATCGTCCCCGAGCTGATCGCGGAGGCGCTGCCGTCCGCGGTCGTGGGCTGGCGGGCAGGCGTCGACCCGGGCGCGGACGTTCCGCGGTTCGTGGTCGACGCGGACCGGTGGGCGGCGCTCAGCACCGGCACGGACACCACCGGCGTCGGCACGGGTATCGCGTCCGCGCTGGGAGGGGAGATCTACGCGGACGCCACCGGGGCCATCGCGATCGGCCCGGTGCCCACGCTCGCCGACCCGGTGGTCTGGCAGATCCCGTACGGGAAGGCCGTCGTCGAGACCGCCGAAACGCAGTCCGCCGAGGGCCTGGTGAACTTGTGGGTGGTCTCGGGGGACGGCGGGGACGGGACCCCGGTGGTCGGCCCGGTGCACGTCTGGGACGACGACCCCAACTCCTTGACGTATGCCGGGCCGGACCCGGTGGACGACCCGCTGGCACCGCAGCGCCTGGGCCTGACCGGCGTCCGGGTCCGCGTCGGCCGCCACACCTCACCCCTGATTACCACCACCGCCCAGGCCGACACGGTCGGCCGCGCGCTCCTCGCCGACTCCCTCGGCATCCAGGCATCACTGTCCTTCACCACCCTGTGCAACCCCGCGCTGGAGCCCGGTGACGTCGTCGAGGTCGAGGTCGAGCCCGACCGGTGGGAACGCCACATCATCGACTCCTGCCCCTACACCCTCGGCTCAGCGGCCATGTCCTGCACCACCCGCACCACGGCGAGGAGGCTGCTGTGAGCGACGCCGCCCGACGCCTCGGCGAGGCCATGAGCGCCCCGACACCGACCGGCGCCGGGACCGTGTCCGGCGAGGTCGTCGACGTCACCGACCAGGGTGTCAACGTGCTCCTGGGCGGGGCGCTGATCCTGGACGTGCCGTGCCTGGCGTCCTACCGGGCCAGGGCCCGCGGCGACTGGGTCGTGGTCCGGCCCGGTGCCCGGCCCGTCGTCCTGGGCCGCACCGCACCGGACCCGGGGCCCATCGACGAGGACGCGATCCGCACCGTCGCGACGGAGGTAGCCCTGGACGCCCAGGTTGTCCGCGCCGCGACCTGGGGCACCGCGGCCCCGGCCGGCACCGGGTGGCAGACCGTCACCGCCCTGTTCATGCGGAAGAACAGCGCGGGGAAAATCGAGCTGTATGGGCAGGTCACTGCGGAGACCGACCCGTCGCCCGGGGCCCCGGGCACCCCCGCCCCGAAGGCCGTCACACTCACCCCGAGCGTCATCGCGTCCTACCGGGGTGGCAGCCGCGACGAGTCCCGCACCGAGGCGTATCAGGGCGACTGGACCGGCCGTGGCAACCTCCGTGGCGGCCTCTTCTACGGCATGAGCATCGCCGCGGCGTGCGCGGGCAAGACCGTCGCCTCGATGAAGGTCTCCCTGTCCCGGGTCCCGGGCGCCGGGGTCAACGCGCGCCGGCCGGTGCAGCTGTACCTCCACGCCTACACCAGCCCGCCCAGCGGGCAACTGGGCCTCGGCGACGGGCCGGAGCCGGTGCTGTCCCTGTCCGCCGGAGCGTCCGGCACCGCGACCCTGCCCGCCTCCTGGCAGGTCGCCCTCGCCGCCGGGACCGCCCGGGGCCTGGCCGTCTACGCCGACGGCAGCACCAACTACATGGCCCTGACCGGCGGCAAGCTCACCATCACCTTCTCCGCATAAGGAGGGCGCCCTGTGGCGACCATCGGATACGCCGAACTGCCCGTCCCCGGCGGCGGCGACGCACCCCAGTGGCCCGGCGCCCTCGCCGCGCTCGCCACCGCTGTCGACGGCCACCTCGTCCAGCACGCCGCGAACCAGGCCGACCGCGACAGCCTGTACGCGGACGCGCCCCTGCACACCGTGGTCACCGCCGACGACAGCACCGTCTGGATCAAGACGTCGTCGACCTCGAACTCGTGGGGGACCGTCTACGAGCCACCCGGGCCGTGGAAATCGATCACGCTCGCAGACGGGGTGATGTCGGTCGGCGGAGAGACCGCCGAGTACCGCATCGTCGGGAAACGCGCCTACATGCGCGGCCGCGTCGGCAGGGTCGACGAGAACCCGTGGCACGGCGCCGGAACGGTCATCGCCCCCACCCCACTGGAGGCCCGGCCCGCCCAGCGCGCCACATGGGCCGGCGGCCAGTCCATGACCGGCGACCCCGTCACCGGGGTCTGCCGCATCGAGTGCGGCACCGCCATCGTCTGGCACTCCCAGGACGGGGCGTCCGGCGGGATCTGGGTCGACATCTCCGGCAACTACTGGCTCGACTGAACGGAGCACGCGTGTTCACCTTCGGAGGGACCCCCGCCGACGTCCTCACCGACACCGCGGGCAACGCCGTCCCCAACTACCCGCTCGTGGTCCGGGTCGCCGGCACCGGGCAGGCCGTCACCGCCCTGTACGAGCTGAACGGCACCCCGATCGGGCAGCTCCGCACGAACCCCGCCAGCCACCCCGCACCAGGCGCGATCCGGGCGTTCCAGGCGGACATCCAGGCGATCGACTACGAGTACCTCGATACCTCCGGGTCCCCGGTCCGCTGGTACCAGGCAGGCCGCGAACTCGCACAGACCGCGCTGGACACCGCCCAGGCCGTGGCCGCCGCCCAGCTCGACACCGCCGACGTCCAGGCCATCATCGACAGCCGGGGCGGCGTCCCCAACGGGCTCGCCCAGCTCGGCGCCGATGGCCTCGTGCCAGTGGACCAGCTCCCCGACAACCGCACCGTCGTCGTCGGGGACGACGGCAGGCACTACCGGCTGCTGTCCGCCGTGATCCGTAACACCGGAGACGGGTGGGGCCTCATCAACGACGCCTCCCACCAGCCTTCGGGGATCACGTCGGTGGAGACCCAGTCCGACCGGCTGATCCTTCAGCACGGCGTCGGCGCGGCCAAGGTGTCGTCGCTGCAGGTCACCCCGGACGAGTGGTGGGCCGCGCGAGGGCTGCGCTGCGGCGCGTCCGTCGGCCTCACCAGCACCTCGGTTTTTCTCTACCGGGACCCGTCGGACCGGATCAGCGACGAGGTGTACTACAGCACCACCACCAGCACATGGACCAGCGCTGCCGGTGTCTTCTCGGGGTTCGCATTCTCCGGGGGAATCCTCACCCTCACCCACGAGGACATGGGCACCACCGGGGCAACCGCCGCCATCGCCCAGCGCGGCCCGGTCGGGGCATTCGCCGGGAACCTCGCCGCAACTACCACCCAGGTCGTCTTCTACAACGGCGCGTTCGGGGCGCTCACCGCCGCCACCACCCCGGTCAACGGCATGCGCTGCTACCTCACCCGGCACGGCCGACGTGCCACCGTGCCCGCCGCCAGCCCCGCCTCCGTCGTCGCCGCCTCCGGAAACCTCTGGATCACCGGCCTCCTCGAAATCCCCTGATCGGAGCCCCATGACCACCACCACCGCCGCCCGGTGGCTGCTCGCCGACGTCGCCGCGACCGACACGCTGACGGCCAAGACCCTCCCGGTCGGCACCTCGTCGACCCGCCGGGTGCTGCTGCGGACACCGGTCGCGGTGCAGCCGGGTGACGCTCTGGACGTGACCGCGCGGGCGCAGATCACCAACGACACCGGCAAGGTCATCGGTGTCGGGTCGGCCCTGTGGGTGTACGACGTCGACGTGGAACCGCCGGTCCCGGTGTCTGAGCGGCCGTGGACGCAGATAGCCCCGCACCTCGCCGACAACTGCAACCCGGACCGTCATCACATGCCGCTGCACATGGGTGCCTGGTGGGTCGTGCCGGCCGACTGGCCGCCGGGCCACAGGCTGATGGTCGCCTACCAGGCCGCCGCTTTCCGCACGACCCCGGCCGCGGGCGAGACGGTGCGGGTGGATGAGGGCTACGGGCAGCTCGTCGTCCGCCGGTACGCGCCTGCCCCGCCTGTCTGACCACCCCGCCCCTCATCGCCCCGCGCCGACCTGGCCCGGGGCTTCTGCATGTCTGGAGGCCTCATGGCCACACCACTGTCCGCGTCGAAGCTGCTCGCGGCACTGAAGGCGGAGGGCGTCAAGGTCACCGAAGTCCGGGACTGGCGCACCCACAGCCGCAACCACAAGGGAGCGTGGGGCCCGGTCAACGGGACCATGGTTCACCACACCGTCACCAAGGGCACCAGCTCGACGGTGAACCTCTGCTACAACGGCCACTCCGCGCTGCCCGGCCCGCTGTGCCATGGGGTGATCGCGAAGGACGGCACCGTGCATCTGGTGTCGGCGGGCCGCGCGAACCACGCCGGGGGCGGTGACCCGAAGGTGTTGGAGCAGGTGATCGCCGAGTCCTACGGGACCCGGCCGGCCGCCCCGACCAAGGGCAACGCCTCCGGGGTTGACGGCAACGCCCGGTTCTACGGGTGGGAGTGCGAGAACCTCGGCGACGGCAAGGACCCGTGGCCGACCGCCCAGTACCAGGCGATCGTGCGGGTCCAGGCGGCGATCTGCCGGGCGCACGGGTGGACGGCGAAGTCGACGATCGGGCACCTGGAGTGGAGCTCCGACAAGGTCGACCCGCGTGGTTTCGCCATGAATGCACTGCGCGCGGACGTGGCCGAGCGACTGAAGCACACCGCGTCGTGGTCCCCGCCGAGCGCCCCGAAGCCACCGACGAAGCCGCCGGCCCCGAAGCCGCCCACCACGGACGAGCGGATCACCGCTCTGGAGAAGCGCGTCAAGGCGCTGGAGAAGAGGACCCCATGATCAGGATCAGCCGCGCCGCGAAGGCCATCGTCGGCGGTCTGTCCGCCGGGGCCGCCGCCGCGGTCACCGCCGTGCAGGACCAGGTCGTCACGAGCGGGGAGACCGTGACGATCGTCCTGGCCGTGCTCGGTGCCCTGGGCATCACCTACGCCGTGCCCAACCGGCCGGCCACCGACCGGGCCACCCCGGGCCGAGGGCTCTGATGCGGCCGGCGGCGGGCCGGAAGGTATCCCACCGCCGCGCCGTCCTCATCACCCTCGGCGCGGGCTGGCTCGGCTACGGAGCAGTCGGCATCCTGTCCAACCCGCGCGTAGGAACCTCCGAGCTCCTGTCCGACATCACCCGGTGGGTGCCGATGACGGTGCTCGGGTGGCTGTGGGTGGCGGCCGGGACGATCGGTATCGCGGCCGGTGCAGTCGTGAGCTGCCCGCGGGTCCAGGCTGCTGGATACGCGGCGCTTGCCGCGCTGGCTGGGCTGTGGGCTGCCGCGTTCACGATCGCCATCCCGCGCGCCCCGACCGCGGCCGGGTCCGCGTGTATCTGGGTGGCCATCGCCATGGCGGTGGTGTGGGTCGCGGGCATGGATGACCCTCTGCCCGAGCATTTGAGGAAGGGGCGCACGTGGACGTAGGGGCTCTGGTAGCGGCCGGTGTGGCGCTCGTGGTGGGAGTGCTGGGCTGGACTCAGTCCCGGGCGACGAACCGCCGCTCGGATTTCGTGGAGATCACGACCCGGCTCGACAAGGATCTTAAGACGGAGCGGATGCAGCGGAAGATGCAGGGCAGTTACCTGCTGGAGCTGCTGCGCTGGGCCCGGGTTGTCGGCCCGACGACCCCGGCGGGTCCGCCGCCGGAGCCGCCTGCCGAGCTGGATCTGACTCCCTGGCACCACTGAACTGGCCCCCGCCGCCCTTCCCCGGGCGGTGGGGGCCTTTGTTATGCCTGGTCGGTGCGGCGGCCGGGCTGCCTGTCGTCGGCGAGCGCGCGCACCTCGTCGGCGAGGAACAGTGCGACGATGCGCCCGCTTGTCGGGTGGCGGTCCTCGCCAACGCGCTTGATGCCGCGCCGGGAGAGGAGTCCGCTGGCGGACTTCGGCTTGATCCCGAGGTGCTCGGCGCACATCTCGGTGGTCCAGAGTTCGGGGGTAGTGTCGGGCATGTGCGGGCTCCTTCCGTGCCAGTACGGCCCGCCACGGGGTGCATCCGGTGGCGGGCCGCTGCTGCGTCTGGGTCAGGCGTTCGTGACGGGCTCGAACGTGACGGCGAGTGCGCCTCGGATGTGGTCGGCGGTCTCGTCGGACACGGTGACCCAGTGGTCGATGTCGACGTCGGTCGGGTTGCTCTTGAGGAGTTCAGGGCGGACCGGGGTGCGCTCGATGATGACCGCCGGGTCGTCGTCGGTGAGGCCGGAGAGGAACGCGGTGATGGCCTCGTGGGCGGTGGCCTTGTCGAGGCCGTACGTCTCCGTCGTCTCGTCGAGGAGGTCGTAGGTGCTGATGCTGCGGCCGGTCATGCTCTCGTAGATGTCGGTGCTCATGGTGGAGGCTCCTTCTCCGGTGCCGTTGGGCTGTTGCCCTTGGCGATGACCTAACTTTGCAGTACGTACTGCAAGGTTGTCAACCGTGAGATCCCGAATCCCGAGAACCCCGACGAGTCACCCCACCTCTGCACTAGGGTTACCCCACCGCTTCCCGCTACTGCGGGACTGTCCCGTAGGACAAGCAGCCTCGCGCAACGCTCCCCGCCTGTGCGGGGATGTCCCAATAGGGGCGCCGTAGCTCACTCCGCTACCCGTACGGTCCCCGCCTCTGCGGGGGTAGACGTCAAGGCCCCCACCGCTTCGGCGGTGGGGGCCTTTCGTCATGCCTCAGGCTGCTCGGGGGCCGGGTGCCGCACCCGCCGCTTCGTCGCCATCTCGAGCTCCAGCCGCGACACCCCGCCGGTGATCGCCGCGTGCTCCCGGTACGCCGCCTGCACCGCAGTAGCGGACTCCAGCGTCAGGGCACCAGCCTGCTGCTCCGCCCACGCGGTGCGCTCCAGGTCAATGAGGTGCTGGGGGATGCCGATGTCAGCCATGGCCGGATCGTACGACGCCGTCCGGCCAGACATGGGACAGCCCCCACCGGACGGGGGACCGGCAGGGGCCGCTGAGTGCTCCCATATGCGGGGCAGTTCCCAGTATGGCCGACTCGCCCCGAACCGGCGGCCGTACTCTGGGGATTGAGTGCACTCACCCATCAAGGGGATCCCATGATTAATCCGTCTGTCATGACGACCGGGGAGCGGATCAGGTACTACCGCACCAAGACCGGCAAGACACAGGCCGCTCTCGCAGGATTCGTCGGCCGCTCCGAAGACTGGCTCAGCAAGGTCGAACGCGGCGTCATCGGCATCGACTCCCTGCAGATGCTCGTCGCCATCGCCCGCGAGCTCGGCCTCGACAACGTCGCTGACCTGACCGGTCCCATCGTCAACCTCGAAGTCGCAGCCAGCACCGACCACCCGTCCGTCCCGGCGATCCGCCGGGCCCTGAACACCCCGCCGTCGCTCCTCGGACTCGGCTTGCCCGGCGACCCGCTGACCGCCCCGCAGCTCGACGAGCGGGTCGTCGAGGCATGGGGCATCTACGAAACCGAGACCGAACGGTACGGGCCCGTCGGCGACGCGCTGCCGGGACTCCTCGCCGAGGCGTACGCCACCCTGCGGGCCACCACCGGCGAAGACGAACTCACCGGCGCCCGCGCCCTCGTCAGCCTGCTGCACCTGCACCAGGTGTTCCTGCGCCGGGTCAACGCCCGCCGCCTGTCCCGGCTCGCCGCCGACCGGGCGATGCAAATCGCCGACCAGACCGGTGACCCCGCCATGATCGCCGCATCCGTGTGGAACGTCTGCGGGATCCTCACGTCGAGCGGCGAGGTCGGCGAATCCCTCGATCTCGCCCGGCAGACCATCGCCCACGTCCGGCCTGGCCCGGACGCCACCCCCGAACACATCAGCGCGTACGGGGCCCTGCACCTCGCAGGGGTCATCGCCGCCGTACGGCACAGCAGGCAGACTGCGGCGTGGGATCTGCTCGCGCAGGCCACCGTTGTCGCAGAGCGGCTCGGCCGCGACGGCAACCTGCTCCACACGAGCTTCGGCCCGACGAACGTTCGGATGCACGGCGTTCACCTCGCATCCGAGGAGGGTGACGCGCACGAGGCGCTGCGCCTGGCCGACGATGTCGAGGTGCCGGAGCCCGGCGGAGTTTTGCCGCTGGAGCGCACCACCCGGTATCTCGTCGAGGTGATGAACGCGCACCGGTTGACCGGGGACGACTACGGGACGCTGCACATGTTGCGCGAGATCATGGCGGCATCCCCCGAGGAGATCCGCTACTCGCCGTACGCCCGTGAGGCGGTTCAGGGTCTGCTGAAACGGTCGAGGCCGCAGATGCGGCGCGAGGTCCACACGATCGCCGAACACGTGGGGGTACTCGCGTAGCGGCGGATGGACGAACCCGGAACAAGAGGCGACCCGGAGAATTCTTCCGGGTCGCCTCGCCATATCCGCTCTACGGTCCGTGACATGACGATGACTCAGAGACGGATGCGGAGGGCGCCCGCCTTGACCGCCAACCCCTCACAGGGCATCCGCGTCCACAGAGCCGCAGCCTTACGCCGCACCGCCGCCGGCCGCTACGCGCTGCCCCTGACGGTCGAAGAGAACGGGCGCCCCCTCGGCCCGGCACTCCTCGTACTCACCCACGCCGACGCCGCCCAGATGCGCGCCGAGCTGGATCGCCTGCTCGACGGAGACCCGACACCCGCACGTACCGGCGGCAGCGATGAGTGATCCGGTACGCCGACATACCGCCGCCGCCCGCGTCCGGCGTGCAGCCCTCGCCGACGCCGCGTCCGAACTCGCGGTGCCAGCGTGCGCCGTCACGGGGGAGGCTGACTATCAGGCCCTGCTCGACCACACCTTGTCCTGCCTGGACTGCAGGACCAGCGGCGGGAAGTGCGCCACAGCTGCGAACCTCGACAGGGCGTGGCGACAGGCCCGAGGCGCCGCACCCCTCGACCAGCTCTACCGCCGGCCGCCCGCCCGCTCTCCCGAAGGACACACGATGAGCAGCACCCCCCAACAGGCCAGCGACGGTAAGCACGGCGGTCCGCCCTCTGACAAGCCGTGGCCCGTCCCCGAGCCCGCCCCGTCCCCGGACGGCTCCCGCCCCCAAGAGCACACCCCGCAGTCATGAGTACAGCGCAGACGATCCGTACCTACCCCGCGCTTGTGCAGAACCTCGCCGACCGAGGGCTGCTCGATACCCGCTGGCGGCAGGCATGGGAAGCCGTGCCCCGCAGTCAGTTCATCCCGCCCGACGCCTGGCGGCAGCTCCGCGACCGGTGCGAGCCGCTCGTGACCACGGAGGACTGGCTTGCGCTCGTCAACTCCGACGAGCCGGTCGTCACCCAGCTCGACGACGGAGCCGAGACCGGGCCCGGCATCGCGACGTCGTCGAACTCGATGCCTTCTATGGCCGCCCGGATGCTCCAGCTCCTCGACGTGTGCGACGGCCACCGGGTACTGGAGATCGGCACCGGCACCGGGTACGTCGCCGCACTGCTGTGCGAGCGGCTCGGTGACGAGCGGGTCTACAGCGTCGAAGTGGACCCGGCTGTCGCCCGGCAGGCTGCCGTCCACATCGCGGGCGCCGGGTACCGGCCGCACCTCCACGTCGGCGACGGCGCGGAGCCGATCCCAGGCATGGGCCCGGTCGACCGGCTGATCGCGACGTGCGCGCTGCGGCACATCCCGCACACGCTGGTCCGGCAGGTCCGGCCCGGAGGAGTCATCGTCGCCCCGCTGGCCCGGGAGTTCTGGTCCGGCGCCCTGGTCCAGCTCCACGTCCAGGACGACGGGACCGCGGCCGGGCCGTTCCGCGGGTCAGCGATGTACATGCCGATGCGCGCCCACCGCCCGGTCCACCACGAGATCGAGGGCAACGGCCGGCCCCGCGCCGCGGGCCTGGACCCCGCACGGATTCTCGACCTCGGGTTCGCGCTGTACGCCGGTGCGCGGCTGCCCGGCGTCCGAGTGACGGGAAGAACCACTGCAGACGGCGCGCGGGTGTGGGTGAGCCACGAGGACGGAGCCGCCGCCACCACGGCCACCGGTGAGGCAGTGTGGCAGTACGGACCGGGCTTCCTGTGGGAGGACGTCGAGCAGGCGTGGCGCGAGTACGAGGGGCTCGGCCGTCCCGAATTCGATCAGTTCGGGATGTCAGTGTCCGACCGTGGTCATCGTCTGTGGCTACGTGACCCGCACGCGGTGATCGAGGCGGTCCGGCGGTAGGGCACCTTCTTGAGTGAGCGCCCGGCGGTGGCCCCAGTCTCCCGCCGGGCGTTCTTCTGCGGTTATTCGACGAGGCGGGATAGCGGGGTGTCGAGTGCGCGGGCGATGCGGTACAGCGTGTCGATGCGAGTGGACACATGGCCCTGCTCGATGCGGTTGATCGTTTGCCGGTCTGTGTCGCTGAGCTCTCCGAGGCGCTCTTGCGACATTTTCCGAGCGGTGCGTGCGGCACGGATGCGGGTGCCGAGTGCCCGGCGGTGGGTGAGGACCCACTCGGGGGGCGGTTCGGTCGGCGGCACGTGTCCACGCTGACCCCGTCAAGATCTTTTGTCTGTATCAAATACTGTACAAGTCGCAGAAGTGGAATCCGGCCGTCATTCGTTCGCGCGTTCGAGTGATGCCGATCCGTACCCCTTGAAAGACGACCGACTTCAGTGATCAGCTCGGGGCTTACTCCTGAGTAAGATCCAAGAGCCGCGAGGTGAACCCGAGTGCCACCCGACCCGATCCCGCTCTCCTCTGCGCAGCGCACCCGCCGAGACTTTGCCCGCACTGACCTCGCCTCGGCCCGGATGGTCGACCTCGCGACCCTCGGTGAGCCGGGGCTGATCCTGCTTGTCGAGCGCCTGCGCGGCCACCTCGACGAAACGCTCGGCCTGATCGACGAGATCGCCGCATGAAGCTCGCGGGGGCCGCTATGCAGGGCCTATCTCTCTAAGCAACGCACCTCTTCAGTCGATATTGGCTCCCGCCAACATCTACAGCGGGGTCGCGGACAAGGCCGCGCTCACCGCCAAGTACGTCGACAACACCCGTACGTACTACCTCGCCGCCGCCGGCGCCGAGCTGTCCGGCTCCGTCTACACCCAGGTCAGCGACCTGGAGAACGAGCTGAACGGCCTGTGGACGTACGACCGGCGCGAGATCAAGGTCGACCCGAAGAAGGTCCGCGAGATCAACCGACAGGTGATCGCCGCCGGGGCCAATGCCGGTGAGCGCGACGAGCTGAAGGGCGGCGGTTCCTGGTCGCTCGACGAGAACAAGGGCGCCACCGCACGCGACAGCGGACCCAACAAGGCCCATCTCGCCCTGGAGGGCGGCGCCTCCTGGGCACCGGGCGTAGCCGGCTCGGCGCTGAAGTTCGACGGCGAGGGGCAGTACGCGCAGAGCGCGGGCCCGGTCGTGGACACCACGAAGGACTACACGGTCTCCGCGTGGGCCTCGTTGGACGCGGTGCCCGGCAACTACGCCACCGTCGTCAGCCAGGACGGCCGACGCACCGAGAACCCCTTCTACCTCCAGTACGGACAGGGGGCGTTCGCCTTCTCCACCCCGGGCGGCAAGCGGGCCCGCCTGGAGATCAGCCCGAAGACCGGCACGTGGTACCACCTGGTCGGGGTCCGCAGGGGCGACACGATCACGCTGTACGTCGACGGGAAGCCCGCCGCCACCACCGAGGCGGGCCCGGCTGACGTGAGCACCGGCCCGCTCTCCGTCGGGCGGGCCCGGTACGACGGCGCCAGGGGCGACTTCTGGAACGGCTCCGTCGATCAGGTCGGGGTGTACGACGAAGCCCTGACCGCCGAAGAGGTGGCTGCGCTCCACGGCCGTCAGCGGCCGTAGCACGGAAAGGATCCGGGGCCCGCCTCCCCGCGCCGCCCTCCTGGCGCAGGGAAGCGGGCCCCGGATCCGTCCGTACGCCGCTTCCGCGATCCGCGATGCGAAAGTCCCGCCCGTCTCCCGGCCGACCGACGGGGCCCGGACAACGCGCCCGGACATACCGGCAACTCGGCGGGGCCGTCAGTCCGTGGCCGACAGCGCGTTGTCCAGGAGGGTCTCCGCCGCCGTCCGCGCGTGCCGGCCGTAGTCCGCCTCGCCCAGCACCATGGCGCGGCTGGCGGCACCGTCCGCGAGGGTCACGAGCTGCTCGGCGAGGACGGCGGGGCGGCGGCAGCCCATCTCCGTTACCAGGTCGGCCACCAGTCGCACCATCAGCAGTTTCCGTTCGCGGGCGTAGGAGTGGACCGCGCTCCGAGGGTCCGGGAACTCCACGGCAGCGTCGATGAACGGGCATCCGCGCACGGGATCAGTGCCCGCCGGGAGCGGATCGAACAGCGCGAGGACTCTCTCCCTGGCGGAGACCTCCTCGCGTCCCAGCGCGCCCTCCAGGGTGAGCCCCGCCGAGGCGAGGTCCTTCAGATGGGCGAGGACAAGCTCGTCCTTGGCCCGGAAGTGCGCGTAGAGGGTGCGCTTGGACACCGGTGCCCGCTCCGCGATCTGTTCCATGCCGGTCGCGTTGATCCCCTGGGCCGTGAACAGTTCGGCAGCGGCGGCCAGGATGCGCTCCCGCCCTCCGCGCCCCTGTCGTCGCGATGTCGTCGTCACCGTGGTCATGGCTTAAGTGTACGACCTCGTTTACTTAGGAGGGGGTGTCTGGGTACAGTGCTTCCAGGTAAACGAATGCGTTTACTTAAGCGATTCCGAGGAGAGTTGCATGAGCAGGCCGGTCTTCACCCGGATGCGCGCGAGCGGGACGCCTGCGGACGGGACACCTGCCGGCGGGACGCGGGCGGGCGTGACGCGAACGTGGGAGTACGCCGAGTATGTGATTCGCGGGCGCCGTGCGACCCGCGCCTTTCGGCCCGACCCGGTGCCCGAGGACGTTCTGCGCGCGGTCTTCTCCCTCGCCGGAGCGGCGCCGTCCAACTCCAACGCGCAGCCGTGGCGGATCGAGGTTGTCGGCGGCGCACGGCGAGACCGGCTGGCCGACGCCCTACGGGTGGCCCACGCCGAGCGACGCGTCACGGCCGACTATCCGTACTCCGAGGACATGTACGCCCCGGTGCACCGGGAACGGCGGGCCGCGTTCGGCGCCGATCTGTACGGAGCGCTGGGTATCGGCCCCGACGACCATCAGGCCCGCGCGGCCTACGACGCGGAGAGCATCGGCTTCTACGGAGCGCCCCACGTCGCGTTTCTGTTCGTCACCGGCGACGGCGGGCCGCGACTTGCCGCCGACGCCGGCGCCTACCTGCAGACGCTGCTGCTGGCCATGACCGCCTACGGCGTGGCCAGTTGCCCGCAGGGCCTGCTCAGCTTCTACGCGGACACCGTCCGCGACGAGCTGCGCGTAGACGAAGGGAAGCTGCTCGTGGGGATCTCCTTCGGCTACGCGGACGAGACCGCGCCGGTGAACCGGGTCGGGACCGACCGGGCGGCCCTGGAGGCGACCACCACCTTCCACGGTCAAGAGTCCGTCACGGAATCGCTGCCCGGCCCTCCATCGTGGCCGGGAGGCCATCGAGCGGTGTGAGGTCCACGTCCTGGAGCAGCCGCTGCCGGGGGGCCGGGTGGGGCAGGGCGACGTGCGGCCGGCCGGACAGGCTGCCGGCCTGGGCGCTCCGGCGCGGAATCGGCCGCGGCGCGCCGGGCCGACGCGATGGTCCGCCGGCCCTGCGGGCGGCGGGTGACCCGCGTGATACGGGGTCCTGCTGCCTCAATTGGTCTGTACCTGTCGGGGCACAAGGGGAGCATGAGCGACGACATCACCACGATCACAGTCGAACTGCACGGCGGGCCGCTCGACGGGCAGACCGTCCGCGTCACCATCACCGACGACGACCCCTGGACCGCGATCCCCAACGCCGGCTGCACCTACCCCGGGGGCCGCAGCCTCTACGCCCCCGACACGACCGGCCACTGGGTCTGGCAGGACGACCAGCCGGCCGGTGCCCCGTGACAGCCGGCCGGTCAGTCCTCCTGCCATGCGGGGCCGGCCCCGTGGACAAGTGCGGAGTGGCCATTCGCCGAATCGCCGTCCTCGACGGCCGGCCGTAGTCCGCCAGGATGCCGTTGGCCCTCTGGGCGGGGGCCAGGCTGACGATCAGTGCCGCGCCGAGTTCCTCGACATCCGTCGCGTCCGCTTCGCCGTCCAGGTCGAGGAGGACACCGGCGTCGAACCCACCGAGCAGCAGATCGCTGCCGTCGCCGCCTACCTCGACCTCGACCTGGCCCCGGCCTTCATCGGAAGGCCCTGTGCTGGTGCCCGGTCCCCCGGAGTGTGCTCCCGTACGGGAATCGCGCGCGAAGCGGACGGGGGTCAGCCGTCCTGGCCGGTGGTGCGGAGCCGCTCCCGCCTGCCGAGGACGGCCTTCGCGGGGAAGAGGGCGAGCCAGCACCACATGGCCGCCCGCGGGGCGAAGAAGGCGATGGGGACGGATGCCCCGAACACGACGATCGTCGCGCCGAGATCCGCAGCGGTGTCCCGCCACTCGCCCACGGCGCGCACCCCGTGCCGACCCCTCAACGTCGCGAACATGGCGAGCTGCAACAGGTCGATGAGGCAGATGGTCGCGGCGTACATCGCCACCGCCAGCGGCTCGCGGGCCCCGTACTCGGCGAGGATCGAGGTGGGGAACGGAACCAGCGCGATCATGCCGAGCACCGCGAGCGCCAGATGCTGGGGGAGACCGCCCGTCTTCGCGGACATCAGCAGGATCTGCCGCTGGTCGCGCCAGAAGATGCACAGGATGAGGAAGCTCAACGCGTAGGCGGCGAGCTGGGGAGCGGTCGCGCGCAGCGCCTCGTGGAACCGCTCGGAGTCCAGGTCGGGCGCGACCCGGACTTCGAGCGCCAGGAGCGTCATGGCGATCGCGAAGATGCCGTCGGACAACGCGATCAGACGGTCGGGGCGGGCTGGCGAAGAGCTGCCGTTACTCACCCGGTTCACCCTGGCCCCTCGCCCGCGATCGACCGCGCATTGCTCCGACTGCGGCACGCCGCTCCGCGGTGGGCAGCAGCCTGTCGTCCAAAGCGTCAACCTCGACAGCTGCCGATTCACCCTCTGCGGTGGTGACGGGGGCAAGGGCACGTGAGCTTCAGGCCATGACAGGGGTGGAGGGAAGAGCGATGTGAGGCAGGTGGGACAGGAGCGCCCGTGCGGCGGTGGGCGGGCCGGGCCAATGACCGAGATCCGCAGCGCAAACGCGTCGCGCGGGGTTGGCCAACGGCCACCCGGTGTCGCTTTACGTCGCGAGTCGCGTGCGTTGAGCTAGTGATCGTTCCGTCCCGTTACGGCCCGTGGGGGGCATGTGCCGAAGGCGGTGCACTCCAAGAGCGTCGACTTGAGGGGAAATCTCATGTCCACACCTTCTGCTCCACTGCGCGTCGCCCTGGCCAACGGCAGTTTCGAAGAGCCGGTGGTGACCGGAGTGGAGATCCTGCCGGACGCCTCGCAGACACAGGCAGCCAAGCGTGTGCCGGGCTGGTTGACCACTGCCACCGATCACCGGATCGAGCTGTGGCGGTCGGGCTTCAACGGGGTACCGGCAGCCCACGGCGCCCAGTTCGCCGAACTCAACGCGAATCAGGTCTCCACGCTCTACCAGGATCTGCCGACCACCCCCGGGACGAAGCTGTATTGGCGGCTGTACCACCGCGGCCGCCAGGGGGACGACACCATGGCGCTGGACATCGGCGCGCCCGGCTCCCCGGTGGAGCAGCGCCGATTCACCGACGGTACGACCGCTTGGGGCTACTACACGGGTACGTACACCGTTCCGGCCGGGCAGGTGCTGACGCGTTTCTCCTTCCGCTCCATCTCGGCCGCCGGTGGCAACCAGGGCATCGGGAACTTCCTGGACGGCATCTTCTTCGGTACCGCCCCCTATGTGGAACTCACCAAGACCGCCGTTCCCGCCGGGCCACTGGAGGTCGGTGACACCGTCACCTACCGGGTCACCGCCAAGAACGAGGGCGGGGGTGCGGCGGAGGACCTCGTCCTCACCGACGTCGTTCCGCAGGGGACGACCTACCTGCCCGGGTCCCTGCGCGTCGTGGACGGCCCGAACGCCGGGACCAAGAGCGATGCGCAGGGTGACGACCAGGCGTACTACGACGCGGGGGACGACAAGGTCGTCTTCCACCTCGGCAACGGCGCTTCGGGGGTCTCGGGCGGCAGCCTGCCCAATACGGAGTCCTCGCCGGCAGGGACGACCGTGGAGTACCGGGTCGTCATCTCCCGGGAGAGCGGCGGCAGGCAGATCAGCAACACAGCGACCGCCTCCTACGAGAACCGGCTCGGCGACACACCGCAGCCACTGACGTCCACCTCCAACGAGCAGACCTTCCAGGTCAAGCCCGCCGCCGACCTGACCGTGACGAAGGCGGCCGACGCCACCACGGTCACCGTCGGCCAGACGGTCACCTACCGCGTCACGGTCCGCAACACCGGCCCGAACCCGGCAACCGGGGTCTCCGTCACCGACCGGCTCCCCGAAGGTCTCGCCTTCCTGTCCGCCGAGGGAACCCAAGGCCACTACGACCCGACGACCGGTCACTGGGCCGTGGGCGACCTGGCCGACGGCGCCACTGCCACCCTCGTGGTGAGGGCCAAGGCCACCAGGCTCGGCCGGGTCACGAACGCCGCCACGGTCACCGGCCAGGAGAAGGATCCCGACCTCACGAACAACGCCGACACCGTCACGATCTGCGTGGAGCCGGCCCCGTCCTGCTGCGACCCCTGCTCCACCGGCAGCTAGTCTTCTGAGTCAGGAATTCTGTTCAGATATGAGGCGAGGCGTTCGAGGATCTCGTCCGCGGTCTTGGTCCAGACGTAGGGCTTGGGGTCT
>NZ_JBIWLQ010000025.1:0-129190 GCF_044766265.1 Streptomyces sp. NPDC102283
GCCGCCGGGGCCGGCGGGCCGCGGGGCGGCGGGGGGACTCGATGGGGTCCGCCCCCGGGCGCACTCCGCTGGCCGCCCGGGGAGCCCCCCCGGGGGGCGGGGGGGGCGGTCGGGGGGCGGGTCCGCACCCCGCTGCCTTGCCGTCTCCCCGTCCCCGGCCGTCCCGCACGGTCTGGGCCGCAGGACTACTGGGGCTCGGGCCCCGTGGCGACCGGCCGGGAGGGATCCGAGGACCATGCGGACCAGGAGCCGGGGTACAGGACGCCGGTGAAGCCCGCGATCTCCAGGGCCAGCACCTCGTGCGCGCCGGAGACCCCGGATCCGCAGTAGACGCCCACGCCTTCGGGGCTCGCCTCCGCCCCCAGGCGGGCGAACCGCTCGGCGAGCCGCTCGGCCGGAAGGTAGCGCCCGTCCTCGTCGACGTTCGACGTGGTCGGCGCGGAGACGGCACCGGGAATGTGGCCCCCGACGCGGTCGATCGGCTCCACATCGCCCCGGTAGCGCTCCGCCGCGCGGGCGTCCAGCAGCAGACCCGAGCGGGCGAAGGCCGCCGCGCTCTCCGCGTCCAGGGTGGGCAGCGCCCCCGGCTTCGGCCGGAAATCGCCCTCGGGAGGGCGCGGGACGTCGGTGGAGAGGTCGCCCGTCCAGGCGGCGAGGCCGCCGTCCAGGACCCGTACGTCCCCGTGCCCCGTCCAGCGCAGCAGCCACCAGGCTCGCGCCGCGGCCCAGCCCAAGCCGCCGTCGTACACCACGACAGGGGTGTCCTGACCGACCCCGGCGCGGCGCATCACGGCCCCGAAGGCCTCCGGGTCGGGGAGGGGGTGGCGGCCACCGTCGCCCGCAGGTCCCGCCAGTTCCGTATCGAGGTCGACGAAGACCGCGCCGGGCAGGTGACCGGCCTCGTAGTCGGGGCGGCCGTGCGGGCCGCCGAGCCGCCAGCGGACGTCCAGGAGTACCGGCGGTCGCGATCCGGCCGACTCGCTCGCGCATGCGGATGCGGTGATGATGGGCTTCATGGGTGCCATCCTCGCGCAGCGGCACCGGTACCCGTAACAGCATCGGAAGGGACGGCCGGCGGGAATCCGGCCGTCCTTCGTCGAGAACCCGGACGACGCGGCGCGGCCGGTATGTCTGACGCGCCGGGGAGTGCAAGCATCTGCACGGGGCACGCGGGCCGCTTCCCGACCCGGGAGGGCGTACCTGTCCCATCCCCCGCACGGCCACCCATACGGTCCGAGGAGAGAAGACGATGACCGAGGCCCCCGCCCGGCGCACGCCCGGAACACCTTGCTGGGTGAGTCTGATCGTGCACGGTCTGACCACGACCCAGGAGTTCTACGGGGCCCTGTTCGACTGGGAGTTCCTGCCGGGCCCCGACCAACTGGGCCCCTACGTCCGCGGGCTGCTGCACGGGCAGGAGGTCGCGGGCATCGGGCAGCTGCCGCCCGACCGCCATCTCCCGATCGCCTGGACCACCTACCTCGCGACGGACGACGCCGACGCCACCGCGGAGGTCGTCCGCTCCTGCGGCGGGACGGTCGCGGTGGGACCGCTGGACGCGGGCGAGGCGGGGCGGCTCGCCATCGCCTCGGACCCGAGCGGGGCGGTCTTCGGGATCTGGCAGGGCTCGGAGCACATCGGCACGATGACGGCGGGCGTGCCCGGCACCCCGGTCTGGAACGAGCTGGTGACCCGGGAGACCTCGATGGTCGCCAAGTTCTACCAGTCGGTCTTCGGCTACGAGACGGAGGCGGTCGTCTCGGCCGACTTCGACTACCAGACCCTGCACCTGGACGACGTTCCGGTGGCGGCGCTGCACGGCGTCGGCCACGCGCTGCCGCGCGACCGGGGGCCGCACTGGATGACGTACTTCGAGGTCGCCGACACCGACCGGGCCGCGGCCCGGGTGGTGGAGCTGGGCGGCCGCGTCCTTCAGCCGCCGCGCGAGGGGTCGAGCGGTCGGCTGGCGACGGTCGCGGACCCGGAGGGCGCCGTGTTCACGGTCATCCGGTCCGCCGCCGGTGGCGGCGCGTCCGGCCGTTGAACGTCGGCGGTCCGCCTCTGCCCCGCCCCACCCCGCGTCTCAGGCCGCGGTGTGCAGCGGAACCGTGAGCTGCTTGAGCCAGGTGCCCGTGGAGAAGTCGCGCGCCTTGATGACCACCGTACGGGGGCCCACCTCGACCTGGAGACCCTGGTTGAAGGTGCCGCCCACCGCGACTTCCCCTCCCTTGCCGTCGTCCGTCCAGCCCGTCTGGACCGCCGCGGTGTTCACGACGGTGAAGCCCTCGAGATTTCCGGTGCCGGGAACGACTCTGCGGACCACCCAGTCCGACAGGTTGAGATCCCAGTGGGTGTGGCCGGAGAAGAGGAACACGTCCTTGTGGCGACCGAGGATCGACAGGAGCCGGTCGGGCTGGAGGTAGTCGCCCAGATAGAGCTTGTTGCGGGTGCCGGACACGGTGTTGGGCAGGGGATGGTGCGTCATCACCATGACGGGCCTGCGCCGTCGGGCCCAGTGGGCGAGCCGGTCGTCCAGCCAGGCGAACTGCGCGTCGCTGATCCACACCTCGTCCCACAACTTCGCGTCGTGGTAGTGCGCGTAGCGTTCGGTCCCGAGAGTCAGGACGGGAACGCCGCCGAACGACGCCTCCGAGTAGACCTTGTTCCGCCCCGCGAAGTTGTAGAAGCTGCGGAAGAGCGAGCCCTCCGTGGTGCCGTTGGGCCAGGTGTCCTGGGCGAGCGTGTCGGGGTCGCTGTACTTGGGGACGTAGAACTCGTGGTTGCCGATGGCCCACGCGAGGTTCTCGGGGTGCCGGTGCCGTCCGAGGGTGCGGCGGACGTCCGCGTACTCGAAGTCGTAGCCGCGGGGGGTGATATCGCCGGCGATTCCCAGCCCGGCGCTGCGGGGATTGATCCGGTGCAGGTCGTCGAGGGCCTTGCCGAAGTCGGCCAGGTCGCCCTGGATGTCGCTGATGATGTTGAACCGCACCGTCCGGCCCCCGCTGCCGTGGCCGTGCCTCCCGTGCTCCGGGGCGGCTGCGGCGGCCGGCGGGGCCGTCAGGGCGGCGCCGCCGGTGAGGGCGCCGCCCGCCAGGAGTGAGGCGCGGCCGGTGGTGGCCATGAACGATCTGCGATCCATCGGTTGTACTTCCTTCGTCGTGCGACCCCTGTGTGGGATCGGACGGGGGAAGCCTTGCCGATCACGATGACCTCTCGGCGTAGGAGAGGTGGCTGTCGGCTGAAGCCCGGGGACGGCGGACCGAACAACTCAGTCCGAGGACACCGGCAGGACGTCCGGCGAGAGCGCGCCGGCGTGAACGGTACGGCTCGTCATGCGGCGGCAGTGGTGGCGGCGGCACAACACCTCGTAACCGACCTCGCCCGCCTGCCGGTTGACGTCGCCGACGACGACCTGGGCGCCTTCGACGACCATCTCGCCGTCCACCGTGCGGGCGTTGTGCGTGGCGCGGGCGCCGCACCAGCAGAGCGCCTCGACCTGGAGGGCCTCTATCCGGTCGGCCAGCTCGATCAGCCGCTGGGAGCCCGGGAACAGCTTGGTGCGGAAGTCCGTGGTGATGCCGAAGGCGAAGACGTCGAGCCCCAGGTCGTCGACGACACGTGCCAGTTGGTCGATCTGGTCCGGGGCGAGGAACTGCGCCTCGTCCACGATCACGTAGTCGACCCGGCCGCCCCGGCTGACCCGGTCGACGATGTGCGCGTACAGGTCCATGCCCTCCTCGGCCTCGACGGCGTCCGTCACCAGGCCGAGCCGGGAGGAGAGCTTGCCCTCCCCCGCGCGGTCGTCCCGGGTGAAGATCACGCCCTGGAGCCCGCGCGCCGAGCGGTTGTGACCGATCTGCAGGGCCAGCGTGCTCTTTCCGCAGTCCATGGTTCCGGAGAAGAACACCAGCTCGGGCATGAGAGGTCGAGCACCTTTCGGGGGGATGGGCACGGCGGGAGGGGTTACGAGCGTACTTCGAGGAGGGGGACGAGCTGTTCCACGGGCGTCAGGGAGCCGTGTACGCCCGCCATCGCCGACTCGTGCGGCTCGTTGACGGAGGCCGTGATGATCACGTCGTCGTGGGCGGCGGCGACCACGTCGCCGATCCGGCCGTACACCCGCTCGTCGATCGTGGGACCGAACCAGCCGGCCGCGATGGCCTCGTCCCGGCTCGCGACCCAGAACTGCTCGCCGAGGACCTCGCGCCAGACGGTCAGGACGTCGGCCTGGGCGCCCGGCACCGCGTAGACGTGCCGGGCGCGTCCCTCGCCGCCGAGGAGGGCGACGCCGGCGCGCAGCTCCCAGTCCTCGTCGAAGTCGATCCGGGACTGCTCGTCGAACGGGATGTCGATCATGCCGTGGTCGGCGGTGATGTAGAGCGCGGAGCGCGGCGGGAGCTGCTCGGCGAGGCGTCGGGCGAGCCCGTCGACGTACATCAGCTGACCGCGCCAGGCGTCGGAGTCGGTGCCGAAGCGGTGGCCCTTGCCGTCGACCTCGCTGTAGTACGTGTAGACGAGCGAGCGGTCGCCCGCGGCCAGGCGCTGGGCGGCGACGTCCATCCGGTCCTCGCCGGAGAGCCGGCCGAGGAAGGAGCCGCCGCTGAGCGCGACCTTGGTGAGAGGGGTCTGCTCGAACGTCGGCGCGGAGACCTGCGCGGTGTGCACGCCCGCGGCGTCGGCGCGTTGGAAGACCGTGGGGTACGGCTGCCAGACCTTCGGCGCGGTCCACGGCTTCCAGCGGAGCTGGTTCATCAGCTCGCCGGTCTCCGGGTTGCGCGCGGTGTAGCCGGGAAGCCCGTGCTCGCCGGGCGGCAGCCCCGTACCGACCGAGGCGAGCGAGGTGGCGGTGGTGGAGGGGAAGCCCGCGGTGAGCGGGCGGCCGGTGCCGCCGCGCGACGTGGGGAGGAGGGAGTGCAGGAAGGGGGCCTCGTCCGGGTGGGCCTTGATCTGCTCCCAGCCCAGGCCGTCGATCAGGAAGACGCAGTTGCGGTCGGCCGGGGTCAGCTCGGGGATCGCGGCCGTGAAGCCGGGCACTTCCTGTCCGGCGGCGAGCGTCGG
The DNA here is from genome assembly GCF_044766265.1 of Streptomyces sp. NPDC102283. NCBI lineage: Bacteria > Bacillati > Actinomycetota > Actinomycetes > Kitasatosporales > Streptomycetaceae > Streptomyces > Streptomyces sp. NPDC102283. Next base: position 5,059 of record NZ_JBIWLQ010000025.1, read on the forward strand.
CAGCAGGTCCGCGAGCGAGCCGCTGCCGTACTCGGGCACGGGCGCGGTGTCGAGGGGCAGCAGGACGGGGTCCTGCCAGGCGGGCTGGGCCATCAGCGGCCGGTCGCCGCGGTGGCGGCCGTGGCCTCGGAGAGCGACTGGGCGAAGGCCAGGGTCTGGCGCACGGCGTCGGGGCCGTCGCCGGCCTCGCTGACCCGCAGGCTCAGGTCGTCGGCGGTGGAGCTGCCGGTGTAGCCGTGGTCGGCCTCGCAGTTGGCGTCGCCGCAGGCGGCGGGCTCCAGGTCGATCCGGGAGACCGCGCCCCAGCCGATGGTCAGGACGACCTCGCGGGGCAGGGTGCCCGGGACGTACTTCTCCGGGTTGGCCACGACGCGGCTGACCACGACGGAGGAGATCCGCTCCAGCTTCACCGACTCGGTGGAGGTGGTGGCGTACGGCGTCGGGGAGCTGGTGTCGGCGGCCTGCTCGTCGGTGTGGCTGACGATGAACCGGTGCTCGGTCAGGACGAGGACCGTGACATGGCGGCGCACCTCGTTGGAGTCGAACGTGGTCTCCTGGTGCACCAGGTACGAAGCGACCGGTTCCCCGCCGACGGCGGCCTCCACCGCCTCGGCCACGAGGGCCGGGTAGTAGCCGCTGCGCTCGATCGCCGCGCGCAGCCCCTGGGTCGTCGTACCGGTCTTTGCCATGAGCACCATCCTACGGCGGACCGGTGGCTGCCGGGGACGCCCCGGTGGCCACCGGGTCTCAGTAGTTCGGAAGGCGGCGGGGGCCGAGGTCGCTCCGGGCGGGGGGCGGGGCGAGCCGGACGCTCGCGCCGAGCACGGTCAGCCCCTGCGGGGCGACGACGACCGGTTCGAGGGCTACGGAGACCACCTCGGGGTGGTCGTCGACCAGCCGGGACAGCCGCAGCAGCAGCTCCTCGAGCGCGGCCGTGTCGACCGGGGCCGAACCGCGCCAGCCGAAGAGCACCGGGGCGGCCCTGATGGACCGGATCAGCTCGGCGGCGTCGCGGTCGGTGGCGGGGACCAGCCGGTGCGCGGTGTCGCCGAGCAGTTCGGAGGGCGCGCCCGCGAGGCCGAAGGAGAGGACGGCCCCGGCGGCGGCGTCGATGGAGGCGCGGACGACGGTGTCCACGCCGCGCGGGGCCATCGCCTGGACGACGGGGAGCAGTTCCGCGGGCTTGCCGAGGAGATCGGTGAGCTCTCCGTACGCCCGGCGCAGCGCCTCCTCGTCGGCGACGTCGAGGCGGACCCCGCCGAGGTCGGCGCGGTGGCGCAGGTGGGGCGCGGTGGTCTTGAGGGCGACCGGGTAGCCGAGCCGGGCCGCCGCGGCGACGGCCGCCTCGGGGTCCGGGGCGGGCAGGGTGGGGCGGACGGCGATGCCGTAGCGGCCGAGCAGTTCGCGGGCCTCGTCGTGGGTGAGCGGGCGGCCGCGCGGGTCGGGGGCGGTGGCGAGCTGGGCCTCGATCAGGGCGGCGGCCCCGGGCTCGTCGATGGTGTCGTCGAGGAACTCGGGAATCTTGCCCGGCACGGCCGCCTGGCGCCGCCACTGGGCGTACTTCACGGCCTCGGCGAGGGCCCGCACGGCGCGTTCGGCGGCGGGGTAGGCGGGGATGCGGCCGGGGCTCGTGGCGGTTTCCGGGGCGGGGCTCGCCTGCGGGGTGGCCGGGTCGGCGCCTGGGGCCGGGCTCGTGCTCGGGGCCGGGGTGGTCGAGGGCGGGGTGGTCGAGGCGGTGGCGGCCGCCCTGGTCCGGTCTGCGGCGGGCGTCACCGTGCGGGGGCGTGGCGCGGCCGTGCTGGACGCGGCGGCCAGCGCCTCGGCGAGGCCGCCGATCTCGACGTGGACGACGGCCACCGGCTTGGCCGAGCCCCCGGCCACGGCCTTGTGCAGGGCGGCGGCGAGCACTTGGCCGTCACCGGTCTCGGCCTCCCCGTTCTCCCCCACCCACGGGATGGCGGTGACGATCACGGCGTCGCAGGTCCCGTCCGCCAGCGCCTCGGCCAGCGCGTCCCGGAAGTCCTGCGGGGAGGCCGCGGTGGTGAGGTCGATCGGCGGGCGCGGGCGCAGCCCCTCGGCGAGGCAGGCGTCGTACGTCAGGAGGCCGAGGGACTCGGAGTTGCCGAGGATGGCGACCCGGGGGCCGGCCGGGAGCGGCTGGCCCGCCAGCAGGAGTCCGGCGTCGACCATCTCGGTCACGGTGTCGACCCGGATGACGCCGGCCTGGCGCATCAGCGCGGAGACCGTGGCGTCGGGGATGCGGCTGACCGGGACGGCGTGGCCGGGCGGGGTGGAGCCGCTGTGCCGGGCCCCCTTGACCACGACCACGGGCTTCACGGCGGCGGTGCGGCGGGCGAGGCGGGTGAACTTGCGGGGGTTGCCGAGCGATTCGAGGTAGAGCAGGGCGACGTCGGTGTCCGGGTCCTCGAAGGAGTACTGGAGGAAGTCGTTGCCGGAGACGTCGGCCCGGTTGCCCGCCGAGATGAAGGAGGACAGGCCAGCGCCGCGCCGGTGGAGGCCGGAGAGCAGGGCGATGCCGATCGCGCCGGACTGGGTGAACAGGCCGATCCGGCCGCGGGCGGGCGACTCGGGGGCGAGCGAGGCGTTCAGCCGGACGGACTCTGCGGTGTTGATGATGCCGAAGGCGTTCGGGCCGATGATCCGCATGCCGTACGAGCGGGCCTGGCGGACCAGCTCGCGCTGGAGTTCGCGGCCCTCGGCGCCCCGCTCGGCGTATCCGGCGGAGAGGACGACCAGCCCCTGGACGCCGTGTTCCCCGCAGTCGGCGACGGCCTCGGGGACCCGGTGGGCGGGGACGGCGATGACCGCGAGGTCGACCTGCTCGTCGATCTCGCCGAGCGAGCGGTGGGCGGGGACGCCGTCGAGGGTGGTCATGCCCTCGTCGAAGGCGCGGTTCACCGCGTACGTGCGGCCGGTGTAGCCGGAGGAGAGGAGGTTGCGCAGGACGGTGCGGCCCACTCCGCCGGGGGTGCGCCCGGTGCCGATGACCGCGACGGAGCCGGGGGCGAGCAGGCGCTGCACCGAGCGGGCCTCGGCGCGCTGTTCGCGGCCGCGCTGGACGGCGAGGGACTTCTCGGTGGGTTCGAGGTCGAGGGTGAGGTGGACGGAGCCGTCCTCGAAGCTGCGGCGCTGGGTGTAGCCGCCGTCCCGGAACACCTTGATCATCTTGTTGTTGGCGGGGAGCACCTCGGCGGCGAAGCGCCGGATGCCGCGCTCGCGGGCGACCGCGGCGATGTGTTCGAGCAGGGCCGAGGCGACGCCCCGGCCCTGGTGGGCGTCCTGGACGAGGAAGGCGACCTCGGCCTCGTCCGCGGGGGCGGAGGCGGGGCGGCCCTGGTCGTTGATGCGGTCGTAGCGGACCGTTCCGATGAACTCGCCGCCGATCGTGACGGCCAGCCCCACCCGGTCGACGTAGTCGTGATGGGTGAAGCGGTGCACGTCCCGGTCGGATAGGCGCGGATACGGGGCGAAGAACCGGTAGTACTTCGACTCGTCGGACACCTGCTCGTAGAAGCTGACCAGTCGCTCGGCGTCGTCCGTGGTGATCGGTCTGATGCGCGCGGTGCCCCCGTCGCGGAGCACCACGTCCGCCTCCCAGTGGTCGGGGTACGCGTGGTGCGGACTCTGCTCCGGCGTGGGCTCCATGGGCAAAGCCTACGGCGGGGATCCCGGTCGCGGAGGGATCGGTGCCGGGGCAGTCCGAGGGGGGCCCGGACCCGGGCCGCTGGAGTACAGGACCGGACAGGAGGCCGGGCACAGCACCACGCACTGCATGAGAGACTGGTCTAGACAACCGTTGATATGTGAAGGGCAGAACCATGGCTGAGCGCCGCGTAAACGTCGGTTGGGCCGAGGGCCTGCACGCCCGCCCCGCTTCCATCTTCGTCCGTGCCGCCACGGCTTCCGGCGTCCCCGTGACGATCGCCAAGTCCGACGGCAACCCGGTGAACGCCGCCTCCATGCTCGCCGTGCTCGGTCTGGGCGCGCAGGGCGGCGAGGAGATCGTGCTCGCGTCCGACGCGGACGACGCCGAGGCCGCTCTGGACCGGCTCGCGAAGCTGGTCGCCGAGGGCCTGGAAGAACTCCCCGAGACCGTCTGACCCGACGCGAACCGGCCCGTCCGGATTCGACAGGTACGAGAGCCGTGAACCCTTCGAGGGATCACGGCTCTTTCGTTTTCGGGAAAGAGCCGCGCATCGACAATGCGGGCAGCACAAACAATGCCCCGCAATTACTTCTCCGTGTCTACGGCTCTTCTGTTAATGGCGGACGCCCGCAGTGTTTACGTCATGTTGCGAAGTGCTCACGCGGGGAACGGGCGCGGTGCGCCGCCCCGGCGGGTACGGGCGGCGCAGCCGGTGGGCCCCGATGGCGCGTTCCGCGTGCTGGGCGGTCAGCGCCCTCGCCCGCTCCGCGTCGCCGCGCGCCACGGCGTCCACGATCGCGCCGCGCTCGGCCCAGGAGTCGACCGGACGGGCCGACTGCTCGACCGCGTACATCCAGGCGATCTTGTGGCGGAGCTGGGTGAGCAGCGCGATGAGTCCGGGGCTGCCGGACGCCTGGGCGAGGGTCTCGTGGAACCAGCCGCCCAGCGAGCGCAGATCCTCGCCCTCGCCCCTGCGGGCCCGCTCCTGACCCAGCCTGACCAGGCCCCGGAGCACCTTCAGGTGGGCTTCCGTGCGACGCTGGGCCGCGCGGGCCGCGCCCAGCGGCTCCAGGAGCGTCCGCACCTCCAGGAGATCGGCCGCCTCCTGCGCGGTGGGCTCGGCGACGCAGGCGCCGGCGTGCCTGCGGGTGACGACGAAGCCCTCGGACTCCAGCGTGCGCAGGGCCTCGCGGACCGGGACGCGGGAGACCCCGTAGCGGCGTGCCAGCAACTCCTCGGTGAGTCGGCCGCCTCGCTCGTGGACACCGGAGACGATGTCGTCACGGATTGCCGTGCATACCGAATGCGCGGGAATGCGCATGTCCGAACCTCCGCCTTGATCCCCGCGAAACGCGGCCGCCCGACGTCTGTTCCGTGACTCTATTGCAATCCTTCGGAATTTCCGATGGCAGACCAAAATCCATGGATATCCGCGGGCCAGGATCGCCGAAGGCCCCGACGTGTGCCGGGGCCTTCGGGCGGGGTCGCGCGGTGCGGGTCAGACGTTCAGACCGTGGGAGCGGAGGTAGCCGACGGGGTCCATGTCGGAGCCGTAGTCGGGGCTGGTGCGGGCCTCGAAGTGCAGGTGCGGGCCGGTGGAGTTGCCGGTGGAGCCGGAGAGGCCGATCTGCTGGCCGGAGGAGACGCTCTGGCCTACGGAGACACCGATCGAGGAGAGGTGGCCGTACTGGGTGTACGTGCCGTCCGTCATCCGGAGCACGATGTTGTTGCCGTACGCGCCGCCCCAGCCGGCCTCGACGACCGTGCCGGCGCCGACGGCGACGACGGAGCTGCCGGAGGCTGCCTGGAAGTCCACGCCGGAGTGGCTGCCGGAGGACCAGAGCGCACCGCCGGTGTTGTAGCCGGTGGTGACGTGGGAGCCGGCGACCGGGAGGTGGAAGGCGTTCAGGCGGGCGCGCTCGGCGGCGCGGGCGGCACGGGCCTTCTCCTCGCGGACCTCCTTGGCGCGGGCCTCGGCCTTGCGTTCGGCCTCCGCCTTCGCCTTGGCCTTGGCGGCCTTCTCGCGGGCCTCCGCGGCGGCCTTCGCCTTCGCGATCGCGTCGGCCTGCTGCTTCTGGGCGTGGGCCTGCGCGTCTATCTGCTCGGCGAGGGTGGCGTCGAGGGCGACGGCCTGGGCGAGGCCGGTGTCGGCGACCTTGGCGGGCTCGGTGTCCGCGGCGAGGGCCGGGGAGGCGAGCGAGCCGAGGACTCCGGTGGTGGCCAGAGCCGCGATGCCGGCGGCCTGGGCGCTCCGGCGCGTGAGACGGCTCGGGGCACGGTGCTTCCCGGTGGCACGGGTGAACGCCATGGAGGGGCTGGTCCTTTCCTTCCTTCTCGCCTACCGGGTTAGCTGACGGGTTCGGAGCAGGAAGGTCTCCTACGGATCCCCGCGCCGGTTCGCGGCACGGGCCTCCGATTCACCCCAGGGACTGCGTGGGTCCCCGGCTCCCCAGGCTCGCGCCTGACGGGGACTCGGCGATGACTGCCCGGCGCCGCGGCTGCGGCATACGGGTGACGGACAGCCGAGCCGACGCTAGGCGGGGCGACTTCCCATCGCCAAACGGACCAGGGGATTTGTCGCACATCCCACAGGGCAGACAGGCAACCTCTCCCCCAAAAGGGACGTCATGGACTAATCGGATAAAAAGGGAGAACCCCGACGAACGTGCGTCCGTCGGGGTCCTGTTCACGGCGATGCGCCGCAGGTACGTCAGCCGGTGACGACGGACACCTCTCCGATGCCGAGGGCCTTCACGGGCTCCTCGATCTGCGCGGCGTCCCCCACGAGGACCGTGACCAGCCGGTCGACCGGGAAGGCGCTGACCACGGCGGCGGTCGCCTCCACGGTGCCCGTCTCGGCGAGCCGGGCGTAGAGGTGGGCCTGGTAGTCGTCGGGGAGGTGCTGCTCGACCTGGTCGGCCAGCGTGCTCGCGACGGAGGCGGCGGTCTCGAACTTCAGCGGGGCGACGCCCACCAGGTTCTGTACGGCCGTCTCGCGTTCGGCGTCGGTCAGCCCCTCGGCGGCCAGCGTCCGCAGGACCTTCCAGAGGTCGTCCAGCGCCGGTCCGGTGGACTCCGTGTCCACCGAGCCGCTGATCGCGAGCATGGCCGCGCCGCCCGAGTCGGGGCCGCTGGAGCGCAGCACCTGGGCGAAGGCCCGCACCCCGTAGGTGTAGCCCTTCTCCTCGCGCAGCACCCGGTCCAGCCGGGAGGTGAGGGTGCCGCCCAGGCAGTACGTGCCGAGCACCTGGGCGGGCCACACGCGCTCGTGCCGGTCGGCGCCGATCCGGCCGATCAGCAGCTGGGTCTGGACCGCGCCGGGCCGGTCCACGATGACCACGCGGCCGGTGTCGTTCGCGGTGATGGGCGGTACCGGGCGAGCCTGGCCCGCGTTGCCCGACCAGTCGCCGAGGGTCTCCGCCAGCAGCGCGTCCAGGTCGATGCCGGTCAGGTCGCCGACGATCACGGCCGTCGCGGTGGAGGGGCGGACGTGGGCGTCGAAGAAGGCGCGCACGGCGCTCTCGTCGATCCGCCGGACCGTCTCCTCGGTGCCCAGGCGCGGGCGGGACATCCGGGCGGCGGCCGGGAACAGCTCCTTGGAGAGCTGCTTGGCGGCGCGCCGGGACGGGTTGGCCTGCTCGTGCGGGATCTCGTCGAGGCGGTTGCCGACGAGGCGCTCGATCTCGCTCCCGTCGAAGGCCGGGGCCCGCAGCGCCTCGGCGACCAGCCCGAGGGCCTTGGCCAGCCGGGAGACCGGGACCTCCAGGGAGACCCGGACGCCGGGGTGGTCGGCGTGCGCGTCGAGCGTGGCGCCGCAGCGCTCCAGCTCGGCGGCGTACTCCTCGGCGCTGTGCTTGTCGGTGCCCTCGGAGAGCGCCCGCGACATGATCGTGGCCACGCCGTCCAGGCCCTCGGGCTCTGCCTCCAGCGGCGCGTCCAGGAAGATCTCCACCGCGACGACCTGCTGGCCGGGTCGGTGGCAGCGCAGCACGGTCAGCCCGTTGGGCAGGGCGCCGCGCTCGGGCGCCGGGAAGGCCCAGGGGCGGGCCGTGCCGGGCGTGGGCTGCGGGTGGTACTCCATGGCTACTCCAGTCACGGCGGCGTCGCTCACTTGTCCGCCCCCTCGTGCGCGTCGGTGCCCTCGGTGCCTGTCGCGGCCTCGTCGGACCCGTCGGCCTCGTCGGCCGGCTCGATGGGCTCGTACACCAGCACCGCCCGGTTGTCGGGGCGCAGGGCCGCCTCGGCCGCCGCGCGCACCTCCTCCGCGGTGACGTCCAGGACGCGGCCGACGGCGCTCAGGGCGAGCTGCGGGTCGCCGAACAGGACCGCGTAACGGCACAGTTCGTCGGCGCGGCCGGCGACCGTGCCGAGCCGGTCCAGCCACTCGCGCTCCAACTGCGCCTGGGCCCGCTCCATTTCCTCGGGGGTGGGCCCCTCGGCGGCGAACCGGGCCAGCTCCTCGTCGACCGCGGCCTCGATCGTCTCCACCTCGACACCGCCGGACGTCTTCACGTCCAGCCAGCCCAGCGAGGGCGCGCCGGCGAGCCGCAGCAGCCCGAAACCGGCCGCCACCGCCGTACGGTCGCGGCGGACCAGGCGGTTGTGCAGCCGGGAGGACTCGCCGCCGCCCAGCACGGTGAGCGCCAGGTCGGCGGCGTCGCAGGCGCGGGTTCCGTCGTGGGGGAGGCGGTAGGCGGCCATCAGGGCGCGGGCCGGCACCTCCTCGTGGACCACTTCGCGCAGCTGCTCCCCGATGATGCCGGGGAGCGTCCCGTCGCGCGGCGGCCGCTTGCCGTCGTGGGAGGGGATGGAGCCGAAGTACTTCTCGATCCAGGCGAGGGTCTGCTCGGGGTCGATGTCGCCGACCACCGAGATCACCGCGTTGTTGGGCGCGTAGTACGTACGGAAGAACGCGCGGGCGTCCTCCAGCGTGGCCGCGTCCAGGTCGGCCATGGAGCCGATCGGGGTGTGGTGGTACGGGTGGCCCTCGGGGTAGGAGAGGGCGGTCAGCTTCTCGAACGCGGTGCCGTAGGGCACGTTGTCGTAACGCTGGCGGCGTTCGTTCTTGACGACGTCGCGCTGGTTCTCCATGGACTCCTCGTCGAGCGCGGCGAGGAGGGAGCCCATCCGGTCGGCTTCCAGCCAGAGCGCCAGCTCCACCTGGTGGGTGGGCATGGTCTCGAAGTAGTTGGTCCGCTCGAAGCTGGTCGTCCCGTTGAGCGAGCCGCCGGCCCCCTGGACGAGCTCGAAGTGGCCGTTCCCCTTGACCTGGCCCGAACCCTGGAACATCAGGTGCTCGAAAAGGTGAGCCAGACCGGTGCGTCCCTTGACCTCGTGGCGCGAGCCGACGTCGTACCAGAGGCAGACCGCGGCGACCGGGGTCAGATGGTCCTCGGAGAGCACCACACGCAGGCCGTTGGCCAGGCGGTGCTCGGTCGCTGTCAAGCCGCCGGAGCCGGCCTGTGCGGTGGCCGTGTGACCCATGGGCATGTACGTCCCTTCGATCGCGATACTGGACTTCCTGCCAGACCTGCCACTCTAAGCAAGCGCACCGGCACCTGGCGAAGTTCCCGTTCCTCGGATGTTTCCGTCGATGGTGTCGCGGACGCTCTCCGGGCGGGCCCCTCGACCCGCTTCGGACGGGTCGAGGTCGGCGTTGTCAGTCCGGCGGTCCACAATGGACCGCGTCAGTAGCTCGTGTTGTACCGAACAAGCTCAGGTTGTCCGAACAGAATCTGTGAAGGAGTCGCAGCCGCGATGGCCCGCCGTAGCACGAAGACCCCGCCGCCGCCGGACGACTTCGAGGAGAAGATCCTCGACATCGACGTCGTCGACGAAATGCAGGGCTCCTTCCTCGAGTACGCGTACTCGGTGATCTACTCCAGGGCCCTGCCCGACGCCCGCGACGGCATGAAGCCGGTGCACCGCCGCATCGTGTCCCAGATGAACGAGATGGGGCTGCGCCCCGACCGCGGCTATGTGAAGTGCGCCCGCGTCGTCGGCGAGGTGATGGGCAAGCTGCACCCGCACGGCGACGCCTCGATCTACGACGCCCTGGTGCGCATGGCGCAGCCGTTCTCGATGCGCCTCCCCCTGGTCGACGGCCACGGCAACTTCGGCTCGCTCGGCAACGACGACCCGCCGGCCGCCATGCGGTACACCGAGTGCCGGATGGCCGACGCCACGTCGTTGATGACGGAGGCGATCGACGAGGACACCGTCGATTTCCAGTCCAACTACGACGGCCAGGAGCGCGAGCCGGTCGTCCTCCCCGCCGCCTATCCCAACCTCCTGGTCAACGGCGTCTCCGGGATCGCCGTGGGCATGGCCACCAACATGCCCCCGCACAACCTGGGCGAGGTCATCGCCGCCGCGCGGCACCTGATCAAGCACCCGGGCGCCGACATCGAGACGCTGATGCGCTTCGTCCCGGGCCCCGACCTGCCCACCGGCGGCCGCATCGTCGGGCTGGGCGGCATCAAGGACGCCTACACGGCGGGCCGCGGCACGTTCAAGATCCGCGCCACCGTCGCCGTGGAGAACGTGACGGCCCGCCGCAAGGGCCTCGTCGTCACCGAACTGCCCTTCACCGTCGGCCCGGAGAAGGTGATCGCCAAGATCAAGGACCTGGTCTCGGCGAAGAAGCTCCAGGGCATCGCCGACGTCAAGGACCTCACCGACCGGGCACACGGACTGCGTCTGGTCATCGAGGTGAAGAACGGCTTCGTGCCGGAAGCGGTGCTGGAGCAGCTCTACAAGCTGACGCCGATGGAGGAGTCCTTCGGCATCAACAACGTGGCGCTGGTCGACGGCCAGCCGCTCACCCTGGGCCTCAAAGAGCTGCTGGAGGTCTATCTGGACCACCGCTTCGAGGTGGTGCGCCGACGCAGCGAGTTCCGCCGCACCAAGCGCCGCGACCGGCTGCACCTGGTCGAGGGCCTGATCGTCGCCCTGCTCGACATCGACGAGGTCATCCGGATCATCCGGGACAGCGACAACTCCTCGCAGGCGAAGGAGCGCCTGATGGCGCACTTCTCGCTGAGCGAGATCCAGACGCAGTACATCCTGGACACCCCGCTGCGCCGGCTCACCCGTTTCGACCGGATCGAGCTGGAGAGCGAGCGGGACCGGCTCACCGGCGAGATCGACGCGCTGACCGCGATCCTGGAGTCGGACGCGGAGCTGCGCAAGCTGGTCTCCTCGGAGCTGGCCGCCGTGGCGAAGAAGTTCGGCACGGACCGGCGCACGGTGCTGCTGGAGTCGGCCGGAGCCCAGATCGCGTCCGTGCCGCTGGAGGTGGCGGACGACCCGTGCCGGGTGCTGCTCTCCTCGACGGGCCTGCTGGCCCGTACGGCCAACGCGGAGCCGGTCGAGATCTCCGAGGACGCCCGGCGGACCAAGCACGACGTGATCGTGTCGGCGGTGGCGGCGACGGCGCGCGGCGACGTCGGGGCGGTGACCTCCACCGGCCGGATGCTGCGGCTCTCGGTGATCGATCTGCCGCAGCTGCCCAACACGCACGCGGAGCCGAATCTCTCGGGCGGGGCGCAGATCTCCGAGTTCCTCAGCCTGGAGGCGGACGAGGAGTTGATCTGCCTGACGACCCTGGAGGAGTCCTCGCCGGGCCTCGCGATCGGCACCCTTCAGGGCGTGGTGAAACGCGTCGTGCCGGACTACCCGCCCAACAAGGACGAGTTGGAGGTCATCTCCCTCAAGGACGGTGACCGCATCGTGGGCGCGACCGAGCTGCGCACGGGCGAGGAGGACCTGGTGTTCATCACCTCCGACGCCCAGTTGCTCCGCTACCCGGCGGCCCAGGTACGGCCGCAGGGCAGGCCCGCCGGCGGGATGGCGGGCGTCAAGCTGGCGGCCGGGGCCGAGGTGCTGTCGTTCACGGCGGTGGACCCGGCGGCCGAGGCGATCGTGTTCACGGTGGCCGGCTCGCACGGCACGCTGGACGACTCGGTGCTGACGTCCAAGCTCACCCCGTTCGACCAGTATCCGCGCAAGGGCCGGGCGACCGGCGGAGTGCGCTGCCAGCGGTTCCTGAAGGGCGAGGACGTCCTGGTCTTCGCCTGGGCGGGCCCCACGCCGGCCCGGGCCGCGCAGAAGAACGGCACCCCGGCGAAGCTGCCGGAGCCGGACCCGAGGCGGGACGGCTCGGGCACACCGCTGCTGGAGTCGGTGGACGTGATCGCGGGACCGCCGCTGTAGGCGCCCCTTTCGTACGACGGGGAGCGGCCCGGGGGTGTTACGCCTCCGCGGCCGCTTCCCGTACGTCCGCGGGGTCCGCCTCCTGTTGGACGTACCGCAGCACGCCCCACATGCCGCGTTCGACGGCAGCGGCGTCGGCGTCGGCGGACTCGCCGAGGGCGCGCTCGTCCGCGCGGCAGGCGGTGAGTCCGGCCAGCAGCGCTTCGGCGTCGATGCCCGCGCCGATCATGACGAGTTGGCTGAGCCGCTGTTCGCCGCGCGCCCACGGGCGGGGGACGAAGCGCAGGAAGCGGCCCACCGCGTGCAGCGCGTAGGTGTTGTCCCGGTCCCCCGCGCCGAAGTCCGCGAACCCCTTGATCCGGTAGAGCCCGTCGGGCCGGGAGTCGAGGAACTCCATGAAGCGACGCGGGTCCATGGGGATGTCCGAGGTGAAGTCGACGCTCTCGTACGAGGCGTGGAGGTGGCCGTCGTGCCCCTCGTGCCCATCGGGCGCCTCCTCCCGCAGCAGGTCCTCGAAGGTGAGCTGACGGACCGTGTCCTCGTGGTCCGGTCGCAGGGCCGGGTCGAAGAGGAGCTCGGGGTCGATCCGGCCGTGCACCGCGGAGATCACGGCGGCGGGGCCGCTCAGCTCCGCGACCGTCGCACGCAGCCGCTCCCGCTCGGCCTCCCCCACCCGGTCGGTCTTGTTCAGGACGACGAGGTCGGCGACGGCGAGATGGCGGTCGAGCTCCGGATGCCGCTGACGGGTGCCGTCGAACTCCGCCGCGTCGACGACCTCGACGAGGCCCCCGTACAGGATGTGCGGGTTGTCGCTGGCCAGCAGCATACGGACGAGCTCCTGGGGTTCGGCCAGTCCGCTCGCCTCGACGACGATCACGTCCAGTCGGGCGGACGGCCGGGTCAGGGTCTCCAGGAAGGTGTCGAGTTCGCTCGCGTCGACGGCGCAGCACAGACAGCCGTTGCCCAGCGAGACGGTCGAGCCGACCTGCCCCGAGACGGTCATGGCGTCGATCTCGATGGCCCCGAAGTCGTTGACGATCACGCCGATCCGGGTTCCCTCGCGGTTGCGGAGGAGATGGTTCAGGAGCGTGGTCTTTCCGGAGCCGAGGAAGCCCGCCAGGACGACGACCGGGATCTGCGGGATACGGGGCGGGGTCAACGGGGGCCTTCCTCGGGGCGTCGTCAGGGTGCCGGGACCGGCTGCGGCGGGGGTGCGCCGACGTAGCGGGCCGCCGGGCGGATGATCTTCGAGTCCTCCGCCTGCTCCAGGATATTGGCGCTCCAGCCGATCACCCGTGCCGCGCAGAAGGTGGGGGTGAACATCGCACGCGGCAGCCCGCACAGCTCCATGACCACTCCGGCGTAGAACTCCACGTTGGTGTGCAGTTCCCGGCCCGGCTTCAGCTCGGCGAGGATGGCCTCGACCTGGCGTTCCACCTCCACCGCAAAGTCGACGAGCGGTCCGCCGAAGCCCTGCGCGAGGGATTTGAGCATCCGGGAGCGCGGGTCCTCGGTGCGGTAGACGGGGTGGCCGAAGCCCATGATGCGGCGTCCCGAGAGGACCTGTTCGCGGATCCAGCCGTCGATGCGGTCCGGGGTGCCGATGGCGTCCAGGGTGTCCAGGGCCCGGCTGGGGGCTCCGCCGTGCAGCGGTCCGGAGAGCGCGCCGACCGCCGCGACCAGGCAGGCGGCCAGGTCGGCTCCGGTGGAGGCGACGACCCGGGCGGTGAAGGTGGAGGCGTTGAAGCCGTGGTCGACGGTGGAGATGAGGTACTGCTCGACGGCTTCGGCGTGCTCGGGCTCCGGCTCCGACCCGGTCAGCATGTACAGGTAGTTCGCGGCGTGCGGCAGGTCCTCGCGGGGCTCGACCGGCTGGAGCCCCTGGCCCAGGCGGTGCAGGGCGGTGAGAATCGTGGGGACGGCCGCGCAGGCGGTGAGCGCGTCCTGGCGCCGCCGCTCGGTCCCGATGTCGTACACAGGGCGGAATCCGGCCGAGGCCCCGAGCAGGGACAGCGCGGTGCGGAGTCCGGCGAGGGGGCCGGAGACGGCGCCGGCGCGCGCGATGGCGGGCAGCGCCTCACTCACCTCGGCGGGGAGGGCGCGCAGGGCGGCCGTGCGGGCGGCGAAGTCGGCGGCGGCCGTCCGGTCCGGCAGTTCGCCGTGGACCATGAGGTACCAGACGTCCTCGAAGCCGCGGGTCCGCGCGAGCTCGATCGCCGAGTACTGCCGGTAGTGGTAGAAGCCCTCACGGCCGCGCACGTCGCCGAGGGCGGTGGCGGTGACGACGACACCGGCGAGACCGCGGGGGACGGCAGGAGTGGTGGTCATGGCTGCTCTCTCTTCTCTTCCGACGCACACAACATTGATTCGACTGTCTATGCTTGACTTGAATTCTGTCAATGTTGATTGAATCAATGCATGAGGGAGCTCTTGGGCTCGCTCATGGATTCAGGATGGATACGGTGGTCGGCATGACGGATCGATCAGCGCCCGACGAGCAGGGGCCGCCCCGGCTCACCACCCGCGAGGCCGCCGAACTGCTGGGCGTGAAGCCGGAGACGGTGTACGCCTACGTCAGCCGGGGCCAGCTGAGCAGCGCGCGGGCCGCCGGCGGGCGGGGCAGCACGTTCGACGCCGACGAGGTCCGGGCGCTGGCCCGGCGCTCGGGACGCCGGGACACCTCCCCGGCCGGGGGCGACCTGGCCTTCCGCACCGGCATCACGCTCATCGAGGGCGACCGCTGCTACTTCCGCGGGGTCGACGCGACGGAGCTGGCCCGTCATCACGGCTACGAGGAGGTCGCCGAGTGGCTGTGGACGGGCGAGCTGCGTCCCGGAGCCCGGTTCACCGCGGCCGCCGCGACCCTCGCGGCGGCCCGCCGGACGGTCGGCGCGCTGCCCGCGCACAGCGGGTCGACGGACCGGCTGCGGGTGGCGGTGACCGCCGCGGCGGCCACGGATCCACTGCGGTTCGTCCTGTCGCCCGAGGCGGTGCTGAGCAGTGCCCGCAGTCTGATCCCGACCCTGGTGGGCGCTCTGCCGCCGCTCGGCGACCCGGCGGACGAAGAGGGTTCCCTGGCGCGGGACCTGTGGTCACGGCTCACCGCGGAGCCGGCCGACACCCCGTCCCTCGCCGTGCTGGACGCGGCCCTGGCCCTCCTGATCGACCACGACCTGGCCGCCTCAACGCTGGCCGCCCGGGTCGCCGCCTCCGCGCGGGCCCACCCGTACGCCGTGGTCTCGGCGGGCCTCGGCGTGCTGGAGGGGCCGCTGCACGGCGCGGCGAGCGGGCTGGCGCACCGGATGCTCCGGGAGGCGGTGGACCGGGGCAGCGCGGTCCCCGTGGTCGCCGATCATCTGCGGACCGGGCGGCGGGTGCCGGGCCTGGGCCACCGGCTGTACCGGGGCGAGGACCCGCGGGCGACGGCCCTGTTCGCGCTGCTCGAGGACGTGCCGCAGGCCGCCGGAGCGCTGGCGGCGGCCCGCGAGGTGGTGGAGACGACGGCGCGGCACGCTCCGCTGCACGCCAACATCGACCTGGCCCTGGCCGTCCTGTCCGTCTCCCGGGGGATGCCGGCGGACGCGGGCGAGACGGTGTTCGCGGTGTCCCGCACCGCGGGCTGGATCGCCCACGCGCTGGAGGAGTACGGAGAGCGCCCGCTCCGCATCCGCCCCAGCGGGCAGTACACGGGCCCCAGGCCGCCACAGCCGCTGCCCGGCCCCCAGAAGGCCCGCTAGGTCCGGACCAAGGGCCGGGCAGCGCAAATTAGCTACGGATCACAGGGAATTCTCGCGCGGTGGCTGCGCGGTGGACCCGCGCACCACCAGCTCCGGCTCGAAGAGCAGCTCGTCCGAGGGTACGGTCCGCCCGCCGATCTGCACCGAGAGCAGCTCCACGGCCGCGCGCCCCATGGCCTCGATGGGCTGGCGGACGGTGGTCAGGGGCGGCTCGGTGCAGTTCATGAAGGCCGAGTCGTCATAGCCGACGACCGACACGTCGGCGGGCACCGAGAGACCGCGGCGGCGGGCGGCGCGCACGGCGCCCAGCGCGAGCGGGTCGCTCGCGCAGATGATGCCGGTGACGCCCCGGTCCAGCAGCCGCATCGCGGCGGCCTGCCCGCCCTCCAGCGAGAACATCGCGCGGGCCACCCACTCGTCGGGCACGGTCGTGCCCGTCTCCTCGGCGAGCACCCGGGCGGCGGCGAGCTTGCGCTGCGAGGGCACGTGGTCGGACGGGCCGAGGACGAGGCCGATGCGCTCGTGGCCGAGCGAGACGAGATGCCGCCAGGCCTGCTCGACGGCGACGGAGTCGTCGCAGGAGACACCCGGGAAGCCGAGGTGGGCGATGGCCGCGTTGATCAGCACGACCGGGATCTTGCGGTCGGCGAGCACCTTGTAGTGGTCGTGCGGGGCGTCGGCCTGGTGGTAGAGGCCGCCCGCGAAGACCACGCCGGAGACCTGCTGCTGGAGGAGCAGCTCGACGTAGTCGGCCTCGGAGACGCCGCCCTTGGTCTGGGTGCAGAGCACCGGGGTCAGCCCCTGCTGGGCGAGCGCGCCGCCGACCACCTCGGCGAAGGCCGGGAAGATCGGGTTCTGCAGCTCGGGCAGGACCAGGCCGACCAGCCGGGCCCGTTCGCCGCGCAGCTGGGTCGGCCGCTCGTAGCCGAGGACGTCCAGCGCGGAGAGAACGGCCTGCCTGGTGGCGTCGGAAACGCCCGGCTTGCCGTTCAGCACCCTGCTGACCGTCGCCTCGCTGACTCCCACTTTCTGGGCCACTTGAGCAAGTCGTCGCGTCATGCGCGCAAGATTAGCGCAAGAAGTGCAAGCAGATTGCGTTGATGGCGAACTCCTCGGAAACGCTCCAGGAACGGTCACAGACACAGCGCCGCGAAGCAAGGGGCGCGTACCGCGCGGGCCCGGCCGGCCGGACCGGAACGGTGCCGAATT
The DNA here is from genome assembly GCF_044766265.1 of Streptomyces sp. NPDC102283. NCBI lineage: Bacteria > Bacillati > Actinomycetota > Actinomycetes > Kitasatosporales > Streptomycetaceae > Streptomyces > Streptomyces sp. NPDC102283. Next base: position 21,886 of record NZ_JBIWLQ010000025.1, read on the forward strand.
TCCGCCCCGGCCGCCCGGCCCTTACCGTCTCTACGATGAACGCCCCACCGACCCCCGGCAGGGGACAGCGCCGGTTCGGCTGGCCCCAGCGGGTCTTCTCCCAGGTCCTGCTGATGCAGCTGACCATCATCACCGGCGTGACGATCCTGGTCACCGGCCTGTTCCTGGCGCCCCTCAGCGACCAGCTGGACGACCAGGCGATGCGCCGCGCCCTCGCCATCGCCCAGAGCACCGCCGCCCAGCCGGGGATCGTGCGGGACCTGACCAGCACCGACCCGTCGGTCAAGGGCCCCGTCCAGTCGGCCGCCGAGCGGGTCAGACGGGCGACCGGAGCCGAGTACGTCGTCGTCATGAACCAGCGCGGGGTGCGCTGGTCGCACCCCGACACCCACCGGATCGGCGCGATCGTCTCCACCGACCCCGGCGAGGCGCTGCGCGGCCGCGAGGTGATGGAGATCGACAGCGGCACCCTCGGCCGCTCGGCGCGGGGCAAGGTGCCGTTGCTCGGCCCGTCCGGCGATGTGGTCGGCGCGGTGTCGGTGGGCATCGCCTACGACAGCGTCCGCGCCCGGCTCCTCGGGGCGATCCCGGGGCTGCTCGCGTACGCGGGCGGAGCCCTGGCCGTCGGGGCGCTCGCCGCGTATCTCATCTCCCGCCGACTGCAACGGCAGACCCACGACCTGGCATTCTCCGACATCTCCGCGCTGCTGACGGAGCGCGAGGCCATGCTGCACGGCATCCGCGAAGGAGTCGTCGCCCTGGACGGGAACGGCCGCGTCCGGCTGCTGAACGACGAGGCGCAACGGCTGCTGGGCGTGGGCCCGGAGGCGGCGGGCCGGACGCTGGAGGAGGTGCTGGGCGACGGCAGGACCGCGGACGTGCTGGCCGGGCGGGTGGTCGGCGACGACCTGCTGGCGGTACGGGGCAGCCGGGTGCTGCTGGCCAACCGGATGCCCACGGACGACGGCGGGGCCGTGGTGACCCTGCGCGACCGGACCGAGCTGGAGCACCTGGGCCGCGAGCTCGACTCCACCACCGGGCTGATCGACGCCCTGCGCGCCCAGGACCACGAGCACGCCAACCGGCTGCACACCCTGCTCGGACTGCTGGAGCTGGAGATGCACGAGGATGCGATGGAGTTCGTCACGGAGGTGGTGGGCGTACACCGGGCGACGGCCGAGCAGGTCACCGAGAAGATCCAGGACCCGCTGCTGGCCGCCCTCCTCGTGGGCAAGGCGACGGTCGCCGCCGAGCGCGGCGTATCCCTGCGGCTGGCCCCCGACACCCTGTTGCCGGACCGGGTGGTCGATCCCCGGGGCCTGGTCACCGTCATGGGCAACCTGGTCGACAACGCCACGGACGCGGCGGTCGGATCGGACGGGGCGCGGATCGAGGTCGGGATGTGCGCGGAGGGCCGTACGGTGATCCTGGAGGTGCGCGACAGCGGCCCCGGCGTCCCCCGCGAGCAGTACGCGTCGATCTTCACGGAGGGTTGGTCCACCAAGGAGGTCCCGGCGCACGGCAGGCGCGGCCTCGGGCTCGCCCTCGTGAGGAGGCTCGCGGAGCGTCAGGGAGGCAGCGTGACGGTGTCCGGGGCGGACGGAGGCGGTGCGGTGTTCACGGTCGTCCTGCCGGAGGCGCTGGCGGAGCCCGGACCGCAGGCCCTGGCCGAGCGCGCCCCGGACTCCCCCGACGGTCCGCCGCCCCCCGCGCATCCGGCCACGACGGGAGGACAGCCGTGATCCAGGTCCTGATCGTGGACGACGACGTCCGGGTGGCGCAGATCAACGCGGCGTACGTCGCCAAGGTCCCCGGCTTCCGTGTGGCCGCGCAGGCCCACTCGGCGGCCGCCGCGCTGGAGGCGGTCGAGGAGGTCCCGGTGGACCTGATCCTGCTGGACCACTACCTGCCCGACGGCAACGGCCTCGCCGTCGTACGGGAACTGCGCCGCCTCGGCCGTCAGGTCGACGTGATCATGGTGACGGCCGCCCGGGACGTGGCGACCGTGCAGGACGCGATGCGGCACGGCGCGCTCCAGTACCTGGTGAAACCGTTCACCTACGCGGGCCTGCGCTCGAAGCTGGCGGCGTACGCGACCCTGCGGCAGGCGCTCGACGGGGGCGGGGAGGCCGAGCAGGCGCAGGTGGACCGGCTCTTCGGCGCGCTGTGGGCGGCGGGCGAGCCGGCCCTCCCCAAGGGCCACTCCCCCACCACGGCCGAGCTCGTCCGCGGTGCCCTGCGCGGCGCCGACGGCCCGCTCTCCGCGCAGGAGATCGCGGACAGCGCGGGGATGAGCCGCCAGACAGCCCAGCGCTATCTGAAGCTGCTGGAGCGCACCGGCAAGGTCCGGCTGACGCTGCGCTACGGGGAGACGGGCCGCCCGGAACACCGGTACGCCTGGGCCGCGGGCTGAACCGCCGCCCGCGGTACCCCCGCACGCCCTACGACAGGCCCTACGCCGCCCCGGCCCCCGTCAGCGCCCGGACCTCGACCTCGGCGTGCTTGGCCTCGTCGGGCGGCTCCGGCGAGGTGACCGTACCGATCCAGCCGGCCAGGAAGCCGAGCGGGATGGAGACCAGTCCCGGATTCTCCAGGGGGAAGAGCTGGAAGTCGACACCGGGGAACAGGGCCGAGGGGCTGCCCGAGACGACGGGTGAGACCAGCACAAGCACGACCGCCGGGACCAGGCCGCCGTACACCGCCCAGACCGCGCCCCGCGTGGTGAAGCCGCGCCAGAACAGCGAGTAGAGCAGGGCCGGGAGGTTTGCCGAGGCGGCCACGGCGAAGGCCAGGCCCACCAGGAAGGCGACGTTGAGGTCCTGGGCGAGGAGTCCGAGGCCGATGGCGACGGCGCCGATGCCCGCGGCGGCGACACGCGCCACGGCGACCTCGCCGTGCTTCCCGCGCCCGGGGCGGCGGAGCGAGGCGTAGAGGTCGTGGGCGACGGACGCGGACGAGGCGAGTGTGATGCCCGCGACGACGGCCAGGATGGTGGCGAAGGCGATGGCGGCGACCACGGCGAAGAGAATCGTTCCGCCGGTGGACCCCTCACCGCCGCCGAGGTGGAGTGCCAGCAGCGGGACCGCGGTGTTGCCCGCCGCGTTCGAGGCGCGGACCTCGGCGGAGCCGACGAGGGCGGCGGCGCCGAATCCGAGCACGATCGTCATCAGGTAGAAGCCGCCGATCAGGCCGATGGACCAGACGACGGAGCGGCGCGCGGCGCGGGCGGTGGGCACGGTGTAGAAGCGCGAGAGGATGTGCGGCAGCCCCGCCGTGCCGAGGACGAGGGCGACGCCCAGGCTGATGAAGTCGAGGCGCGAGGTCAGGTCCCCGCCGTAGCGGAGGCCCGGCGCGAGGAAGTCCCTGCCGTGGCCGCTGCGTTCGGCCGCGGTGGTGAGCAGGCTGTTGACGTTCCCGTGGAAGTGGACCAGGACGAGCGCCGTGAGCGCGACGGCCCCGGCCATCAGCAGGACGGCCTTGACGATCTGGATCCAGGTGGTGGCGCGCATGCCGCCGAACGACACGTAGATCACCATGAGCGCGCCGACCCCGACCACCGTCCAGGACCGGGCCGCGTCGCTCGTGCCGCCGAGCAGCAGGGCCACGAGGCTGCCCGCGCCGACCATCTGGGCGACCAGGTAGAGCACGGAGACGGTGACGGACGAGGTGCCGACGGCGGTACGCACCGGGCGCTCCGCCATCCGCGCCGCGACCACGTCGGCCAGGGTGAACCTGCCGCAGTTGCGGACGAGTTCGGCGACGAAGAGCAGGACGACCAGCCAGGCGACGAGGAAGCCGACCGAGTAGAGCATGCCGTCGTAGCCGAAGAGGGCGATCAGCCCGGAGATCCCGAGGAAGGAGGCCGCCGACATGTAGTCGCCGGCGAGGGCGAATCCGTTCTCCATGGGCGAGAACAGGCGTCCGCCGGCGTAGAACTCCTCGGCGGAGCCCTGTCGGTGGCGCCCGACCCAGGTGGTGATGAAGAGCGTCACGGCGATGAACGCGCTGAACAGCAGCAGGGCGAGTGCCTGGTGGTCGCCTCTCAACGTCCGAGCCCTCCCGCCGTCTCCTGGCCGAGGCCTCTCGCCCTCTCCCTGCCGAGGCCCCGCGTCATCTCCTGGGTGTCCCAGCGCAGATCGAGCGCGGCCCGGTCCCTGCGCAGCCGCGCGTGCCGTGCGTACGCCCAGGTGAGCAGGAACGTGGTGAGGAACTGGCCGAGACCCGCCACCATCGCGACGTTGACCGCTCCGGCGACCGGGCGGGCCATCAAATCGGGTGCGGTGGTCGCGGCGACGACATAGGCGAGATACCAGAGGAGGAAGGCGACGGCGGCGGGAGCCACGAAGCAGCGGTAGCGGCGGCGCACCTCGCGGAAGGCCGCGCTGCGGTGCACCTCCAGGTAGATGTCGGCCGCGCCGGGCTCGGGATCCGGCCCGACCGCGGCGGAGGCGTCGAGATCCGCGACGCCTCCCGTCCCGCCCCGGCCGCTCCGGTCGGGGGCCGGTACGTCGTCCCACGGGTCGTCGAGCCGCACTCCCGCGGCCTCCGGCCCTGCTTCTTTCTCCACCGCACAACTCCCCTGATCCACCGACCTTTTTCGGCCGCATGGCCAACCATGGGCAAGTCGGGAGGATCCCGGGCGCGCCATTCGCCCGGCTTCACCCCTTCAGGTGACAGAAGTCCCGTACGGCTGCGCGAACCGCGAGGCCGGGGACCCTCGAAAAGCACGCGGCCCCCGCTCCGGTGGTACCGGAGCGGGGGCCGACGCGGGCGCGGGGTTCAGGCGTCGATGCGTGAGCGGTCCAGGGTGGCCGCGGAGCTGGTGATGAATTCCTTGCGGGGCGCGACCTCGTTGCCCATCAACAGGTCGAAGACCTGCTCGGAGGATTCCAGGTCGCCGATGTTGATGCGCCGCAGCGTGCGGTGGCGCGGGTCCATCGTCGTCTCCGCCAGCTGATCGGCGTCCATCTCGCCCAGACCCTTGTAGCGCTGGATCGACTCCTTGATCCGGACGTTCTTGCGCTGGAACTCCAGGAGGGTCTGGCGCAGCTCGCCGTCGGAGTAGGTGTAGACGTACTTGTCCTGGCCCTTCTTGGGCTGGACCAGCTCGATCCGGTGCAGCGGCGGGACCGCGGCGAAGACCCGCCCCGCCTCGACCATGGGGCGCATGTAGCGCTGGAAGAGGGTCAGCAGCAGGCAGCGGATGTGGGCGCCGTCGACGTCGGCGTCCACCAGCAGGACGATCTTCCCGTAGCGCGCGGCGTCGATATCGAAGGTGCGCCCGGACCCGGCTCCTATGACCTGGATGATCGCGCCGCACTCGGCGTTCTTCAGCATGTCCGAGACGGACGACTTCTGTACGTTGAGGATCTTTCCGCGGATCGGCAGCAGCGCCTGGAACTCGCTGTTCCGGGCCAGCTTGGCGGTGCCGAGCGCCGAGTCCCCCTCGACGATGAACAGCTCGCTGCGCTCGACGTCGTCGCTGCGGCAGTCGGCGAGCTTGGCGGGCAGCGAGGAGGACTCCAGGGCAGTCTTGCGGCGCTGGGCGTCCTTGTGCTGACGGGCGGCGATCCGGGTGCGGGCGGCGGCGACGGCCTTCTCCAGCACCGCCCTGGCCTGGGCCTTGGCGTCCCGCTTCGTCGAGGTCAGGAAGGCCTTGAGCTCCTTGGCGACCACGCCGGCCACGATCCGGTTGGCCGCGGACGTGCCGAGAACCTCCTTGGTCTGCCCCTCGAACTGCGGCTCGGCGAGTCGTACGGTGACGACGGCGGTGAGCCCTTCGAGGGCGTCGTCCTTGACGACGTCGTCCTCGGCGACCCGCAGCATCTTGGCGGAGCGCAGCGCCTCGTTCACGGTCTTGGTCAGGGAGCGCTCGAACCCGCTGACGTGGGTGCCGCCCTTGGGGGTGGCGATGATGTTCACGAACGACCGTACGGTCGTGTCGTAGCCGGTGCCCCAGCGCAGGGCGATGTCGACGCCGAGCTCGCGGGTGACCTCGGTGGCGGTCATGTGGCCGCGGTCGTCGAGGACGGGGACGGTCTCCTTGAAGGTGCCCGTGCCGGTCAACCGCTGGACGTCGCAGACGGCCTTGTCCTGGGCCAGGTACTCGCAGAACTCGCTGATGCCGCCGTCGAAGCGGAACGTCTCCTCGGTCTTGCCCTCGCCGTCCAGCCCCCGCTCGTCGCGGACGACGATCGTGAGACCGGGGACGAGGAAGGCCGTCTGTCGGGCGCGCTGGTAGAGCGTCTCCAGATTGAGCTTGGCGTCCTTGAGGAAGATCTGACGGTCGGCCCAGTACCTGGTACGGGTACCCGTACGGGTCTTGGGGACCCTCTTTCCCTTGCGGAGGCCGTTGGCCGGGTCGAAGGGGCTGTCGGGGCCCTGCTCCGTGAAGATGCCCGGGACGCCTCGCCGGAAGCTGATGGAGTGGGTCGCGCTGTTGCGGTCGACCTCGATGTCCAGACGGGCGGAGAGCGCGTTGACCACCGAGGCGCCGACGCCGTGGAGACCGCCGGAGGCCGAGTAGGAGCCGCCGCCGAACTTGCCTCCGGCGTGCAGCTTGGTCATGACGACCTCGATGCCGGAGAGGCCCGTCTTGGGCTCGACGTCGACCGGAATGCCGCGGCCGTTGTCCCGGACCTCGACGGAGGCGTCGTCGTGGAGGATGACCTCGATCTGATCGCAGTAGCCGCCGAGGGCTTCGTCGACGGAGTTGTCGATGATCTCCCAGAGGCAGTGCATCAGGCCACGGCTGTCGGTGGACCCGATGTACATGCCGGGGCGCTTGCGGACCGCCTCCAGCCCTTCGAGGACGAGAAGGTGCCGCGCGGTGTAGTTGGAGCTGTCCCGGTCGCCGCCTGCTCCGGTCAGCATCGCGGTGGACGGCACGGACGTTTCGGCGGTCACGCGGTTCGCTCCTCGCTGAATTTCATCTGGGGCCCCCGTGGGTATCGGGCTGGGCTTCGGTTGCCGCTGAGAGCCTACAGAGGCCTGGTAGAGCGGTTGTAACGCCACCCTCGGGGAATCCTCATGCTAGTCGAGCTTCATCCGGGCTCGCATGGGTGTTCGATCATTCGTTGGAGTGACGTGCACATCACGTTCCCTTCGACGCATGAACCATTTAGGCTCCGGGCACGTCCTCATGAACAAACCGGCAAGCCGGCCGGCGGGACCGACCCCTAGACAAGCAATGCGAAACCGTAGCGCTCCGCATACGGCACATTCGCCGCCAACCGGCAACAGACAGCCACACCGAGAAGAAGTTTCGAAGAAAAGCCACGAGCGGGAACGTTTTCGGCCTGGTTGGATGTTGACCCTGGTACGACAGCTCGTCGAGCTAGAGAAGAGGCGACGTGACTACTGTTCTGACCCCCGCGAGCCCGCTGACCGCAGCAGACCGCTGTGACCGTTGCGGCGCCCAGGCATATCTGCGCGTCGTCCTGATCAGTGGCGGTGAACTGCTCTTCTGCGCCCACCACGGGCGCAAGTTCGAGCCGGAACTCAAGAAGATCGCCGCGGAAATACAGGATGAGACGGATCGGCTCACCGCCGTGCAGACGGCTGCTGCCGACGAGGAACAACACTGATACCTCGCATCCACGACGAGCCAGGGGCCGGTCCAGGACCGGCCGACGGGCGGCTCCCCCACTGGGGGAGCCGCCCGTTCTCGTCCGCGGGGATCGCGCACGGACAGCGCGTCGGCCCGCGAGGATCACGCACGGACAAGCGTGTCGGCACCAGCGCCCGCCGCGTGGCCCGGTCGCAGGGCGGGGCGCGGTCAGATGCGGCCCTCGGCCCATTCCAGGGCGGCGGAGACCCGGGTGTACACCCCGGGGCTGCCCGCGCGCCCGCAGCCGCTGCCCCAGGACACCAGGCCGATGAGCCGCCCACGGGCCACCAGCGGCCCGCCGCTGTCGCCCTGGCACGCGTCCCTGCCACCCGCCGGATCGCCCGCACAGAGCATCGCCGAGGCCTTGTACGTACCCTCCCGGCCGCCCGGGTAGGCCCGCGCGCAGTCGCTGTCCGGCAGGACCTGGACCCGCGCGGAGCGCAGCACGGAGGCGTAGGCGCCGCTCCCCGTCGTGTCGCCCCACCCGTAGACGGCCGCCGCGGTCCCGGCCCGGTAGGCGGTGTCCTCACCCCTGGCCGTCGGGATGACGCCGCCCTTCGGCATCGCGTGGGACAGGGTCAGCACCGCGAGGTCGCCGGCGTTGGAGTCGGGGTCGTACGCCGGGTTCACCCAGATGGACCGGACCGGGATCTCCCGGCCTCCGGAGTCGCTCAACCGCTCCCGGCCGGCGATGACCAGCAGATCCCTCACCCGCTCCGCCGGTCCGCCGAGTGCCTCGTCACTCAGGCAGTGGGCGGCCGTCAGGATCTTCGTGGGCGCCACGGCGACGCCGCCGCAGAACTGTCCCGAGCGCGCTCCTCCGAACCGGTCCCGGCTCGACAGCGCCACGACCCAGGGGCTGTCCGCCACCGGGGCGGGCTGTCCGCCGACGATGATGCTGTCCGCGACCGCCGCGGGGGGCGAGGCGAGGGGCATCACGGCCGCGGTGGCGGTCAGGGCGAGCACCCCGGTCAGGGCACGGACGACGGAACGGGGCATGGAGGCTCCTGACGCTGAGGCGGTAACGGTCCACCCAGCGTGATCCAGCCGGTCACCCTCCGCACCCGAGGACACGCCGGAGGGCCCGGATCCCCTGGGGGTTCCGGGCCCTCGGCCGGTGAATCTTCCGCGATCTAGTCGAGGTAGTCGCGCAGCACCTGCGAGCGCGACGGGTGACGCAGCTTCGACATCGTCTTCGACTCGATCTGACGGATGCGCTCTCGCGTCACGCCGTAGACCTTGCCGATCTCGTCGAGCGTCTTCGGCTGACCGTCGGTGAGGCCGAAGCGCATCGAGACCACGCCGGCCTCACGCTCGGAGAGCGTGTCGAGCACGGAGTGGAGCTGCTCCTGGAGGAGTGTGAAGCTGACCGCGTCCGCCGGGACGACGGCCTCGGAGTCCTCGATCAGGTCACCGAACTCGCTGTCGCCGTCCTCACCGAGCGGGGTGTGGAGGGAGATCGGCTCGCGACCGTACTTCTGGACCTCGATGACCTTCTCGGGGGTCATGTCGAGTTCCTTGGCCAGCTCCTCCGGGGTGGGCTCGCGGCCCAGGTCCTGGAGCATCTGGCGCTGCACGCGCGCGAGCTTGTTGATGACCTCGACCATGTGCACCGGGATACGGATGGTGCGGGCCTGGTCGGCCATCGCGCGGGTGATCGCCTGACGGATCCACCAGGTGGCGTACGTGGAGAACTTGTAGCCCTTGGTGTAGTCGAACTTCTCGACCGCGCGGATCAGACCGAGGTTGCCCTCCTGGATCAGGTCCAGGAAGAGCATGCCGCGACCGGTGTAGCGCTTGGCCAGGGAGACCACCAGACGGAGGTTGGCCTCCAGGAGGTGGTTCTTGGCCCGTCGGCCGTCCTCGGCGATGATCTCCAGCTCGCGCTTGAGCTTCGGCGCGAGCTTGTCGGCGTTCGCCAGCTTGTCCTCGGCGAAGAGTCCGGCCTCGATGCGCTTGGCGAGCTCGACCTCCTGCTCGGCGTTGAGGAGGGGAACCTTGCCGATCTGCTTCAGGTAGTCCTTGACCGGGTCGGCGGTGGCGCCGGCGACGGCGACCTGCTGCGCAGGTGCGTCGTCCTCGTCGTCATCCGAGAGGACGAAGCCCTTGTTCTCGCCCTCGCCCTCCTCTTCCTCGCCCTTGCCGGCCTTGACTTCCTCGGCCGCCTCGTCGCCGTCGAGCAGTTCGTCGTCCTGCTTGCCGGACTTCTTGGCCGCCGTCTTCTTGGCCGCCGTCTTCTTCACGGCGGTCTTCTTGGCCGCCGTCTTCTTGGCTGCCGTCTTCTTGGCGGGAGCGGCCGCGACGGCGTGGTCGGCCACCGCGTCCGCGCTCTCGGCCGCCGGGGCGGCGGTGGCCGCGACGGTCCTGGTCACGGTGGTCTTCGCCGCGACGGTCTTGGTGGCGGTGCGCTTGACCGGGCTCTTCGCTGCGACGCTCTTGCGGGCGCGCTTCGGCGACTCCGCGGCACTGACCATCAGCGTCACACCCTCTTCCTCGAGGATCTGGTTGAGGCTGCGCAGAACGTTCTTCCACTGGGTTGGCGGAATCTGGTCAGCCTCGAAGGCCCGACGCACGTCATCGCCGGCGATCTGCCCATCAGCCTTTCCCCGCTCGATGAGCGCCATCACAGACTCGGACTCGGCGATCTCCGGCGGGAGCGTACGGGATGTGCTGGCCGACACGAACAACCTCTCGGAACGATGGAAACGGCTTCCGGCCCCGCCCTGGAGAGGGCTGGAACCGACGACCGTCGACTGGGGATGTCGCCGACGGCGCGGGTTTGGCCTCAGAACTGCACAGCGAACCCAAGGGTTGCTGTATTCCTTCCGCGACGCTCACCTCTTAAGTCATCGCGCTGCTTCGAGGAGTGTTACGGCCAATCCGCGTGGCCCGAGTCACACCTCATACGCGACGAAATGGGCCAAGGGTGCCATCCCCCCACAATTATGCCGCCGGACCCGTGCGGTCCGGCGGCACCGGGCCCACGCACCCCGGCCGCGCCCCGGTCAGTGCTCGCGCGGCGCGGGAACCACACGCTCGACGTCGGGGTGGACGACGAGCAGTTGGCGCATGGCCGTCTCGGCCGCTCCGGCGTCGCCGGATGCCAGGGCGTCGGCGATGCGCGCGTGATGGGCGACCGAGGCCTCCCCCGGGCGGTCACAGCCGGTGACCGGTCCCCCGGAGACATGGAGGGCGGCCGAGACGATGCCGGAAAGGTGTTCGAGCATCCGGTTGCCCGCCGCCTGGACGAGGAGGGCGTGGAACTCCGCGTCGGCGCGGGAGAAGGTGATCGCGTCCCCCTGCCCCGTCGCGTGCCCCATGATCTCCACCATGTCGCCGAGCCGCTGCTGGATGTCGTCCCGGCCGTGCCCGGCCGCGAGGCGGGCCGCGAGCGGCTCGATGGTCCAGCGGAGCTCGGCCAGCTCCCGGCGCTGGTCGTCACGCTGCGGGCCGAAGGCCCGCCATTCGATGATGTCGGGATCCAGCAGGTTCCAGTCGCTGACCGGCCGGACCCTCGTACCCACATTGGGGCGTGCGCTGACCAGCCCCTTGGCTTCGAGGACGCGCAGGGATTCGCGTACGACGGTGCGGGACACCTCGAAACGCTGGCCGATCTCCTCGGGAACGAGGGGGCGGTCCGCGCCGAGGTCACCGGAAACGATCATCTGGCCAAGCTGCTGGACGAGTTGGCCGTGGAGACCGCGACCCCGGCTGGCCGACCCCCGTCGGCTCGCCCGTCCCAGCTCGGAATCGGAACCGCCCCAGGCCCGGGAAGCGGCACGCTCGCCGGCCGGCGCCTCCGTATAGGGATAGCGGTCGAGTTCGCCCGAGCCGGTCAGGCCGGAATCGACGGTGCGGGCGGCGGTCATCATGGTGTGCGCAAGGGTACTCACGCATCCTTTGTCGGCGCGGCTCGCCCACCCCTTGAGGTCTTTGGTGAAAAGCACACGAAAGGGTGATCGGCGCTCGCTCCGCAATTGACGCCATATCAGCATAAAACGGCTATTTCTCAGGGAGTTGTGAGCCCCTGGCCTCGATGCGGTGCCCCGACGATCACCAACGCGCCTTTCCTCGAAGGCTGGTGAACAGATACGCGCAGATCAGGGCTGACAACGACAGGGCGAGTGCGGTGCCGACGGGCTGCGCCACCACCCGCGCGACGGCCAGGACCCAGTGGTCCGCCTGCTGCGGCAACTGCCACCCGGCCAGCTCGCGCAGTCGGCCCGGAAGCCCGGCGACCGAACGGGCCGACGGCGCCGCGAAGAGCTTCTGCACCAGCGGAACGACGAGTACCGGAACGGCCAGCACCGCGGCGATCCCCGCCCCGGCCACCCGGAAGACTCCGGCGGCCAGCAGCCCCGCCCAGGCACAGCCCACCGTCAGGCCCGCCCAACTCGCACCGAGCGCGACTGCGTTCGAGGGGATCTCGATCAAGTCCGGTCCGTACACCAGCCGGAGGCTCTGTGCTCCGCACACCACGGCGAGGCCCGCGAGCAGCAGCGCGAAGCTCGCGGTCACGGTGAGCTTGGCCAGCAGCAGCCCGAGCCGCCGGGGCACGGTGCCGCGAGCGGCGGCGAGTGCCGGATAGCGGAACTCGTCCCCGAAGGACAGCGCCCCGAGCAGGCCCGCGCCGAGCGCGGCGGGCGGCAGCGGCAGCAGGGCGGGCCACGCGGCGAGCACGCGGGGCAGCGCGGTGCCGTCGGTGCGGGCGAGCAGGACGGAGACCGCGGCCGACGCCACCAGAACGGCCGCCATGATCATGGTCGTCGTCCTGACGCCGAGGGAGCGCCGCAGTTCGTACCGGAGCGGGCTCAGGGGGCCGCGGGCCGGGCGCACCCGGATCGGGGGCGGCAACTCGGACAGCGCGGCGGCCGGGTCGTCCCGTTCCCCGCTTCCCGCCTCCGCCGGGTCGGCGGGTCCGGTGTCGCCGATCTCGTCGGCGAGCCGGTGCACGGGGACGCCGTGCCGGTACGCGGTGTCCCCGATCTCCGCGCAGTTGCTGCCGTACACCGTCAACCGGCCACTCCCCTCGACGACCTCGACGGAGCGCCGAGCGGCTCGGGCCTCCCGGCTGACCACGGCCGCCAGCCGGGCCGCGTGCGGGGTGCGGACGGCGACCCGGGCCCGGAGCCGGGTGCGGGCGAAGTCGGAGACGTCCTGGTCGGCGACGAGGCGCCCGCCGCCGATGGTGACGACACGGTCGGCCGTACGAGCCGCCTCCTTGGGGTCGCCGGTGGCGTAGAGGACCGTGCCGCCCTGGGCCGCGTACGCGCGCAACAGCCCGTACAGCCAGCTGTTCTCCCGCGGGGACAGGCCCTCCGCCGGCTCGTCCAGGATCAGGGTGTGAGGGTCTCCGAGCAGCGCGGAGGCGAGGCCGAGCCGGCGGTCCATCCCCACCGAGAGCGTGCCCAGGCGCTGGTCCCCCAGCCCGGCGAGACCGACGACCTCGAGCACCTCGTCGGCTCGGGCCGCAGGCACGCCCGCGGCCGCGCAGAGCATACGGAGCTGCCCCCGGGCGGTCCGCGAAGGGTGGCCCGGTACGTCGCCGAGCAGTACGCCCACTTCCCGCGCCGGGTGGGCGATGCGGTGCAGCGGCCGCCCCCGGAAGTAGACGACGCCCCGCCCGGCGTCCAGTTCGAGCATCAGCCGCAGGGCCGTGGTCTTGCCCGAGCGGGGGGCGCCCAGCAGGGCCGTGACACGACCGGAGGGAGCCTCGAAGGTCAGATCGTTCACGGCGGGCGGAGCGTCGCGACGGGGGGTGCTGGTGAGTCCGATGGCCTGGAGCATCGCTTCTCTCGCGTCTCTCGCGGAAGGTGGGACCGCTCGGCGGCAGGGGGTACCGCAGCAACATAACGCGACATTTCAGACTTTTGGCGCAGGGGTGGGCCGACAGGCGTTCAGCGGGGCCATCGCAGTGGAACGCCCGGTGGCTCAGACCTCGGGTCGCAGCATCGGTGGATTGAGCACCGTCGCCGCCCCGGCCCGGAACAGCTGCGCGGGCCGGCCGCCCTGCCGCGTGGTCGTCCCGCCCGAAGGCACCAGGAATCCGGGCGTTCCGGTGACCTTGCGGTGGAAGTTACGGGGATCGAGGACCACGCCCCACACCGCTTCGTACACCCGGCGCAGCTCGCCGACCGTGAACTCCGGCGGGCAGAACGCGGTGGCCAGCGAGGAGTACTCGATCTTGGAGCGGGCGCGTTCCACACCGTCTGCCAGGATCCGCGCGTGGTCGAAGGCCAACGGCGCCGCCTGCTCCCCCTCCCGGTCGGCGCCGGGGTGCAGCAGATCCTCGACCGGCGCCCAGCGCGCACTGTTTGCGTCGCCGCCCGCCCGGGGTGCGGGCAGGTCGGGCGCGAGGGCGAGGTGAGCGACGCTGACCACCCGCATCCGGGGGTCGCGCGCCGGATCTCCGTAGGTGGCCAACTGCTCCAGATGTGCGCCGTTGCCCACGGCGGGTTTCGCCGGGTCGTGCGCGCAGAGGCCGGTTTCCTCGACGAGTTCACGCGCCGCCGCGGACCCCAGGTCCTCGTCCATCCTGACGAAGCCGCCAGGCAGCGCCCATCTGCCCTGGAAAGGGGTCTCTCCGCGGCGGACGACCAGCGCGCAGAGCGCGTGACGGCGCACTGTGAGCACGACCAGGTCGACGGTGACGGCGAAGGGCGGGAAGGTCGACGGGTCGTAGGGCGGCATGTCGCGATCATAGTCGTCTGCCTGACGATAAACACTCCCTTCGGCATGCTCGTGATCAGCCGGGGTTCCGTGGTTTCGCGAGCACTGCCGCGTGATCATGGGCACCGTTCGGACAGTTCCGCGTGATCATGAGCAGCGTTCGCACACTTCCGCGTGATCATGAGCAGCGTTCGCACACTTCCGCGTGATCATGGGCGGCGGTGACGTCCAGCAGTCCGGCGTTGCTTCCGGTGCCGCTGTGAACGACACGGTCACCGCCAGCCTCGGCGAGCGCTCGCGGGGGTCCCCGCCCGCCGCCGCCACCCGCACCACCAGCAGCTCCGTCGCCCCCGGGCCAGACCTCAGTCCCCGACCCTGCCGACCTGGAGTTGTCGGCCCTGGGTCGTCACCACGGCGACCGGTACCCCGTCGGGCACTTCGCCGCCGAGATCGGCCAGGAGCCGGTCCAGCGGTGGCAGGTCGGCCGGTGTGCGCACGGCGATGTACAGCGTCCGGGAGCGTGTCTGTACGTCGATGACCTGCGCACCGGGCGTGCCGGAGAGCCAGACGGTCGCCGCGGCGGAGGCGCGGGTGGTCCACACGTGGAGCAGCACGGTCGCGGTGGTGCTGGCCGCGAGGACCAGGCCCACCGCGGCGAACAGCAGCCCGAGGGCCGCGTAGGCACGGCGCGATGCGCGGGCCGGGCGTTCCTCGGCGTGGTCGAGCGCGGCGAAGACCACCATGCCGGCGAAGACCAGCGCGAGCAGGTTGGAGACGAAGAGCACCAGCGCGCCGAGCGCGAGCCACCAGGCGCCCTGCCCGGCGCAGACGCCGGCCACGACCAGCGGCGGCACCAGGGAGATGGCGATGGCCACGCCGGGCAGCACCGCCGCGACGTCCTTGCGGGACAGCGCGAGCGCCCCGGCGAAACCGGTCGCCAGGGCTGCCACCAGATCCAGCAGGCCGGGCGAGGTCCGGCCTGCGATCTGACTGTCCGACAGCAGATCGTAGTCGGACGGTACGGCCAGTGAACCCACGGCGCCGACCGCCACCACCAGAAGCACCCCGGCGAGCACGAACCGGCCCGCCGAGCCCCGCCGGCCCTGTACGGCGCCGATGGCGATGCCCATGATCGGGGTGGACAGCGGTGCGATGATCATCGCGCCGATCACCGTGGCCGTGGAGTCGGTCAGGACCCCGCCGGCCGCGATCACCGCGGAGAAGAACAGCATGGTCCAGAACGCCGACTGCTTCGCTCGCGCGTCCCCGCACGTGAGGTCCAGGTCCTCGGCCAGCTCGGCCTGCGACCGCCGTTGACGCTCCGGAAGCACCCACGCGCGCAGTCCTGTGACCATCGGGTCAGTATCGGAGCCGGGCACCGGCAGGGGCAGGAGCCACCCGCGCGGCGTCACCCTTTCGGGTCCACGCCGCTTTCCGGTTCGGGGTGTCGTACTCACGGGCTGCCCCTATGGCCGTTGGGTGTCCGCATGAGCGGTGTGAAGGTGCCTGAAAGTCCTGGATTCACCCGCCTGTTCGCGCTCTGCACCGGTGCGGCCGCCGGCGTTCTGATGGCGGTGCGGTTGTTCGTGCCGTCCTCGGTGGGGATGGCCGACAACGGCGACGGGTTCCGCCGGATGTGCTCGCTCGACATCGTCACGCGGGTTCCGCCGGGTGTGGAGCAGTGGCTCGCGTACGCCCACTTCACGTACGTCCGCGCGCCCCAGGACGGCTGCGACCCGGCGCAGGTCTACCCCAGCAGCGGAACCTGGCCGCTCCGTGCCGCGGAGCCGCTCAGCGGCCTGCTGGGTTTCCCCGGTGTGCTGGATCTGCGGGCGCTCGCGGTGCTGTTCTGTCTGCTGGTCGCGGGCGCGTTCGCGGTGTTCGCGGCGGCGCTGGGGGGAGGCGTCGTACGCAGGGTGCTGGTGTGCGCGGCGCTGTTCGTGGTGGTCGGGGACAGTACGTTCGCCGGGTACGCGGCATCTCCCTACGGTGAGGCGGCGGGCCTGACCGGCATGGTGTGGGCGCTCGCGGGCGCGGTCCACCTCGGCGGGACGCCCACCGCGCGGCTGCTGGGGCTCGCGGCCTTCACGGCGGGCGCCGTCGTGGCGGTCGCGTCCAAGACCCGGTCGGCGACCATGGCGGTGCCCTTCGTCATCGTGCTCTGCCTCACGCGGGTGCCGGTGGGGCGGTGGGCGGCCGGGTGGCGTGGCCGGGCCGCGCGGTGCTGGCGGCCGTGCTGATCATCGGCGCGGCCGTGTCCGAGGTCGCCGCGCAGCCCGGCCAGTTCCGCAGGATCAATCCCACCGAGATGGCCTTCGTCGGCCTCCTCGCCCACAGTGACGATCCCCGGGCCGCCGCCGTCGACCTCGGGCTTCCGGCGGACTTCGCCCGGTACGAGGGCAGGAGCTGGTGGGTGGAGCAGCCTCCGCAGAGCGATCCCCGCTGGGACCGCTACGAGGACCGGATGGCGTACGGGAACATCGCGTCCTTCCTCGTGACCCACCCGGGGGTGACCGCCCGCATCGCCCTTCACGCGCTGGACGACTTCGGGGCGGCCCGCCCGGACTACCTCGGCTCGTACCCGATGGACGCCGCGCTGCCCCCGGGCGCGCAGGAGAATCGGCTCCCCCTGTTCAGCATGCTCGTACGCGATACCGGCGGCGGGCTGATGCTGACGCTCGTCACTCTGTTGGGGTGCGCGGCGGTCCCGTGGGGGCGGCGTAGGTCCGACCCTCGCCGCCGGGCGTTCGTGGCAACGGTGCTGTGTGCGGCGGCGCTGACGTGGGCGCAGTTCCTGACGGCGGTCTACGGGGAGGCGATCGAGAACACCAAGCATCTGGTGTTCGCCGTCCTGGCCGGCGGGCTCACCCTCGTTCTGGCCGCGGCCACGACGGCGGGGACCGGACGGCCGGGCGAACCCCGTCGGGAGAGCGGGGCGGGTCAGCGGGACTTCGCGTCCTCCAGCGGCGCGGCGGGGGCCGGCGAGGACAGGGCTGCCTCCGCGTTGCGGCGGGTCTTGGCCCACGCCCCACGCCCCCGCGGGTGGCGGGCCAGCGCCCGCCAGGTCGCGAGCGAGTAGCACCAGACGTACGCCGTGTACGCGAAGCCCCAGCCGACACTGCGCCAGAGGCCCTGCGAGGGTTCGCACTTCGCCCGGTAGAGCGGACCCCACATCCCGAACTGGACGAAGGCCAGCAGGACGTAACCGGCGATCGGCCACCACCGCACCCCTGTCCGGTGATGCCCGCACCGCCCGCCCGGTCGATCAGCTGCCCCACGGCGAGGATCAGCAGCACGGGACAGACCGCGCTGACGAAGAGCTGGAGCCATGGCTGGAGGAGCGAGTAGGTGATCTCCGCGACCGCCGGGGTGGACAGCCGGCGCGACCGCCACGCCGTGGGGAGATGGCGGGCGCACTGCATCGTGCCCTGGCTCCACCGGGTGCGCTGGTCGAGCAGGCGGCCCGCGTCCCACAGCGCCTCCTGCTCGACCCAGGTGTCGCGGGTGAAGGCCACCCGGCGCCCCGCGAGGGCCAGGTGCAGGGCGAGTTCGTAGTCGTCGAGCAGCGAGTTGCGCCAGGGCCCGCCCCGGTCGGGATCGTCGTCGAGCGTCCGCAGCGCGTCGAGCGTGACGAACTGGCCGTTGCCGCCCAGGGACACGGTCCCGGTGAAGCTGCGGCAGCAGGGCTCACGACCACGCGAGGAGGAAACGCGAGCGGGGAGACGAATCAACGTGGCGCCACCGGCCGGAACGGGCGGACCACCTGCTTGAGCCGCCGGCTGTCACCCGGGCGTACGAGCACGTCCCCTGAGCCTGTGCGACATCTCCTGGCGACCGGCGTCCCTCCCTGAAGAACCCCCTGTGCCAAGGGCTCGTGCCGGCCTTCGGGACCGCCCTGCCGGGATACGGAGGTGGCGCCAGGAGTCCTGGCCGGGTGCGGCGGTGTCGACGAGGTCGGGTGAGCAGCGAAGGCGCAGTCTACGGGTGAGGCGATCGGCCAGATGCCGACCCGACCGGTCGGTATCGCGATCGGTCCGTGCCGTTGTTCGCGATGGCGCCGACCGGTTCGCCGGCCGTGCCGCCGCCGCTCGCGGTCACCTCGCCGGCGGTTGCCTTAGCCTGAATCCACCGGTCGGTTTTTGATGTGATTCTTGAGAAGGGGGGGTAGCGCCAGACGGGGAACAGCTCGCCCTGCTCGCCGATGGTGGCGGGTTTGCCAGGTCACGGACCTGGCGCACGATCAGCCGCGCGGTGACCTGCTCCGCCTTCTTCCGGCTGGCGAACGCGGTGTATTGGGGTATCTCGGCGACTTCGGCGTCCGAGATGGGTTCACCGGTTGCGGGGTCGGGGACCGAGGTCGGGTAACTGATCTGCTGCCAGGCGTCGTCGGGAATGCTGTGGACAGCCCGCTTGATGGAGGGGTTCATGCCGGTGGTGATCGAGAAGTGGGCTCGGGCCCGGTGGCAGGCGGCGATGACGCCGACGTTGTAGAACTGTGAGTCGGCCCGCAGGATGCGTATGCCGGTGCAGCCGGCCTCTCGACGGCGGTGGCCAGGGCCTCGCTCACGAAGTTCGGGGCGCCCCGGGAGTCGGCTGCTTTGCCGCGGCGCATCCGCACCCCGGCGATCACCGGCCTCGATGTGGGGGTGCAGAGGGTGCCGATCAGGGGGTGCAGGGTGCGGATGCCCTTGAACCGGCCGTACTCGGCGCCCTGCTTGGTCCGGCCGTAGACGCGTTTGTGGGTGGAGTCGACATCGATGAACGCCTTCGCGCCCGAGCCGGGCAGCAGCGGGGCGTGCGCGGTCAGTTCGGCGAGGAACTTCCGCTGCACGGCGTGGAGTTGGCGGGCATGACCGTGGGTGAACGCGCGAAGGGAAGTGCCCAGTGTGGACGGGGCGCGGATACCGCCGAACAGCGTCGGCATCGCACCGTGGCGCAGGACGTCCAGGTCGTCGATGCTGTCCGCACCCGCGACCATCCCGGCCACAAGGCCGGTGATCTTGGTATCCGCTGCGGCGCCCGCGCTGTTCTTCGCCCTGCTCAGCTTCACCTCGGCCGCAGCCAGACGGGACAGCCCGCACCGTTCGGCCAGTCGCATCACCGGGACCAGCCCCGCGTACGCGACCAGATTCATGTCATCGAACGAGGCGCACACCGCCGCAGCGGCATGGGAAGATCGCATCTCGCGGATGCACTCCGATTCTGTGGACATGGAACCCTAGGAAGTCCCATCATCCCAGTTCAGAGGGCATCCGCGTCTCCATGTTCAAGCACTGGAATGGCTATTGACCGGCAGATTGGTCGAGGAAGCGGCTCATGTACAGTGCCGTCTCCCCTTCGGACTCGGTTCCGCTGTAGAGGGAAGTGTCCAGGCCACAGAAGGTGAACCCCATCCGCTGATAGACCCGGATGGCCGGAGCGTTGATGTTCGTCACCTCCAGCCAGACGTGCCCGGCATCGCATGCCCGGGCCCAGTCGATGGCGTGGCTCATCAGCGTGCGCCCGATTCCTCGGCCCTGGTACGGCCCGGCCACCTCGATATCGGCAATGAGCAGCCGCCGGTTCCAGGGCTCATACTCCGTGTCGACATACCCGCACACGCGATCGCTATCCAGCGCGATGAACCGGCGCTTGCCCTCCGACGCCCTATCGCCCTCGGGCTCGTCGTCGGGGAAGACCTTGTGAACCGGCGGGTCCAGCCGAGTGGGTCGAATGGTGAACCCGCTGCCGGAGCCGACCACTTCGAAGACGGTGTCCGAGCTGAACTCGCCCTTGATAACGGCGGACCTGTCCCCCTCGCTCTCAGCCACGCGATAGGTGATTGCCTCCACTGCCTCACGTCCGGCTGATCCACTGTCAGGTAGCGTCATGTCTTCACCGTACCGGCCCGGCGCACCACAGTGGTCGGGTCCAATCCGCCAGCCGGACCACCGCCATCAGACCCGCGTCCACGATCAGATTCGCTCCGTCGAACCAGGGAGAGACCGCCGGAACGGCATGGGATGCCTTCACCCGAGAGATGCCTTGCCGATCGTGCGCGAAGAAGCCTTTGACAAGCCCATCATCACAGGTCACGAGGCATCTCTTACGTTCCCGCCACACATCTCCCAGGTATCGCACTGGTGGATCGAGGCTAAGCCCGGGTGGCTGCGCCGTATCCTCGGCACTGCCCGCCCACGGGCCGACTGCCATGTGTCCGGAGCGCGTCGTGGCAGGACTGCCTGACCGGGGTCAGGCTGCTTCGGTGATGCGCGTTCACGTCGAACGCCTTCTGGTGTGGAGGAAGAGGAAGCGTGACGTCGATGCCCGAGCCGCAGTTCCGCAACTATGTGGAGATCATCCTGGAGGGCCTGGCCGACGAGTCCGGCCGTGATGTCCTGGTGAGCGGGGACCGGCGCATGCGAGCTGGTGAATTCCGTTCTCTGGTCTACCAATTGGCACGAGCACTGCGCGAGCGCGGGGTGGGACCGGGCCGGACGGTCACCCTCCTGTGCGGAAACCTGCCCGAGACGATCGCGGTGCGGTACGCGGTCAACCTGCTGGGCGCGCACTCCAACCACCTCTACAACCGGCTCGCGTCCGACGTGCAGGCCCTGATGATGGCCGACGTGGAGACGTACGCCCTGATCGTCGACCCGCGCCTGACCGGCCGGGCCGCCGAACTGATCCGCGCCGTCGCCCCTGTCGAGCACGTCCTGCTCCTGGGCAAGGCCCCCGAGCAGGGCGGCCCTGGTGACGAGCACGCGGCGGGAAGCCCGGGCGAGGACCTCCTCGCGCTCGCCGGGAAGCAGCCGGACGCCCCCGTGGAGAGCGCCGCGCGCCCCGACGATCTGTGCTTCATCCGGCACTCGGGCGGAACCACCGGACATCCCAAGGGTGTTCGCAGTACGTTCGCACGGATGCAGGGCGGAGTCGCGCGCACGAGGGAGCTCTTCAGCGGGACGGGGCGGCGGGACTTGGTGTGCACCCCGTTGTCGCACGCAGCCGGTTTCATAGCGGACGGCACTCTCTCCGCCGGGGGCACGGTCGTACTGCACTACGCGTTCGACCCGGCCGAGGTCCTCGCCACGATCGAGCGTGAGCGGATCACGAACATGATGCTGCTGCCCCCACTGCTCTACCAGGTCCTGGACCACCCCGACGCCGCGCGCACCGACACCTCCAGCCTCCAACAGATCACCTACGGCGGCACCCCGTCCTCCCCGGCGCGTGTCGCCGAGGCCGTGCGCCTCTTCGGGCCTGTTCTCCAGCAGGGGTACGGGCAGTTCGAGGCCGGTGCCGTGAGCGTGCTGCCCGCCGCCGAGCACGATCCCGACCACCCCGACGTCCTGCGCACCGCCGGGCGACTCGTGCCGGGGGTCGAGGTCGAGATCCGCGACGAGACCGGCCGCTCGCTGCCCACCGGTCGGGTCGGGGAGATCTGCGTACGCTCGGAGACGGTGTTCGAGGGCTATGGGAAGAACCCCGACCTCACTGCCCAGGTTCTGCGCGACGGGTGGGTGCACACCGGCGACCTCGGCTCCCTGGACGACCGGGGGTACCTGACCGTCGTCGACCGGATCAAGGACATGATCGCGGTCGTGGGCGGCCACGTGTACACCACCGAACTTGAGGACTTCCTCAACACCCACCCCGCCGTACGGCAGTCCGCGGTCTACGGGGTGAAGGGAACCGGCGGATACGAGCACATCCATGCGTCGGTCGTCACCACCTCTGATGTCCCTGTGACCAGCGACGACCTGCGGACCTGGGTACGGGAGGGGCGTGGCGCCATGTACGAGCCCGACCGCATCGACTTCACCGGCACCCTGCCGCTGACCGACGCGGGCAAGCCCGACAAGAAGCGGCTGAGGGCCGAAGCCGCGAGGCGCGGCTGATCGCCCGTGGCCGCCCGGCGTACCCCCTGGCGATCTTCCCGGTGTTGCCCTGCCCCAGCCCGTGCATGAGCCGTGTCGGAGCGAATCAAGGGCCCGGCAACTCATCGGGGGTGGCGGGCCCCGGGTCACGAAGGGGCTGGCCGACGTCTGCGGGCCAGTGGGGACGGAAGCGTTCGGCGAAGTCCGTGAAATCGGACCGCAGATACCGAGAGTCGGACGGCTTCAGCCGGATCTGCCGGCGGCTGTCTGCCCACCAGATCTCGAAATCGGCAACCGTGCCCTCCGCCGACCAGTCCGCGCCCTCGCTCGGCAGCATCAGAACGTCGACGAAACCTCCGACGCTCAGGCCGATGTCCAAGAAGATCCCGATCGCACCGGGCCGGGGGCCTTCACCACGGTGCCCTCGAAGACCTGTCCGAAGCGCAGGTCCCTCCGCATCCGAGCCCACTCGACGCCTGTGACCATGAACGGATCATCGCACCGCCGTCCGTCTGCCTCAGCGGCACGTCACCGCCGCGGCGGTCGGCTTCTGCCCCCCTCCCCCAGCGGAGCTACCTCATCCAGAATCTTGACCGTGATGTGAGACTTGCAGCATGGACATGGGGCGTGAGTCGCGGTGGGAAAAGGACGCAATGACGGTGGAGATCGCTTTCGCCCTGGTGACCGCCGCCGTGCTGGCTGGAGTGATCGCTGCCTCCGCCTGGGCTCTGGTCCTGGTTCTTGACCTCTCCGGATCGGCAGGGAGAGGCCTGTTGGCAGGCGGTGCACTGCTCGGTGCGGTAGCGGGAGTGTGGCGTCTGGTACGGGTGCTGCTCCGGTTCGACAAGAAGCGCCGCATGGGCCACTGACTACGGCCCTTCCCTTGCGGTCGGCAGCCTCCCGGCGTGGGTCGGCCTGCCGGTGCAACGACGGTCGATGTCGCCGCGGAGCCGGTCGGCGGTCACCGCGGCGGCGTCGGTGAGGCAGCCGTGGAAGCTCGCGCGGACGTCGTCCAGCTGTCCTGTGAGGACGGCCCGCGGTCAGCCGTGAGGCCGACCACGGGCAGAGGTTGAAGGGCAGGACTGGTCGGGGTTCCACGATTGCGGATTCGCGGCGCGGGGTGCGGCACCACGCCACGGCCGAAGAGGCCGGCCGAGAGCGAGGGGCGAGGGCGAGGCGAGGCGAGGCGAGGCGAGGCGAGGCGAAGGACAGTCGGTCGCAGTTGGGGCTCACGCTCCGTCAGTTGAGCCAGGCGGGGCAGCAGTCCGCATCCCTGCCGGTCGGAGGGCCGGACGGCGGCTCCCGTCCGGTTCTTCGGCTCGCTTCCGGGTCATCGTCGCGTCCTGCTGCCTCGGCGGCCGTAGCGCCGGGCCTCACGTGACCGCCGTCCGGCCGCCGAGGTCCAGGGACGGGGCGAACCGGATGACGCCTTCACCCGCTCTCCGCCCGGGCGCCGGTGAGCGCGCCCCTGCCCCCGGCCGCCGTCGGGCCGTGGTCGGACCCTGCGAACGTGCGGCAACGTGGCGTCCCGGTCGGCGGCGGTGTCCATCACCGTCTCCACGGCCCGGGCGTCCGGGCTCTTCCCCTTCCCCTCGTCCGCGGCCTCGCGCAAGCAGCGGCGCAGGGCCTCCGGGTCGAGTCCTTCGTTGCAGGCCCGATGCAACAGCTGGGCGAACGTGTAGTCGGGATCGGCGCGCAGCGCCAGGGCCAGAGCGACCCGCGCGCCGGGTTCGTCGCCCGTGGACCAGGAGACCCAGCCCGCCAGGGTGAGCGGAGCGGCGGCGTGCTCCCCGTACGGTCCCACGCAACGCCGTGCCAGCGTCCGCCACAGCCGCAGGGCCGCTTGTGCTTCCGCGCCCTCCATCCAGGCGGCGGCCTTGTCCCGGGTCTCCCGGTCCTGGAGCCCGAGGATGACGGCCGCGGCCTCGTCGGAGCCGATCAACTGGTCGTCCCCGGCGTCCGAGAGCGCGGGCGGCGCGGGCTGCGTCACCTCGATGCGGTCCATGAGCGTGCGCGCCATCCGGAGGGTCTCCGTCGCGACCTCGCCCCTGGCCCGCTCGTCGAGGAGCCTCGGGATCAGCACCGGTGCCGCCCTGTCCAGGGCCTCCTCCTGCGCGGTCACGGCTGCCGGGGCCCGCCACGGCTGGAGCCGCGCCTCCATGTCGCGCAACGTGCCCCGCACGTGAACGCCCGCGTAGGCGGCGGCCGCGGCCATCACCGTGGTGCCGGGCATGGCCAGCGGATTTCCCTGGTCGGGGCAGCATCGGGTGTCGGGGCAGCAGTAGGACCAGTAGCGGCCGTCGGAGAGACAGAGCGCTTCGAGGACGGGAACGTCGAGTGCTCCGCACGCCGTGCGCAGGCGTTGCGCGAACGGCCTGAGCCGCTCCATGGTCAGTCGGCCGCCCGACCCGTCCGGGGAGTCCTGGCAGAGGAAGATCACGATCGCGTCGGGCCGTCCTTCGCGGCGCTCGCTCCCGGATACCAGACACTCCGCCAACTGGTCGGCGACCGGCCCCCATTCACCGGGCGCCTGCGGAATTCCGAGGCGGAGCCGACCGCCGAAACGGCCCCGGCCGCCGTGCAGGGCGACCATCACGACGCTGTCGTTGGGATAGAAGCCCATGAGATACGGGAGGGCGTCGGCGAGCTCGGCGGGGCCGCGCAGGGTGATCTGCTGCTCCCCGGCCCGGCCGGTGGATTCCTGGTGCTTGTTCATGCCTTGACGGTCCCGCAGCCCGCCACATCGCGCGACCCCTGTGGATAACGTTATCCACAGGGGTCGTCCCTGTCGTTCGGGGCTCGATATCGTGTTGTACCGCTCGTACCGCGCCGAGTTCGGTTCGCTTCGCGGCGATCGCTCCCGGTCGCGAGGGCTCCCGGGCCGAACAGGTCGACGACCTGGTTGATCAGCATGTCGGCCCGTGAGCGGTTCTGCTCCGGCGGATGCCCCGACGCAGTCGGGGATCGGACGGTCCCACCGGGTCGCGTCGGGGCGCGTGTTCCACAGCCTCCGAGCGGCACCTCACCGGCCGGACAGCGCGTCGCGGCCCGCCCGGTCTACCCGGCCACGGCCAGGACGAGCGGGAGCACCTGATCGGCACCGGCCTGCCGGAGCAGGCGTGCGCCCACGGCGAGGGTCCAGCCGGAGTCGGTGTAGTCGTCGACGAGCAGAACCGGCCCGCGGGCGTCGGACAGCGCGGTGGCGAGTTCGTCGGGCACGGTGAACGAGTCGGCCAGGGCGCGCAGCCGCTGGGCGGAGTTGCTGCGGTGCGCGGCGTGCTCGTCGGCATGCGGGGTGTAGGCCAGGCTGCCCAGGAGCGGGAGCCTCCCGACCCGGGCCACTCCCTCGGCCAGGGACGTGACCAGCCGGGGGCGGGTGCGTGACGGCACGACGACGATGCCCACGGGCCGCGCCATCGCATCGGCGGCACCGCCGGCCCAGCCGCCCGGCGAGCGGGCCCAGTCCGCCAGCACCGTCACCACGGCGTTCAGCACGTCGTCCGGGACCGGCCCGTCCGCGGCCTGAGCCGACAGGAGCGGGCGGAGGCGGTTGCCCCAGCCGATGTCCGACAGCCTCCCCAGCGCACGCCCCGTCATCGCCTGCTGCCCCGCGGGGATCCGGCCCTTGAGGTCCATGCCGACCGAGGCCAGGCCGGTCGGCCACATCTTGCGGGGCTCGACCTCGACACCCGGCCGGTCCAGCTCGCCCGTCGCCGCCGAGAGGGCCGCGGGGGAGACGGCCGGGTCGAGCCAGGGGCCGGCGCAGGTGTCGCAGCGGCCGCACGGCACCGCCTTCTCGTCGTCGAGCTGCCGCTGCAGGAACTCCATGCGGCACCCCGTGGTCGCCACGTAGTCACGCATCGCCTGCTGCTCCGCCGCCCGCTGCTTCGCGACCCACGCGTACCGCTCCGCGTCGTACGCCCACGGCTGCCCCGTCGCGGTCCAGCCGCCCTTCACGCGCTTGACCGCACCGTCCACGTCCAGGACCTTCAGCATCGTCTCCAGACGCGAGCGCCGAAGGTCCACCAACGGCTCCAACGCCGGCAGCGACAACGGACGTCCCGCCTGCCCCAGCACGTCCAGGGTGCGCCGCACCTGCTCCTCGGGAGGGAATCCCACCGAAGCGAAATACGCCCAGATCGCCTCGTCCTCCTTGCCCGGAAGCAACAGGACATCGGCGTGGTCCACCCCGCGCCCCGCACGCCCCACCTGCTGGTAATAGGCGATCGGCGACGAGGGCGATCCCAGATGCACCACGAAACCGAGGTCCGGCTTGTCGAAACCCATTCCCAGCGCGGAGGTCGCCACCAGGGCCTTCACCCGATTCGCCAGCAGATCCTCCTCCGCCTGCAAACGGTCGGCGTTCTCCGTCTTCCCCGTGTAAGAGGCCACCGGATATCCGCGCTGCCGCAGGAACGCGGCGACCTCCTCCGCCGCCGCCACCGTCAGCGTGTAGATGATCCCCGAACCCTGCAGATCTCCCAGCCGCTCCCCCAGCCAAGCGAGCCGGTGCGCCGCGTTCGGCAACTCCAGCACGCCCAGCCGCAGGCTCTCGCGGTCCAGCGGCCCCCGCAGAACCAACGCGTCCCCGCCCCCGGTGCCCAATTGCTCGGCCACGTCCGCGGTCACCCGCGCGTTGGCCGTGGCGGTGGTGGCGAGCACCGGCACTCCCGCCGGCAACTCCGCGAGCATCGTGCGCAGCCGACGGTAGTCGGGCCGGAAATCATGGCCCCAGTCGGAAATGCAGTGCGCCTCGTCGACCACCAGCAGGCCGGTCGTCGCCGCGAGCTTCGGCAGCACCTGATCACGGAAGTCCACGGAATTGAGCCGCTCCGGGCTCACCAGGAGAACGTCGGTCTCGCCGCGCTCCACCTCCCCGTAGATCGTTTCCCATTCCTCGGGGTTGGCCGAGTTGATGGTGCGCGCCTGGATGCCCGCGCGCGCCGCCGACTCGACCTGGTTGCGCATCAACGCCAGCAGCGGCGAGATGATCACCGTCGGGCCGGCTCCGCGCCGCCGCAGCAGCGCGGTGGCCACGAAGTACACCGCCGACTTGCCCCACCCCGTGCGCTGGACCACCAGCGCACGACGACGCTCCTCCACCAGGGCCGCCACCGCCTGCCACTGGTCCTCCCGCAGCCGCGCCGACCCTCCGGGCGCACCGACCAGCTCAGCGAGGATGGCGTCGGCTTCGGTGCGGAGCTCCAGGGTGTCCATGCCTCCATGCAACCCGATGGGACTGACAATCGGCGAATCCACCCTCCGCGACGGCGGTGTTTCTGCTGGTCCTCGCGATTCAGGGGTGGCGGAGGGAGTCATCCCGGGCGGGTTTGGGCAGGGATATCAGTGTCATTCCGGCTGATTCCCGTCAGCCACAGCAATTGCTCGTTGCCGCCTGCCGGTAGGCCAGGGAGAATTGGAACTGCCCCCGCACAGTTCCTC
This sequence comes from Streptomyces sp. NPDC102283, assembly GCF_044766265.1. Taxonomy (NCBI): domain Bacteria; kingdom Bacillati; phylum Actinomycetota; class Actinomycetes; order Kitasatosporales; family Streptomycetaceae; genus Streptomyces; species Streptomyces sp. NPDC102283. Next base: position 49,462 of record NZ_JBIWLQ010000025.1, read on the forward strand.
ATCGGGCCCGGAAGGGCTGTGCCGCGGCGCGCCCTCACTCGACCCTGCCCGCACCGTGGGCGTGTAGCGAAGGGAGGACCGTGACCTTCGGATTCGCCCCGTCCACAGCCACTTCGACAGCGGCGTCCTCGGTTTCCGCAGACTCCGTCAACCGCCTCGCCCGAATGCTCGAACCAGCGGAGTGGGCCTCGGCGGGCATACCCCTGCTCCGGAGCCCCCGGGAGGTCGTGAGCGGACTGCACTCCCGGCACCGGCCGACTCCGGCCACCGCCGTGGTCGCGGTCCTCGATCATGAGGAACGGCTGACGGCGAGCGCGTCGTTCGCCCGCCGGGCAGCGGTCGCCGCGGACGGCTGGGAGTTCCGCAACGCCCTGCTGGCGCAGTTGCGGCGCGTCCTCCCGCACGATCTGCGACGCCGCACTCCGGTCCGTACGGCCGTGCTTCTGTACTGCCGTGACGGCGACGAACGCTGGACCGAGGAGGACGGCGCGTGGATGTGGGGCCTCCGGGACGCCTGCACCCTGCACGGCCTCCGCTGCGGCGCCTACATCACGCTCACCCGCGGAGGCTGGCAGGTGCTGGGCGAGGGGAGGGGCGGGCGGCGGCCCAGTTCGCTTTCCGAGCCGGAACCCCTGGCCGACGCCGTCGTCGAGCACCGGACCGCCCCTACGCGGTCGGGCGGCGGAGCGGCGGAGGCGCTGCGCCGCACAGCGGCCCGCTGAGCGGGCACTGCGCGACTGCCGGGCGGGCGCCGATCGGCCGTCGGAGGTCCGTCCCGGCGGTGGCCGAGGGACCGGCCGTGGTGTTCCCGGCCGCCCGTGCGGGCGGCCGGGAACACCGGTGGGGTGTGTTCAGACCCCGGCGCCGAGTGCGGAGTTGACCGTCTGCGGGTCCCCGCAGACGATCAGCAGCACGGCGGCGCGGTCACGTGCGACGGGCAGGGTACGCGCCACGGCCGGGTCCGCGTCGTCGTTGACGGCGACGACGACCACGGGCCGGGACGCGGCCCGGTCCGCCACGGAGACGTCGGCGAAGAAGACGTCGTCGCCCGCGTCGTGCTGGGCCCAGTAGGCGGCTTCGCCGAAGGACAGCTCGTGGGCGGCCCACGGGTGCTGTTCGCCGGTGGTGAGCACCAGGATGTCGCCCGGTGCGCGACCGGACTCCAGCAGCAGGTCGACGGCTTCCTCGGCCGCGTCGAGCGCGCCGGCCGCCGGGGCCGGGATCAGCTGGATCTGCGGCGCGGAACGATTCTCCGTCGGCTCCGGGCGGGTGGAGGCCGCAGGGGCGGCCGGTGCCGGTGCCGGAGTGGCGGGTGCCGCGGGGGCGGGGTGGGCGCGCTGCGCCGGGGGCGCGGGGCGCGCGGGGCCGGGACCCGGACGGCCGGGACGCGGAGTGGCCGCGGAACGCGGGCCGGGTACGGGACGAGGGGTCGGCGCGGTGCGGCCGGCGGCCGGAGTGACGCGGGGACCCTGGGCGCTCTCGGGAATCTGAGGCTCCTCGGAGATCAGAGGCATGAAGGTGGTCTGTGGCGGACGCCGAGGTCGTCGGCGTCGGTAAGAGGGGCGCGTGTGCGCGATCAGAATTCGAAGCCGAGCTGGCCCCCGCTTTCGAGTGCGGCCGCCTCGGCGGAAAAGCGGACCTTCTTCAGGTGCTGCCACCGGGGCAGCGCGTCCAGATACGCCCAGGAGAGGCGGTGATGGGCCGTGGGCCCCCGCTCCTCCAGCGCGGCCCGGTGCACGGGCGAGGGATACCCCGCGTTGGCGTCGAAGGCGAAGTCGGCGCAGTCCTCGGACGCGGCGCCCAGTTCGGCCATCATCCGGTCACGGTGCACCTTGGCGATCACCGAGGCCGCGGCGACCGCGATGCAGGACTGATCGCCCTTGATCACGGTGCGGACCTTCCAGGGAACGCCCAGGTAGTCGTGCTTGCCGTCGAGGATCACCGCGTCGGGCCGTACCGGCAGCCCCTCCAGGGCGCGCACGGCGGCGAGCCGGAGCGCGGCGGTCATTCCGAGGTCGTCGATCTCCTCGGGCGAGGCGTCGCCCAGCGCGTAGGCGGTGACCCAGCTCCGCAGCACGGGTTCGAGCTCGGCGCGCCGCCGGGGGGTCAGCAGTTTGGAATCGGTGAGTCCTTCGGGCGCTCGGCGCAGACCGGTGACCGCCGCGCACACGGTGACGGGTCCGGCCCACGCACCGCGTCCGACCTCATCGACACCGGCGACGGTCCTGGCACCGGTGGTAGCGCGAAGTGAGCGCTCGACGGTGTGCGTGGGTGGTTCGTACGGCATGGCGCCAGCCAGCGTACGCCGAGAGCCACGGCAGCAACACCCCGGGGCGCCGTGCGAGCTGCGAATCAGCCGACGAAGGCGGGTTCGAGCCCCTGCGGGCCCTCTGAACGCGGGGGCTCGGGCCCTCTGAACCCGTGGGCTCGGAGGGCCCGCCGGCTCAGTACGGGTCGTAGCCGTCGTCGTCCGGCCCGTATCCGTCCCGGGTCGCCTCCCTGCCCGCGCTGTAGCAGTCACGCGCGTCGCCCTTCACCGGGCGCTTCTCCAGGATCTCCTTCGCCCGCGCCTCTCCCCAGCTGGTCGCGTACCAGGGGGTGTCGGCGTTGAGGACGTCGTTCTGGATGATCCGCAGCGCACAGGAGCGTTCCGGTTCGGGCAGTCGGTCCAGGGCCGGTACGGCGTCGGCGGACAGGTCCTTGACGTAGTCGATGTCGATGGCGGTCGACTCGCTGTCCTCGAAACGCTGGACGTTCTGCTCGGCGATCAACCCATCCGGTGAGAGCAACCCGAAGGCCAGGACGCCGGCCGCCGCGCTCACCGCGATGGCCCGGGGCAGGAACCGGGCCCCGAAGACGCCTGCCGCCAGGATCAGGATCAGCACCACCCCGAGCCAGAGCTCCATCGCGGCCACGGATATCCGGAGCCTGGTCAGCCCGTACTCGTCGACGTACAGGTCCATGCGGCGCAGCGCGGAGGCGACCACGACGAGGGTGAGCACGCAGAGGGGGCCGAGGACCGCCCGCACCAGGGTGCGGTCCCCGGTGCCGCCGCGCGGCGCCCAGCGCAGGGCCAGGGCGATCACGAGGAGGGTGAGCAGCGTGGCCCACAGCAGCTGCCAGAAGCCCTGGCGGGCGTATTCGGCGTGGTTGAGCCCGGTCACGTCCCGGACCTTGTCGTAGCCGCCGAAGAGCACGACGAGCTGGAGGGTGATGAACGCGGCGAAGAGCAGGTTGAGGACGATCAGCGGGAGGGCCCATTCGGCCCGTCCCCGGGGTTTGCCGGGCCGTACGGTGAGCCCGTCCCAGCGCACCGGAGCGGCCGCGGCGTGCGCGGCGGCGAGCGCGCCGGCCAACCCGAGGGCGAAGAGGAAGATCCGCCACGGTCCTTCGCCGACCGAGACGTCGGGCATGAGGCTGCCCAGCAGTTCGGCGAACGCGGCGTCCGCGCTGGCGAAGAGGGCCCCGAACACCACGAGCAGCACGAGGGCCACCACCGTGGTGCGCAGGGCGGCGCCCCAGCGCGCCCGGGAACCGTCGGCCCGTGCGCGTATCCCCCGTACGCCCCAGATGATGCCGGGGACGACCGAGTCGAACAGCCCCAGCGAGCCGATCAGCACGCCCAGCCAGCTGCGGCTGCCGTGCAGCGCGAGCGAGCCGAGCGCGAAGGCGGACACCACGGCGAGGAAGGTGGGCCAGCCCGCGTCCCGGAGCGCGGGCACCGCGAGCAACGCGAGGCCTCCCACCGCCCAGGTCGCTGTCCACGGCCGCAGCCGACGGCCCGCCGACCGCGCGGCGAAGTACGCGGCCAGCGTGGCGGGTACGGCCACGATCAGCAGGTTCGCCCCGAGTCCGTCGCCCAGGAAGAGCGCGCTCAGGAGCGCGGTGGCCAGGACCGAGCCGAGCACGGCGGGCCGGATCAGGGGCGGTGCGGGTGGCCGGATCCGGGCCGTCACATCATTGTCCTCGGCGGAGTGCACCCCGGTGCCGTACTGCCAGGGGCTGCCCGGAGGCCCGGCCTGTCGAGCCGCCTGGGCCCGTTGGCGCGGGTCACGGGAGGCCGCCTGCGCCGGGGCCGGATCCCACACAGCGGAGGACCGCGCGGCATCGGCGGGCGGCGCATCGGCGGACTGCGCCGCGGGCGGATCCGGTTGGTTCGCTGCCGGTGTGCCGGCGACCGCGGAGGCCGCAGGTGGTTCCGGTGGCCGGGGCACGTCGGCGTCCTCCGGCTTCTCCGGCGGTCTGGACGCCTCGGACGGCTGATCGGACATGGGACCCCTCCCCCACCGGGTCCACGCGCGGCCCTGGGCCGTACGCCTGTCCCGGCGTCTCATTCGGCGCACGCCCTCAAGATCAACGAGGGACGGCGTGGCCGAAAGAGTAATCCCGAACTCGCGTTCGCAACCACGCAGAGTGATCCTGTGGCAGGACCGTGACAGAGGGCCGCGGCACCGGTTCAGGGGCGGCCTGCGGGGAGACGGGACGGTAGCGGAGCGGTCAGCGCGGGAGCGGCGTCAGCCAGGCCGGGGGGTCCTCCGTCCGTGCCAGCCAGTCGGCCGGCGGCGCTCCGGCCGTGCCCGACGCGACGACACCGCCGACGATGGCGCACGTCGTGTCGACGTCACCGCCCGCCTGGGCCGTGACCCAGAACGCCTGCTCGTAGTCACCGAGGCTCCTGGCGGCCGACCAGAGGGCGAACGGCACGGTGTCGTGGGCACTGGTCCGGCGGCCGTTGCCGAGGACCGCGGCGACCGTCCCGGCGTCCCGGTAGTCCAGCATGTCGCGGGCCCGGCGCAGCCCCGCCCCGACGGCGCTGCGGGGCACGAGCGCGATGACGCCGTCGAGGAGGCCCTCCGGGCTCGGTGGCCCGCCGGGGGCGGCCGCGAGCGATGCGGCGGCGGCCACGGCCATGGCGCCGACGACGGCCTCGCGGTGCTGATGTGTGGTGTACGAGGAGATCTCCGCCTGGTGCGTGGCCTGCTCCGGATCGTCCGCGTACCAGGCGCCGAGCGGGGCGATGCGCATCGCCGAGCCGTTGCCCCAGGAGCCCTGGCCCTGGAACAGCGCCGAGGACAGCTCCCGCCAGTCGCCGCCCTCGCGTACGAGCCTGAGGAGCCGGTTGACGGCGGGGCCGTAGCCCCGGTCGAAGTCGTGGTGGTCGGCGAAGGAGCGGGCGAGCGCGTCCTGGTCGATACGGCCGTGCGCGGTGAGCACGGCCAGGACCGAGCAGGCCATCTCGGTGTCATCGGTCCACTGCCAGGGCCCGGGCGGCAGGGCCCGCTGTTTCAGCAGGGGATAGTTGGCCGGTACGAAGAACTGGGAGCCCAGGGCGTCTCCCACGGACAGCCCACGCAGGCTGGCCAGGGCGCGTTCTAGGCGCCGCGCGGAAGCAGAATCAGCGGTCATCGCCCTGCCACTCTATCCGGTGCGGCCGTACGGCTCAGGGGTCCGCCAGCTCCGAAAGGGCCGGTCGAGGGTGTAGCGGCCGCTCTCGCCCAGCAGCAGGGTCCGCGTCTCGCCGTTGCCGGGGTTGGACAGCGACTCGAACTCCGCGACCGACCAGTGGAACCAGCGCGTGCAGAACAGCCGCATCGTCAGTCCGTGGGTGACCAGCAGGACGTTCTCCGGGTGGTCCGGCTCCTCGAAGCTCCGGTGCAGGCTCTCCAGGAACGCTCCGACCCGGTCGTAGACGTCGGCGCCGGACTCGCCCTGGGCGAAACGGTAGAAGAAGTGCCCGTAGGCGTCCCGGTATGCCTTCTGCAGCCGCACGTCGTCGCGGTCCTGCCAGTTGCCCCAGTCCTGCTCACGCAGGCGGGGCTCCTCCCGTACGCGGACGCGTGCCGGGTCGAGGTCAAAGGCCCGGAACGTCTCGTGGGTGCGGCGGTACGGCGAGATGTAGACGCTCACCCGTTCCTCGCCGAACTGCTCGCGCAGCCCCTCCCCGGTCTCCTGGGCCTGCCGCAGACCCGTGGGGGTGAGCCGGAGCGCGTGGTCGGGCTCCCGCTCGTACACCGTGTCGTCGGCGTTGCCCTCGGACTCACCGTGCCGGACGAGGACAATGCGCTGCGGTCGTGCCATGCCCCGAGCCTAGGCGGCCCCCAGCAGGGACGCGCGGCCCGGGTCACACCGTCCAGGACGGTTCCAGCTCCACGACGTCTCCCGTCAGCGCGATCACGTCCGTCTCGGTCCCCGCGCGGGCCGCCAGCCGCTCGGCCCCCGCCGCCCGGTACTTGCCGCGCTCGGCGCTCGACTTCCACAGGGACAGCGCCAGGAACTCGTTGCCGGGAGCCTCGCCGAACACGCCGCGCAGCATGCCGGGCGATCCGGCCATGGCGGGGTTCCACACCTGCTGCTGCATGAGCACGAAGTGCTCGGCCCGCTCCTCGTGCACCCGGCTGTGCGCGACCCTGACGACGTCCGCCTCCGCGAAGTGGGGCTCGAACCCCGTCTTCACGTCGAAGCGGCGTTCGAAGAGCGTGACCCGCATATCGCGGAACATGCCCGACTGCCCGGCCGCCAGGCGGTCGTGCCCGCGGGCCATGAAGGAGTCGTAGAAGACGCGGTTCTCCCAGAACGCGAAGACATGGGCGACGTCGGGGCGCGTTCGGCTCCACCCGCCGCTCTGTCCTCTGAACCCCGGCTCGCCGAGCAGCCCCGCCCACTTCCGCTGTCCCCGCTCGAAACCATGACGGTCCACCACGGAACAGCGAATCCACTTCACCAGCACCGCGCCATCGTACGGCGCGGAACGTGGCGCGCGTCACGGTCCCGGGGAGTGCGTCCCAGCCGTTCGTTCCGCTCGCGCACCGGGTCGCGGGTGCCCGAGGTGGCCGCAACACCCTTGTCGGGGCAGGAAGGTGGCCCGAATCCGCCGCCCGCGGCCGGAGCAGTTGGTTCCGCGGCCGCTTGCGTACATGATCGGGTGAATCGTGTATCAGGTCATGGGAACGGTCCGTGGGCCGTCGGCCGGGAGGGAAGTCCCTTGAGCACTCCGAACAAGGACATCGAAAAGGTCGAGGTGCGGGTCAAATGGGACCCCAGTCCGCACGGGGCGGCGGCCAACGACCTCGACATCATCGCGGCCACCTACCCGGCCGGCGAGCCGTACGGTGCCCCCGCCTATCTGGTCCACTTCGACAGCCGCTCACCGGACGGCACCATCACGCTGAACCGGGACAGCCGGACCGGTCAGGGTTTCGGCTTCGACGAGGTCATGACCATCGAGCTGAACCGGCTGGCGGACGTGTACGGGCGGGTGGTGGTCGGTGTCGCCATCCAGCAGCGCGACGGTCACAAGACCTTCGGCGACATAGGGAGCACGGCGATGGAGATCCGCGAGGGCTACACGAGCCTGACCGCGAGCGACTTCTCCGAGGTGGCGTGGGCGACCGCCGCGGTCGTCGGGGAGTTCACCCGGGACGGCTCGGGGCTCTGGGGCTTCCGGTCGGCCGTGCGCGGCTTCGACGGCGACCCCGACGCGTTCGCCACGGTGATGGGAAGCCGGGCCGCCGAAGGGTGACATCGGTCAGTTCCGGCCAACCCGGCGCGGGCGTCGGCGACCAGCCGAGAAGGGGCCGGGGACCTGCCGAAGGGGACCGGCCGGTGGCCGGTCCCCTTCGTGAACAACGGGTCAGCCGCGCGTCGGCGCGACTCCGCGTCCGGTCAGCTGCAGCCGCTCGTCGAGCCGCAGCCCTCGCAGATGTAGCAGGAGCCTGCGCGCTGCATCTTCGTACCGCAGGAGAAGCAGAGCGGGGCGTCGGCACTGATGCCGAGCTGCATCTCGACCAGTTCGGCCGAGGTGTGCGCCGTCTTCGGCGCGGGCTTCGCGGCGGGCTCCTCGGGAGCCGCCACCACCTTCAGGGGCTCGGCGCGTACCGGGGCGGACGGGGCCAGGCTGTCCGCGTCCAGCCCGTCCGTCTCGAACGACGGCTCGTAGCTGCCGGTGTCCAGGTGGCGCTGACGCTCGTCGGCGGAGTGGATGCCGAGGGCCGAGCGGGTCTCGAAGGGCAGGAAGTCGAGCGCCAGGCGGCGGAAGATGTAGTCGACGATCGACTGCGCCATCCGCACGTCCGGGTCGTCCGTCATACCGGCCGGCTCGAAGCGCATGTTGGTGAACTTCGAGACGTACGTCTCCAGCGGGACGCCGTACTGCAGACCGACCGAGACGGCGATGGAGAAGGCGTCCATCATGCCCGCGAGGGTCGAACCCTGCTTGGACATCTTCAGGAAGACCTCGCCGAGACCGTCGTCCGGGTAGGAGTTGGCGGTCATGTAGCCCTCGGCGCCGCCCACCGTGAAGGAGGTGGTGATGCCGGGACGGCCCTTGGGGAGGCGCTTGCGGACCGGGCGGTACTCGACGACCTTCTCGACCGCCGTGCGGATGGTCTCCTCGGCCTTCGCGGTGACCTCTTCCTTCTCCTTGTCCTTGGTCTTGGCGGAGAGGGGCTGGCCGACCTTGCAGTTGTCGCGGTAGATCGCGAGCGCCTTGACGCCCAGCTTCCACGCCTCGAAGTAGACCTCCTCTACGTCCTCGACGGTGGCCGTCTCGGGGAGGTTCACCGTCTTGGAGAGCGCGCCGGAGATCCACGGCTGGATGGCCGCCATCATCCGGACGTGGCCCATCGCGGAGATGGAGCGCTCGCCCATCGCGCAGTCGAAGACCTCGTAGTGCTCGGTCTTCAGGGCGGGGGCGTCGACCACGTTGCCGTTCTCGGCGATGTGGGCGACGATCGCCTCGATCTGCTCCGGCTGGTAGCCGAGGCGACGCAGCGCCTGCGGCACCGTGCCGTTGACGATCTGCATCGAGCCGCCGCCGACCAGCTTCTTGAACTTGACCAGGGCGAGGTCGGGCTCCAGGCCGGTGGTGTCGCAGGACATCGCGAGACCGATGGTGCCGGTGGGCGCGATGACCGACGCCTGGGCGTTGCGGAAGCCGTTCTTCGCTCCGAGCCGGATCACGTCCTGCCAGGCCTCCGTCGCGGCGGCCCAGACCGGCGAGTCGAGGTCGTCGACGTGGACGGCCTTGGCGTTGGCGTCGGAGTGCTGCTTCATGACGCGCTGGTGCGGCTCGGCGTTACGGGCGTAGCCGTCGTACGGGCCGACGACCGCGGCCAGTTCGGCGGAGCGGCGGTAGGAGGTGCTGGTCATCAGGGAGGTGATGGCACCGGCCAGCGCGCGGCCACCGTCGCTGTCGTACGCGTGACCGGTCGCCATCAGCAGGGCGCCGAGGTTGGCGTAGCCGATGCCGAGCTGACGGAAGGCGCGGGTGTTCTCGCCGATCTTCTGCGTGGGGAAGTCCGCGAAGCAGATCGAGATGTCCATCGCGGTGATGACCAGCTCGACGACCTTGGCGAAGCGCTCGGACTCGAAGGACTGGTTGCCCAGGCCGTCGTCCTTGAGGAACTTCATCAGGTTCAGCGAGGCGAGGTTGCACGAGGTGTTGTCCAGGTGCATGTACTCGCTGCACGGGTTCGAGCCGTTGATCCGGCCGGACTCCGGGCAGGTGTGCCAGGCGTTGATGGTGTCGTCGTACTGGATGCCCGGGTCGGCGCAGGCCCAGGCGGCCTCGGCCATCTTGCGGAAGAGGGACTTGGCCTCGACCTCTTCGATGACGTCGCCGGTCATCCGGGCGCGCAGCCCGAACTTGCCGCCCGCCTCGACGGCCTTCATGAACTCGTCGTTCACCCGGACCGAGTTGTTGGCGTTCTGGTACTGGACGGACGTGATGTCGTCGCCGCCCAGGTCCATGTCGAAGCCCGCGTCGCGCAGGGCGCGGATCTTCTCCTCCTCCTTCACCTTGGTCTCGATGAAGTCCTCGATGTCGGGGTGGTCGACGTCGAGGATGACCATCTTGGCCGCGCGGCGGGTGGCGCCGCCCGACTTGATCGTTCCGGCGGACGCGTCGGCGCCGCGCATGAACGAGACCGGACCGGAGGCGTTGCCACCGGAGGAGAGGAGCTCCTTGGAGGAGCGGATACGGGAGAGGTTCAGGCCGGCGCCGGAGCCGCCCTTGAAGATCATGCCCTCTTCCTTGTACCAGTCGAGGATCGACTCCATGGAGTCGTCGACGGCCAGGATGAAGCAGGCGGAGACCTGCTGCGGCTGGGGCGTGCCGACGTTGAACCAGACCGGGGAGTTGAAGCTGAAGACCTGGTGCAGGAGGGCGTGCGCCAGCTCGTGCTCGAAGATCTCCGCGTCGGCGGGAGAGGCGAAGTAGCCGTTGTCCTCGCCGGCCTTCCGGTACGTCTTCACGATCCGGTCGATCAGCTGCTTGAGACCGGTCTCGCGCTGCGGCGTGCCGACAGCTCCGCGGAAGTACTTGCTGGTGACGATGTTGACCGCGTTCACCGACCAGAAGTCGGGGAACTCGACGCCACGCTGCTCGAAGTTGATCGAGCCGTCGCGCCAATTGGTCATGACGACGTCACGGCGCTCCCACGCCACCTCGTCGTACGGGTGCACGCCGGGGTTGGTGTGGATGCGCTCGATACGCAGACCCTTGCTCGCCTTGGCGCCCTTGGTACGGGAACCTCGTGCCGGGCCGCTCGCCGTCTCTGTCATGCCGCCTCCCATATGTGGGCGAAAACGCCCTGAAGTGCCCAGATCTTCCCAGGCACAATGTGTGTCCGATGCTCCGGAAGCCGCACTCGGCAGCCGGAAGCACATCTCATGTCGCCCTGCCGCCGGTCCGCAGTCGTTACGTCTGCGGGCACGGGCGTCCCGGGCGGGTACCGCTCAGTCGGCGGCAATGGCGGGCGCGGGGACCTCAAGGGTCTCTCCGCTCCCGCGGTCCTCTGCGGAAGGCCGCTGCGTACGCAGTTCCACGATGGCGGCCTCGAAGTCTTCCAGGGAATCGAACGCCCGGTACACGGACGCGAAGCGCAGGTACGCGACGAGGTCGAGTTCCTGCAGCGGGCCGAGGATGGCCAGTCCCACGTCGTGGGTGGTCAGCTCGGCGCTGCCGGTGGCGCGGACCGCCTCCTCGACCCGCTGGCCGAGCTTGGCGAGGGCGTCCTCCGTGACGGGTCGCCCCTGGCATGCCTTGCGGACGCCGGAGATGACCTTGGTGCGGCTGAAGGGCTCGGTCACGCCACTGCGCTTGACCACCATCAGCGAGCAGGTCTCCACCGTGGTGAAGCGGCGGGAACAGTCGGGGCACTGCCGACGGCGACGGATCGACGTCCCGTCGTCGGTGGTGCGACTGTCGACGACCCTGCTGTCGGGGTGCCTGCAGAAGGGGCAGTGCATGGCTCCCAACCCTCCTTCACACGCACGACTGAATAGCCTCTTCAGGGCCTTGTCCAGGCCCTTGGAAGCAGTCTCCAGCATAGGCGATGGCCACAGTGCGATTGAACCGCGACCACAACTTCTGGGTGACTGGGGCAATCCAACCACTAGATCTAGGGTTGAGTCGCGTTTCCGGCCCGATCGCGTGTCGCGCGCCGGACCTCTCTTCCGAGGGCCGCCCGGGGAGACCGTCGGCCAGAGAAGAGGGTACGGGAGACACGGGGCCCCCGAGCCGCCGGGGCTCCGGCGCAGCGGTCCGGATGAAAGACTCGGGCCGACACCGCGACGGGCCTCCGCGGAGCGTCCGCGCGGCCTCTATCCTGTTGCTCATACACCTGTCGGTAGTGCCGCGGCACTCCTTTATTCGTTTTTCACTCGAACGTGTGTTTGGCGCAACCTTTCGAAAGCTACTACCGTTGTCCAGCTAGGGAGAACATTCGAGAGGGGCCGACGTGACCACCACCGCAGACAGTGCCACCATCACCGCCCGGGACCACCGCTCCCAGAGCCGACTTGAGCCGGTGCATGCCATGAATGACTCAGTCACGAACACGGACGGGCCCGAGCCCGCACGCCCGGGACGCTCCATGCCCGGCAGGCCCCCCGGAATCCGGGCGGACAGCTCGGGGCTCACGGACCGGCAACGGCGGGTCATCGAGGTCATCCGCGACTCCGTGCAGCGGCGGGGATACCCGCCCTCCATGCGGGAGATCGGTCAGGCGGTGGGCCTGTCCAGCACGTCGTCCGTCGCCCATCAGCTGATGGCGCTGGAGCGCAAGGGCTTCCTCCGCCGGGACCCGCACCGGCCCCGCGCCTACGAGGTGCGCGGATCGGACCAGCCCAGCACCCAGCCGACCGACACCACGGGCAAGCCCGCCGCCTCCTATGTGCCGCTGGTGGGCCGGATCGCCGCCGGTGGCCCGATCCTCGCGGAGGAGTCCGTCGAGGACGTCTTCCCGCTCCCCCGCCAGCTCGTCGGCGACGGAGAGCTGTTCGTCCTGAAGGTCGTCGGCGACTCGATGATCGAGGCCGCGATCTGTGACGGCGACTGGGTCACCGTCCGCCGCCAGCCCGTCGCGGAGAACGGGGACATCGTCGCCGCCATGCTCGACGGCGAGGCTACGGTCAAGCGCTTCCGCCGGGAGGACGGTCACGTATGGCTGCTCCCTCACAACGCCGCGTACCAGCCGATCCCCGGCGACGAGGCGACCATCCTCGGCAAGGTGGTGGCGGTGCTGCGCCGGGTTTGAGTACGTCGGATCCGAGAGAAGTGCCGGTCACGGCTGTCTGCCCCGGGGTCACTGCCTAGGACGTCGATCATGACGTCGGTCCCGGGGCTCTGCCTTGCCCTGCCGCCCGGGGTCGGGCGGCAGAGTCGGGCGGCAGGGCGCGGCCCCGGCGGATCAGGCCCCGTCCGCCTTGGCCCGTGCGTCGATGGCGGCCAGTGAGCGGCGTGCCTGGTTCCGGTCGGTGGTGTACCAGAAGTCCGGCAGCGAGGCGCGCAGATAGCTGCCGTACCGCGCGTTGGCAAGCCTCGGGTCCAGCACGGCGACGACGCCCTTGTCACCCGTGGCCCGGACCAGTCGGCCCGCGCCCTGGGCCATCAGCAGAGCGGCGTGCGTCGCCGCCACCGCCATGAAGCCGTTGCCGCCCGCCTCCTCGACCGCCTTCTGCCGTGCGCTCATCAGCGGATCGTCCGGCCGGGGGAACGGAATCCGGTCCATGACCACCAGCTGACAGCTCGCTCCGGGGACGTCCACGCCCTGCCAGAGCGACAGGGTGCCGAAGAGGCAGGTCTCCGGGTCGGCGGCGAAGTTCTTGATCAGCTCGCCGAGCGTCTCCTCGCCCTGGAGCAGGATCGGCCTGTCCATCCGCGACCGCAGCTCCTCGGCCGCCGCCTTGGCTCCCCGCATGGAGGAGAACAGCCCCAGCGTGCGGCCGCCGGCCGCCTCCACCAGCTCGGCGAGCTCGTCCAGCATGTCCGTACGCGATCCCTCGCGCCCCGGGGTGTTCAGATGCCGGGCGACATAGAGGATGCCCTGCTTCGGGTAGTCGAACGGGGAGCCGACGTCCAGACCCTTCCACTGCGGGACGTCGTCGCCCGCGGTCCCTTCGGGGGCGAGCCCGAGAGACGCCCCCACCCCGTTGAAGTCTCCGCCGAGCTTGAGGGTGGCCGAGGTCAGGACCACGGACCGCTCGGCGAAGAGCTTCTCGCGCAGCAGCCCGGAGACGGAGAGCGGGGCGACCCGGACGGAGGCTCCGAACCGGTCGTGCTGCTCGTACCAGACGACGTCGTACTCGGAGCCCTGGGTGATGCGCTCGGCGACGCCGTGGATCGACTCGACCGAGGCCAGGGCCTGCTTGCGGACGGCGTTCTCGTCCTCGACCGACTTGTCCCGGGTGGCGCCGATGGCGGAGATCACCGTGCGTGCCGCGTCGCGCAGCGCCATCAGCGCGTACCCGAGGTCCTCGGGCACCTCCTCCAGACGCCCCGGGAGCGCCAGCTCCATCACCCGTTCGAAGCCCTCGGCGGCGGTCTGGAGGGCGTCGGCGGCCTTCTCGTTGACCAGCTTCGCCGCCCGGCGGACCGCGCGGTTGACCTGGGCGGGAGTGAGCTCGCCGGTGGCGACGCCGGTGACCCGGGAGACCAGCTCATGGGCCTCGTCGACGATCAGCACCTCGTGCGACGGCAGCACCGGCGCGCCCTCGATGGCGTCGATCGCGAGCAGCGCGTGGTTGGTGACGACCACGTCCGCGAGCTTCGCGCGCTCGCGGGCCGCCTCCGCGAAGCACTCCGCGCCGTACGCGCACTTCGTCGCGCCCAGGCACTCGCGCGAGGAGACCGAGATCTGCGCCCAGGCCCGGTCCGAGACGCCGGGGGTCAAGTCGTCCCGGTCGCCCGTCTCCGTCTCGTCCGACCAGTCCCGCAGCCGCAGCAGGTCCTGGCCGAGCTTGCTGGACGGGGCCGCCGCCTCGAACTGGTCGAACAGCCCCTCCTCCTCGTCCTGGGGAACCCCTTCGTGGAGCCGGTGCAGGCAGAGGTAGTTCGACCGGCCCTTGAGCATGGCGAACTGCGGACGGCGGCGCAGCAGCGGATGCAGGGACTCCACCGTACGCGGCAGGTCCCGCTCCACGAGCTGTCGCTGGAGGGCGAGGGTGGCCGTGGCCACGACGACCCGCTCCCCGTGCGCCAGGGCCGGCACCAGATAGCCGAGCGACTTGCCCGTACCGGTGCCGGCCTGGACGAGCAGGTGGGATTGGTCGTCGACGGCCTCGGCGACGGCTTCGGCCATGGTGACCTGGCCGGGCCTTTCCGTACCGCCGACGGCGGTGACGGCGGCGTGCAGGAGCTCGGGGAGGGATGGCTTCGTCATAGCCCGACCACCCTACGGCGCACCACTGACAACGGCGATCACTCCCGGACGCGGGCGGAGGGGTGCAAGGGGTTGGGGACCGTGCCGTGGATCGCCGCGTGCGGCCGGCTGGCACGGTCCCGGTAGCCGTCGACGAGCAGGCGGTTGCGGTTCAGGCAGAGGCGCTCGATCTCGGGGGTGAGCATGTCGAAGAGCTCGAACCGTTCGTTCAGCTCCGGGAAGCGGGCGTGGTGGCGGACTATCTCCGCCCGGACGAGTGACCAGAACGCGTCCTCGGAGACGCCGAGCTGCTGCTCGCACAGGGGGGACAGATAGCGGAAGACGCCCACGAAGAGGCCGGAGTGGATGAACTGGGTGAGGAAGGACGGCTGCTCGGTGAGGAGGACGGCGCGCACCTCGTCGGGCATGTCGGCGTGCTCGGGCAGCGGGTGGGCGCTGACGTTGACGTCGTCGACGAAGTCCTTGATGGCGAGGCGAACGGGCACGTCGTTCTCGTCGAACACGACGATGGCGTTCTCACCGTGCGGGGAGAAGACGGTGCCGTAGCGGTAGAGGAAGTGCAGCAGGGGTGGCAGGAGGGCGGCGAAGAGCCGCTTCAGCCAGGCGTCCGGGGCGAGGCCGGAGCGCTCGACCAGCTCCGCGGTGAACGCGCGGCCGGCCGGATCCGTATGGAGGAGGGAGGCGAGCGTGCGGGCCTTCTCGCCCGGGACGAGGCGGGGCGGCAAGGGTTCCCGCCAGATCGCGCCGAGGATCTCCTTGTACTGGTAGGGCGCTTCGGGGAGGTGGTCGTACAGCGGGTGCTCGACGGCGACGGAGGCGACCTCGCCGAGGAGAACGACCCGGCAGGTGTCGCGCAGGAAGGGATCGCCCTCGCACAGCCCCTGGACCCAGGCGGTGACCGCGGGGGCGGCGAGGGTCCGCTCGGTCGGCAGGCCGCGCCAGACCAGGGTGTTGAGGATGGAGAGCGGGAGCTTCACGGTGTGCCGCTCGGGCCGTTCCACGTTCGCGAACGTGCGGATGGACTGCTGCGGTAGGCGGGCGTCCCCGTCGGTGTGCAGGGCCACGATGTCGCCGTCGGCGATGGCCGGGGCGAAGAGCGGCACGATCCACTCGTCCCACTGCCAGGGGTGCACGGGGAGGTACAGGTAGTCCCGCGGGTCGTGCCCCCGGGCCCGCAGCACCTCGCCGAAGGCGTCCCGGACGTCGCTGTCGAGCTCGCCGGCGTACAACTGCTCGGGGGTGCCGACGCGGCCCACGCCCCGGTACTGCGCGAGGCGGGTGCTGACCGCGATCCACGGCAGCCGGAGCGGGCTGCGGGTCTCGGGGGTGAAGCGGGCGGCGTCGGCGGCGGAGAAGCCGAGCCGTCCCTTGCTCGCCACCAGCCAGGGGTGGCCGGTCTGATGGCCCTCCAACTCCGCGTAGTCGAGCGCGGCGAGCTGTTCGGCGGTGAGCGCGGTGTGGTCGAGCCGGGCGTCGGCGGAGAGGGTCCGGGTCAGCTCGCGGATGAGGTGGCCCAGCGTCGTGCCGTCGAGCCCGAGGAGGTCCCGGGCCCGGGTGAGGAACGTCAGCGGGTCGCGGAACGGCCGGGTGCCGCCGACCGAGCCGTTGGACCTCGCCTCGGTGCTCACGGTGGTGGGCGAGCCGTTGGCGAGTGCGGCCGGAGGGCCCGCCGTCACCTCGATCGAGTCGGGGTCGACGCGCCAGCTGCCGTAGACGCCGCGCCGGGCCGTGAAGGCGAGCGCTCCCCCGTCGTCGAGGGTCAGCCGGTGGCGTCCGCCGGTCCCGGGCTCCGGGACCGGCTCGATGATCTTCTCGTAGGCGAACTCGCCGAGCATCTTGGCGAGGAGCCGTGCGGCGGCCCGGTCCCAGATCTGTCGGTTCAGCTCCGGAGGGCTGAACAGCTGCGGGGACTCGGCTGATTCACGGCTCGCGGGATATATCGGCACGGGGACTCCTCCGGATGGAACCTCTGAGGTTCGAGCGGTGTGGAAAGTGCGGCGAGTAAGTCACAGCTGGGCTCGGTACGTTCGGTCGCGGATCATCAGCGCGGCGCG
This sequence comes from Streptomyces sp. NPDC102283, assembly GCF_044766265.1. Lineage (NCBI taxonomy): Bacteria > Bacillati > Actinomycetota > Actinomycetes > Kitasatosporales > Streptomycetaceae > Streptomyces > Streptomyces sp. NPDC102283. The sequence goes on from NZ_JBIWLQ010000025.1 coordinate 66,176, forward strand.
TTTGTCGGGGAGATCCACTTCGGCGGAGAAGCGGAAACCGGCGCTGAGGAACGCGGATACGGAGGGGGTGTTGCGCAGGTCCGGCTCGGCTACGACCCGTCCGCACCGCGGAAGGTTATCCAGGACGAGGTCGGCGACGGCGCGGATCAGGCTGGTGCCCACACCCCGGCCCCGGTTGTTCACGCCTCCGATGAGGAGATGGACGCCGGTGTCGTGGGGGCGGGCGGGGTAGTGACGGGCCAGGGGGTCGAGGTCGGCGCGGTAGATCTCCCAATAGCTCATGGGTGTGCCGTCGAGCACGCCCAGGCACGGGATGCTGCGTCCGTCCCCTTCGAGCTGGGGCCTGAGGTGGTCGGCGGTGACGGACTCGGGTCCGGCGAGCTCCCAGAAGGCCGCCACGGCGGGGTCGTTCATCCAACGGCTGACGACGGCGAGATCACGCTCCGGCCGGACGGGGAGCAGGGCGAACTCCCCGGCCGCCGTGAGGGCGGGCGGCCAGGCCCCCGGGTCGCCCAGCAGTTCGTGGGTGACCCGGGTCCGGCCCGCCCCGGCGCTTCGTTCCCCGGCGATCAGGGCGAGGAGTTCCTCGGTGAGCTCCAGGTCGAGGGTGTCCTCGACGCCGGCGCTTCCGTCCGCACTGCTGCCGTCCGCACTGCTGCCGGACGGTTCGGTGCCGGACCGTCCGGCGGAGCCGTGGTCGGCCGGTACGGCGTCGGGTTCCGCTGAGGGTTCGGCGGGAGGCACGGTGGCGCTCTCCTCTCTGGACCGGGTGCGGTCGGTGGGCGTCCTGGGAACGGGTGCGGTCGGAGTCCGCCCGGGGCGGGTGGGGCTCAGGTGTGCAGCGGGTTGGCGATGGTGACGTACACGGACTGGGTGTCGACCGGTCCGACCAGCTCGTCGAGGCCGTGGAGCCGGGTCAGCAGATTGGCCTTGCAGCGCAGTTGGCGGTTCTCCAGGAGATACGCGGGCAGAGGTGAGCCCAGTTCCGCGGACTCGGTGAGGAATCGGCGCAGGACGGTGAGGAGTTCCTGCTCGTCGGCCAGGCGCTGGGCCCCGAACGCTCCGATCAGGCCGAGGATGTTGTTGATGCCGAGGTAGTAGGCGAAGCGCTCGTCGGTGACCGGGTCGGAGACGAAGGTGTCGCTGACGACGCCGATGCCGGGAAGCCGCTGTTCCAGCTCGTCGCGGCGGGAGTCGCGGAAGTAGTAGCCCTGGTTGTCCCGGTAGCGGCCGCCGACGGGCCAGCCGTCCGGGTCGAGGAGGACGAGGGTGTTCTGCTGGTGGGCTTCGAGAGCGACTCCGCCGTGGGCGTCGAGCCAGAGGACCGGGCGCACGACGTGGTGCAGATAGCGGCGGAGCCATTCGGCGGATACGTCGGTGGCGGCGCGGCCGGTGCGGGCGGCCAGGGCGGAGACGACCTCGGCGAGCCGGGAACGCATACCGGGCCGGCCGGGCCGGGGACGCTGCGCGGTGAGTCCCGCGATGCAGGCGGCGTCGTCGCCCGGGCCGAACGGGTTGTGGCGGAGCATCACGTCGAGCCCGGTGACGGGTACGCCCTCGGGGTCGTCGACGGCGAGCCACGCGGGGTCCCGGACGATGTCGAAGCCGGGGTGCTCCCGCTGCCACTGCTCGGCGAGCCCGGTCGCCAGGAGGCGGTGGACCTCGACGCCCCGGTGCAGCTCCTTGCGGAGGTTCTCCCGGCGGGAGTTGGTGATGCGTACGCCGAGGGAGAGCTTGAGCATCACCCGTGCCCCGGGCCGGTGCACGGTGCGGATGGAGGAGGTGGGATGCCAGTGCTCGCCGTGGGGGCCGAGGTCGTGGAGCAGGCCGGTTCCGGCGAGGGCCCGGACCTGGGGGCGGTGGAACAGATCGGCGGCCTGCCAGGGGTGCACGGGGACCGCGACGGTGCCGGGGGGCAGGCGCAGCCCTTCGGCGTGCGGGGCGAGCAGCTCGTCGGCGGTGGCCGGACCGCCCTCGGTCCAGGCGGAGTCGGTGGCGATCAGCGACCGGTCGACGGCGAACCAGTGGAGCGGGAAGGATCCGTGGAGCTCCGGGGAGTAGCGGCGGGACTCCGCGTCGGAGAGGCCTTCGCGGCTCTTGGGCGTGGGGTGGAGGGGGTGGCCGAGCAGCAGGGACTGTTCGGCGGTGAGGAAGAGGTCGGCCTCGGCGGGGTCCTCCGGGCTGCGCCGCCGCTGCTCGATGAAGCCGGCGGTGTGGCGTACGGAGTCGGCGAGACGGGCGACCAGATCACCCGCGCCGCTCTCGCCGCCCTCGCGGCCGATGAGGACGGCGACGGTGGCGGCGTCCGCGGGCGGGGCGTCGGCGGGGGCGGTCTCCAGGACGGGTGCTCCGAAGCGGTGGGCCCCGGTGGCGGACCAGTAGTGCACCGGGACGAGCAGGGCGGTTCCGCTGGCGGGGAAGGCGATGCGCAGGGTGTCGCCGTCGGGGCGGGGCAGGTCGCTCTCCCGGGTCCAGCACCGCAGGAGGCTCTCCGTGCCCGCGGCGTCGGCGGCCCGCAGCGGGTCCGGGTCGTCGAGAGGATCGGGGCTCGGGCTCCGGCCCGCCTGGACGCGGGGGTCCGGACCGGGCGCGTGGGCGGCGGGGGCCGGATCGCGCGGGGATTTCTGGCGGGGCACGGTCGTCGCCTCGACCGTGCCGGGGGCGGCCGGTCCGTCCTGCCCTCGGTGCTGGGGGGTGCCGTGGCCGTCGGCCTCGGACGCGGGGGTGGGGTTCACGGCGTTCTTCCTTGTGGGGATTCCGGGTTCAGGTGGTCGGCCCGGCGGTGGTCCGACGGTGCGGGGAGCGTGTTGCGGCTGCCAGCGCGTCGGCGAGACGGTCGACGACGGCACTCGCCTGCTCGTCGGTCAGAGTGAGGGGCGGCAGAAGGCGGACCACGGCGTTGTGGCGGCCGCCCAGTTCGACGATGAGGCCGCGCCGCAGGCATTCCTGCTGCACGGCGAGGGCGAGGGCCGGGTCGGGCGGCGGAGCCGGGTGGTCGTCTCCTGCTTCGGCGGGCAGGGGCGCGCGCTCGGGATCCACCAGTTCCATGCCGATCATCAGTCCACGCCCCCGTACGTCACCGATTCCCGGGTGGTGTGCCCGAAGCTCCGTCAGACGGGCGAGCATCCAGGCCCCCAGGACCGCAGCGCGGTCCGCCAGTTGATTCTCCCTGACGTACGCGAGCGTGGCCGCGCCCGCCGCCATGGCGAGCTGGTTGCCACGAAACGTACCCGCGTGGGCACCCGGCTGCCAAAGATCCAGTTCAGCGCGGTAGACGATCACGGCCAGCGGCAGGGAGCCGCCGATCGCCTTGGAGAGGACCATGACGTCGGGGACGACTCCGCTGTGCTCGACGGCCCAGAAGGCGCCGGTCCTGCCGACCCCGGTCTGCACCTCGTCGGCGATGAGGGGGATGGAGCGGTCCTCGGTGATCCGGCGCATGCGGCGCAGCCAGGAGTCGGGGGCGGGATTGACGCCGCCCTCGCCCTGGACCGGCTCCACGATCATTCCCGCGGGGGACGGCACCCCGCCCTTGCGGTCGTCCAGCAGGTGTTCGGTCCAGCGGGCGGCGAGTGCGGCGCCGCGCTCGCCGCCGGTCCCGAACGGGCAGCGGTAGTCCTGCGGGAAGGGCAGCCGGGTCACCCGTACGTCGGTGGCGCCGCCGGACGCCTCCAGGGCCCCGGCGGTCATGCCGTGGTAGGCGCCGGTGAAGGTCAGCAGGCCGGTGCGCCCGGTCGCGGCGCGGACCAGCTTGAACGCGGCCTCGACGGCGTCCGTACCGGCCGGGCCGCAGAACTGGATGCGGGCGTTGTCGGCCAACTCCCCCGGCAGGGTGGCGAACAGCTCGGTGGTGAAGGCGTCCTTGACCGGGGTGGCGAGGTCCAGCACGTGCAGGGGCGCGCCGGAGTCGATGACCTTCCGGATGGCTTCGAGCACGACGGGGTGATTGTGTCCGAGCGCCAGGGTGCCGGCGCCCGAGAGACAGTCGAGGTACCGGCGTCCGTCCGCACCCTCGATGGTGAGCCCGCGGGCGCGCACCGGGACGATCGGCAGGGACCGCGCGTACGTGCGGGCCGCCGATTCGCGCAGGGTCTGGCGCCGGAGAATGCCCTCGTGTGCGGGGGGCGGCGCCACCGGAGCGGGTTCGGTCACGGACACGGCTCTTGATCCTCCTGCGGTAACAGTTGCGTTGCACGTCGGTACGTTCTCGCGCGGACGGAACGAGGGCGTTAACGCTGTCCTGGCGTCCCCCGTACGTACCAACGACGCCGTCCGCGATGGATCACGGGTAAATCGGAACATCCTCGCGGCGACGGAACCGTGGACCTGCCGCGTACCGTCACCATCGGCACCGGCATAGTGGGGGCCGCACAGGGGCGCGGAGCACCTGCTCCGGCGCCCGATGTGTCCGCAATCGCAGCACGAGTACCGAGTGACGAAGTCCCAGGGGGATCACGAGATGCGACCCATTCGCCCGATCGATACCGCACGGCGCGGGAGGCGCGCACGGCGCATGCCCTCCACCGCGCTCGCCGCGACCGCCGTCGCCGCCGTGCTGGCGCTGACCGCCACCGCCTGCGGTCCGGAGGAGGACAACGCGGGCGGTACGCCCAGCGCCTCGGCCGACCAGTCGTCCGACGGCAAGGTCACCCTTCCGGACGACCTCAAGGACCGGCTCAAGGAGCACGGCATCGACCCCGACAAGTGGCGGGACGGGGAGTGGAAGAACTGGGACAGGGACAAGTGGCTGCGTGAGGCCAAGGACTTCGTCAACCCGATCATCGACGGTCTGTGGGACCCGGACCGGATGCGGGAGGCCGACAAGCCCCCGGAGAACCCGGTCGACAACGACATCTCCGGCGACGACGGCGTGACGGACCCGACGCCGGCCCCGGTCCGGGCCGCCGGTGTCGCGACGCCTTACCACGACAACGCCCCGGAGTCCGGGAAGCTGCTCTTCGACGGCCCGCAGGGCTCGATGGTCTGTTCCGCGACCGTGGTGAAGGACCCGGCGAACCCCGGCAAGTCCAACATGGTGTGGACCGCCGGACACTGTGTGCACGCGGGCAAGAAGGGCGGTTGGTACCGCAACATCGCCTTCGTCCCGGCGTACAACAACGACGGCCTGTCGCTGGCCGAGCTGGAGACCGCGCCCAAGGAGAAGATCGCTCCCTACGGCGTGTGGTGGGGCCAGTGGGCCCAGACCTCCGAGCAGTGGATCGCCCAGGGCGCGGCCGTGGGCGGCCAGGGCGCCCCGTACGACTTCGCGGTGCTGCACGTGACGCCGGAGAAGGGAGCGGGCGGCAAGTCGCTGGAGGAGACGGTCGGTTCGGCGCTTCCGGTCGAGTTCAACGCCCCCGCCGTGCCGGAGATCGACGCCATGACGGCCACGGGCTACCCGGCCGCGCCGCCGTTCGACGGCCAGAAGCTGCTCCAGTGCGAGGACAGGCCGGGCCGGCTCTCCGTCTTCCAGGACCAGCCCACGATGTACCGCGTCGGCTGCACGATGACCGGCGGCTCCTCCGGCGGCGGCTGGGTCGCGGCCGGGCAGGACGGCAAGCCCGCCCTGGTCTCGAACACCTCGATCGGCCCGGTCACCGCGGGCTGGCTGGCCGGCCCCCGGCTCGGCAAGGAGGCCGAGGGCGTCTACCGCGCGGTGAGCGAGAAGTACGCGGGCCAGTAGGTCCCGGCTTCCGGCGACGGACCCTCCGCACGGGATCACGGGTTCGCAGATATCGTCCGCGGCCCCCGGTACGGCTACTGCCGTACCGGGGGCCGCGGTCGATCCCGGCAGGTCCCGGAGTCCTGAATGACAAGAGCATGACAGAATGTACGACCGCGTACGCGTACGACCGCACGACCGCTCCGCGTTCAACCGCACGTCCGCGTAGACGCACCACCGCACGACTCAGGTGTCCAGGGGGGATCTCTTCCATGCGATCGATACGTCCGCTGCTGGCCGCTACCGGCCTCGTCGCGGCGCTCACACTGACGGCCACGGCCTGCGGACCGGACGAGAACGCCGCCGCCAAGCCGTCCGCCACCGGTCCGACCGCGGAGAAGGACCCCGCCGCCGGTCTTCCCGGTGATCTGGGCGACGCCCTGGAGAAGCACGGGGTGGACCCGGAGAAGTGGAAGGGCGGGGAGTGGAAGAACTGGGACAAGGACACATGGCTGCGCACGGCCGAGGAGTTCGTCAACCCGGTCATCGACGGCCTGTGGAAGCCCGACCGGATGGCCTCGGCCGACGAGCCCGCCAAGACGATGGCGGCCGGTGAACTGACCGCCGGGCAGGACGTCAGCGACCCGGAGCCGGCCCCGGTGCCCGCCAAGCCGGAGAAGCTGCCCTACCACCGGCACGCCGCCCCGGTCGGCAAGGTCTTCTTCGACTCCCCCGAGGGCTCCATGGTCTGCTCGGGCACGGTCGTGAAGGACCCGAGGAACCCCGGGCGGTCCAACCTCGTGTGGACCGCCGGACACTGCGTGCACGCGGGCGCGGGCGGCGGCTGGTACCGCAACATCGTCTTCGTGCCCTCGTACAACGACCAGGGCAAGAACGCGGCGCAGCTGCGGACCGCCGAGCCGCGGGAGATCGCCCCCTACGGCACCTACTGGGCCGACTGGGCCGCGTCCTCCGGCGAGTGGATCTCCGGCGGCGGCCCGACGGGCGGAGCGGGCGCGCCCTACGACTACGCGATCCTGCACGTGAAGCCGGAAAAGGGCACGAAGTCCCTGGAGGAGACGGTGGGCAACGCGCTGCCGGTCTCCTTCGACGCTCCGGAGATCCAGCAGATCAGCGGCATGGGCGCCTGGGGCTACCCGGCCGGTCCGCCGTACGACGGCCTGCTGATGCACCAGTGCGTCGACCGGCCCGGCCGGCTCTCGATCGCCCCGGGGACCCCGGCCATGTACCGGATCGGCTGCACGATGACCGGCGGTTCCTCCGGCGGCGGGTGGTTCGTCGCCGGGCCGGACGGGAAGTCGACGCTGGTGTCCAACACCTCGATCGGCCCGGTCACTTCGGGCTGGCTGGCCGGCCCCCGGCTCGATGACGACGCCCGGCGCACCTTCACGATGATGAGCGACAAGTTCGCCGGCCGGTAGCCACGGCCGCCGACCGTACGCAGGAAGGCCCGGCCCCCGAACTCTCCGGAGAGTTCGGGGGCCGGGCCTTCCGGTTGTCGTGCGGTCCTGCGGCCGTCAGTGCGCGGCGGGGACGAAGGTCCCGAGCTCGGCGGCCAGCTCCTCGTGGACCTGGGCCTTGAGCAGGGTGCCCTCGGCGGTGTGCTCCTCGGAGAGCACCTCGCCCTCTGCGTGCACCCGGGAGACCAGAGCCCCCTGGATGTACGGCACGAGCACCTCGATCTCGACGGACGGCCGGGGCAGCTCGGCGTCGATGAGCGCGAGCAGCTCGTCGATTCCGGCGCCGGTCCTGGCCGAGACCGTGATGGCGTGCTTCTCGTTGCGCAGCAGCCGCTGGATGACCAGGGGGTCCGCCGCGTCCGCCTTGTTGATGACGACGATCTCGCGCACATTCACCGCGCCGACGTCACGGATCACCTCGCGCACCGCGGCAAGCTGCTCCTCCGGCACCGGGTGGGAGCCGTCCACCACGTGGAGGATGAGATCGGACTCGCCGACCTCCTCCATGGTGGAGCGGAACGCCTCGACGAGGTGGTGCGGCAGATGCCGGACGAACCCGACGGTGTCGGCCAGGGTGTAGATGCGGCCGCTCGGCGTCTCGGCCCGGCGGACGGTCGGGTCCAGGGTGGCGAACAGGGCGTTCTCCACCAGGACACCCGCCCCGGTCAGGCGGTTGAGCAGCGATGACTTGCCCGCGTTGGTGTATCCGGCGATGGCGACGGAGGGCACCTTGTTGCGCTTGCGCTCCTGCCGCTTGATCTCGCGGCCGGTCTTCATCTCCGCGATCTCCCGGCGCATCTTCGCCATCTTCTCGCGGATCCGTCGCCGGTCCGTCTCGATCTTGGTCTCACCGGGTCCACGGGTGGCCATGCCGCCACCGCCGCTGGAACCGCCGCCGCCCATCTGACGGGAGAGCGACTGACCCCAGCCGCGCAGCCGCGGCAGCATGTACTGCATCTGGGCCAGCGAGACCTGCGCCTTGCCCTCACGGGACTTGGCGTGCTGGGCGAAGATGTCGAGGATCAGGGCGGTCCGGTCGACCACCTTCACCTTGACGACGTCTTCCAGGTGGATCAGCTGGCCGGGGCTCAGCTCGCCGTCGCAGACGACGGTGTCGGCACCGGATTCGAGCACCATGTCCCGCAGCTCCAGCGCCTTGCCCGAGCCGATGTAGGTGGCCGGGTCCGGCTTGTCGCGTCGTTGGTACACCGCGTCCAGCACCTGTGCGCCGGCCGTCTCGGCGAGTGCGGCGAGCTCCGCGAGGGAGATCTCCGCGTCGCGCACCGTCCCCGAGGTCCAGACGCCCACCAGCACCACGCGCTCCAGGCGCAGCTGGCGGTACTCGACCTCGGTGACGTCCTCGAGCTCCGTGGAGAGACCGGCCACGCGTCGCAGCGCGGCGCGCTCGGAGCGGTCCAGCTGATCGCCGTCCCGCGCCCCGTCGATCTCCTGGCTCCAGGCGACGTCCTCTTCCATCAGGGCGTCGGCCCGAAGGCTCTCGGTGAGGCTCTCGGTGGTGTTCTCCGTGGCGCTCTGCGCGTCCTGCGCGTCCTGGGGAAGGGAAGAAGAGGAGGTCATTGGATCCTTACGTCGATAGAAGTCTTTACGCCAGTCACAACGTGTGATCTACCCGGATGATTCCCTGCCGGGAACTCCGGTGCGGTCCGCCGCGCCGACGCGTCGATAGTGGCACGGCCCCACCGGGCCCGTCACGCGGGTTTCGCGCTGCTCCAGTCGGGGTGGCCCGGCATGGGCGGGGTCTTCCCGCCGTACAGCCAGCCGTCGAAGAAGGCCGTCAGGTCCCGTCCCGCGATGCCGGACGCCAGCCGGGTGAAGTCGGCGGTGGTCGCCGTGGAGTCCCGGTGCACCCGGACCCAGGTGCGCTCCAGCCGGTCGAAGGCGGCCTCGCCGATCTCCTGGCGCAGGGCGTAGAGCACCAGCGCGCTGCCGTCGTACATGACCGGCCGGAACAGGCTGAGCTTCTGCCCCGGGGCCGGGCCGTCCGGGTGTGCCGGAGCGCCGCCGTCCGCGCGCCAGCCGTCGGAGAGCCTGTACGCCTCGCGCATCCGCCGCTCCAGGGTCCCGCCGCCGTTCTCCTCGGCGTACCGGGCCTCGTACCAACTGGCGTGTCCTTCGTTGAGCCACAGGTCGGACCAGCTCGCGGGCGAGACGCTGTCGCCGAACCACTGGTGGGCCAGCTCGTGGATCATCACCGAGTCGACGTACCACTCCGGGTAGCCGGGCTCGGTGAAGAAGGACTTCCCGAACAGCGACAGCGTCTGGGTCTCCAGGGCGAAGCCGATGGGGCTGTCGGCGACGAGCACCCCGTACGTCTCGAAGGGATAGCGGCCGACCTGCTTCTCCATCCACTCCAGCTGGGCGGGGGTCTTCTTCAGCCAGGGCTCCAGCTTCTTCCGGTCGGCGGCCGGGACGACGTCGCGCACCGGCAGTCCGTGCGGGCCGGTGCGGTGCAGGACCGCGGAGCTGCCGATGGAGACCTGGGCCAGCTCGGTCGCCATGGGGTGCTCGGTGCGGTAGGTCCAGGTGGTCGTGGCCCCGTGCCGCACCTTTCCGGCGGGCAGGCCGGCGGCTACCGCGGTCAGCTTCTCGGGGGCGGTGATCCGGAAGGTGAAGTACGCCTTGTCGGACGGGTGGTCGTTGCCGGGGAAGACGCGGTGCGCGGCGTCGGCCTGGTTGGCCATGGCGAGGCCGTCGGCGGTACGGACCCAGCCGCCGTCGTCCCCGGATCCGCTCGGGTCGCTGGTGTGCCGGACGGTGATGTTCAGCGGTACGCCCGCGGGGAGGCGGCGGGGAGCCTGGACGACCAGGTCCTCGCTCTTGCTGCCGAAGTCGGCCGCCACTCCGTTGACCTCGACTCCGTGGACCGTGCCCCGGGCGAAGTCGAGGTTGATCCGGTCCAGCGGCGCGGTGGTGCGGGCCCTGATCTTCGTGACGGCCTCCAGGGGCTTGGTGTTGCCGCCCCCGTAGGTGAAGGCGATGTCGTACGCGAGGACGTCGTATCCGGGGTTGCCCAGCTCGGGGAAGAGCCGGTCTCCGATGCCCAGGGGCTCGGGGGCGGGCAGGGTGGCGGCGACGAGGGTGGCCGAGGCGGTCGCCAGCAGGGCGGCGCGCAGGCGGCGGTTGAGGAGCGGCATGGACTACCGCTATCAGCGCGTCGCCGTCGGGCCGGGGAGCCGCGCGCCGCACCACTCGAACGAGGACGCGCCGCCCGTCTGGGGGTGTGGTCGGCCGGAGGACGCGCCGGTTCGGGCCGGGCCGCTTCCGGAACGCGAGCCGCCTCCGGTACGGCTCAGCCGGCGGGGGCCGGATGCTGGGCGCGGCTGACGTCGTAGACCCCGGCGACCTCGCGCATGGCGCGCATCAGGGCGGGCAGGCCCGCGGCGTCGGGGAGCTGGAGGGTGTAGGTGTGGCGGACGCGCTGCTCGCTGGGCGGCTCCACGGTGGCGGAGACGATCGCGGCCTCGGCGGTGGCGATGGCCTCGGTGAGGTCGGCGAGGAGCCGGGGGCGGCCGAAGGACTCGGCGACCAGGGTGACCCGGCAGCCGGCGTCGGATTCCCGGCCCTCCACATCGGCCCAGCGGGCCCCGACCGGGGCGCGCCCGATCTCCTGCATGGCGGCCACGGCGGGGCACTCGCGGCGGTGCACGGTGACGGTGCCGCCGCGGACGACGAAGCCGGTCAGGTCGTCGGGGGGCACCGGCGTACAGCAGCCGGCGAGGCGCACCGGCGCGTCCGGACCGTCGACGACGACGCCGGTGGCGCGGGGGCCGGAGCGGGTGCGCGCCGGCGCGGTGGCCAGGGCGTCGCGCTCGGGGGCTGCGGGCTCCGCCGGGCCGGGTCCGCCCGGGTCCGCGGACGTCATCGTCGAGGGGGTGGGCTTCCCCTCGTCGGGGTGGTCGGTGAGCCAGCCGGTGATCGCGATCCGGGCGGCGGGGGTGCGCGCGTGGTCGAGCCAGTCCGGCGAGGGGCCGGACGCGGTGTCCTGGGCGAGCAGCAGCTGCACGGTGTCGCCGTCGCTGAGGACGGTGCTGAGTGTGGCGAGGCGGCCGTTGACCCGGGCTCCGATGGAGGTGTGCGCCCGGTCGCCGTACTGCGCGTAGGCGGCGTCGACGCAGCTGGCCCCGGCGGGCAGCCCCAGGGTGCCTCCGTCGGTGCGGAACACGGTGATCTCGCGGTCCTGGGCGAGGTCGGCGCGCAGGGTGGTCCAGAAGGTGTCGGGGTCGGTGGCGGACTCCTGCCAGTCCAGCAGCCGGGAGAGCCAGCCGGGCCGGGTCGGGTCGGCGCGCTCGTCGGACGGCTCGTTCTGCGGGGCGGCGGCGGGGTCCTGCGCGTACGGGTTGCCCAGCGCGACGACGCCGGCCTCGGCGACCTTGTGCATCCGGTGCGTGCGGATCAGGATCTCGGCGACGGCGCCCCCGGGGCCGACGACCGCGGTGTGCAGCGACTGGTACAGGTTGAACTTGGGGGCGGCGATGAAGTCCTTGAACTCGGAGATCACCGGGGTGAAGCAGGTGTGCAGCTCACCGAGGACGGCGTAGCAGTCGGCGTCCTCGGTGACGAGGACGAGCAGCCGGCCGAAGTCGGTGCCGCGCAGCTCGCCGCGTTTCCCGCGGACCCGATGCACGGAGACGAAGTGGCGTGGCCTGATGAGGACTTCTCCGCTGATGCCCGCGTCGCGCAGGGTGCCCCGTACGTTGTCGGCGATGGTGTCGAGGGGGGCGTCCGGGCCCGCCGCGGCGGCGATCAGGGCGCGGGTGTGCTCGTACTCCTCGGGGTGCAGGATCGCGAAGACCAGGTCCTCCAGCTCGGTCTTGAGCGCCTGCACGCCGAGCCGTTCGGCGAGCGGGATGAGGACGTCCCGGGTGACCTTGGCGATCCTGGCCTGCTTCTCGGGGCGCATCACGCCGAGGGTGCGCATGTTGTGCAGCCGGTCCGCGAGCTTGATCGACATGACGCGGACGTCGTTGCCGGTGGCGACGAGCATCTTGCGGAAGGTCTCCGGTTCGGCGGCGGCGCCGTAGTCGACCTTCTCCAGCTTCGTCACGCCGTCGACGAGATAACAGACCTCGTCCCCGAACTGCTCCTTCACCTGATCGAGCGTCACCTCGGTGTCCTCGACGGTGTCGTGGAGCAGGGAGGCGGTGAGGGTGGTGGTCTCGGCGCCCAGCTCCGCGAGGATCAGGGTGACGGCCAGCGGGTGGGTGATGTACGGCTCGCCGCTCTTGCGCATCTGGCCGCGGTGCGAGGACTCCGCGAGGACGTAGGCCCGGCGCAGGATGGTCAGGTCGGCGTCGGGGTGGTGGGCGCGGTGCGCCTCGGCGACATGGCCGATGGCGTCGGGCAGCCGGTCGCGCGAGACCGGGCCGCGCAGCGCCACCCGGCCCAGTCTGCGCAGATCGATCCGGGGGCGGCTCCGCCTGCGAAGGGGAGCGCCCGGATCGGCGGCCTCTGCACTCATGGGGCACCTCCGGCGACGTCGACCGGCGCTGGGGAGGAGCGGTTGCCCCTCGGGACCGGTGCTTGATGCTATCGACCCCACCACGTGGCGCAGTCCAGCTCTCGCCCCGCGTGAAACGGATCACCCATTCGAGCGAAGCTCGGGGTGGCCATCGTTTCGCGTGAGCCATTCCTCAGGAGGTTTCGAGCCAGGCCGGGTCGATGACGCCCTCGGCGACGATCACCGCGGGTCCGGTCATGTCGATCGCGCCGTCGGGGTGCTCGGTGATGACGAGGGTGCCGCCGGGGAGGTCCACCCGGTAGGTGACCGGGAGGCCGGTCCCGGCGGGGTCGGCCCCGTCCCGGCGCGCGGTGGCGACAGCCACCGCGCAGGCGCCGGTGCCGCAGGAGCGGGTCTCGCCGGAGCCGCGCTCGTGGACGCGCATGCCGACGTGGCGCGGGCCCCGGTCGACGACGAACTCGACGTTGACGCCGTCGGGGTAGACGGCTCCGGGGCTGACGGGCGGGGCGGCGAGCAGGTCTCCGGCGTGGTCGAGGTCGTCGACGAAGGCGACCGCGTGCGGGTTGCCCATGTTGACGTTGCGGGCGGGCCAGCTGCGGTCGCCGACGCTGACCGTGACGCTCTCCTCGGGCAGCAGGGCGTGTCCCATGGAGACGGTGATGTCGCCGTTCTTGGCGAGGTGCACGCGCTTGGGGCCGCCTCGGGTGGCGACGGTGAGGTCGCCCTCCTCGGCGAGGCCGGCGCGCTGGAGGTAGTGGGCGAAGACGCGCACGCCGTTGCCGCACATCTCGGCGATCGAGCCGTCCGCGTTGCGGTAGTCCATGAACCACTCGGCCTCGTCCGCCATGTCCCGCGCCTCGGGGTGCGCGGCGGACCGCACGACGTGCAGCAGGCCGTCGCCGCCGACGCCTGCCCGGCGGTCGCAGAGCCGGGCCACGACGGCGGCGGGCAGCGTGAGGGCGTTGTCCGGGTCCGGGACGATCACGAAGTCGTTCTCGGTGCCGTGACCCTTGAGGAAGGCGATCTGCGAGGTGCTCACACGCCAACTGTACGAGGCGGCGCCGACAACCCGCACGAGCGGACCCGGCGGCCCGTTCCGTGACCCGCACACGAACGGACCCGACGGCGCCGTCCGGGGCCCGCACGGGCGGACCGGGTGGCCGGGCCTGCTGACGCGCGGGCGGGCCGGGCGCGGCGCGGCCGTCAGCGCAGCCGGGCCACGCGCCAGACGGCGAGGGCGACCAGGGCGGCGCCGGTCGCCACGTACAGCGCGATCACCCGCCAGTCGGGGCGCTCGCCGGAGCCGCGGGAGGGCAGACCCGGCCAGGTGTGTCCGACGCGCCGGGCGGCCATCATTCCCCAGCCTGCCGCGCAGCAGCTGATCAGGAGCCCCAGCATGGCGACGATGGCACCACCGTCACCGAACTCGAAGGCGAGAGGGAAGGCGAACATCAGCGAGCCGACCGCGGCCAGCACGACGATGGGCGCGAGCTGCCAGATCCGCAGCTTGCGGGTGGGCCGCAGCTCGACCTCGACCTCGGGGGTCACGTCCTGCTCGTCGGGCCCGTCAGGACTCAGCCGTCCCGCGGTCTCCCGCGGTGACGGCATGTCGTGCTCGGTGTCGCGCTGCTCCGTGTCGCGAGGGCCGGCCTCCATCGCCACGCGCCCTCCCAACTCGGACTCCACTGATGATCGATGCTCGATGATGGCACGATCGCGGGTGCCGAATTGACGGGCGGAGCGTCCCGATGCCATCACGTGATCAGGCTGTGACCGCCCGTTCGACCAACGTCAGCGCCCGGTGCGGCAGTTCCCCCCGGTCACGGTGTCCGCCGCCGAGCCACACGACACGCGCGTCACGGCGGAACCACGAGTCCTGACGGCGGGCGAAACGCTTGGTGGCGCGCACGGTCCCGGCCCGCGCGTCGTCCTCGGTGCACTCGCCCGCGAGCACCGCGAGGATCTGCTGGTAGCCGAGCGCCCGCGAGGCCGTGAGGCCCTCGCGCAGCCCGGACTCCTCCAGGGCGCGCACCTCGTCCACGAGGCCCGCCTCCCACATCCGGTCGACGCGCAGGGCGATGCGCTCGTCCAGTTCGGGGCGGTCCACGTCGACGCCGATCTGCACGGCGTCGTAGACCGGCTCGTCGCCGGGGAGGTTGGCGGTGAAGGGTTTGCCGGTGATCTCGATGACTTCGAGGGCGCGGACGATGCGGCGGCCGTTGCTCGCCAGGATGGAGCGGGCGGCGCCCGGGTCGGCGGCGGCGAGGCGTTCGTGCAGGACGCCCGGGCCGCGCTCGGCCAACTCCGACTCGAGACGGGCTCGCACCTCCGGGTCCGTACCGGGGAACTCCAGGGCGTCGATGGCGCCCTTCACGTACAGCCCGGAGCCGCCGACGAGGATCGGGGTGCGTCCCTCGGCGAGCAGCCGGTCGATCTCCAGGCGGGCCAGACGCTGGTACTCGGCGACGCTGGCGGTCTCGGTGACGTCCCAGATGTCCAGCAGTCGGTGCGGCACACCGTCGCGCTCGGGGAGCGTCAGCTTCGCGGTGCCGATGTCCATGCCCCGGTAGAGCTGCATGGAATCGGCGTTGATCACCTCGCCGCCGAGCCGCTGGGCGAGAAAGACCCCCAGATCCGACTTTCCGGCTGCGGTGGGGCCTACGACGGTGATGACGCGGGGGGCGGAAGCGGGAGGGGTCACCCGGACAGTCTCCCAAATATCCGGGGCCTCTCGAACACGCCAGGTATTCGAGGCGACGCGGCCGCGCGCGGAGAACGACGTCGGGAATGCTGCCGGGGAACCGTAGTAAGGCGAGTAAAAACGGCAGGAACGGACAGGTGACGGACAATGGGGGCGGGAGAACGTTCCCGCGAGCAGTCCTCAACAGTCCTCACTGCACGGAAGGTGACCCAATGGGGTTCCTGGACAACCTGAAGGCCAAGCTGGGGCCGGCCAAGGACAAGGTCGGCGACCTCGCGCAGCAGCACGGGGGCAAGATCGAGCAGGGCCTCGACAAGGCCGCGCGCACGGTCGACCAGAAGACCAAGGGCAAGTACAGCGACAAGATCGATTCGGGTACGCGCAAGGCCAAGGAGGCCGTGGACAAGCTGGGGCACAAGGACGGGGGCACCCCCGGTACTCCCGGTACTCCCGGTACTCATGGAGGTACGCCCGGCGCCCCCGGTACTCATGGAGGTACGCCCGGTGCCCCCGGTACTCCGGGAGGTACGCCCGGTACGCCCGGAAACACTCCCCCTCCCCCGCCGCCCGCTTCCTGACGCGGTGACCGCGGACCGGCGGCGGGTACGGGGCCGAGTGCTCCGTACCCGCCGCCGGTCCGTTCAGGACCAGGCGGCGACGGTGTAGCCCACGCCGTACGGGGCGTCCTCGTACAGCAGCCGGCCGGCGAGCCCGGCGTCCCGCGCGGCGCCGGCGAGCAGCTGCCAGGGGGCACGTCCGGCCGCCTTGAGTTCACGGGCGAGCGCCGCGTCGAGCGCCGCGAGGGCGTCGAGGTCCGCGGAGCCGAGCGCCTCGGTGGCACGGGCGTCGAAGGCGGCGGCCCGCTCGTCGAGGTAGCCGGGAGCCTTGAGGGTGCGGCAGGCGCTGCCGTCGCCCATCACCAGGAGCGCGACCCGCTCGGCTCGCCGGGCGAGGGAGTGCCCCGCCGACGCGCACTCCCGGGCGGCCGCGCTCTCCGCCACGGCGAGCCCGTCGACGGGAGCGCCCGCCCAGCGGGCCCGGCCCAGCAGCCAGGCGCCCACCGTGAGGGACTGCGGCAGCGGCCGGTCCGGGGTGGCGGCGTCCGGCGGTGCGTCGCCGAGCGTCACGTCGAGATCCACGCCGACGCCGTGGAAGGACCCGTGCGCCCCCGCCGGGTGGGGCCCGGCGGACCGGTCGTCGCCCGGCCCCACGACGACGAGCAGGTCCGGGCGCGAGGCGGCGAGCACGCCCACGGCGTCGAGGCACGCGTCACGCGCGGCGTCGAGCTCGGGGGCGGCCCCGGCGGCGACCTCGGGCACCAGGAGCGGCGGACAGGGGCACACGGCGGCGGCGACAAGCATGCCGGTCAGCGTACTTGCCGGCAGGGGGCCCGGCCGGTCAGCCTCGTGCGGGCCCCCGGGGCCGTCTGCCGGGCGAATGCCGTCAGCCGATGCCGCAGGCCGGAGCCGCGGCGGCCGGGAGCGGGTCCGGGGCGCCGATGCCGGGGAGACCGAGCATCACCCCGCCGGGCTTGGCGGTCGCCTCGGTCGTGCGCTTCTCCCAGGCGTCGCCCGCGCGGGTGGACCGTACGGCGAGCGGCGTGCCCTCGGCGAGCAGGTGGTGCGGGGCGGCGTAGGTGATCTCGACGGTCACCA
Source organism: Streptomyces sp. NPDC102283 (assembly GCF_044766265.1). Classification (NCBI taxonomy): domain Bacteria; kingdom Bacillati; phylum Actinomycetota; class Actinomycetes; order Kitasatosporales; family Streptomycetaceae; genus Streptomyces; species Streptomyces sp. NPDC102283. The sequence continues at coordinate 83,154 of NZ_JBIWLQ010000025.1, forward strand.
CGTCGCCGGGGCGCACAGGCTTCTCGGGCTGAGTGAAGTGGACCAGGCGGTTGTCGGGGGCGCGGCCCGAGAGGCGCCGGGTGGCTCCGTCCTTGCGGCCCTCGCCCTCCGCGACCATGACGTCCAGGGTGCGGCCGACCTGCTTCTTGTTCTCGTCCCAGGAGATCTGCTCCTGGAGGGCGGACAGTCGCATGTACCGCTCCTGGACGACCTCCTTGGGGATCTGGCCGTCCATGTCGGCGGCGGGCGTCCCGGGGCGCTTGGAGTACTGGAAGGTGAACGCGTTGGCGAAACGGGCCTCGCGCACGGCGTGCATCGTCTGCTCGAAGTCCTCCTCGGTCTCGCCGGGGAAGCCCACGATGATGTCGGTGGAGATGGCGGCGTCCGGCATCGCGGCGCGCACCTTCTCGATGATTCCCAGGAAGCGCTCCTGGCGGTAGGAGCGGCGCATCGCCTTCAGGATGCTGTCCGATCCGGACTGCATCGGCATGTGCAGCTGCGGCATCACGTTGGGCGTCTCGGCCATGGCGGCGATGACGTCGTCGGTGAAGTCGCGGGGGTGCGGCGAGGTGAAGCGGACGCGCTCCAGGCCCTCTATGGCGCCGCAGGCGCGCAGCAGCTTGGAGAAGGCCTCGCGGTCGCCGATGTCGGAGCCGTACGCGTTCACGTTCTGGCCGAGGAGGGTGATCTCGGAGACGCCCTCGGCGACCAGGGCCTCGATCTCGGCCAGGATGTCGCCGGTACGGCGGTCCTTCTCCTTGCCGCGCAGAGCCGGGACGATGCAGAAGGTGCAGGTGTTGTTGCAGCCGACGGAGATGGAGACCCACGCGGCGTAGGCGGACTCGCGGCGGGTGGGGAGCGTGGAGGGGAAGGCCTCCAGGGACTCGGCGATCTCGATCTGCGCCTCCTCCTGGATGCGGGCGCGCTCCAGGAGGACCGGCAGCTTGCCGATGTTGTGGGTGCCGAAGACGACGTCGACCCAGGGGGCCCTCTTGACGATGGTGTCGCGGTCCTTCTGCGCGAGACATCCGCCGACGGCGATCTGCATCCCGGGGCGCTTGGTCTTCATGGGCGCGAGGCGGCCGAGGTTCCCGTACAGCTTGTTGTCGGCGTTCTCCCGCACCGCGCAGGTGTTGAAGACGACGACGTCGGCGTCGCCGTCGGAACCTTCGGGGGCCCGGACGTATCCGGCGCCCTCCAGGAGACCCGACAGCCGTTCGGAGTCGTGGACGTTCATCTGGCACCCGTAGGTGCGCACCTCGTAGCTCTTCTGGACGTCCACTGCTTCGCTCCGGTTGCCGCTGCTCATGGGACAAGGGTAGGCGGTTGCCGGGCGGCCCCCTCCCGTCCCCTTCCCCGGCCACGCCCGCTCCCGTCCACTGTGGGCGGGGCCTCATGAGGAAGCCTGGTCAGGGAGGCGGGTGAGCTGGCAGGATCGCGCGCATGTTCCACGCTCTGTCCCGATTCGGCCGCCGGCGCACCCTGCAGACGGGCGTCGTCCTCGCGGTCGTGCTCGGGCTGCTCGCGTGGTGGTTGCAGCCCGAGGGGAACGACGGGGACCCGAGCGGGTCGCTCACGTTCTCCACCGGAGTGCCCAGCGGCGTCTACCAGCGGTACGGGGAGCGACTGGAGGGCGCGCTCGCCAAGGACATGCCGGAGGTGTCCATACGGCTGCGGACCAGCGAGGGGTCGCAGCAGAACCTGGCGCGGGTGGCGACGGGCGACGCGGACTTCACCATCGCCACCGCCGACGCCGTGGCCACCTACCTGCGCGACGGCAGGCCGGGGGCCCAGCGGCTGCGCGGCTGCGTCCGGCTGTACGACGACTACGTCCAGCTGGTCGTCCCCCGGGGCTCCGACGTCCGGAAGGTCTCCGACCTGCGGGGCAAGCGGGTCGGCGTCGGCCAGGAGGGCTCCGGGGTACGACTGGTCGCGGACCGGTTGCTGGCGGCGGCGGGGCTCGATCCGGCCGACGACATCACACCGGTGCCGGTGGGCATCGACACGATGCCCGTACGGCTGACCCAGGGCCGGCTCGACGCGTTCTTCTGGTCGGGCGGGCTGCCGACCGCGGCCGTGCAGGAGCTGTCGCAGCGCTTCGACATCCGGTTGGTGCCGCTGGAGGCCGACCTGGTCGCGGAGCTCCAGGCGGCGACCGGCCCCACCCGCTTCTACCGGTCCGCCATGATGCCCGCCGACGTCTATCCGGAGGCCCAGCAGGGTCAGGCGGTGCCCACCGTCGCCGTCGCCAACCTGCTCGTCACGACCGACCGTACGGACGCGGCCATGACCGAGGCCTTCACCCGGACGGTGATCAACAGCCGGGACCGGATCGGCCGCGAGGTCCACGCGGCGCAGTTGGTGGATCTGCGGACGGCGATCTACACGGATCCGCTGGACGTGCACGACGGGGCCAAGGACTACTACCGCTCGGTGAAACCGTGAGGGCCCGCCGCTCCTGAAGCCCGACGGCGCCTCCCTGCGGCTCCCCTTCAGCTCCCCGGCAGGTCGCGGGGGATCGAGACGGTCACCCGCAGGCCGTGCGGCTCGTGGTGCTCGTACGCGATCGAGCCGCCGCCCGCCGCGAGCAGCACCCGGGAGATGGAGAGGCCCAGGCCCGACCCGCTGACGTTCTGGTGGCGGGTACTGCGCCAGAAGCGGTCCCCGACGCGCTCCAGCTCCGCCTCGGTGAGGCCGGGGCCCCGGTCGGCGACCACGACGGTCACCGCGAGCGCTCCGGCGGTGACGGTGACGGTGACGTCCTCTCCGGCGGGGGTGAACTTCAGGGCGTTGTCGACCACCGCGTCCAGGGCGCTGGAGAGCGCGACGGGGTCGGCCCAGGCGGTGGCCGCCGGGGCCCCGCCCAGGGTCAGGTTCACGCCCTCCCGCTCCGCCATCGGACGCCAGGACGCGATGCGCTCGGCGGTGAGCGGGACGATGTCGATCAGCTGGAGGTCCGCCTCGACGTGTTCGGCCAGCGCGAGGTCCAGGAGGTCGTCGAGGACCCGGGCCAGCCGCTTGCCCTCGGTACGCACGGCAGCGATCTCCTCGCTGTCCTCGGGCAGCTCCAGGGCGAGGAGCTCGATGCGCAGCAGCAGGGCGGCGAGCGGGTTGCGCAGCTGGTGCGAGGCGTCGGCGACGAAGGCGCGCTGCTGCTCCAGCACGTCCTCGACGTTGTCCGCCATCTCGTTGAAGGAACGAGCCAGGTGTCTGAGCTCCGGCGGCCCGGCGGAGGCGGCGACCCGGGAGCGCATACGGCCGCCGGCGATGTCGCGGGTGGCCGCGTCCAGGGTCCGTACCGGCAGCAGGACCCAGCCGGTGAGCCGTACCGCCGCGCCGACCGCCACCAGCAGCGCCAGCGCCTCGCCGAGGCCGATGAACAGCCACGTCCGCAGGATCCGGGACCGCATCTCACCGGTGGGCGAGTCGAGCACGACCACGGCGACCACGTCGCCGTCGCGCACGACGGGCGAGGCGACGACGACGCGGCCGTCGCGCCAGGGCCAGACCTGCGGGGGGTCGTGCGAGCGGCGACCCAGCAACGCCTCGTTGAAGGCCGTGCGCCCCTCCCCCTCGACGGGCAGGGTCCAGTAGCCGGGGGCCTTGGCCAGGGCCCGGTCGTCCCGGAAGAAGACGCCGGCGCGGATGTCGTACACCGAGGCGTAGAGCTGCAGGTCGGTCTGGAGGGTGCGGCGGCGCTCCTCGCTGTCCGGGGAGGTGTCGGTGATGGACTGCCCCAGGGCGGCGAACCGTGCGGTGTCGTCGATCCGGTCGATCACCAGCCGCTGCTGTTCGGCGGCGGCCACGCTGATCGCGAGCGGGAAGCCGAGGGTGAGCAGGACGGCGGCCATCAGCACGATAAGCAGCGGTAGCAGGCGGGAGCGCACCGGGAGACGTACCCGCCCGTTACGCGGACGGCGCGACGAGCCGGTAGCCGACGCCCCGCACGGTCTCGATCAGGGCGGGCAGCCGCAGCTTGGAGCGCAGGGAGGCGACGTGGACCTCCAGGGTGCGCCCGGTCCCCTCCCAGCTGGTGCGCCAGACCTCGCTGATGATCTGCTCGCGGCGGAAGACGACGCCGGGGCGCTGGGCGAGGAGGGCAAGCAGGTCGAACTCCTTGCGGGTGAGCTGGACTTCGGCGCCGTTGACGCTGACCCGGCGGGTCGGCAGCTCGATGGTGACCGGTCCGAGCCGCAGGGCCGCGACGGGGGTCGGCCCGGTGTCCTCGCCGCTGGAGGTGCGCCGGGCGACCGCGTGGATACGGGCGAGCAGCTCGCCGGTGTCGTACGGCTTGGTGACGTAGTCGTCGGCGCCGAGGTTGAGTCCGTGGATGCGTGAGCGCACGTCGGCGCGGGCGGTGACCATGATCACGGGGGTCGCGGTGCGTTTGCGGATCTTCCCGCACACCTCGTAGCCGTCCTGGTCGGGCAGGCCGAGGTCGAGGAGGATCACCCCGAAGGGCTCCTTCTCGGCGGGCAGCAGCGCGCGCAGGGCCTCCTCGCCGTTGCGGGCGTGCACGACCTGGAATCCGTGCCGGGCGAGCACGGCGGACAGGGCCGCCGCGACATGGTCGTCGTCCTCGACGAGCAGCAGTCTCATGGCCCTCCTCTCCGTGTCTCGGGCTCGTTCGGGTCGTCGCTTCCGTTCGCGTCACGGTCGCACGGCGTCACCAGGTAGAGAGCGACATTAACCCGCGCTTCACCTGCGAGATCCCCCGAGAGACCCGATGGGACTTCCCGTTCTGCGGTGTTTCACGTGTTCCTCGCTCAAGGCATCCACGCCGATGAAGGGCACACCAGTCAAGAGCCTGCCGGTTACAGCAGGGTTTCCGTTATGCACCCGGTACGCCCCCGGGGCGGCGCGTGGCGTCCCGTTCACGCGGAGTGTCCGGTTGCCGCCGGATCGTTATGCTCAATTTCCGCTCAGATGTAATGACGTTGGTAGCACTGCGTCATTACTGTCCTTGTTCAACCGAGGAGGACGGAGCAAGAAGCCGATGAGCGGAGTTTCAGTGACCAAGGACGCCGAGGGTGCCGCGCCCGCGGCGAACGACCTGGTCGTACTGAGCAACGTCAACAAGCACTTCGGCGCGCTGCATGTGCTCCAGGACATCGACCTGACCATCGCCCGTGGCGAGGTCGTGGTCGTCATCGGGCCTTCCGGGTCCGGCAAGTCCACGCTGTGCCGCACGATCAACCGCTTGGAGACGGTCGATTCGGGAGCGATCTCGATCGACGGCAAGCCCCTGCCCCAGGAGGGCAAGGAGTTGGCCAGGCTGCGTGCCGACGTGGGCATGGTCTTCCAGTCGTTCAATCTCTTCGCACACAAGACGGTGCTGGAGAACGTCATGCTGGGCCAGGTCAAGGTCCGCAAGGCCGACAAGAAGGCTGCGGAGGAGAAGGCCCGGACCCTGCTCGACCGGGTGGGCGTCGGCGTACAGGCCGACAAGTACCCGGCGCAGCTCTCCGGTGGCCAGCAGCAACGCGTCGCGATCGCACGGGCGTTGGCCATGGACCCGAAGGTCATGCTCTTCGACGAGCCCACGTCGGCGCTCGACCCGGAGATGATCAACGAGGTCCTGGAGGTCATGCAGCAGCTGGCCCGGGACGGGATGACGATGATCGTCGTCACCCACGAGATGGGCTTCGCCCGTTCCGCCGCCAACCGCGTCGTGTTCATGGCCGACGGGAAGATCGTCGAGGAGGCGACCCCGGACCAGTTCTTCAGCAACCCGCGCAGCGACCGGGCCAAGGACTTCCTGTCGAAGATCCTTCACCACTGACGACAACGACCCACGACCTAAGGATTGTTCACATGAAGCTCCGTCAGTCCGCCGCCGTCGCGGCCATCGCCGTCCTCGCCCTGACCGCGACCGCCTGCGGCGGCAAGGAGGGCTCCGCCGGTGACAAGCCGGGCGGCACGAAGCCCGGTTCCTCCGAGGCCCCCGCACTGCCCACGTACACCGCGGCCAAGGACGTCGCCCTGGACTCCCCGGTCTTCAAGAAGGCCAAGGAGCGCGGCAAGCTGGTCATCGGCGCCAAGGCCGACCAGCCGTACCTCGGCTTCGAGGACCAGTCGACGAAGGAGCGCTCGGGCTTCGACATCGAGATCGCCAAGATGGTCGCGGCCGACCTCGGCTTCTCGGACAAGCAGATCGAGTGGAAGACCGTCGACTCCGGCGTGCGTGAGACGGCCATCTCCAAGGGCCAGGTCGACTACTACGTCGGCACGTACACGATCAACGACGAGCGCAAGAAGCAGGTCGGCTTCGCCGGGCCGTACTACAAGGCCGGCGCGGACCTCCTGGTGCGCGAGGACGAGAAGGCGATCACCGGCAAGGACGCGGTGAAGGGCAAGAAGGTCTGCTCGATCGTCGGCTCCACGCCGCTCCAGGAGATCAAGAAGCCGGAGTACGGCGCGAGCGTCGTCGAGCTGGCCAAGTACTCCGACTGCGTGCAGCAGCTGCTGACCAAGCAGGTCGACGCCGTCACCACGGACGACTCGATCCTCAAGGGCTACGCGGCCGCCAACTCCGGCAAGCTCAAGGTCGTCGGCGACCCGTTCACCGACGAGCCCTACGGCATCGGCCTGAACAAGGACGACAAGGAGCTGCGCGAGGCCATCAGCAAGTCGCTGGAGGAGCGCGTCAAGGACGGCACGTACAAGAAGATCTACGAGGCCACGCTCGGTCTGTCCGGCTCGGACTACGTCGAGCCGCCGGCCATCGAGCGCTACTGACGCCGTCGGCTCCCGGACGCGGGCTCCGGCCCGCCGTCGAGAGCCGGCACCCCGTCATCCGTCACGACGCACCGCGAGTGACCCAGGCGTCCCGTACGCCACCGCCGTCCCGGTCTCCCCGGGGACCGCTGGCGTACGGGGCGCCCCTTCCCCTGCCCTGATGCCGCTGACCGCCGACGCGGAGACCTCATGAACGTACTGCTCGACAATTTCCCAGAGTTCCGCGACGGCTTCATAGGAACCGTGTCGATCACCGCCGTCAGCTCGGTTATCGCCCTGGTCCTCGGTGTGCTCATCGCCGGATTCCGGGTCTCGCCGGTGCCGCCGCTGCGGTACTTCGGCACCGCCTGGGTGACGCTGATGCGCAACACCCCGCTGACGCTGCTCTTCCTGATCTTCTTCTTCGTCGTGCCCGAGATCCTCTTCCCGGGGATGAGCCCGTTCGTGCTCGGCTCGCTGGCGCTCGGCTTCTACACCTCCTCGTTCGTGTGCGAGGCGGTCCGCTCGGGCATCAACACCGTGCCGCTGGGGCAGGCCGAGGCCGCGCGCTCCATCGGCATGACGTTCGCCCAGACCCTGCAGATCGTGGTGCTCCCCCAGGCGACCCGGACCGTGATCCCACCGCTGAGCAGCATCTTCATCGCGTTGACGAAGAACTCCGCGATCGCCGGTGCCTTCAGCGTCGCCGAGCTGTTCGGCTGGCAGAAGCTGATGAGTGACCGGGGCTACGACATCGTCCCCGTCTTCATCTGGGTGGCCATCGGCTACCTGATCGTCACGTTTACCATCAGCGGCCTCTTCCGGCTGCTGGAGCGTCGCATGGAGGTCGCCCGATGAGCGCCAGCGTTCTCTACGACGCCCCGGGTCCCAAGGCCGTCGTCCGCAACCGGATCTACGCGGTCGTCGGCAGCCTCGCCATCGCGGCGCTGATCGCGATCAGCATCGTGCGGCTCGCCGACAAGGGGCACCTCGCCCCCGCGATGTGGGACATCTTCAACTACGCGGGCATCCGGCAGAACATCGCCGACGCCCTGCTCGCCACGCTCAAGGCGTTCGGTCTCGCCGCGGTCGGCTCGCTGGTCCTCGGCGTGGTCCTGGTGGTGGGCCGGCTCTCCGACCACAAGCCGGTCCGCTGGGCGGCGACCACCTTCATCGAGCTGTTCCGCTCGCTGCCGCTGCTGATCACCATCTACGCCATCTGGGTCGGCTTCCTCACCGACTACTCGATGTGGGCGCTGGCCGCGGGTCTGTCCGTCTACAACGGCTGCGTCCAGGCCGAGGTGCTGCGGGCCGGCATCAACTCGGTGCCCAAGGGCCAGAGCGAGGCGGCGTACGCGCTCGGCATGAGCAAGACGCAGGTCATGGTCAGCGTCCTGATGCCGCAGGCCGTCCGGTCGATGCTGCCGACCATCATCGGTCAGCTCGTGGTGACCCTCAAGGACACCTCGCTCGGCTTCATCATCCTGTACCCGGAGCTGCTCCAGACCGCGCGTCTGATCGCCTCCAACACGCAGGTGAACGGCCAGTACCCGTACGTCTCGACGATCGTCGTCATCGGCACGCTCTACATCGCGATGTGCCTGCTGCTCTCGGCGCTGGCGACGTGGATCGAGAAGCGCGGCCGTCGCGCCAAGACCGGCATCAAGGTGGCACCCGGCGCCCCGGCCGCCGGCATCCCCGCGGTGGAGGCCGTTCCCGGCCCGGACGCGGGGGGCGCAGGGGGCGCAGGCCCGACGGCCGACGGTGCCGGTGGGACCGGTGTGACGAAGGACTGACCGCCCCGGGCCCTTCCCGGCCCTGACGAGCAGGAGCATTCGAGGCAGCGGCGCACGCGTCGCTGCCTCGGTCACTTGACGCAAGCACCACCAGTGGGTTGCATACGTTCTGTGATCACGCACCCGGCTTCCTTTGCCACGTTCCGCATGACCGTACGGGTCGGAGGGTACGAGCCGTGGACCCGGTGATCGTCGTCGGCGCCGGGCCCGTCGGCCTGACGCTGTCGCTGGCCCTCGCCGCCCAGGGCGTCCCCTCGATCGTTCTCGACGAGGGCCCCGGCGCGGAGGAGCCCCGTCCCGCCCGCACGGTCGTGCTGCGCGAGGACACCGCCGACCTGATGGGACGACTCGGCTGCCCGGAGCTGGACCGGGTCGGGCTGCGCTGGTCCGGGTGGCGTTCGATGCGCCGCAAGCAACTGGTCCGGAACGTGCCGCTGAGCGGAGGCCGGAGGGACGAGGACGAGGTCCCGCTCACGGGACTCCTTCCCGCGCCGCTCCATGTTCCGCAGCATGCGCTGAGCGGCGCGCTGCGGGCGGCGGTGGACAAGGCGCCGCTGGTCCAGCGGGTGCCGCTGAGCCGGATCGACACGCTGGAGCAGGACCCCGACGGCATCACGGTGCACACGAGGGAGCCGGGCTCGACCTGGTGGCGCGGGAGTTATCTGGTCGGCTGCGACGGCGCCCGGTCGACCGTGCGCAAGCTGCTGGACATCCGGTTCCCCGGCCGTACGGCGGTGGAGCGGCATGCCGTCGCCGCGCTCCGGGCCGAGCTGCCCTGGCCCGACGAGGCGGTCCTGCACCGGCAGCCGCCCTGGCGGACCGGGGGCGCCGAGGTCTCCGCCCGGCCGCTGCCGGACGGCGTCTGGCGGCTGGACTGGCTGCTGCCGCCGCGTGGCGAACTGGTCACCCCCGAAGCTCTGATCACCCGTATCCGGGACACCCTGGCCGGCTGGTGCGGCGAGACCCCGGCGTACGAACTGCTGGACACCGGCGTTCACACGCTCCACCACCGGCTCGCCCGGCGCTGGCGCAAGCAGCGTGCCTTCCTGGCGGGGGACGCGGCGCACCTGCTGGGCGCCGTGGGCACGCAGGGACTGGACGAGGGGATCCGGGACGCCGAGAACCTGGCCTGGAAGCTGGCCCACGCCTGGCACCACGGCCCGGCCGAGCACCTCCTCGACAGCTACCAGGCGGAGCGTCGGGCGGCGGTGGCCGCACGGCTGCGCGCCGCCGACCAGTCGCTGCCGATACTGCGCGGCGGAGGCGGCCTGCGGACCCTGGTCCCGGGTGCCGCACGCGGCCACGACACCCTGCTCTCCGACGGCCATCTCGGCTGTGGAGCCCTGGGTGCGCCCCCTTCGTACTCGCACTCCCCCCTTGCACCGCCGCACGCCGAGGCGCACATCGTCGTCGGTACGCCCCCCGGTGCGCCGGTCACCGACGTGATGGTGACGGCGCCGGACGGGACGACGGCGCGGCTGCGGGAGCGGGTCGGGCAGGGCCGTCCGCTGGTGGTCCTGGTCGCGCCGGGGACGGGTGTCTGGGACCGTCGGCACTGGCAGACCGCGGGCGTCATGCCCCGCCTCACGGACGCCGTGGCGGCGCTGCCCGGGTCCACGGAACTGCTGGTCACCGAGAGCTACCCGGGAGCATCGGCCCATACCGTCCTGCTGGTCAGGCCGGACGGGCACCTGGTGGCGGCCTTCGGCGGCGTTCGGCCCGCGGAGCTGTTCACCGCGGCACGGGCCGCTCTGGGCGGTGCGCCCCGCGAAGCGCAGGAGCCCGTGGAACCGGGTGACACCGGGGACGAACGGGATGCCGCGCAGGAGCAGCCGCCCCGGGCCCGGGTCCACGCCGACGGGGCCGCCGGGCTCCCTTGACCGATCGGCCGTCGTACGTGATCGATTGACCGTCACGGGCGCGCGTGGTGTACTCCAGATCATGACCGACACCGATGTGCGCCTGTGGCGGAGGGTCCATATGGACCTCGTCCGTTACGCGGGCTGCGTGTGTCGCCCGTCCTGCTGAATCGCCTCTCTCTGCCGGTGCGTGCCGCTTTCCTTCCGCACGGCCGGAACCCCGCGCGAACTCTCAGGACGGTCCTCGTGTCTTCCCCACGCTCCGCCGTGCCCACGGCAGCCGCTGTTCCTTCCCGTTCCTCCGTTCCTTCCCCCTCCTCCATTCCTGCCCGTTCCACCCCCGTGACCGGGGGCTCCGCGACCTCCTCCGCCGCACCGACGGTCGCGGAGCTGATGGACTTCGTTCGCAGCGCCGCTCGGGACGAGGCGCTCATCGCCTCGCTCCCCCTCGATCCGGAGGGCCGCACCTGGATCCGGCTCGACGGACCGGGCGGCAGCGAGGCGTGGCTGATCGGCTGGCCGCCCGGCACCGGCACGGGCTGGCACGATCACGCCGACTCGTTCGGCGCGTTCACCACCGCTGTCGGCGCCCTCACGGAACACTCATTGGCCGTGCGACTGCCCACCGACGGCTGGAGGACGCTGGAGCTGACGGACGGGGTGGACCGGTCCAGGGATTTGGCGACCGGCCAGGGCAGGGCCTTCGGGCAGAACCACGTCCATGAGGTCCTCAACGAGTCCGAGGTCGCCCACGCGGTCTCGGTCCACGCCTACTACCCGCCCCTGCCGCGGATCCGCCGGTTCAGCCGCACCGGTGCGGTGCTGCGCCTGGAGCAGACCGAGCGCCCGGAGGACTGGCAGTGAGCGAGGAGCGAAACACGAGGCGGCACAAGGCCGTGCCGGATGCCCCGCCCCCCGTGGGCATCGACGAACTGCTGGAGCGCGTCAGGGCCGACTACGACCGGGTCGGCCCGCCCGAGGCCGCCGCGGCAGCGGAGGCCGGGGCCCTGCTGGTGGACATCCGGTACGCGGCTCTCCGCGACCGGGACGGGCTGATCCCGGGCGCGCTGGTCGTCGAACGCAACGAACTGGAATGGCGACTCGACCCCCGGGGCAGCCACCGCGCCGCCGAAGCGGTCGGCCACGACCTCCGGATCGTCGTCGTCTGCAACGAGGGATACGCCTCGAGCCTCGCGGTCGCCTCGCTGCGGCAGCTGGGACTGCACCGGGCCACCGACCTGATCGGCGGCTTCCAGGCGTGGCGGGCCGCCGGACTTCCGGTCATCCCCACCTGACACCTGACACCCGACACCGGGGATCCGACACCGGGGATCTGGGATCTGGGATCTGCCGCGATCTGACGCCTGGCACCTGAGCTCTGGTGCCGGGCGTCAGGTGCGTTCGGATATCAGGGTGCGCTCGGGTGCCGCACACCCGAACGCCACGTTCCACTAGAGCAATCGCCGTGCGTGACGGACATTCGCCTCACACAGAGGACCGAAATGTACGGAGATGACGCACTCATGGCGACCGCTGTCCTCACCCCCGAACAGCTCGACGGCCAGGCCTCCCGACTGCACGACAGCCAGGCGTGGCAGCAGATCGTCACAGGCTGGGAGCACACCGTCCCCGAGCCCGCGATCGGCCCGGCGGAGTCGACGTCCGCACGGCCTGCGGAACCTGCGGATCCCCCGGCCGCGGGGCACTCCGACTGGCGGAGCCTGCTGTCCGTACCCGTGGACCGGCTCGTCGACGACGCCCTGCGAACCCTGCCCGCGGCGCCCCCGCACGAGCGCCCGCTGCCCGGACGGCTGGGCGCGGTGCTGCCCGACCGCGTCCACCTCTGGCGCCGGGTCGGGCAGGGCGACCTGCGCCCCTCGACCCATCTCGGCTACGCACGGCAGATCCTGGCCGAGTGGGGCTGGCAGAACACCCCGTACCGGCTGCGGAACGCCCGTGGCGCACGCTGCGTCTGCGGCGCCCTGATCTCTGCCCACCGCCTCGGCTACGGCTCCCTCGACACCGTGGACCGGGCCGGCGCCTGGCTGATCACGGAGCTGCGCGCCCAAGGCTGGCCCGGACTGATCGGCCCTTGGAACCGCCATGGCGGCCGCACGGCCGCGGACGCCTTGGCCCTCGTCGACGCCACCATCCGTCGCGCGTCCCTGGCCGGACAGTGACCACGGACTACTGACCAGCCACGGACACGAGCCGCCGAACGTTGACGTTGGCTTCTGGCTTCTGGCTTCTGGCTTCTGGCTTCTGGCTTCTGGCTTCTGGCTTCTGGCTTGCGATATCTCCGGACCTCGACCTCAGAAAGGCTCGTCCAGGCCTTCCGTTTCCTCGCCCTCCTCCTCCAGCGCCTGCCGAACCACCCGCAGGGCCATGCCCTCCCCGTATCCCTTGCGCGCGAGCATCCCCGCCAGGCGGCGCAGCCTCTTGTCCCGGTCCAGGCCCCGCGTGGAGCGGAGCTTGCGGGCCACGAGCTCGCGTGCCGTCTCCTCCTCCTGATCCGGGTCGAGCCGGCCGACCGCCTCGTCGATCACGGCGGAGTCCACGCCCTTCGTCCGCAGCTCACGGACGAGGGCACGGCGCGCGAGCCCTCGGCCGTGGTGCCGGGACTCCACCCACGCCCCGGCGAACGCCGAGTCGTCGATCAGCCCGACGTCCTCGAAGCGCGCGAGCACTTCCTCGGCCGCCTCGTCCGGGATCTCCCGCTTGCGCAGGGCGTCCGCGAGCTGTTTGCGCGTTCGTGGCGTCCCGGTGAGCAGCCGCAGGCAGATGTTGCGCGCCTGCTCGACCGGGTCACGCGGCTCCCCCTTCTCGGCCCTCGACGAGGAAGGGGAGCCGCTGCTCCTGGTGCCGGAGCGGGCACGGCGGCCCGCGCCTTCGCCGAATCCGCTCCCGGCACCCGCTCCACCGCGCGAGCGGCGCCCGGGCCGCGCCCCGGCGGCCGCCTCCGGCTCGGCGGGCCCGTAGTCGGATTCGGGGTCGCCGCCGGGCTCGGCAGGGCTGCCCGGCCACTCCGTACGACGTGTCACGGCCTAGCTCTTGGCCGCCGCGGTCTTGGCCGGCTTGGCCTTGGAAGCCGCGGTGGTCGTCGGCTTCGCCGCCGCGTCGGCCGCCGGTGCTCCAGCCGCCGTCGCAGCGGTGTCCGCGGCAGGCTCGCCCGCATCGGCGTCCGGGCGGACACCGATACCCAGCTTCTCCAGGATCTTCCTCTCGATCTCGTTGGCGAGGTCGGGGTTGTCCTTGAGGAAGTTGCGGGCGTTCTCCTTGCCCTGGCCGAGCTGATCGCCCTCGTACGTGTACCAGGCGCCGGCCTTGCGGACGAAGCCGTGGTCCACACCCATGTCGATCAGACCGCCCTCGCGGCTGATGCCCTGGCCGTAGAGGATGTCGAACTCCGCCTGCTTGAACGGCGGGGCGACCTTGTTCTTGACGACCTTGACGCGCGTGCGGTTGCCGACGGCGTCGGTGCCGTCCTTGAGTGTCTCGATCCGGCGGATGTCCAGGCGCACCGAGGCGTAGAACTTCAGCGCCCGGCCACCGGTGGTGGTCTCCGGGGAACCGAACATCACGCCGATCTTCTCGCGGAGCTGGTTGATGAAGATCGCGGTGGTCTTGGACTGGTTGAGCGCACTGGTGATCTTGCGGAGTGCCTGGCTCATCAGACGCGCCTGGAGGCCCACGTGCGAGTCGCCCATCTCGCCCTCGATCTCCGCACGGGGCACCAGGGCCGCCACGGAGTCGATGACGATCAGGTCCAGGGCGCCGGAGCGCACCAGCATGTCGACGATCTCCAGCGCCTGCTCACCGTTGTCCGGCTGGGACAGGATGAGGTTGTCGATGTCGACGCCGAGCTTCTTCGCGTACTCCGGGTCGAGCGCGTGCTCGGCGTCGATGAACGCCACCGAGCCGCCGAGCTTCTGCGCGTTCGCCACCGCGTGCAGCGTCAGCGTCGTCTTGCCGGAGGACTCCGGCCCGTACACCTCCACCACACGGCCGCGCGGCAGACCGCCGACGCCGAGGGCGACGTCCAGCGCGGTCGATCCCGTGGGGATGACCTCGATGGGCTCGTTCGGCCGCTCGCCCAGGCGCATCACCGCGCCCTTGCCGAACTGCCGTTCAATCTGTGCGAGTGCGGCGTCCAGCGCCTTCTCGCGGTCGTTACCTGCCATGGGTTCCACCCGATTTGCTTGAGTCGATCGCTTCACGTCTCAGACGCTAACCCCTGCCACTGACAATGGGCCTCGACGTCCTCCCGGCCTGTGGACAACTCCACGGCCGGGCCCGGGAAAACCCGGCCGGAATCCCATCAGAATGGATGTTCGATTTTCGTGTCAAGCGCACCACGCGGCCCTGCGGCCACCCCGTGACCGAACACCGGCGACCTCTCGCCGGTACACGACCGAGCCTGCACACCTGAGCGTATCGCCCTATATTCGATCGGTATGGGAGCGATGACGGAGCCCGGAGCACCCGACGGAGGACAGGCCCCCGGATCCGATCTGGCCGGCCGGGTGGCACTCGTCGCCGGAGGCACCCGCGGGGCCGGGCGGGGTATCGCCGTGCAGCTCGGCGCCGCCGGGGCGACCGTGTACGTGACCGGCCGTACGAGCGGGTCCGAGCGCTCCGAGATGGACCGGCCCGAAACGATCGAGGAGACCGCGGCCCTGGTCGACGCGGCGGGCGGACGGGGCATCGCCGTACAGGTCGACCATCTGGTCCCCGACCGGGTCAGGGCGCTCGTGGCCCGCATCGCGAGCGAGCAGGGCTCCCTGCACATCCTGGTGAACGACATCTGGGGCGCCGAGATCGAGTGGGACAAGCCGGTGTGGAAGTCGTCGCTCGGCACCGGACTGCACACCCTGCGGCTGGCCGTCGACACCCACGCCATCACCAGTCACTTCGCGCTGCCGCTGCTGATCGAGACACCGGGTGGCCTGGTCGTCGAGATGACCGACGGGACGGACGAGTACAACGCGTCCCACTACCGCGTCTCGTTCTTCTACGACCTGGCCAAGGCCGCGGTGAACCGGATGGCCTTCGCCCTCGGCCATGAACTCGCACCGCACCGCGCGACCGCCGTCGCGCTCACCCCGGGCTGGCTCCGGTCCGAGGCCATGCTCCAGGCCCATGGGGTGACCGAGACCACCTGGCGGGACGCCGTCGCGCACACGCCCCACTTCGCGATCTCCGAGTCCCCGGCGTACGTCGGCCGCGCTGTGTCCGCCCTCGCCGGCGATCCCGAGGTGGCCCGCTGGAACGGCAGGTCGCTCTCCAGCGGGCAGCTCGCCCAGGTGTACGGCTTCACCGATGTGGACGGGAGCCGGCCCGACGCCTGGCGGTATCTGGCCGAGGTCCAGGACCCGGGCCTGCCGGCCGATGTGACGGGCTACCGCTGAGGCGGCCCGTCCGGCCCGCCCTCCGCGCCCCCGCGTCCGGCGGCCCGGGGGTCGTTCACCAGACGGCGCATCCGGGACGGCAACCGCCTCCCGGGCGCGCGGCTGCTTCCTCCGTGCACGCGTGGGTCGTCGGTGACGTCGTACCGCTTCACATAGGCGCCGAGGAACGCCTGGAGCGTCGCGACGGCGGGAATGGCGACCAGCGCGCCGACCGCGCCGAGGAGGGCCGTGCCGGCGATGACCGACCCGAAGGCGACCGCGGGGTGGATGTCGACGGTCTTCGCGGTCAGCTTGGGCTGGAGCACGTAGTTCTCGAACTGTTGGTAGATCACGACGAACCCGAGCACGTACAGGGCGTACCAGGGGTCGATCGTGAAGGCGATCAACATGGGCAGGGCACCCGCGAGATACGTGCCGATGGTGGGGATGAACTGGGAGACGAGCCCGACCCAGACGGCGAGTGCCGGGGCGTAGGGCACCCCGAGGATCACCAGCAGGACGTAGTGCGCGACGCCGGAGATCAACGCCATCAGGCCGCGCGAGTAGATGTATCCGCCGGTCTTGTCGACCGCGATCTCCCAGGCGCGCAGCACTTCGGTCTGCCGGGCCGGGGGCAGGACGGAGCACAGGGCGCGGCGGAGCCGGGGTCCGTCGGCCGCGAAGTAGAAGGAGAACAGGAAGATCGTCAACAGCCGGAACAGCCCGCCGAGGACCGTGGTGGAGACGTCGAGCACTCCGGTGGCACTGTTCTGGACGTACTTCTGCAGCCAGTCGGAGTGCAGCAGGCTGTCCTGGACCTCGACCCGGGAGAGTTCGGTGCGGAAGGTCTGGTTGACCCAGTTGATCACCGAGTCGATGTACTTGGGGAACTCGTCGACCATGTCGACGATCTGGCCCGCGAGCATCGACCCCAGCAGCACCACGAATCCGACGCCGAAGATCATCAGGCCGAGGAAGACGAGGAACGTGGCCAGCCCGCGGCGCATGCCGCGACCGGCCATCCGGCCGACCGCGGGCTCGATGGCGAGCGCGAGGAAGAACGCGATCAGCACGTTCGTCAGCAGCCCGATGAGCTGGTCGAACGCCCAGCTGCCGAGCTGGAAGCAGGCGTAGAGAGCCAGGGCCAGCACCATCGCACGCGGCAGCCAGCCGGGCATGCGGACCCCGCCGACGCCGGAGGGCGGCGCGGGTGGTGCGGCCGGCGGGGCGGGCGGGGATGCGGACGGCTGGGACGGGGCGGTCTCGTCTGTCGATGACACGGGACAAGTCTGGCCTATGCCGCCGGCCACCGGTCCCCCGCCCCGAGGCGACCGTTCCGGTTCCGCTCCGGTTCGGTTCCGCCCGTGAACGGCGTTCCGTCGCGTTCTGCCCTTGTGCAAGGCCCTGAACGCCGGCTGGGACGCCCACCGGCCGCGCGCGCCGGGTTCAACACCCGTCCGCCGGAACGGGCCCGGCCTTCAACGCCCGCCCCTCGGGCATCCACAGGCTTCAGCGCCTGTCCGCCGGGACGTCCATGGCCGTGCAGACCCCGCGCCAGACGTCCTTGGCGTCCCAGCCCGCGTCCAGGGCCTGGCGCACCGTGCGGCCGCCGAGTTCGGCCATCACATGGTCACGGGCGAAGGAGTCCGCGTACGCCGCACCGAAGTGGTCGGCCATCCGCTCCCAGAAAATCGTCAACCGCATGCCACCAGTATCCCGCTCCTGAGAGTGCAGCCGGTCCGCCGGGCACCTGCGGGGCCCCTTTCCGCTCTACGGTCGGTCCATGGCTGGAACCGGAGCAAACGCCCTCGCCCGCGCCGAGCAGTTCATCTGGCTCACGGCCCGGGTCCTCGAACAGCGGAGGTTCGCCCATGGATTCCTGGACGGAGATCCCGGTGCCGTCGAGACGGCCCTCTCCGCCTATCTCAACGAGGACGGCGGCTACGGTCACGCGCTGGAACCCGATCTCCGGGGTCCGGTCAGCCAGCCGTTGCACACCGCCCACGCGCTGAGCGTCCTGGATTCGATCGACCGCTGCGACGGACAGCGCGCGGAACGGATCTGTCGCTATCTGACCGATGTATCGACCAAGGAAGGCGCTTTGCCCGCTCTGCTTCCCACGCAGCGCGGCTATCCCGCGGCACCGTTCATCCCGATCGTGGACAACCCGCCGGCGGAGCTGCTCGCGACCGGCCCGGTCGTCGGGCTGCTGCACGGCAACCAGGTCTGGCACGCATGGCTGTTCCGGGCGACGGACTTCTGCTGGAGTGCCGTCGAGGCCCTGGAGCAGTCCCATCCCTACGAGGTCGAGGCCGCGGTCGCCTTCCTGGACGGCGCCCCCGACCGGGCCCGCGCCGAGGCGGCGGCCGACCGGCTCGGCCGACTGGTGCGCGAACAGCGCCTGGCGGTGCTCGATCCCTCCAGACGGGCGGAGTACCCGGTGGCGACGGGCTACGCGCCGGGCGAGCACCACTTCCCGCACGACTACGCCCGTACACCCGGGTCCCTGGCCCGCCGCTGGTTCACGGACGAGGAGCTGGAGCGCTCACTCGACCACCTGGCAGCCGAACAGCAGGACGACGGCGGATGGCCCGTGACCTGGCGTCAGTGGGCGCCGGGAACCGCGCTGGAAGGGCGTCCCCTGGTGACGCTCAGAGCCTTGGGGACGCTCCGCTCGTACGGTCGTCCGCTCGGCTGACCGCGTGTCCGGTGCGGTGGGCGGGCGCCTTCTCGCTCGGTCTCCCCGGCCGCTCGCCCCGCTCAGGCCAGCGCGCGCACGCCCGCCGTGACCAGGACACCCGCGCCGACGACGACCAGGAAGGGGGCGCGAAGGACCAGGGCGAGTGCCGCCGCGCCGAGACCGGCGGCACGGGCGTCGAGGACGAGCTGCTGGCCGTCGCCGAAAGTCTGCTGCGCGGTCAGAGCCGCCAGCAGCGCCACGGGCAGCAGGGCGGCCATCCTCTGGACGAGCGGTCGCTCCAGCACGCCCGCGGGCACCAGCAGGCCCAGGAGTTTGGCGAGGTAGCAGCCCGCCACGGTCAGTCCGATGGCGATCCAGACGTTCATGAGCGCCGCTCACCCTTCTTCCGCTGTGCGGCCGTACCGTCCGCGGTGTTCTCGGCGTCCGCGGTGTCCGCGGTGCTCTCGGCGTGCTGTCCCCGCTTCGTCCGTCCCATGAGGAAGAGGACGACGGGCGCCGCGAGCGCCGAGAGCAGGACGGGCACGCCCGCCGGCAGAACGGGCAGCAGCGTCAGGGCCAGCAGGACGGCCAGCCCCGCCGTGACGCGTTCGGTGGTGGTCTTGAGCATCGGCGCGAGCAGCGCGAGGAACACGGCGGGACTCGCCGCGTCCAGGCCCCACGTGTCGGTGTCGCCCAGCGCCTCGGCGCCCAGGGCTCCCACCAGGGTGGTGAGGTTCCACAGCACGTACAGGGTGAGTCCGGTGACCGTGAAGCCGATGCGCGCGGCCCGGCGGGTGGGCTGCGGCAGGGTGACCGCGGTCGTCTCGTCGATGACCCAGTGGGCGGCGAAGGGCCGTACCGCCCGGGGAAGGGCGAGCAGTTGGGAGAGGCGCAGACCGTAGAACGCGTTCCGGACGCCCAGGAAGAACGCCCCGGCCGCGGCGGTGTAGGGGTTGCCTCCCGCGGCCAGCGCGCCGACCAGGGCGAACTGCGAGGCACCGGTGAAGACGAGGAGACTCAGGACGCAGGTCTGCAACAGGCTGAGGCCGGAGCCGGCGGAGGTGACGCCGAAGGCGAAGCCGGAGAGCCCGACGGCGATACCGACGCCGAGCGCGTCGCGGACGACGGCCGCGTCCGGCTTGTCCGGTCGGGCCCCGGGCGGCCCGGCGGACATGGCACCGGCCGGGCCGGTGCTCTCTGGGAGTGCTGTCTGTTCTGCCACGCCCGGAACGCTACGGGGATCGTCAGGGCCGGGTCTTGTACGTTCTTGCACATTCGCCGGTACGTTCTGCACACCCGCCGACACGTTCTCGCGTGTTCGCCTGCGCGTTCCGCACCATCTCCGGTACGTTCCCGCGTCCTCGCCGGTACGGTCCGGCCCCTTCACCGGCCGGGCCGCGGCATGCCGCGCTCGCGCTGGTAGGCACCGGGCGGCACACCCACTATCCGGGTGAAGTGGCGATTGAGGTGCGGCTGGTCCGTGAAGCCGACAGCGGTCGCGGCCTCGGCGGGAGCGACACCGGCGTCGAGCATGCGGCGGGCCCTGCGCACCCGGGCGTCGGTCAGCCACGTGTGGGGCGGCATCCCGTACTCCTTCTTGAAGGCTCTCAGCAGTGCGAACGGACCGATGCCCAGCTCCGCGGCGAGCGTCTCCAGCGTGGGCGGGGCGGCCATACGCTCCTCCAGCGTGGCACGGGCGTGCACGGCGTTCCGCGCGCTGCCGGCGTGCGCGGCCAGTCCGGGCAACGGGCTGCCGTGCCGGCCGAGGAGCCGGGTGACCAGGACCCGCAGCAGGCTGTCGGCCGCCAGCGCGTTGCCCTCCTCCGCGGCCCGGTGCACCTCGGTGATCAGGCGGGAGGCGTGAGGGTCGGTCACCCGGGTCTCGGCGAAGCCGACCGTGCCGCGCAGGGACGTCACCTCGGCCGCGATGTCGTTGACGACCCGGGCCGACGGGTAGAGCGTGGCGTACGCCCAGCCCTCGGGCGCCCCGGAGCGGGCGGTGTGCGGCACCTCCGGGTTGATCATGACGACGGTTCCGGGGACCGCGTGGACCGTACCGTCCGGCAGCCCCACGTCCTCCACCCCGCCGGTGACCGCCCCGAAGACATAGCCCTCGTGACTGTGCCGGGGGAAGGTGTGGCGGACGTACCGGGCACGCAGCAGATCGAGGTCGGGCAGCTCGGCGTACTGCCAGTGCCGTGCCCACTCCTCCGTGCCGCCCGCTCCCGTCATGGGGCCATTCTCGCAGGTCCCGGTCGTGCGTCACCGGCTGATCGGGGCTGCCGCGGGCGGTGTCGCCGACCCGTTGTCAGTGCCGGGGTGCACGATGGGAGGCATGACCGGATCCGCGCTCGACGCGTTCTCGTCCGCGACCCGCAGTTGGTTCGCCGGGGCTTTCAGCGCGCCCACCGCGGCGCAGGAGGGCGCCTGGCGGGCCATCGGCGAGGGCAGCGACGTCCTGGTCGTCGCGCCGACCGGTTCGGGCAAGACACTGGCCGCTTTCCTCGCCTCACTGGACAAGCTGGCGGCCGAGCCGCCGCCCGCCGACGCGAAGAAGCGCTGCCGCGTGCTGTACGTGTCCCCGCTCAAGGCGCTCGCGGTCGACGTCGAGCGCAATCTCCGCTCGCCGCTGACCGGCATCCGTCAGGAGTCGGTCCGCCTGGGCCTGCCGGAGCCGGAGGTGCGGGTCGGCATCCGGTCCGGAGACACCCCGCCCGCCGAGCGGCGCTCCATGGTGACCAGGCCGCCGGACATCCTGATCACCACGCCCGAGTCGCTGTTCCTGATGCTGACGTCCTCCGCCCGGGACGCGCTGGCCGGCGTCGAGACGGTGATCCTCGACGAGGTGCACGCGGTCGCCGGCACGAAGCGCGGCGCCCATCTCGCCCTGTCGCTGGAGCGTCTCGACGAGCTGCTGCCTCGTCCCGCCCGGCGCATCGGCCTGTCCGCGACGGTCCGGCCGGTCGACGAGGTGGCCCGCTTCCTGTCGCCGCAGCGCAAGGTGGAGATCGTCCAGCCCCGGTCCACCAAGGAGTTCGACCTCTCGGTCGTCGTCCCGGTCGAGGATCTGGGCGAGCTGGGCGGCTCGCCCGCCACGGACGGCGACTCCGGCCAGGCGGACAAGCCCTCGATCTGGCCGCATGTCGAGGAGCGCATCGCGGATCTCGTGCAGTCGCACCGCTCGACCATCGTCTTCGCCAACTCACGGCGGCTGGCGGAGCGCCTGTGCAACCGGCTGAACGAGATCGCGTACGAGCGGGCGACCGGCACCGCGTTCGACCCCGACGACCCGGCCCCCGCACTCCCGGAGGCGCACGCCCCCGCCGAGATCATGGCCCAGTCCGGCGCGGGCAGGGGCGCTCCGGCCCTGCTGGCCCGCGCCCACCACGGCTCGGTCTCCAAGGAGCAGCGGGCCCAGGTCGAGGAGGACCTCAAAGCGGGCCGGCTGCCCGCCGTGGTGGCCACCTCCAGCCTGGAGCTGGGCATCGACATGGGCGCGGTCGACCTGGTGATCCAGGTGGAGTCCCCGCCCTCCGTCGCCTCCGGCCTCCAGCGGGTGGGCCGGGCCGGACACCAGGTGGGCGCGGTCTCCACCGGGGTGGTCTTCCCGAAGTACCGCGGCGATCTGGTGCAGGCCGCCGTCGTCACCGAGCGGATGCGCGCAGGGGCCATCGAGGCGCTGCGCGTCCCGTCCAATCCGCTGGACGTCCTGGCGCAGCAGCTGGTCGCCATGGTGGCCCTGGACAGCTGGCAGGCCGACGACCTGCTGTCCCTGGTCCGGCGGGCCGCCCCGTTCGCCTCGCTCCCCGAGTCGGCGTTCACCTCGGTGCTCGACATGCTCGCCGGACGCTATCCCTCCGACGCCTTCGCCGAGCTGCGCCCCCGGGTCGTGTGGGACCGCGTCGGGGGCACGGTCACGGGCCGCCCCGGCGCGCAGCGGCTCGCCGTCACCTCGGGCGGCACCATTCCCGACCGGGGGCTCTTCGGGGTCTTCCTCGCCGGGGCCGACCCGAAGAAGGGCGGCGGCCGGGTCGGCGAGCTCGACGAGGAGATGGTCTACGAGTCCCGCGTCGGCGACGTCTTCACCCTGGGCACCACGTCCTGGCGGATCGAGGACATCACCCGGGACCGGGTCCTCGTCTCGCCCGCTCCGGGCGTTCCGGGCCGGCTGCCGTTCTGGAAGGGCGACCAGCTGGGCCGCCCCCTGGAGCTCGGGCGTGCCCTGGGAGCGTTCCTCCGCGAGATCGGCGGCCTGTCCGAGGAGGACGCCCGGCTGCGCCTGCTGGCCGCCGGGCTCGACGCCTGGGCGGCGGACAACATCCTCGCCTATCTGGACGAGCAGCGCCGGGCCTGCGGCCACGTCCCGGACGACCGGACGATCCTGGTCGAGCGGTTCCGGGACGAGCTGGGCGACTGGCGGGTCGTCGTGCACTCCCCCTTCGGCGCCCAGGTGCACGCCCCTTGGGCGCTCGCGCTCTCCGCCCGCCTCGGTGAGCGCTACGGGATGGACGCCCAGGTCATGCACGCCGACGACGGGATCGTGCTGCGGCTGCCCGACGCGGACATGATGGGCCTGGACCTGCTCGATTTCGACGCCCCGGAGGCCGCGGGTGCCCCGGACACCGGCGACGGCGGGCCCGCGCCGGGAGCCGTGGCGTACGACAGCGACCAGCCCCCGGTGGCGGCCGCCGACGTCGTCTTCGACCAGGGCGAGGTCCAGCAGATCGTCACCGACCAGGTGGGCGGATCGGCCCTGTTCGCCGCCCGGTTCCGGGAGTGCGCCGCGCGCGCCCTGCTGCTGCCCCGGCGCTCCCCCGGCAAGCGCACCCCGCTCTGGCAGCAGCGCCAGCGGGCCTCCCAGCTGCTCCAGGTCGCCTCGGAGTTCGGCTCGTTCCCGATCGTTCTGGAGGCCGTCCGCGAATGCCTCCAGGACGTGTTCGACGTCCCCGGGCTCACGGAACTGATGGGCGACCTGGAGGCGCGCCGGGTCCGGCTGGTCGAGGTGACCACCCAGGAGCCCTCGCCGTTCGCCCGCTCGCTCCTCTTCGGTTACGTGGCGCAGTTCCTGTACGAGGGCGACTCACCGCTCGCCGAACGGCGCGCCGCCGCTCTCTCCCTGGACTCCCGTCTCCTCGCCGAGCTGCTGGGCCAGGCGGAGCTGCGCGAACTGCTCGACCCCGAGGTCCTCACCGAGCTGGAGCGGGAGCTGCAGTGGCTCACCGAGGACCGGCGGATCAAGGACGTCGAGGGGGTCGCCGACCTCCTGCGGGTCCTCGGCCCCCTCACCGACGCCGAGCTGGCCGAGCGCGGCGCCGAGCCCGCTTGGGCGCCGGAGCTGGCGTCGGCCCGCCGGGCGATCCAGGTCCGGATCGCCGGGGCCGATCACTGGGCGGCGATCGAGGACGCCGGCCGGCTGCGTGACGCCCTGGGCACCGCGCTCCCGGTCGGCGTTCCCGAGGCGTTCACCGAGCCGGTGAAGGACCCGCTCGGCGACCTCCTCGCCCGCTTCGCGCGGACGCACGGCCCGTTCACCGCCACCAGGGCCGCCGAGCGCTTCGGGCTCGGCACCGCCGTCACCGACGGGGCTCTGCAACGGCTGTCGGCCTCCGGCAGGACCGTCCAGGGCGAATTCCACCCGGCGGGCATCGGCCAGGAATGGTGCGACGCCACGGTGCTGCGCCGACTCCGCAGGCGTTCGCTGGCGGCGCTCCGCCAGGAGCTGGAGCCGGTGCCGCCCGCGGCCCTCGCCTCCTTCCTCCCCCAGTGGCAGCACTTCGGCTCCAACGGCCTGCGGGGCATCGACGGGCTGGCCCGCGCCGTCGAGCAGCTCCAGGGCGCGCCCGTTCCCGCGTCGGCGCTGGAGAAGCTGATTCTGCCGAGCCGGGTCATGGGCTACGCCCCGGCGATGCTCGACGAGCTGACGACCACGGGCGAGGTCGTCTGGGCGGGCGCGGGCGCCCTGCCCGGCAAGGACGGCTGGGTCTCCCTCTACCTCGCCGACAGCGCGCCGCTCCTCCTGCCTCCTCCGCACCCGCTGGAGCTGTCGGCGCTCCACGAGTCCGTGCTCACCACACTCTCCGGCGGGTACGGCCTCTTCTTCCGCCAGATCGCCGACCAGGTCCGGGCCACCACCCACCCGGACTGCACGGACCAGCAGCTGGCCGACGCCCTGTGGGACCTGGCCTGGTCCGGGCGGCTCACCAACGACACCCTGGCCCCGCTGCGTTCGCTCCTGGGCTCGGGGCGGACGGCGGGCTCCACGGCTCACCGCTCCCGGCGAAGCGTCCCGCGCGGGCGCTACGGCTCGCTCACCGCCGCCGCCCGTCCGGCGTCCCGGACCGGCCCGCCGACCGTATCGGGCCGCTGGTCCCTGCTGCCCCCGGTCGAACCGCAACCGACCCACCGCGCCCACGCCCTGGCCCGTACCCTCCTCGACCGGCACGGCGTGGTGACCCGCGGCGCGGTGCAGGCCGAAGGGGTGGAGGGCGGCTTCTCCGCTACGTACCGCGTCCTGGCCGCCTTCGAGGACAACGGGCAGGCGCGGCGCGGCTATGTGGTCGAGGGGCTCGGGGCCGCCCAGTTCGCGATGGACGGTGCGGTGGACCGCCTGCGGGCGGCCTCCACCGCCCGCGACCGGCGGGATCCGGACTCCGCGCCCCAGGCTCTGGTGCTGGCCGCGGCCGACCCGGCCAACGCGTACGGCGCCGCCCTGCCGTGGCCCGAGTCCCCGGACGGCGCCGGACACAAGCCGGGCCGCAAGGCGGGGGCGCTGGTGGTCCTCGTCGACGGCGAGCTGACGCTCTACATGGAACGGGGCGGGAAGACCCTCCTGGCCTGGCCCTCCGACCCCGAGTCCCCGGCCCTGCGGGCGGCAGCCGAAGCCCTGGCCGCCTCGGCGCGCGCCGGCGCCCTGGGCACGGTGACGGTGGAGCGGACGAACGGCGTCTCCTCCCTCACCTCGCCCCTGGGCCGGACGCTGGAGTCCGCCGGGTTCCTCGCCACCCCGAGGGGCCTGCGCCTGCGCGCCTGATCCGAGGGGCCTCCGATCCGAGGGGCCACCAGGCCCGCCCGGGCCCGACCCGACCCCGGCATCCCGGCGAGCACCACCCGCCATCCCGACGAACGCCACCCGCTGGGCGCGCCACCCGCCCCGGCGGCGGGCCCGGACCGGTGCACGAACGCCCCGGCCCACCCATCATGGAGGCATGCCCGAAGGAGACACCGTCCTCCAGACCGCCGCCCGGCTGCACAAGGCACTGGCCGGACGGGTGCTGACCCGCTCGGACCTGCGCGTCCCCCGTTTCGCCACCGCCGACCTCTCCGGCCGGACCGTCCTGGACGTCACCGCGCGCGGCAAGCACCTGCTGACCCGCGTCGAGGGCGGCCTGACCCTGCACAGCCACCTCCGGATGGACGGCGCCTGGCGGGTGTACGCCCCGGACGAACGCTGGCGGGGCGGCCCGGGGCACCAGATCCGCGCGGTCCTCGCCAACGCGGAGCACACCGCGGTCGGCTACCGCCTCCCGGTGCTGGAGCTGCTGCGCACCAGCGAGGAGGACCGGGCCGTGGGCCATCTGGGCCCTGATCTGCTGGGCCCCGACTGGGACCCCGGCCTGGCCCTGGACCGACTGCTCGCCGCACCGGAGCGTCCCCTCGGCGAGGCACTCCTGGACCAGCGCAATCTGGCGGGCATCGGCAACGTCTACAAGTGCGAGCTGTGCTTCCTGGCCCGCGTCACCCCGTGGCTCCCCGTGGGCGCCCTCCCCGACGGCACGCTCCCCCGGCTCGTCACATTGGCCGAGCGTCTGCTGCACGCCAACCGCGACCGCCCCACCCGCACCACGACGATCACCTCCGAACTCCGCACCTCGCCGTCGCCCGGACCGGTGGCGGAATCCGGGGCCGGAGTCGGAGCCGAGCGCCCGCGGGCCCCGGCCGCGGCCCGCCCGGCCCGGCCACCCGTTCGCGTACAGGAGCGGCTGTACGTCTACGGGCGGGCCCGGCGCCCCTGTCTGCGCTGCGGAACCCCGATCCGTCTCACCGACCAGGACGACCGCCCTACCTACTGGTGCCCCGGCTGCCAATCAGGACCGACCTCCTAGTTGACGCTCCGTCAGACCCGGCCGTACGGTCCCGTCATGCCACTCTGCGCGTACGACCTCACGGGCCGCGCCGCGTTCGTCACCGGCGCGGCGAGCGGCATCGGGCGGGCGAGCGCCCTGCTGCTCGCGGAGGCCGGAGCCGCGGTGCACTGCGCGGACCGCGACGAGACGGGGCTGCGCCGGACGTACGACCTGATCACCGACGCGGGCGGCAGCGCCCGGACCCATTCCCTCGACGTCACCGACCGCGATCAGGTCCGTGCGGCCGTCGGCGCGGCCGGGCATCTCGACGTCCTGGTCGCCTCGGCCGGGATCATGCACACCAGCAGCGTGCTGGAGACGGCGGACGAGGACCTGGACCGGGTGCTGGCCGTCAATTTCAAGGGAGTGCTGTACGCCTGCCAGGAAGTGGCCCGCTCCATGACGGCCCGCTCCGCCCCCGGCTCGCTGATCACGTTGGCATCCGGCGCCGTGGACTCCGCGAGCGCGGGCCTGCTCTGCTACAGCGTCGCGAAGGCCGCCGTGGTACAGCTCACCAAGACGCTCGCCACGGAGCTGGGGCCTCACGCCATACGGGTGAACGCCGTCGCGCCCGGCTGGATCCGTACGCCCATGACCGACCGGCACGATGCCTCGGGCCAGCACCGGGCGGAGGCGACGATGGCCCGAATCTCCCCGCTGGGCCGGGTCGGCGAACCGGAGGACGTCGCACATACCGTGCTGCACCTGGCCTCGGACGCCTCGGCCTTCATGACCGGTCAGATCCTCCGGCCGAACGGCGGCGTCGCCATGCCCTGGTAGACCGCCGCCGCGTCGACGAAAGCAACGAGCCCGACGGCCCGAGCAGCCCCGAACGCCTCGACCTCCCTGAACGCCCCGACGTGCTCACCGGCACGACCGACGCGACATGGACCGGCAACAGGCTCAGCCCCCAGCCCCCCGCCGCCACCGCCCCTTCCACCAGCCCCGCCTGGTCCGGGCGCAGCACCAGCCGGAGCACCGCCCACCACCACAGCCCGCCGAGAACCAGCGCCGGCACCCATCGCCGTATCATCGCTGCCTCCCGCGGCCGACGTCCTTTCCGGCAGTTTCCCCTGGCAGCGGCCGTGGTGCATCCAGAACGCCCGGCCGAGGGGGTCACCCGCACAGGAGTGCCCCCGCCGAAACGGCGGGGGCACTTGAAGGACCTGGGGCAGAGGCTGAAGCCTCAGGACTACTTGTCGTCGTCCCGGCGGAGGGAGTCCTTCACGCCCTTGGCGCGGTCGCCGACTCCGCCGGCCGCGTCCTTGGCTCCGCCCTTGGCCTGATCGGCCTTGCCCTCGGCCTCCTTGCGGCGGTCGCCGGTCAGCTTGCCGACCGCCTCCTTGCCCTTGCCCTTCATCTTGTCCATGGCTCCGTCACTCATGATGTCGCTCCTTCTGTTCGGGATGTATTGCGGGTCGTCGGCCGGGCGCCGGTTCAGGCACTCTCGGCCTGGAACATCCAGGCGTGCTTCTCGAGCTCCGCCGTCAGGGCGATCAGCAGGTCCTGGGTGATCGGATCCGGCTCGTCGGTCGCCCCGATGCGCTCCCGCATCCGGCCGATGACCACGCCCAGCGCGTCCACCAGGATCCGCACGGCGTCGGTGTCCTTGATCCAGCCCTCGGGCACGGACGCGATGGCGGTCTCCTTGGCGACCGTGCCGGACCGCCCGTCCGGATTGACTCCGACGGCGGAGGCGCGCTCGGCGACCGTGTCGGAGTGCTGCCGGGCCGTGACGACGACGTCGTCGAGCTGAAGGTGCACGGAGCGGAAGCGTGGACCGACCACGTTCCAATGGACCTGCTTGGCCACCAGGGAGAGGTCGACGAGGTCGACCAGAGCGCCTTGCAGCGCCGTTCCCACGACCTTGAGGTCGCTCTCGGACAACGTGCTCTTGACCACAGACATATCCGCTGCTCCCATCCGTCGGCCTCTTCACTGACCGTCTCAGTGCATCACCCACGATGGCACATATTAATCAAAACGGTCATGTGGGCCTTGTCCTCCGTCTGCCCACCGACCGACGGCTCACACATGCCTCACACGGACGGCACAGACGGGGGTCGGCCCGTCACACGCGGAAGTCCCGGCCGACCCCCGTAGGGGCCGACCGGGACTCCGGTCGAGCAACTGCGCCGCGTGGATCAGGCGGCGACGACGTCCACCGCTTCCGCGGGCGCCTTGATGGTCACCCGGCCCGACGGCACACCTGCGACCGACGAGACGGAGACGGAGTTGAGCATGGGACGAACCGGTACTGGGACCGGATCACTGGCAGCTGCCGACTCGGCCAGCTCAGCGAGCGAGAGCTCGTCGCTCACTTCACGCATGAGCTCGGACATCCGTACCTCAAGCGCGTCGCAAATCGCGGAGAGCAGCTCGGAGGATGCCTCCTTCTGCCCCCGCTCCACCTCGGAGAGATAACCGAGCGAGACCCGGGCGGACGAGGAGACTTCGCGCAGAGTACGGCCTTGGCGCTGGCGCTGCCGACGCAGCACGTCACCCAGCAGGCGACGGAGCAGAATCATCGGTGGCTCCCTCCTCGGACCGCGTAGCCGCATCCTTCACGCCCTACCGTACCGCCTTGTGCTGCGGCCGTGCGGGGAGCGATGTCGTGTTCACTCAGGGCTGCAAACATCCATTCCCCCCGTTCTGTTCCGTATCCTGTGCCCGCGCATTTTCACCGAGTTCGCCTGCGAGCAGTTCGAGGGCCCTTCGGACACTCTCCGTACGGATCTCCGCCCGCTCACCATTCAACCGCAGAGCCGTCACTTTCTCGATGCCGGAGGGGCCGGCCACGGCGACGTAGACCGTGCCGACCTGCTGTCCGTCCTGTGGTTCGGGCCCCGCGACGCCCGTGGTGGAGACGCCCCAGTCCGCGCCGAGCACCCGGCGCACGCCGGCCGCCATCTGCCGCGCGACCTCGGGGTCCACGGCTCCGCGTTCCGCCAGCAGGCCCCCGTCGACGCCCAGGACGTCCCGCTTCAGAGGGGTGGCGTATGCCGTCACCGATCCGAGGAAGGATCGGGAGGCGCCGGGTATGGAGGTCAGGTCTGCGGCTACCAGGCCGCCCGTCAGGGATTCGGCGACGGCGAGCGTCTCGCCCCGCGCTCCGAGAAGCCGGAGCACCCGGGCAGCGGCTGTCACCGCTCGGCCTCCGCGGCGTCGCGCGCCTCGGCGGCGGCGCGGTGGTCCACCGCGCCTGCCACGGGTCCGGCCGGTCCTGCTGCCGCGCCGGCGTCGGCCGGGGTGCCGACGGTGGCCTGGAGCGCCTCCGTGGCCGCGGCGGCCCGCTCGGCCGCGCTGACGCGCTCGGCGGCGAGGCCCCGGCGGCGCAGCACGAGGGCCTGGCGTACGTAATCGAGTCCGGTGACGACCGTCAGCACGACGGCGACCATCATCACCCAGAAACGCAAGGTCGCCAGGGGCCCGGTGAGCACCAGGACATACATCCCGGCCGCTGTCCCCTGCGCGAGCGTCTTCAGCTTGCCGCCTCTGCTGGCCGGGATCACCGCGTGCCGGATGACCCAGAACCGCATCAGCGTGATGCCCAGCTCACGGGCGAGGATGACTCCGGTGATCCACCACGGCAGATCGCCCAGGATGGACAGCGAGACCAGCGCCGCGCCCATGATCGCCTTGTCGGCGATCGGGTCGGCGATCTTCCCGAAGTCGGTGACCAGGTTGTACGCCCGCGCCAGATGGCCGTCGAACAGGTCGGTGATCATCGCGACGGCGAAGGCCGCCCAGGCGAACGCGCGCCAGACCGGGTCGTATCCGCCGTCGTGGAACAGCAGCAGGACGAACCCGGGCACGAGCAGCAACCGCACCATGGTCAGGATGTTGGCGATGTTCCACAGGCTGGCCTGGTTGACGGCCGCAGTGCCCAGCTTGCCGCCGCGGACCGGCTTCGCGCCGGAGCCGCCTGCCGCGGATGCCGGGACTCCGGTCATCTGGCTACCTCCGCAAGCTCGTGGTGTTCGGCCACCAGGTCGACGCCCTCGGTGCCCACTGCCTTTGCCTCGACCATACGGCCCGGCACGAGTCCCTCGCGTGTGGTGAAGACCACGTGGCCATCGGTTTCGGGAGCCTGGTGCGCCGCGCGCCCGATCGCGACCTCGCCGTCCTCCTCCGACTCCACGGACTCCACCAGCACCTGGAGGGTCTCACCGACGCGCTCCTCGGCCCGCTGCGAGGTCAGCTCCTCGGCCAGCTGCGAGATGTGGGCGAGGCGCTCCGCGATGGTGTCGGCGTCGAGCTTGTTCTCGTAGCCGACCGCCTCGGTGCCCTCCTCGTCCGAGTATCCGAAGACGCCGATCGCGTCGAGACGGGCGCCGGTGAGGAAGCGTTCCAGCTCGGCGAGGTCCGCCTCGGTCTCGCCGGGGAAGCCGACGATGAAGTTGGAGCGGGCGCCGGCCTGGGGGGCCTTGCTCCGGATGGTGTCCAGGAGCTCCAGGAAGCGGTCCGTGTCGCCGAAGCGGCGCATCGCGCGCAGCACGCCGGGGGCGGAGTGCTGGAAGGAGAGGTCGAAGTACGGGGCGACCTTCGGCGTCGAGGTGAGCACGTCGATGAGGCCCGGGCGCATCTCGGCGGGCTGGAGGTAGCTGACCCGGATCCGCTCGATGCCGTCCACGTCGGCCAGCTCGGGCAGCAGGGTCTCCAGGAGGCGGATGTCGCCGAGGTCCTTGCCGTAGGAGGTGTTGTTCTCGGAGACGAGCATGACCTCCTTGACGCCCTGTTCGGCCAGCCAGCGGGTCTCCTGGAGCACGTCCGAGGGGCGCCGCGAGATGAACGAGCCGCGGAAGGAGGGGATGGCGCAGAAGGAGCAGCGGCGGTCGCAGCCGGAGGCGAGCTTCACCGAGGCGACGGGGCTGGTGCCGAGCCTGCGGCGCAGCGGCGCCCGCGGCCCGGAGACCGGTGCGACCCCCTCGGGGAGGTCCTCGGGCGCGGGGGCGGGAGTCTCCTGGGCGTGGCCGGGCAGCGCCACGGCGGCGTCCTGCCGCTCGGCGGGGCTGATCGGCAGCAGCTTGCGGCGGTCGCGCGGGGTGTGCGAGGCGTGGATGCCGCCGTTGAGGATGGTCTGGAGCCGGTCGGAGATGTCGGCGTAGTCGTCGAATCCGAGGACGCCGTCCGCCTCCGGCAGGGCCTCGGCGAGGTCCTTGCCGTAGCGCTCGGCCATGCAGCCGACGGCGACGACGGCCTGGGTGCGGCCGTGATCCTTCAGATCGTTGGCTTCGAGCAGGGCGTCGACGGAGTCCTTCTTGGCGGCTTCGACGAACCCACAGGTGTTGACGACTGCGACATCCGCGTCGGAGGCATCCTCGACGAGGTCCCAGCCGTCCGCTGCCAAGCGGCCTGCAAGCTCCTCCGAGTCCACCTCGTTACGGGCGCATCCAAGAGTGACAAGGGCGACGGTACGGCGTTCGGGCATGGACTCAAGACTACTTTGTTCCGGCGGCCCCCCTGCCGTGCAGGGTTGCCTGCCCTCACCGCCGCCCGTTCCCCGCTACGGGGAGTAACACCCTCCGGGGCGGGGAACGCCGACGGGCGCCCGGCGCGATGCCGGACGCCCGTCGGGACGTGCGCGGAAGCGGAGGACGGCGGATCAGCCGGCCTCGGGGTCGCCCTTGGTGTAGGAAAGCCGTTCGACCTGGCCCGGACCGAAGCGGTCCTCGACCTGCTTCCCGTTGACGAAGAGCTCGATCGCCCCGGCGTCGCCGAGGACGAGGTCGATGCGCTCCTTGTCCTGGAAGGTCTTGGACTCGCCCTGGAGCAGCAGCCCGTCGAAGAGCAGCCGTCCGTTGTGGTCCTTGGCCGAGATCCAGCTCTTGCCGCGGTCGGCGCTGAGCTTGACGGTCACCTTGTCCCGGGGGGCGGCGGCGATGGCGCTCTCGGAGGGCACGGGCTCGGGGTCGGAGGGCTTGGTGGCGGTGGGTTTGGCCGCGGTCTTGTCGGGCTTGGAGCCCTCCGCGATCTGCGCGGTGTTCGAGGGCTCGCCCTCGCCGCTGAAGAGTGTGAAGCCGACGAATCCGATGACGGCGACGATGGCCGCGACCATGGCCGCGGTCCAGTTCGGCCGCCGCGGTTCCGAGCGGATGCGTTCCGCCTCGAACAGCGGAGCCGCGGGGGTCGGTGCGGGACGGCCGCCGTGATCGGCGTCGTACTCCTCGACCAGCGGTTCCGGATCGATGCCGACGGCACGGGCGAGCGTGCGGATGTGGCCACGGGCGTAGACGTCGCCGCCGCAGCGGGAGAAGTCGTCCTGCTCGATCGCGTGCACGATGGGGATGCGCACCCGGGTGGAGCTGCTGACTTCCTCGACCGTCAGAGCCGCGGCGATACGAGCCTGCTGAAGGGCACGACCGATCGAAGGCCGGTCGTCTTCGGGGGAGTTGCCGATGGACACGGGGGCGCCTTTCGAGCGTGAGCCACCTGCTGGATGTTCAGTCTAGGGGGGGTACGAAAGGGAGGGGCAACCGGGAGGGACGACTTTGTACGCCATCGGGTTCGCCGGACGGCCCCGCCGCCGACTCCAGCGCGGAGCGGGGACGGAGCACGGCCCCGATCGAGGACTGGGCAACCTGTAGTGGGCCGAACGGGGTGGGAGTACGGGTGAGGTGACGACGGAGCGAGCTTCGGGGAGGAGCACGGTTCCGTCCTTCCCTTCAACTGGACGTACGACCGTACGAAACGGTTGCCCACAAAACCTTTACGGAGCGGATTCCCCGCGGATGACGGCCAACACCCCGTCGAGCTCGTCGGGTTTCACCATGACGTCGCGCGCCTTGGATCCCTCGCTGGGTCCGACGATGTTGCGAGACTCCATCAGGTCCATCAGCCGGCCCGCCTTCGCGAAGCCGACCCGGAGCTTGCGCTGGAGCATCGAGGTCGATCCGAACTGGGTGGAGACGACCAGTTCGGCCGCCTGGCAGAGCAGGTCCAGGTCGTCGCCGATGTCCTCGTCGATCTCCTTCTTCTGTTTCGTTCCCACCACGACGTCGTCCCGGAAGACCGGGGCCATCTGGTCCTTGCAGTGCTGGACGACGGCGGCGACCTCGTCCTCGGTGACGAACGCTCCCTGCATACGAGTGGGTTTGTTGGCACCCATCGGGAGGAAGAGCCCGTCGCCCTTGCCGATGAGCTTCTCGGCGCCGGGCTGGTCGAGGATGACCCGGCTGTCGGCGAGCGAGGAGGTGGCGAAGGCGAGCCGGGAGGGCACGTTGGCCTTGATCAGGCCGGTCACCACGTCGACCGAGGGCCGCTGGGTGGCGAGCACCAGGTGGATGCCGGCCGCGCGGGCCAGCTGGGTGATGCGGACGATCGAGTCCTCGACGTCGCGCGGGGCCACCATCATCAGGTCGGCCAGCTCGTCGACGATCACCAGCAGGTACGGGTACGGGGACAGCTCCCGCTCGCTGCCCTCGGGCGCCTTGCACTTGCCGTTGCGCACCGCGTGGTTGAAGTCGTCGATGTGCCGGTAGCCGAAGTTGGCGAGGTCGTCGTAGCGCAGGTCCATCTCCCGCACGACCCACTGGAGCGCCTCGGCGGCCTTCTTCGGGTTGGTGATGATCGGGGTGATGAGGTGGGGGATGCCCTCGTAGGCGGTCAGCTCGACGCGCTTGGGGTCGACGAGGACCATCCGCACGTCGTCCGGGGTGGCCCGCACCATGATCGAGGTGATCAGGCAGTTGATGCAGGAGGACTTGCCGGAGCCGGTGGCGCCCGCGACCAGGACGTGCGGCATCTTGGCGAGGTTGGCCATCTCGTAGCCGCCCTCGACGTTCTTGCCGAGCGCCACGAGCATCGGGTGGTCGTCCTCGGCCGCGTCCGCGAGGCGCAGCACGTCACCGAGGTTGACCATCTCGCGGTCGGAGTTGGGGATCTCGATGCCGACGGCGGACTTGCCCGGGATCGGCGAGATGATCCGTACGTCCGGGCTGGCCACGGCGTACGCGATGTTCTTGGCCAGCGCGGTGATCTTCTCGACCTTCACGGCGGGGCCGAGCTCGATCTCGTAGCGGGTGACGGTCGGGCCCCGGGTGAATCCGGTGACCGCGGCGTCGACCTTGAACTCGGTGAAGACGTTGGTCAGCGAGGCGACGACCACGTCGTTGGCGGCGCTGCGGGTCTTGCCCGGTCCGCCGCGCTCCAGCAGGTCGAGCGAGGGCAGCGAGTACGTGATGTCGCCGGACAGCTGGAGCTGCTCGGCGCGGGCGGGCAGTCCCTCGGAACGCTCCGGCGCGGGCTTCGTCAGGTCGGGAACGGCGCCGGACCGGCCCGAGGCCTCATCGGCGCCGGGGGAGCGGTCCGACCGGCGCCCGGCCCCGGCCTTCCCCGCGCCGTCCCGCTCGGCCTCCCGGGCCCCGGGCACGGGCGTCCCGGTGCGCTCCCGGTCCGCGGAGACGCCCTGGGTCAGGTCGGCGACGATCGGCGAGGGCGGCATGCCGTTGAGCACCGCCCCGTCGAGCGCGGCGGCAGCGGCCGCGGCGACGTCCACCGCGTCCAGCGGCCGGTTCATCGCGGGCTGCGCGGAGGGCCTGCGGGGCCTCCTGCGCTTGCTGAGCGCCTCGGACTCGGCCTCGTCGTGGTCGTGGACCGGGTCCGCGTCCGTGCGCCGCACGCCACGCCGACGAGTCCGCTCGGGCAGCGCCTCGCGCCACTGTTCGTCGTAGCGCTCGTCGTCGTCCTCGTACTCCTCGCCGGTCCCGGGCGCCGGTTCCACGATGCCGAGGCGGACGCCGAGCTGACGCAGCCGCTGCGGAATGGCGTTGACCGGGGTGGCGGTGACGACGAGGAGCCCGAACACGGTCAGCAGCACCAGCAGCGGTACGGCGAGCACCTCGCCCATCATGAAGATCAGCGGCTTGGAGGTGGCCCAGCCGATCAGCCCGCCCGCGTCCTGCATCGCCTCGGTGCCCGCGTCCCGGCCCGGTGAACCGCAGGCGATGTGGACCTGGCCGAGGACTCCGATGACCAGGGCGGAGAGTCCGATGACGATACGGCCGTTGGCATCGGGCCGCTCCGGATACAGGATCAGCCGCACCGCCATCGCGCCCAGCAGTATCGGCGCGAGCAGGTCGAGCCGGCCGAAGGCCCCGGTCACCAGCATCTCGACGAGGTCGCCGACCGGTCCCTGGAGATTGGACCAGGTGCCCGCGGCGACGATCAGCGCCAGGCCGAGCAGCAGCAGTGCGAGCCCGTCCTTGCGGTGGGCGGGGTCAAGTCCCTTGGCTCCACGCCCTATCGAGCGGAACAGCGCGCCGACGCCGTGCGCCGCCCCGAGCCAGACCGCCCGCACCAGCCGGTAGACGCCTCCGGTGGGTGACGGTGCCGGTTTGGGCGCGGGCTTCCTGGCCGCCGCCTTCTTCGCGGGAACCTTCTTCGCGGGAGCAGCCGACTTCTTGGGCGCGGTCTTCTTGGCGGGCGCGGCTTTCTTCGCCGGACCCGAGGTACGGCCGACGCGCTTCGCGGTGCCCGCCGTGCCCTGGGAACCCTTGCCGGACGTACGTGAGGCCATGATGCCGAGGTTACCGCTGTCGTCGCCCGTGAACACGTTCGCCTACTGGTTCACCCGACCGTGTCGCCTTCGCGGGGCCCGGAACTGACGTCGCCTCACGGCGGCGTCCGGCACGCGTCGAGCCGGAGGGATCGCAATCGTCAGCTCTGTACGGGCAGTACGCCCGTACCCCCGCCGGTGCCCGGCTCCAGTGCGTCGAGCGCGCGGCGCAGGCCGGTCAGCTTGCGTTCGAGGTGGGCGGCGGTGGCCACCGCCGCGGCGTCCGCGGATTCGTCGTCGAGCTGCTTGGAGAGCGCTTCCGCCTGCTCCTCGACCGCCGCGAGCCGCGCGGAGAGTTCGGCCAGCAGACCGGCCGGCTCCTTCTCGTGCTCACCGCCCGCGTGGCCGTCGCCCTCCAACTGGAGTCGCAGGAGCGCGGCCTGCTCGCGGAGCTTGCAGTTCTTCATGTACAGCTCGACGAAGACCGAGACCTTGGCCCGCAGGACCCACGGGTCGAACGGCTTCGAGATGTAGTCCACCGCACCGGCCGCGTAGCCGCGGAAGGTGTGGTGCGGACCATGGTTGATCGCGGTGAGGAAGATGATCGGGATGTCCCGGGTCCGCTCCCGCCGCTTGATGTGCGCGGCTGTCTCGAACCCGTCCATGCCCGGCATCTGGACATCCAGCAGAATAACCGCGAAGTCGTCCGTGAGCAGCGCTTTGAGCGCCTCCTCCCCTGACGATGCCCGGACCAGTGTCTGATCGAGCGCAGAGAGGATGGCCTCCAGCGCCAGCAGATTCTCCGGCCGGTCATCGACCAGGAGGATCTTGGCCTTCTGCACCATGGCCCGTCCTCCTCGCCCCGGAAATGCACCGGGTGCCGCCCCAGGGGACGACTCCCTTACGCCGTCCGTCCTTGTGCCGGTCATGGTAGCCGCACCCCGCCCGTCACCACACCCTGTCACCGCGATGTCACCGTGCACATACCGCAAACGCGGTGGGAGACCAGAAGGTTCCCCGAATACAGCGCGTTCACACCCGTTCGAGCACAGTCGGTCAACAACTGACACTCATTCGTTCCATTTCCCATCACTCTCCGTGCATCCACTGCTCCATCACCGCTAGCAAGTGATCAGGGTCGACCGGCTTCGTCACATAGTCGGAAGCGCCGCAGTCGATGGCCTTTTCCCGGTCGCCCTTCATCGCCTTCGCGGTGAGCGCGACGATCGGCAGCCCGGCGAACTGCGGCATCCGACGGATCGCGGTCGTCGTCGCGTAACCGTCCATCTCGGGCATCATGATGTCCATCAGTACGACCGTCACATCGTCGTGCTGCTCCAGGACTTCGATGCCCTCACGGCCGTTCTCCGCGTACAGCACCGCCAGTCCGTGCTGTTCCAGCACGCTGGTGAGCGCGAAGACGTTACGGATGTCGTCGTCGACGATGAGGACCTTCTCACCGCGGAAGCGGAACGTCCGCCGGGGCTCCCTCTCCTCCGCCGCCGCCTGGCCCTGAAGCTGGGTCTCGGCCTGACTGCCCTGCGCCTGCACCCACTCCTCCTGCTGCGGGGAGCTCTCGGGCGCGGTCCGGCCGGTCGGCAGCGCGGGCCTGCGGGCCGCGTCCCCCAGGGCCTTGCGCCGCCGCCGGAACATCCCGGCGGAGTTGGCCGGGTCGCCGAACGGAGCCGGCTGACCCTGCGGGGACTGCGGGTGCCCCATCTCGCCCGCGCCGCCCAGCACCTCGGCGGAACCGGAACCCACCGCGGGGTAGCCCTGGGGCGGCAGTTCGGCACGGTGCAGCGGCAGGTACAGGGTGAAGGTGGAACCGCGCCCCGGCTCGCTCGCCGCGTGGATCTCGCCACCGAGCAGCCGCGCGATCTCCCGGCTGATGGAGAGACCGAGGCCGGTACCGCCGTACTTCCGGCTCGTCGTGCCGTCCGCCTGCTTGAACGCCTCGAAGATCACCAGCATCTTGCTGGACGCGATCCCGATCCCGGTGTCGGTGACCGAGAAGGCGATCAGATCGGCGTCCGCGTCCCGCAGCGAACCGGCCTCCAGCAGGTGCTCCCGGATCGCGTTGGGCACATCGGCGCCGGCCGGCCGGATCACCAGCTCCACCGCACCGCCGTCGGTGAACTTCACCGCGTTGGAGAGCAGGTTGCGCAGCACCTGCAGCAGGCGCTGCTCGTCGGTGTGCAGCGTCGCGGGAAGCTCCGGCGACACCCGTACGGAGAAGTCGAGCCCCTTCTCCGCGGTGAGCGGGCGGAAGGTCGCCTCCACGTAGTCGACCAGCTGGACCAGCGCGATCCTGGTCGGGCTGACGTCCATCTTGCCCGCCTCGACCTTCGACAGGTCGAGGATGTCGTTGATCAGCTGGAGCAGGTCGGATCCGGCCCCGTGGATCGTCTCGGCGAACTCCACCTGCTTCGGCGAGAGGTTGCCCTCGGCGTTGTCCGCCAGCAGTTTGGCGAGGATCAGCAGCGAGTTGAGCGGTGTACGCAGCTCGTGCGACATGTTCGCCAGGAACTCGGACTTGTAGCGCATCGAGACCGCGAGCTGCTCGGCACGTTCCTCCAGCACCTGCCGCGCCTCCTCGATCTCGGTGTTCTTCACCTCGATGTCGCGGTTCTGCTGGGCCAGCAGCTCGGCCTTCTCCTCCAGTTCGGCGTTGGACGCCTGGAGGGCCTTCTGCCGGTTCTCCAACTCCTGCGAGCGGTCACGCAGTTGCTCGGTCAACTCCTGCGACTGCTCCAGGAGCTTCTCGGTCTTGGTGTTGACACTGATCGTGTTGACGCTCGTTGCGATCATCTCGGCGAGCTGGTTGAGGAAGTCCCGCTGGATGTGCGTGAACGGCTGGAAGGAGGCCAGTTCGATCACGCCGAGGACCTTGCCCTCGAAGAGCACCGGCAGCACGATCACATGCGCCGGAGGGGCCTCGCCCAGCCCGGAGGAGATCTTCAGATAGCCGGGCGGCACGTTGTCCACCTGGATCGTCCGCTTCTCCTCGGCCGCCGTCCCGATGAGTGTCTCACCGGGACGGAAGGAGGTCGGCATCGAACCCGCAGAGTAGCCGTAACTCCCCCGCATCCGCAGCTCGTACGCGCTGGCCGCACCGTCGTCCGGACCCACCTCGTCCGAGTCGCCCGCGGTCATGGCCAGGAAGAACGCGCCGTGCTGCGCCGAGACCACCGGCGTCAGCTCGCTCATGATCAGCGAGGCCACGTCGTCGAGATCGCGGCGGCCCTGCATCAGACCGGAGATCCGGGCCAGGTTGCCCTTCAGCCAGTCCTGTTCCTTGTTGGCGAGGGTGGTGTCGCGCAGGTTCGCGATCATCGTGTTGATGTTGTCCTGGAGGACCTGGATCTCGCCGGCCGCGTCCACGTCGATCTTCAGGTTCAGATCGCCGCGGGTCACCGCGGTGGCGACGGCCGCGATGGCGCGGACCTGACGGGTCAGGTTCCCGGCCATCTCGTTCACCGACTCGGTGAGGTCGCGCCAGGTGCCGTCGACGTCCCGCACCCGCGCCTGACCGCCCAGCTGCCCCTCGGTGCCCACCTCGCGGGCCACCCGGGTCACCTGCTCCGCGAACGAGGAGAGCTGGTCGACCATCGTGTTGATGGTGTTCTTCAGCTCCTGGATCTCACCGCGCGCGTCGATGTCGATCTTCTTGGTCAGATCGCCCTTGGCGATGGCGGTGGTGACCGTGGCGATCTGCCGCACCTGGCCGGTCAGGTTGGAGGCCATCGAGTTCACGGACTCGGTGAGGTCCTTCCACGTACCGGCGACTCCCGGCACCCGCGCCTGGCCGCCCAGCTCGCCCTCCGTGCCCACCTCGCGGGCCACGCGCGTGACCTCGTCGGCGAACGAGGAAAGCGTCGTCACCATCGTGTTGACGGTGTCGGCCAGCTCCGCGACCTCGCCGCGCGCCTCCACGGTGACCTTCTTCGTCAGATCGCCGTTGGCGACAGCCGAGGAGACCCGGGAGATGTTGCGCACCTGGCTGGTCAGGTTGTTGGCCATCAGGTTGACGTTCTCGCTGAGGTCCTTCCAGATGCCGGTCGCCCCGCGCACCCGCGCCTGACCACCGAGAATGCCCTCGGTACCCACCTCGCGGGCCACGCGCGAGACCTCGTCCGCGAAGTTCAGCAGCTGGTCGACCATCGTGTTGACGGTCGTGACCAGTTCGAGGATCTCGCCCTTGGCGTCGACGGTGATCTTCTTGGAGAGATCGCCCTTGGCGACCGCGGTGGTGACCTCGGCGATGTTGCGGACCTGGAGGGTCAGGTTGTTCGCCATGCCGTTGACGGACTGGGTGAGGTCCTTCCACGTACCGGACACGCCCTGGACCTCGGCCTGACCGCCGAGGATGCCCTCCGTACCCACCTCACGGGCCACCCGCGTCACCTGCTCCGCGAAGTTGGACAGCTGGTCCACCATCGTGTTGAGGGTGTTCTTGAGCTCCAGGATCTCGCCCCGGGCGTCCACGTCGATCTTCTGCGACAGGTCACCGCGCGCCACCGCCGTGGCGACCTGCGCGATGTTGCGGACCTGAGCGGTGAGGTTTCCGGCCATGCCGTTCACCGAATCGGTGAGATCGCGCCACACTCCGGCGACGCCGGGCACCTGCGCCTGACCGCCCAGACGCCCGTCCGTGCCCACCTCGCGGGCGACCCGGGTGACCTGGTCGGCGAAGGCGGAGAGCTGGTCGACCATCGTGTTGATGGTGTTCTTGAGCTCCAGGATCTCGCCCCGGGCGTCCACGTCGATCTTCTGCGACAGATCGCCCCGCGCCACCGCCGTCGTCACCTGCGCGATCTGCCTCACCTGAGAGGTGAGGTTGCCTGCCATGAAGTTGACGGAGTCCGTGAGTTCCTTCCACGTACCCGAGACACCGTCCACACGCGCCTGGCCGCCGAGGCGGCCCTCGGTGCCCACGTCCCGGGCCATCCGCGTCACCTGGTCGGCGAAGCTGGA
The DNA here is from genome assembly GCF_044766265.1 of Streptomyces sp. NPDC102283. Lineage (NCBI taxonomy): Bacteria > Bacillati > Actinomycetota > Actinomycetes > Kitasatosporales > Streptomycetaceae > Streptomyces > Streptomyces sp. NPDC102283. The sequence goes on from NZ_JBIWLQ010000025.1 coordinate 124,186, forward strand.
CAGCTGCGCCACCATGGTGTTGACGGTGTTCTTCAGCTCCAGCATCTCCCCGGCCACGTTCACGGTGACCTTCTGCGACAGGTCACCGTTCGCGACCGCCGTGGTGACCTGCGCGATGTCCCGGACCTGACCGGTCAGGTTGCGGAACGCGGTGTTCACCGAGTCGGTGAGGTCCTTCCACGTCCCCGCGGCTCCCGGCACCTCGGCCTGGCCCCCGAGCCGCCCCTCGACACCGACCTCCCGGGCCACGCGGGTCACCTCGGAACCGAACGACTGGAGCTGGTCCACCATCGTGTTGACGGTGTTCTTCAGCTCCAGCATCTCGCCGGCCACGTCGACCGTGACCTTCTGCGACATGTCGCCGCTGGCCACCGCCGTCGTCACCTGCGCGATGTCACGCACCTGGGTCGTCAGGTTCCTGAAGACCGTGTTCACCGAGTCGGTGAGGTCCTTCCAGGTCCCGGCCGCGCCCGGCACCTGCGCCTGACCGCCGAGCAGCCCCTCGCCACCGACCTCGCTCGCCACCCGCGTCACCTCGTCCGCGAAGGTGCGCAGCGTCTCGGTCATCTGGTTGATCGTCTCGGCCAGCTGCGCGACCTCGCCGCGTGCGCTGACCGTGACCTTCTGCGTCAGGTCACCGCTGGCGACCGCCGTCGTCACCTCAGCGATCCCGCGCACCTGGGAGGTGAGGTTGCCCGCCATCGTGTTGACGGAGTCGGTGAGGTCCTTCCACACACCTGCCACGCCCGGCACGGTCGCCTGACCGCCCAGCTCGCCCTCCGTACCCACCTCGCGGGCAACGCGTGTCACCTCCGAGGAGAACGAGGACAGCTGGTCGACCATCGTGTTGACGGTGTTCTTCAACTGGAGCATCTCGCCGGCCACATGGACGGTGACCTTGCGCGACAGATCACCCTTGGCGACCGCAGTCGTCACCAGCGCGATGTCCCGCACCTGGGCCGTCAGCCGGTACGCCATGGTGTTCACGGAGTCCGTGAGGTCCTTCCAGGACCCGGACATCCCGCGCACCTGCGCCTGGCCGCCGAGCTTGCCCTCGGTGCCCACCTCGACGGCGACCCGGGTCACCTGCTCGGTGAAGACCGACAGCTGGTCGACCAGGTTGTTGACCGTACGGGCGACCTTCAGGAACTCGCCGCGCAGCGGCCGGACCGTCTCGTCCGTCGTGTGCGACCGCAGCTCCATCCGCTGCTCCAGATCACCGTCGGCGACCGCCGACAGCACCCGGCCCACTTCGGAGACCGGTCGCGCGAGATCGTCGACGAGTTCGTTGGAGGCGTCGATCGCGGCGGCCCAGGAACCCTCGCAGGCACCCGTCTCCAACCGCTCCGTGAGCTTTCCCTCGCGGCCGACCACGCGCCGTACACGGGCCAGCTCGCCGGTGAGATGGAGGTTCCGGTCGGCGACCTCGTTGAAGACCGCGGAGATCTCCGTCATCACACCGTCGCCGGAGACGGTGAGCCGCCGGCGGAAGTTTCCGTCGCGCATCGCCACGAGTCCCGCCAGCAGTCTGTTCAGAGCTGCCGCGTCGACCTCGACGGTGCCATTGCGCTGCTTTTTCACGGACTGTCCGCCTTTTGTACGCGCCTTCGAACCCCGCGCCGCCACGCCAGACTCCACCGTGTCCCTCCCGCAGGGGTTGACCGTTTCACTCGGGCCTATCAGGAAGCTTGCCCAGTTCCACTTTGGCTCACCGCCACAGCACACCGTCAACGGGCGACCGGGCGGACGTCAAATCGTTGCAACGTACCAGGCAGGGGACGGTCGGCGGGCAACCTGTCCCGGTTGCCCCCCATCCCTTGCACCGGGAGTCCATACTTGTGCGCCCGCGCACCACTGCCGGACCGTCCTGTCCCGAACTCGGCCCTCGTGTAACCGACACCCCTGGCGAACGTCTAGCCTGGCAAGCGAATCGAAGCGGCGATAAACGGGCACAGGACTCGGGGAAGCGACGAGACACCATATGGGGAGTGCTGTGATCACCGCGCGCGCGGCCGCCACCTTCGAACCGGTCGGGCGCTCCGTCGCGACCGCCCGCGCCTTCGTCCGGGACACGCTCCAGGGGTGGGGCTACAACGATGTCGTCGACGACGCCGTCGTCCTCACGAGTGAGCTCGTGACCAACGCCGTCGTGCACGCCGGGACGGCGGCCGACGTGCTGTGCCTGCGCAGCGGGGACGGCGTACGTGTCGAGGTCGCCGACCACTATCCGGAACGCGAGGTCCCGCTCCAGAGCAACGGCCTGGACTTCGGCAGCCCCGACCGCGAGAACGGTCGCGGTCTGCTGCTCTGCGCCGCCCTGGCCTCGCGCTGGGGCGTCGAGTACTCCCCCACCCGCAAGCACGTCTGGTTCCAGCTGGACCTGCCCGACCGGCCCGTGGGCATCCGCTCCGCCGGTCCGCTCCTGCCCACCGCGCTCCTCCCCGTCACCGACCAGCGGGTACGGGTCGCCGTCGTCCAGATCGACAGCACCGGCGCGATCGGCGCGTGGAACGACGACGCCGCGTACGTCTTCGGGCACACCGCGGAACAGGTCACCGGCAAGCAGCTCACCGACTTCGTGGCCTGGCCGCACACCCCGGGGACCAACACCGGCATCGCCGACGCCCTCCGGCTCTCCCGCTGGGAGGGCAGCTACGGAATCCGCGGCGCCGACGGCCGGACCATCGCCGTCTACGCCTCGCACCTGAGGGTCCGCGACACCGACGGCGAACCCTCCACGGTCTGCCTCCTCGTCCGCGACGACGAGCGCGCCGTGCTCCAGTCCCCCGTCCGCGCCCCGGTCTCCGACGCCTCCTCCGACCACCGCACCGCGGACCCGTTCGAGGTGTTCATCGGCTCCCCGGCCCCCGACGACCTCGACGGCCTCCTCCAGCGGACGGTCGAGCGGGCCCGCGACATGCTCGACGCCGACGCGGCCTTCCTCCTGCTCGCCACGGACGACGAGACGGAGCTGGAGGTCCGCGCCACGACGGGCCTCCCCTCGGCCCGCCAGCGCTTCGCCCGGGTCCCCGTCGAGGCCGGTACGGGACGCTACGGCTCCGCCCGGATGCCGGCCGTCCACGAGGACCTCACCGCCGTGCCCGGCGCCGTGCCCCTGCTCACCGACACCGGGATGCGCTCGGTCGTCACGGTCCCGCTGAAGGTCGAGGGCCGCCTCACCGGCTCCCTCGGCGTCGCGGCGGAAGGCGCGGGCCGCTACACCAACGAGGAGGCCCTGCGCCTCCAGTTCGCGGCGGACCGCATCGCGCTGGCCGTGGAGTCCGCCCGCCTCGGCGAGCTGGAACGGCTGCGCCGCGGCTCCCTGTCCTTCCTCGTCGAGGCCTCCGACCTGCTGGCCGGCACGCTCGACCGGGACCAGACCCTGGCGCTCATGGCCCAGATGACGGTCCCGACCCTGGCCACCTGGTGCGCCGTCTACACGATCGCGGACCAGTCCTCCGAGCCGTACCTCTCGTACGTGCTCCACGAGGACGAGGACCTCATCGACGGACTCAAGGCCCTGCTCTCCAAGATCGCCCCGCCGGACCCGGTGCCGACCCCGGGCGCCCGGGTCTGGGCCGCCCCCTCGGAGGCCGGTCACCGTGCCGCGCTGAGCACCTCCACCCGCAGCCTCCAACACGACGCTCCGCTGAGCATGAGCACGGCCACCCGCACCATCCTCGCCACGGCCCAGGCCGTCGGCGGCGAGACGGTGGTCCTCCCGTTGGTCGCGCGCAACCGCGTGATCGGCATGCTGACGCTCGGGAAGCCCTCCGACGACCACTTCCGCCAGGAGATCCTGGAGCTGGCCGAGGATCTCTCCCGCAGGGCCGCCCTGGCCCTCGACAACGCCCGCCTGTACTCGGAGCGCATGGCGATCAGCCAGTCCCTCCAGCGCAGCCTGCTGCCCCCGGGCCTCCCCGACGTGCCGAACGTCGAGATCGAGGTCATCTACCGCGCCGCGGGCGAGGGCAACGAGGTCGGCGGCGACTTCTACGACGTCTTCCCGATCAGCGACGGGGCGTACGGCTTCGCCATCGGCGACGTGTGCGGCACGGGGCCCGAGGCCGCCGCCGTCACGGGCCTCGCCCGCCACGCGCTGCGCCTGCTGGCCCGCGAGGGCTTCGGCGGTCCGGCGGTCCTGGAGCGCCTCAACGCGGCGATCCTCGACGAGGGCGCCCGCAGCCGCTTCCTGACCCTCCTGTACGGCGAGCTGTGGCCGCAGGAGGACGGCAGCGCCCTGCTGAAGGTCGTGTGCGCCGGCCATCCGCTGCCGCTGCGTCTGCGCCAGGACGGCTCCGTCGAGTCCGCCGCGGAACCGCAGCCCCTGCTCGGCGTCATCGAGGACCTCGACCTGTACGAGCAAGAGGTCGTCCTCGACCCGGGCGACGTCCTGCTGTGCGTCACGGACGGCGTCACCGAACGCCGCGAGGGAAGCCGCATGCTGGGCGACGACGGCCTCGCGGACGTCCTGTCGACCTGTACGGGCCTGACGGCCGGAGCGGTCGCCTCCCGCATTCTGCGGGCCGTGGAACGCTTCGCGGCCGAGCCGGCCTCGGACGACATGGCGATCCTGGCCATGCGCGTCCCGGAACCGCCCAGCATCTGACCTTCAACGCGAAAGGCCCCCGCCAGTGGCGGGGGCCTTTCGTTTTCTCTGAGCCCCAATGCGGAATCGAACCGCAGACCTTCTCCTTACCATGGAGACGCTCTACCGACTGAGCTATTGGGGCCTCGTTGCGCTGTGGCAACGAGGTAAACCATACACGGCATCCAGGGATGCTCATAATCCCGGCCGGCCCGGGTCGGCGGCCCTCTGGGCAACCTCGAACGGCCCTCGGGCGCACGGGTCTCGCAGGTCCCACAGGTCTCGCCGGGCCCCACGGTCTCGTGGGTCGCTGATCCGTCCCGGAACGCAGAAAAGCCCCGTGCCACAAGGCACGGGGCTTTCCCGGAAAAATTGTTCGGCGGCGTCCTACTCTCCCACAGGGTCCCCCCTGCAGTA
>NZ_JBIWLQ010000026.1:0-126742 GCF_044766265.1 Streptomyces sp. NPDC102283
GCTCCGGTGACGGTGTCGCCGGCGGTGACCTCGACGGGTACGGACTCGCCGGTGAGCATGGAGGCGTCCACGGCGGAGGAGCCCTCGACCACGGTCCCGTCCGTCGCGATCTTCTCCCCGGGACGGACGACGAAGCGATCGCCGATGACGAGCGTGCTCGCCGGGACGCGGACCTCCCGGCCGTCCCTGAGTACGGCGACGTCCTTGGCGCCCAGGTCCATCAGCGCCCGCAGAGCCGCCCCGGACCTCCGCTTGGCGCGGGCCTCCAGATAGCGGCCGAGCAGGATGAACGTGACGACCCCGGCCGCCACCTCCAGGTAGATCGTCGAGCCGGCGTCGGCGCGCGAGACGGTGAGGTCGAAACCGTGGCGCATGCCGGGCATGCCCGCGTCGCCGAGGAACAGGGCCCACAGCGACCAGCCGAACGCGGCGAGCGTACCGAGCGAGACCAGCGTGTCCATCGTGGCGGCGCCGTGGCGGAGGTTGGTCCACGCGGCGCGGTGGAAGGGCAGGCCGCCCCAGACGACGACGGGCGCGGCGAGGGTGAGGCTCAGCCACTGCCAGTAGTCGAACTGGAGGGCCGGAACCATGGCGAGCAGGACGACGGGGACGGCGAGCACGGCGGAGACCACGAGGCGCTGCCGGAGCGCACCGGTGGAGGCGTCCTGCTCCAGCCCCGCGTCGCGGGCGGCAGGGGCCGGGGCGGTCCCCGGGGCCACGGCGGGATCGGCGCCCGGGCCCGTGGCGGTGCCCGTACGGCGGGTCTCGTCGGCGTACGCGTATGTGTCCGGGGTGGCGGCCGGGGAAGCGGTGGCGTCGGCTTCTGGCGGCGCCTTCCGCTCCGGTTGCACGACGGGACGGGCCGAGTAGCCGGTCTTCTCGACCGTGGCGACGAGGTCACCCAACTTCAGCCCCTCCCCGAAGGTGACGCGCGCCCTCTCGGTCGCATAGTTCACCGTCGCGGTGACGCCCTCCATCCGGTTGAGCTTCTTCTCGACGCGGGCGGCGCACGAGGCGCAGGTCATCCCGCCGATCACGAGCTCGGCCTCGGAGGCGTCTGCGGCCGGGAAATCGGCTGCTGCTGTGCTGGCCATGTCCGGAACTCCTGGGAAACGCAGATCGGGCCGTACCCCACCAGTATCGACTGGTGAGGCACGGCCCGACGGCGAACGGGGTGGCGGCTGCTCCGGCGGGCCTTCAGACGGCCGGGCCGAGGAGCTCGTACCCGGCCTCGTCGACGGCGGCGCGGACGGCGTCCTCGGCCAGCGGGGCCTTGGACGTGACGGTGACCAGACCGGTGGCGGCGACGGCCGCGACCGAGGTCACGCCCGCGATCCCGGAGATCTCCTCCGAGACGGAGCCCTCGCAGTGGCCGCAGGTCATGCCCTTGACCTGGTACACGGTGGTGACCGAGTCGGTCTGCTCGATCTGCACGTCGGCCGCACCGTCGTGGCAGGAACCGGTGGGTGAGCAGCAGGAACCGGTGGACTGGGTGGTCGTGGTCTCTGTCTCGGCGGTCATGACGTTCTCCTCTTCGCGAACACGTTACGGCGGCGTGGCGGGGCGCAGAGGGCCATGGAGGACTCCCCGGCGTTCCGTCGTATGCACACTATACCCCTAGGGGGTATGAAGGCGATCCGGCGGCGCCGTGCGCCGGTCCCGTGGTCGTCCATGGCGCGTGCGGGGCGTCTGCGGCGTACGGGGAGTGTCTGCGGCGCGCGCGGAGCATCTATGGCGCGTGCGGGACCCTGTGTCGCGCTTCGTCGCCGACCAGGGGGTCCAGGTAGCGGAACATGATCGTCTTCAGCTCCTGGGTGTAGGCCGCGCGCTCCTCGCCCTCGTGGGCCATGATCAGGTCCAGTCCGGCCTTGAAGAGCATGAAGGCCATGTCGGCGATGCGGCGGACCTGGCCGGCCGGGACGTCCGGGAGGTAGCCGGCGAGCACCGATTCGACCCGCGTCAGCATCGTGGCGTGCAGCGTGTCGTGCTCCTCGGTGATCCGGCCGGGGATCTCCGATCCGTGCATCAGGACCGAGAAGGCCGGATTCTCGCAGTTGAAGGCGATCAGCGGGTCGAGGATGGCATCCAGCATGCGGTCGAGCGGCAGCTCGATATGGCTCTGGGTGAAGGCGGCGCCGTAGGTGTCCCGCCAGCGGTTGAGCAGCTGGTCGCCCAGCTCGACGGCGATGGCCTCCTTGTTCGGGAAGAACTGGTAGAGCGTGCCCGGCGACACCCCGGCCTCGCGTGCGATGGCGTTGGTGCTCGACGCGGTGTAGCCGCTGGTGCAGAAGACGCTGGCGGCGGCCCGGAGCAGTTGGGCGATACGGGCCTCGCCGCGGGCCTGGCGGCGGCGCGGGCGGGCGGATCCCGGTGTTCCGCCGGCTGCGCCGGCGCTGGATCCGCCGTCCGCTCCGTCCGCTGCGGCGCCCTTGGTGGCTTTGGCCTCCGACACGGTCAATCCCCAGCTCTCATGATGCGGTTGACAAACGCGAGTGGTCGCTCGCATTCTAGTGAAACGCGAGCGACTACTCGTGTTTGCCAGGGTAAGTGGCAACGGCCGACCCATGCTGCCCTGTGCTGCCCGGGTCTCGGTGAAGGGGACACCGCACCATGTCCGAAGTCAACCGTTCCGCCCCGCCACCGGTCGGCGGCTGGACCCGGTTCGTCACCGCCCGACCGCGGTTCGCGCTGCTGGCCGCGCTGGTGATCACCGCGCTCGCCGTGTTCGCGGGGAGCGGGGTGGCGGACCGGATGGGCAGCGGCGGCTGGCAGGCCCCCGACGCCGAGTCGACCTACGCGACCGAGGTGCTGGCGCGGGAGTTCCCCGCCTCCCAGCCCAACCTGCTCCTGCTGGTGGACAGCGGCTCCGCGACCGTCGACGACCCGGCGGTGGCGGCCGAGGCCGCCCGCCTGGTCGAGCGGCTGAAGGCCGAGCCGGGGATCTCGGGCATCGGGTCCTACTGGGAGACCGCATCACCCGCCCTGCGCTCCGAGGACGGTCGCGAGGCGGTCATCGCGGCCCGGATCGGCGGCGACGAGAAGACCGCAGGCGAGACCCTCGACCGGATAACCCCCGCCTTCGCTGGAGAGCGGGGGCCGGTGACGGTCTCCCTCGGCGGGCCCGTCGCGGTGCAGCACGAGATGCAGACGATCATCCAGGAGGATCTGCTGCGGGCCGAGCTGATCGCCCTGCCGGTGACGCTCGTCCTGCTGGTCATGGTCTTCGGCAGCGCCGTCGCCGCGATGCTGCCGCTCGGTGTCGGCATCGTCGCCATCCTCGGCACCAACGCCGTGCTGCGAGGCCTGACGGAGTTCACCGACGTCTCGGTCTTCGCCATGAACCTCACCACGGCGCTCGGCCTCGGACTCGCCATCGACTACGCCCTGTTCATCGTCCGCCGCTTCCGCGAGGAGCTGGCCGGCGGGGCGGACCCCCGGGCCGCGGTGGGCACGACGCTGCGGACCGCCGGGCGGACGGTGCTGTTCTCGGCGCTGACCGTGGCGGTGTCCCTGTCGGCCATGCTCGTCTTCCCGCAGTACTTCCTGCGGTCCTTCGCCTACGCCGGCATCGCCGTGGTCCTCCTGGCCGCCGCCGCCGCGCTGATCCTGCTGCCCGCGGCACTCCTGCTGCTCGGCCACCGGATCAACGCGCTGGACCTGCGCCGGCTGTTCCGCCGCCGGAAGGAGAGCCGCGGAGGCGCGGGGGAGGAGGCGTCGCCGGGCCGGGGCTGGGCGCGGCTGGCCGTGCTGGTGATGCGCAGGGCGCCCCTCTTCGCCGTCGTCACCACCGTGGGGCTCCTGCTGCTCGGACTGCCCTTCCTGGGCGTCAAGTTCGGCACGGCGGACGACCGTCAGCTGCCGGCCTCGGCGGAGTCCCGGGTCGTTCAGGAACACATCCGCGAAGGGTTCCCCGGCAGCCCCGGCGGTGGCCTGGAGGTGCTGGCCGAGGGGCAGGGTTCCCCCGCCGAGTACGCGGACCTGAAGGACCGGATCGAGCATCTCCCCGGAGTCCTGCGGGTCGACGGCCCGGTCACCGGGGACTTGGTGGCCTACTACAGCGTGCTGCCCGAAGGAGAAGCCGTCGGCGAGGCGACCCAGCAGCTCGTACGGGACCTGAGGGCCACGCCCTCCGCCGCCTCCCTCGACACCTCGGTGACGGGCACGGCGGCGGTCCTCGTCGACTCCAAGGACGCCATAGCCGACCGGCTGCCCTGGGCGGTGGGGATCATCGTGGTGGCCACCCTGCTCCTGGTCTTCCTGCTCACCGGCAGTGTGCTCATCCCGCTCCAGGCGGTCGTGCTCAACGCCCTCAGCCTGACCGCGATGTTCGGAGCGGTGGTCTGGGTCTTCCAGGACGGGAATCTCTCCGGGCTGCTCGCCTTCACCAGCACGGGTGACATCGAGACGACGCTGCCCGTCCTGATGTTCTGCGTCGCCTTCGGACTCTCCATGGACTACGGGGTCTTCCTGATATCCCGGATCAAGGAGGAGCACGACCGCACCGGCGACCACGAGCACTCCGTCACCTTCGGACTCCGGCACACCGGCGGACTGATCACCGCGGCCGCCGTGATCCTCGCGGTCGTGATGGTGGCCATCGGCACCTCACGGGTCACCAACACCAAGATGCTGGGACTCGGCATCGCCCTGGCCGTCCTGATGGACGCCATGGTGGTGCGCGGTCTGCTGGTCCCCGCCGTGATGAAGCTGATGGGCCGCTCCACCTGGTGGGCCCCCGCGCCCCTGCGCGCCTTCCACCGCAGGTTCGGCCTCAGTGAAGGGGACGGGGAAGGCGTTCGGAAACAGCCCTCGGGGAGGCCGGGAACACCCCCGGAGCGGGCCCCGGAGGGCCCGCGGGGCACCGAACGGGTGGAGGCCGGGGGGTCGTCCTCCCCGCCCGTCCCGGACGACGTCAGGAGCCTGCCGGCGGCATCGGCAAAGGGGCTCTGACCTGGGATTTCATGCTCCGACTGTCTAGGATTACCCCATCGGAAAAGGGGGCCCGGATGGACCGGAACGTGACGACGACGGACGATGTGCTGGCACTGATGGACGGGCTGTTCGCGCCGGCGGCGGACCGGTGGACGGCGGGCGGGGCGTCCTGGTGGGACGACTTCTACGCGGACCGTTCGAAGACGGTGCCGTTCTTCGTGGACAAGCCCGACGAGAGCCTCGACGGTTATCTCCGTCAGGGGCTGATCGCCCCGGGCCGTGCGCTGGACCTCGGCTGCGGCCCCGGCCGCAACGCGCTGCACCTGGCCTCGCTCGGCTTCGACGTCGACGCGGTCGACCTCTCCTCGGAGGCGATCGCCTGGGCCCGGGAGCGGGCGGAAGGGGCAGGGGCCCACGGAGTCCGGTTCCACCGCGGTGACGCGTTCGCGCTGACGGCGGCGGGGGCCGCCCTGGCCGGGCCCTACGACCTGATCCACGACTCCGGCTGCTTCCATCACCTGCCGCCCCACCGGCGCATCAGCTATCTCGCCCTCCTGGAGCGTTGCCTCGCCCCCGGCGGCCACTTCACGCTCACCTGCTTCGCCGCCGGGGAGGGCGGGATGGGCTCCGAGCTGCCGGACGCCGAGCTCTACCGGACGGGCGGTCTGCGGGGCGGGCTCGCCTACTCGCCCGAGGCGCTGCGCCGGGTCTTCTCCGGCCTGACGGAGATCGAGCTGCGCCGGATGAACGACGAGGCTCCCGAATCCCCGCTCTTCGGGGAGCCGTTCCTCTGGACGGCCCAATTCCGGGCGCCCGCCCGGAGCTGACGGGCGCGGCCCGTGCGGGCGGAGTCGCCGTGCCGGCAGGGGTGTCAGCGGCCCCGGTTGCGGGGGCGGGAGGCGACCCACGCGCGGACGGTGTCCCCGTGCCAGTACGGCTTCCCGTTCTTCACCTGGTCGGGCGGGGGCAGGAGCCCGTGTTTGCGATAGGAGCGGACGGTGTCCGGCTGGACCTGGATGTGCGCGGCAATGTCCTTGTAGGACCAGAGCGTCTCGTCGGTCATCAGTGACACCTCTCAGCGCTTCTCTGCTGCGCTCCGCAGCACAGGCTGACGATCACTCGGCCTGCGCTCGGTTGAACGACCCCGGGCGGCAGGTGGCGTGGGGCTGTCGACCGGTTGTGACAGAAACCATGCGTAACCGCGATATGTGTGCCGAAACGGTTACTGCTGTCGCAGAACGGATGAACCGGGACCGGTGGTGCGGGGTGCGGCCGTTGTCGGACCCGGCTGCCACGATGGGGGCCATGAGCACTTCCGAACGCCCGATGCCCCCTCTGGTCGCCGATGAACGCGTCTCCCTGGAGAGCTGGCTCGACTTCTACCGGGCCACCCTCGCCCGGAAGTGCGCGGACCTGCCCGAGGAGAGCCTGCGCGAGGCGTCCGCGACGCCCTCGCCGATCACACTGCTCGGACTGCTCCAGCACCTGGCGGAGGTCGAGCGGAACTGGTTCCGTCGCGTGCTCGCGCAGGAGGACGCCCCACCGCTCTTCGCGCCTCCGGCCGGCGGCGGGGACGGAGCCGAGGGCCGTGACGGCGGCTGGGAGCTCGCCGAGGACTCCACCCATGAGCAGGCGCTCGCGCGTTGGGAGGCCGAGGTGGCGCGGGCCCGGCAGAACTGCGCGGCCCGGGCGCTCGACGACACCAGCCCGTTCATGGGCACGCAGGTCACGCTGCGGTGGATCTACACCCACATGATCGGCGAGTACGCGCGGCACTGCGGGCACGCCGACCTGATCCGCGAGCGCGTCGACGGACGCACGGGAGTCTGACGGGAGTTCAGAGCGCCGATCCGGGCCCTCCGCAGGAGCGGAGGAACTCCCGGGTGCGGCGGGCGATCGGGAACGGCTTGTCCGGCGGGCACGGATACATGTCCTGCTCCACGATCGCGAAGAGATCGACGTCCAGTGCGCGGGCCGCCTCCAGGACCGGTTCCAGGGCGGGGACCCCGCCGGGCGGCTCGCACATCACGCCCCGGGCCACCGCCGGGCCGAACGGCACCTCGTCCGCCACCACCACCGCCAGGATCTCCGGGTCGACCTGCTTGAGATGGAGGTAGCCGATGCGCTCCCCGTACGTCTCGATGAGCTTGACGCTGTCGCCGCCGCAGTAGGCGTAGTGCCCGGTGTCCAGGCAGAGCGAGACGAGATCCGGATCGGTGGCGTCGAGGAAGCGGTTGACGTTCTCCTCGGTGTCGATGTGGGTGTCGGCGTGCGGGTGGACGACGATGCGCAGCCCGAAGCGCTCCCGGACCTCCCGGCCCAGCCGTTCCGTCTGCGCGGTCAGATCACGCCACTGCGCGGGCGTGAGCACCCGGTCCTCCAGCACCTCGCCCGTCTTGTCGTCGCGCCAGAAGGAGGGGATGACGACCAGGTGTTCGGCGCCCATGGCCCGGGTCAGTCCGGCGATGTCCGCGACATGCGCCCACGTCCGGTCCCAGACGTCCGGGCCGTGGTGCAATCCGGTGAAGACGGTCCCGGCGGAGACCGTGAGCCCCCGGTCGCGGGTCTCGTCGGCCAGCCGGGCCGGGTCGGTGGGCAGATAGCCGTACGGGCCGAGCTCGATCCACGCGTACCCGGCCTCGGCCACCTCGTCGAGGAAGCGCTGCCACGGCACCTGCTTCGGGTCGTCGGGGAACCACACGCCCCAGGAGTCGGGGGCCGAGCCGATGCGGATGCGGGCCGAGGAGCGGACGGAGGGGGTCATAACGCCCAGCCTCAGGGCCCGCGCGGAAGAGTGTCAAGGGTTCGTCCGAATGTCCGGACAAAATATTGACAGGGTTCCCGGGAGGGGACTAGACCTGGGACCAGCCGGCCACCGGTGGGTCGAAGGGATGGGCATGCCTGAGCCGTACGACGTGATCACCATGGGGCGGATCGGGGTGGACCTCTACCCGCTGGAGGTGGGGGTGCCGCTCGCCCGGGTCGAGACGTTCGGCAAGTTCCTCGGCGGCTCCCCGACGAACGTCGCGGTGGCGGCGGCCCGGCTGGGGCGGCGGACGGCCGTGATCACCCGGACCGGGGACGACCCCTTCGGTGCCTATCTCCACCAGGAGCTGGAGCGGTTCGGGGTGGACGACCGGTGGGTGACGCCCGTGCCGGAGTACCCGACTCCGGTCACCTTCTGCGAGATCTTTCCGCCGGACGACTTCCCGCTCTACTTCTACCGGCGGCCCAAGGCCCCCGATCTGGAGATCCACGCGCCGGACCTCGACCTGGACGCGGTGCGCGACGCCCGGATCTTCTGGATGACGGGCACCGGACTCAGCGCCGAGCCGAGCCGCTCCGCCACCCTGGCCGCGCTCGCGGCCCGCGGCGCCCGCCCCACCGACGCCCGCCCGGCCGGTGCGCCGCGTACGGCGACGGTCTTCGACCTCGACTGGCGGCCCATGTTCTGGGACGGCGGCGACGACAGCCCCGAGGCCCCCGCGCGGTACCGCGAGGCGCTGGCCCATGCCACGGTCGCCGTCGGCAACATCGACGAGTGCGCGATCGCGACCGGTGAACGCGAACCCCACGCCGCGGCCCGTGCCCTGCTCGCGGCCGGCGTGGAGCTCGCGGTCGTCAAACAGGGCCCGAAGGGCGTGCTCGCCGTCCACCGGGACGGCACCACAGCCGACTGCCCGCCCCTGCCGGTGGAGGTGGTCAACGGACTCGGCGCGGGGGACGCGTTCGGGGGCGCCCTCTGCCACGGACTGCTCGCCGGGTGGCCCCTCGACCGCCTCGTGCGGTACGCGAACGCGGCCGGCGCCATCGTCGCCTCCCGACTCGCCTGCTCGCCCGCGATGCCGTCTTCGGGCGAGGTCGAGGAAGCCCTCGCGGCCGGAACCGTGACGGCCGCCCCGGTCACTCCGCCGGCCCCCGGTGCTCCGACCGATACCCCGACCGGAGACGCCCCGACCGGAGCGGGCTCATGACGCCACTGGCGCCCTCCCTCTCCGAACTGGTGCGGCTGCGCGCCGAGCGCCCCGAAGCCGTCGCCGAGGCCGCCGCGCGACGGAAGCGGCGGCGGCTGATCCGTCATCCCGGAGACCGGTTGATGATCATCGCGGCCGACCACCCCGCGCGCGGCGCGCTCGCCGTGGGGGGCCGGTCGCTCGCCATGGCCAACCGCTTCGAGCTGCTGGAGCGGCTCTGCCTCGCCCTCTCCCGTCCCGGGGTCGACGGAGTGCTCGCCTCCGCCGACGTCCTGGACGACCTCCTCCTGCTGGGAGCCCTGGAGGACAAGGTCGTGATGGGCTCGATGAACCGCGGCGGGCTGGCCGGCGCCGCGTTCGAGCTCGACGACCGGTTCACCGGCTACCGCCCCGACGACCTGGTCCGCCACGGGTTCGACGCGGGGAAGCTGCTGCTGCGCATCGACCACGACGACCCCGGTTCGCTGGACACCCTGCACACCGCCGCCCGGACCGTCGACGCGATGGCGGCGCACCGGCTGCCCGTCTTCGTCGAGCCGTTCCTCTGCCGCCGCGTCGACGGCCGCCTGCGCAACGATCTCGGCGCCGCCGCCGTGGCGACCTCCATCGCCATCGCGTCGGGCCTCGCCGGGACGTCCGCGTACACCTGGCTGAAGGTCCCCGTCACCGACGACCCCGACGCCATGGCCCGGGCGATGGAGGCCTCCACCCTGCCCGCCGTCCTGCTCGGCGGCGAGGTCGGCGACGACCAGGACGCCGCGTACGGGAAGTGGCGCGACGCGCTGCGGCTGCCCACCGTGCGGGGGCTGGTCGTGGGGCGATCGCTGCTCTACCCGGTCGACGGGGACGTGACGTGTGCCGTCGACACCGCCGTATCGCTGCTCGGCACGGGTAGGGAAGAGCCATGACGAAGCATCAGCCTCCCGAGCGGGACCATCGGCACCACCTGCCGGCCGGCAGCGTCGCGCGCGGGGCGTACGCCGTCGACATCGACCCCGAGCGGGCCGGCTGGGACCGTTCGGCCCTGCGGGTGCTGGAGCTGGAACCGGGAGGTGTTCACACGCTCGACACCGGCGGTAGTGAATGGATCGTCCTGCCGTTGGCCGGTGCATGTACGGTGCGTACGGCAGGCGAGACCTTTGAACTGCTGGGCCGGGAGAGCGTGTTCAGCGGGGTCTCCGACTTCGCGTACGTACCGCGCGACTCCCACGCACAGATCGCCTCCGGCGCAGGTGGCCGCTTCGCCCTGGCAGGAGCGAAGTGCGAGCGACGACTCCCCGCTCGCTACGGCCCCGCGCCGGAGGTACCCGTCGAACTGCGCGGCTCCGGGACCTGCTCGCGCCAGGTGAACAACTTCGCCGCCGCCGACACCTTCGACTGCGACCGGCTGATCGCCGTCGAGGTGCTCACCCCCGGCGGCAACTGGTCCTCCTACCCGCCCCACAAACACGACGAGCACGTGCCGGGCCAGGAGTGCGAGCTGGAGGAGATCTACTACTTCGAGGTCGCGGACGGCGGGATCGGCTACCACCGGGTCTCCCCGTCGCGCGACGGCGGTACGGACGTCCTCGCCGAAGTGCGCGGCGGCGACGCCGTCCTCATCCCCGACGGCTGGCACGGCCCGTCCATCGCCCCGCCCGGCCGGACGCTGTATTACCTGAACGTGATGGCCGGGCCGGGGGAGGAGCGCGCCTGGCTGATCCGCGACCATCCCGACCACCGATGGATCCGCGACACCTGGCGGGACGAGTCGATCGACGCCAGACTCCCGCTGTACACGGCGCATCCGTCGCCCGGCCCGGAGGTAACGCCTTGAGCCCGACGAGTCCCGCGAACCCCCGCTGTCCCACCCGCCGGCTGACCACCGCTCAGGCACTGGTCGCCTTCCTGGCCCGGCAGTACACCGAGCGCGACGGCCGTCGGCAGCGGCTCATCAGCGCCACCTGGGGCATCTTCGGACACGGCAACGTCGCGGGCATCGGCCAGGCACTCGTCGAGGCGGGCGGCGACGGGAACGGCGGAAGAGGCGGCGGGGGCGGGAACGCCGGCGTAAGCGGGGGCGGGAACGGACTCGCGCACCGTATGCCGTACCTCCAGGGCCGCAGCGAACAGGCCATGGTGCACGCGGCCGTCGGGTACGCCCGTCAGTCCGGGCGGCTCTCGGCACACGCGGTGACCACGTCCATCGGCCCGGGGGCCACCAACCTCGTCACCGGGGCCGCCCTCGCGACGATCAACCGCCTGCCCGTCCTCCTCCTGCCCGGCGACACCTTCGCGACCCGGCCCGCCGACCCCGTGCTCCAGCAGCTGGAAGTGCCCTACGCGGGCGATGTCTCGGTCAACGACTGTCTGCGCCCGGTCTCGCGCTACTTCGACCGGATCACCCGGCCCGAGGCGCTGATCCCGGCCGCGTTGCAGGCGATGCGCGTCCTCGCCGACCCCGCCGAGACCGGGGCCGTCACGCTCGCGCTGCCGCAGGACGTGCAGGCGGAGGCGTACGACTGGCCGCAGGAGTTCTTCGCCGAGCGCGACTGGCACGTCCGCAGGCCCGCCCCCGACGCGCACGAACTGGAAGCCGCGGTACGCGCGGTGCGCTCCGCCCGCCGCCCGCTGATCGTCGCCGGCGGCGGGGTCCGGCACAGCGCCGCCGAGGAGACGCTCGCCGCGTTCACCGCGGCGACCCGCATCCCGGTCACCTCCACCCAGGCCGGCAAGGGCGCGCTCCGCCACGACCACCCGGCCGACGTCGGCGGCATCGGTCACACCGGCACCGCCACCGCCGACGAACTGGCCCGCACCGCCGACCTGGTGATCGGTGTCGGCACCCGCTTCTCCGACTTCACCACCGCCTCCGGCACGCTCTTCGCCGATCCGGCCGTCCGTTTCCTCCACCTCAACATCACCGGCTTCGACGCCCACAAGCTGGCCGCCCTCCCGCTGGTCGCCGACGCCCGCACCGGCCTGGAGGCGCTCACGGCGGCGCTCGCCGGACGCGGCTACCGGGTCGACCCGGCGTACGAGACGGAGTACACCGGCGCGAAGGAAGCATGGGAGGAACGGGTCGAGGCGTCCTTCGCCACCCCCGACCCCACCGCGCGCCCCACCCAGAGCCAGGTCCTCGGCCTCCTGGACGACCTGGTCACCGAGGACGACATCATCGTCAACGCCGCGGGCTCCCTCCCCGGTGACCTGCACAAACTCTGGCGCACCCGCTCCCGCGACCAGTACCACGTCGAGTACGGCTACTCCTGCATGGGATACGAGATCCCGGCGGCCATCGGCGTCCTGCTCGCCAACGAGGACCGCGCCCCCCACCGCCCCGTCTGGGCCCTGGTCGGCGACGGCACGTACCTGATGAACCCCACCGAGATCGTCACCGCCGTCCAGGAGAACCTGCCGCTGAAGCTGCTGATCCTCCAGAACCACGGATACGCCTCCATCGGCGGCCTCTCCGAGTCGGTCGGCGCCGAGCGCTTCGGCACGGCCTACCGCCACCGGGACGCCGACGGCGGCTTCACCGGCCCGCCGCTCCCCGTCGACCTGGCCTCCAACGCGGAGTCGCTCGGCATGCGCGTCCTGCGCGCCACCACCGCCGACGACCTGCGCACAGCACTCTTCGAGGCCCGTGACGCGAGCGGTCCCACTTGTGTCTACGTCGAGACCGAAACGCCCGACACAGTGTCGGGCCCCCCTCCAGCACAGGCGTGGTGGGATGTTCCGGTAGCCGAGACCGCGAGCCGACCGGCGGCGGTCAAGGCGCGGGAGGAGTACGACCGGCAGGCCGCCGCCCGACGCCGCCATCTGTGAAGCCTGCCTGAACCCGCTCGAACCCGCTCGAACCTGCCTGAGCGGCCAGAAGCCTGAAGGAGTACGTCATGACGAAGACCGTCAACCACTGGATCGGCGGCAAGACAGTGGAGGGCACGTCGGGCCAGTACGGTCCCGTCACGGACCCGGCCACCGGCGCCGTCACCACGCAGGTCGCGCTCGCCTCCGTGGAGGAGGTCGACGCGGCCGTGGCGGCGGCGAAGGCCGCGTACACGACGTGGGGCACCTCCTCGCTCGCCCAGCGCACCACCGTCCTCTTCCGCTACCGCGCGCTGCTCGACGCCCACCGCGACGACATCGCCGCGCTGATCACCGCCGAGCACGGCAAGGTGCACTCGGACGCGCTGGGCGAGGTCGCCCGCGGTCTGGAGATCGTCGAGCTGGCCTGCGGGATCACCACCCAGCTCAAGGGCGAGCTGTCCACCCAGGTGTCCAACCGGGTCGACGTCTCCTCGATCCGCCAGTCGCTGGGCGTCGTCGCGGGCATCACGCCGTTCAACTTCCCCGCCATGGTGCCGATGTGGATGTTCCCGCTGGCCATCGCCTGCGGCAACACATTCGTGCTGAAGCCGAGCGAGAAGGACCCCTCGGCCGCCAACCTGCTGGCCGAGCTGGCGTCGGAGGCCGGCCTTCCGGACGGCGTCCTCAACGTCCTGCACGGCGACAGGGTCGCGGTCGACGGTCTGCTGAACCACCCGGACGTGGCGGCCGTCTCCTTCGTCGGCTCCACTCCCATCGCCCGCCACATCCACGCCACCGCCTCCGCCAACGGCAAGCGCGTCCAGGCCCTGGGCGGCGCGAAGAACCACATGCTGGTCCTCCCGGACGCCGACCTGGACGCGGCCGCCGACGCTGCGGTCTCGGCGGCCTACGGCTCCGCCGGCGAGCGCTGCATGGCGATCTCCGCCGTCGTCGCGGTCGGCGCGATCGGCGACGAACTGGTCGCGAAGATCCGCGAGCGCGCCGAGAAGATCACGATCGGCCCCGGCAACGACCCCGCCTCCGAGATGGGCCCCCTGATCACCGCCGCCCACCGCGACAAGGTCGCCTCCTACGTCACGGGCGCCGCCGCCCAGGGCGCGGAGGTCGTCCTCGACGGCACGGGCCACACGGTCGAGGGCTTCGAGGACGGCCACTGGATCGGCCTGTCCCTCCTGGACAAGGTATCCACCGACTCCGACGCGTACCGGGACGAGATCTTCGGCCCGGTGCTGTGCGTGCTCCGCGTGGACACCTACGAGGACGGCGTCGCCCTCATGAACGCCTCGCCGTTCGGCAACGGCACCGCGATCTTCACCCGCGACGGCGGCGCGGCCCGCCGCTTCCAGCTGGAGGTCGAGGCCGGCATGGTCGGCGTCAACGTCCCGATCCCGGTCCCCGTGGGCTACCACTCCTTCGGCGGCTGGAAGGACTCGCTCTTCGGCGACCACCACATCTACGGCAACGACGGCGTGCACTTCTACACGCGCGGCAAGGTCGTCACCACCCGCTGGCCCGACCCGGCCGACGCCCCGGCAGGCGTCGACCTCGGCTTCCCGCGCAACCACTGAGCGCCCTTCGGGCCGAGCGGTCCACCGCCTCCGGCCGGCCGGCGCAGGGAACACGCGTCCCGCTCCGGCCGGCCGGCGGCACGGTCGCCGCGCACGGTGCGTACGGCCTCGGTCAGTAGGCGCTCCTGGCCCAGTCGCCGAACTTCCCGAACGCCGCCTGGGTGCCGGGCCCGGCGATTCCGTCGATCGCGCCGGTGTAGCCGTAGGACGCCTTCAGCTTGCGCTGCAGGGCCTTGACCGTGCCGGATCCGGGGTCGCCGTCGATCGCGCCGGTGTAGCCGTGACTCGCCTTGAGGTGACGCTGGAACGCCTTCCAGCTGTTCGGGCCGAGCTGCCCGTCGACCGAGTCGTTGTAGTTCCAGCGCGTCTTCAGCCAGCGCTGGACCCCCTTCGCCTGGCTGGAGGGGAGGCCGAAGTTGTTCACCGCGAGCGTGCCGGTCTCACCGGCCACCGCCGTCTGCCGCACGGCCGTGTCCGACGCGGCGGAGCTGACGGTCGCGCCCGCGAGGCTCCCCGCGGCGATGCCCGCCGCGGCGACGATACCGACGGCTGTCCTCTTCAGGGTGTTCGGTCGCACGTGTCCCCCTCTGGTTCACGGAGCGGCTGATGGTTCGGAACCGCCGGGACCGCTCCGGTAGACCCGGCACGGTCACGCTCGCACGGCTCCGTCGGCACCGGAACCTCGAACGATGCAGGGCGTCGCACCGGAACCTGGCACGGCACAGGGCGATTCCGGTGCCCGCCGGAGAACGGTGCCCGCCGGAGAACGGCGCCCCGGACCGCCGACCCGCGAAATCCAGGTGCTGAACCGCGAGCGCCTCCCGCATCCTGTGGCGATGGACGCCCCGCCCCTCCCGCCCCGTTACGAGATCCGCGCCCGCCAGACCGCCACCACCGTCACCGTCTACCAGGCGTACCGCCCGGCCATCGGGCTGCCCGCCGCACGCGACGGGCGGTTCCCCGATGCCTGGAAGCGGGACCGGATGACCTGGATCAAGCCCAGCTTCCTGTGGATGATGTACCGCTGCGGCTGGGGCACGAAGGAGGGGCAGGAGGTCGTCCTCGCCGTCGAGATCGACCGGGGCGGCCTCCGATGGGCCCTCGCGCACGCCGAACTCTCTAACTACGTACGCGATGTGCACCCCGACCAGCGGTCCTGGAAGCGGAGCCTGCGCACGGCACCCGCCCGGGTCCAGTGGGACCCCGAACGTGACCTCGACCTGAACCCGCTCCCGTACCGCTCCCTCCAGCTCGGGCTGAGCGGCGAGGCCGCCCGGCGGTACGCGGACGAGTGGACCGTGTCCGTCCGCGACGTCACCCCCCTCGCGCGCGAGGTGCGCGCGGCGGTCCGGGCGGGGGAGCGGGAGCGGGCCGCCGCCCTGCTGCCGGTGGAGGGGCCGCTCGACCTGGCCGCGCCCCGGCCGGTGCGGGGCGGTCACCAGGCGCCGGACATATGACTTTCGGCAGTGCCGGAAGGCCCCCGGTCTCCGTAGCCTCTCCCTCGTGAACAGCCATGACCTCGTGCACAGGCCCGCTCGTGGCCCCCGCTCCCGGTGGGCGGGCCCGGGAGGCCTGCTGGTGCCCGCCGCGGCGGCGTTCGGCGCGCTGAGCCTGGTCGGGTGGTGGTGGGGGCTGCCGACCGCGGTCGCGGCGTTCGTCGCGGGACGGGGCCCCGGGCGCGGCAGAACGCTGGTCCTGGTGCTGGCCGGGGCGCTCGTGGCAGGGGCGGTGGCGGTGGCCGTGATGCCGTCCCTGCTCGCTCTCGGGACGCAGTTCGTGGCGGTGGTCGTCCTCGCCGTGCTGGTGCCCTGGTTCGTGGGGCGGTTCTCACGTCAGTACCGGGAGTTGGTCCGGGCCGGCTGGGAGAGAGCCGAACAGCTGGAGCGGGAGAGGAAGTTGATCGCCGAGCAGGCGAGGCTGCTGGAGCGGGCCCGGATCGCGCGGGACATGCACGACGTGCTGGGCCACGACCTCAGCCTGATCGCCCTGTCGGCCGGGGCCCTGAAGCTGGCTCCCGGTCTGGACGAGCGGAACCGGCAGGCCGCCCAGGACATCCGGGGCAGGGCCGGTGCGGCGGTGGAACGCCTCGGCGAGGTGATCGGCGTCCTCCGCGAGGAGAGCGAGGGCCCGCCGCAGGGACCGCGGGACTCCGACATCCCCCGGCTCGTCGGTGACGCGGCCGCCTCCGGGCTCGCCGTCGAACTGACCGTGGCCGGAGAGGCGTCGGGCCTTCCGCCCGCCGTCGAACGCGCCGCGCACAGGGTCGTGCAGGAAGGCCTGACCAACGCGGCCAAGCACGAGCCCGGCCGGCCCGTGAGCGTCGAGGTCTCGCACACGGCGACCGAGACCCGGGTGGTGGTCCGCAGCGGAGTCCCGGGGGCACCGCGGGCAGGGATCCCGGGCGACCTGTCGGCCGAGGACGGGGCCCAAGGACTCGCCGGGCACGGGGGCCGCGGCCTCATCGGGCTGGACGAGCGCGTCCGGCTCGTCGGCGGCACCCTCGACCACGGCCCCCGGGACGGGGGCTTCACCGTCGCCGCCCGGCTGCCCCACCACGCTCCCGCGCAGCCCGCGCCCCGGGCCGCCGCCGGAACGATTCCCGGGGCGGCGGGATTCCGGCGGGCTCGGTGGCATGTCCGCCGCACCCTGCTCACCGCGCTGGCGGTGCCGCTGGCGGCGGGTGCGGTGCTGCTCGCCGGGGTCGGGACGTGGGAGACGGTGGCCGCGTCCCGGTCCGTCCTCGACCCGCGCGACTACGCCCGCCTGCGGGTGGGGCAGGATCGGTCCGACCTGCGGAAGGTGCTGCCGGACCGGCAGTCGGTGGAGCGGCCGACGAGCGACGCCGGGCCGGAGGAACGAGGGGTGACGTGCGAGTTCTACGCGATGACGGCCGACCGCTTCGACGACCGGTCCGGAGACGTGTACCGGCTCTGCTTCCGGGACGGCAGGCTGGTCTCCCGCGACGCGCTGACACCGTGAGCGCCTGATGATCCGGCCGGACACGACCCGGGCGGACGCGACCCCCGCCGGGACGATCCGGGTCGTGGTCGCCGACGACGAGCCCATGATCCGCGCCGGCGTCCGCGCCGTCCTCGCCACCGACCCGGGCATCGAGGTCGTCGCCGAGGCGGCCGACGGGCACGAGGCGGTGGAGCTGGTCCGGGCGCACCGCCCGCACGTGGCCGTCCTCGACGTGCGGATGCCGGGGACCAACGGCATCGACGCCGCGGCCGAGATCCGCCGCACCCTGCCCGCCACCGGCGTCGTCATGCTGACCACGTTCGGCGAGGACGACTACATCCTGCGGGCGCTGGGCTGCGGGGCCGCCGGATTCCTGATCAAGTCCGGCGAGCCCGAGGAACTCGTCGCCGGGGTGCGGGCCGTGGCCGAAGGCGCCGCCTATCTGTCACCGAAGGTCGCCGCCCGCGTGGTGGCGCACCTCGCGTCCACCGGGGCCGGGGCCCTGGCCGGCCGGCGGGACGTGGCCCGGAAGCGGGTCGCCGGGCTGACGCCCAGGGAGCGCGAAGTGCTGTCGCACCTCGGCGGCGGGCTGTCCAACGGGCAGATCGCCCGGCGGCTGCACCTGGTCGAGGGCACGGTCAAGGCGCACGTCAGCTCCGTCCTGGCCCGCCTCGGCGTCGACAACCGGGCCGCGGCGGCCGTCGTCGCCCACGAGGCCGGGATCCTGCCCCCACCACCGGCCGAGCAGCGCTGAGGCGAGCAGACCGGCGGGGCGGGCCGGCACGAGGAGAGCCGCGGTGACGACCGCCCCGCCGAGCACCGCCCCGGCGATCACGTCGTGCGGGTAGTGGACCCCCACCAGGACCCGCAGCAGCGCCGCCGCCACGGCCAACGGCAGGGTCACGGCGGCGAGCCGGGGCCGCCGCACCGCCAGACCGACCGCGAGGGCGGCGGCCAGGGTGGCGTGGTTGCTCGGGAACGACCAGTCGCCCGGCTCGGGGCACGCGGCGACCGCCCGGGCGCCGTCCAGCGCCCGGCACGGGCGCTCCTCGTCGACGATCAGCTTCAGCGCCTCGCTGACGGCGTACGCCAGGACCGTCCCGGCGCCGATGAGCACGGCCCCCGCCACCGCGCCCGCGTCCCGCCGGCGTACCGCCGTCCAGCAGACCGCGAGCAGCAGCAGGCCGAGAACGATCAGCGTGGCCTCGGAGGACAGCTCCAGCAGGTGCCCCAGCCACCCCGGACCGTCCCCGACCGCTCCCGTCAGCGACCGGTAGAGGGATGCGGAAGCCCCCTGGGTGACCTCGGTCGGGCCGGGCCGCCCCAGGCCCCCGGGCGACAGCGTCCCGATCACGGCGGCCGCCGACGCCAGTAGTGCGGCCGATCCGAACAGCCGGACGGGCCAGTGGTGTTGATGTGTGTGCTTTGCCATGCGGCGAACGTACGAAGGCACCACGGCCCGGCGCGGGGGCCGAACGGCAGGAGCGGCCCCCGACGAAGGTCGGGGTCGACGCCCGGGAACGCCCCCTCTACGCAGCGCCACCGTCCCCGAACTCCCACGTCAGCATCGTGAACCCGCCGTCGTCCCCCGCCCCGGCCGATCGGTACGTCGCGAGTGCCGCCTCGTTGTCGCCTTCCACGCCGACCCACAGGTCGTAGCACCCCCGCTCCCGGGCGACGGCCACGAGCGCCAGCGTCAGGGCCCTGCCGATGCCCCGGCGGCGG
Source organism: Streptomyces sp. NPDC102283 (assembly GCF_044766265.1). Taxonomy (NCBI): domain Bacteria; kingdom Bacillati; phylum Actinomycetota; class Actinomycetes; order Kitasatosporales; family Streptomycetaceae; genus Streptomyces; species Streptomyces sp. NPDC102283. The sequence goes on from NZ_JBIWLQ010000026.1 coordinate 18,971, forward strand.
AACGGGTCGTCGACGGCGAGTTCGTACAGGCACATCGCCGTGCCCTTGTCCGGATGCAGCATCTCGATGCCCGTGACGAAGCCGGCCGGGACGCCGTCCACGTACGCGATCAGCAGCACATGACCGTCCGCCGCGAGGAAGCGGGCGGCCCATTCCTCACGGGGCGGTGCGTCGTAGAGATGGCCGGCGGCCAGGAGTTCCGTGACGGTCGTAGCGCGGCGAATGTCCACCATGGCCTCCCGGGGCAAGGGGTTCGAAGGCATTCTGTACCGCGTCCGGAGTACGGCGGGGGCGCAGCGTACCTCTCAGGGAGGCCGCCCGGCTCCCCCTGGCGGCACTCAACCGACTTGCGTCCTCCGCTTAGGGTCGAGGGATGGAGACCCCTACTGCTCGATGGCGGCGCCTGCTGCCCCGCACCCCTGGCCGGTGGGCCGCGGTCGGCGCCGCGCTCGCCGTGCTCGTGGGCGGCGGCACCTGGACCGCCGTCGCCGACGACGGCACGCCCTCCGTGCAGCGCGAGGACCGGACGCTGCGCATGGACGGGGTGCCGATCGACACCTCGTACTTCCATGCCGAAGGCTCCGGCAAGCGGCCCGCCGTGCTCATCGGACACGGCTTCGGCGGCAGCAAGAACGACGTACGGGCCCAGGCCGAGAAGCTGGCCGCCGACGGGTACGCCGTGCTGACCTGGTCGGCGCGCGGCTTCGGCGAGTCCGGCGGGGAGATCACCCTCAACGACCCGGACCACGAGGTCAGGGACGTCTCCCGGCTCATCGACTGGCTCGCGGAGCGGCCCGAGGTGCAGCTCGACGAGGAGGGCGACCCCCGGGTCGGCCTCACCGGGGCCTCCTACGGCGGGGCCGTCTCCCTGCTCGCCGCCGGGCACGACGAGCGGGTCGACGCCATCGCGCCCGTGATCACCTACTGGAACCTCGCCGACGCCCTCTTCCCCGACGGGGTCTTCAAGAAGCTCTGGGCCGGGATCTTCATCACCACCGGCGGCGGCTGCGAGAAGTTCGAGAAGCGGCTCTGCGAGATGTACGAGCGGGTCGCCGTCAGCGGCAAGCCCGACGCCGAGGCGATCGACCTCCTCACCGAGCGTTCGCCGTCCGCCGTCGCCGACCGCATCAAGGTTCCCTCGCTCCTCCTCCAGGGGCAGTCCGACTCCCTCTTCCCGCTCGGCCAGGCCGACGCCATGCAGAAGGCCATCAGCGCCAACGGCGCCCCCGTCTCCGTCGACTGGATCTCGGGCGGGCACGACGGCGGCGACAACGAGACCGGGCGGGTCGAGGGCCGGGTCGGCTCCTGGTTCGACCGCTATCTCAAGGAGGACGCCGGCGCCGGCGCCGGGCCCGCCTTCCGCGTCACCCGCACCGGAGGCGTCGACTCCACCGACGGCGCCGCCCTCCTGCGCGGCGCGAGCGGCGACACCTACCCGGGGCTGCGCGGCGGCGGCCGTGACATCGCGCTCGGCGGCGGGACGAAGACCTTCCGCAACCCGGCGGGGTCCTCGCCGCCCGCCATCTCCGCCGTGCCCGGCGTCGGCGGCGGACTCGCCCAGCTCTCCTCCCTCGGCGTCGGGCTCTCGCTCGACTTCCCCGGACAGTTCGCCCGCTTCGAGTCCGCCCCGCTGGACACCTCCGTACGCGTCACCGGCACGCCCACCGTGAAGGCGAACGTGACGGCGAGCGGCGACCGGGACGCGGTGCTCTTCGGCAAGGTGTACGACGTGTCGCCGGACGGCAGGCAGCAGGTGCTGCCCCACCAGCTCGTCGCCCCCTACCGGATCACCCCCGACCAGCAGGGCAAACCGATCGAGCTGGCGCTGCCCGCCGTGGACCACGAGTTCGACGCCGGACACCGGATGCGGCTGGTGTTCTCCGCCACGGACCTCGGCTACGCCTCCCCGGCCGAGCCCGCCACCTACACCGTCACCGCCGACGGCCCGCTGACCGTCCCCACCGCGCCCGCCGTGACGACCGCGGCGGCCACCCTCCCGTGGTGGACCTGGGGCCTCCCGGCCGCCGCCCTCGTCATCGCGGCGGGCCTCCTGCTCACCGCCCGCCGCAGGACCGCGACGCCCGCGCCGGACCCCGCGCTCACCGACGTACCGCTCCAGATCACCGGCCTCTCGAAGAAGTACGCGAAGGCGGTCGACCGCTACGCCGTGCGCGAGCTGTCCTTCCGCGTCGAGAAGGGCCAGGTCCTCGGACTCCTCGGGCCCAACGGCGCGGGCAAGACGACCACCCTGCGCATGCTCATGGGGCTCATCACCCCCGACGAGGGCGAGATCCGCGTCTTCGGGCAGGCCATCAGGCCGGGCGCGCCGGTGCTGTCCCGGGTCGGGGCGTTCGTGGAGGGGGCCGGGTTCCTGCCCCACCTCTCCGGGCGCGCCAACCTCGACCTCTACTGGCAGGCCACCGGCCGCCCCGCCGAGGACGCGCACATCGAGGAGGCCCTGGAGATCGCCGGGCTCGGCGACGCGCTCGCCCGTGCGGTACGGACGTACTCCCAGGGCATGCGGCAGCGGCTCGCCATCGCCCAGGCCATGCTCGGCATGCCGGACCTCCTCATCCTCGACGAGCCGACCAACGGGCTCGACCCGCCGCAGATCCGCGAGATGCGGGACGTGATGATCCGGTACGCGGCCGGCGGCCGGACCGTCATCGTCTCCAGCCACCTCCTCTCCGAGGTCGAGCAGTCCTGCACGCACCTGGTCGTCATGGACCGGGGCCGGCTCGTCCAGGCCGGACCCGTCGCCGAGATCACCGGATCCGGCGACATGATCCTGGTGACCACGGCGGACGAGGTGTCCGAGCCGCTGGCGGAGAAGGTCGCCGCCCTGCCCGGCATCGGCTCCGCCGTCCGCGCCGACGACGGGCGCGGACTCCTCGTCCGCCTGGACGGGACCACCACCTCCCGGCTGGTCTCCGATCTCGTCCGGCTCGACGTGCCGGTCACCGGCGTCGGACCGCACCGCCGCCTGGAGGACGCCTTCCTCACCCTCATCTCCGGAGGAGCAGCATGAGCGCCCCCGTCCAGCCCCCCGAGGCCCGGGTGGAGACCGCACACCCGGAGGCCCCCGGCTACCGTGCCGGGCGCACTCTTCCCCTCCGCGTCGAGGCGACGCGGCAGTTGCGCAGGCGGCGCACCCTGCTGATGGGCGGCATCCTCGCCGCCCTCCCGTTCATCCTGATCATCGCCTTCGCGATCGGCGGCACGCCGGACGGCGAGGACGGCGGCGGGGGCCGGGGCGGCGGCCGGATCAACCTGATGGACGTGGCGACCGAGTCCGCCGCGAACTTCGCCGCCACCTCGCTGTTCGTCTCGGCCGGATTCCTGCTGGTGGTGCCGGTGGCCCTGTTCTGCGGGGACACCGTCGCCTCCGAGGCGAGCTGGTCCTCGCTGCGCTATCTGCTCGCCGCACCCGTGCCGCGCGTCCGGCTGCTGTGGTCCAAGCTCGTCGTCGCCCTCGGCTTCAGCCTGGCCGCGATGGTGCTGCTGCCGCTCGTCGCCCTGGTGGCGGGTACGGCGGCCTACGGATGGGGGCCACTGAAACTGCCCACCGGGGGAGCGTTGTCCGCCGGGGAGACGGTGCCCCGCCTCGCGATCGTCGTGGCGTTCATCTTCGTCTCCCAACTGGTCACCGCGGGCCTGGCGTTCTGGCTGTCCACGAAGACGGACGCCCCGCTCGGCGCGGTCGGCGGCGCGGTCGGTCTCACCATCGTCGGCAATGTGCTCGACGCGGTCACCGCGCTCGGCTCCTGGCGCGACTTCCTGCCCGCGCACTGGCAGTTCGCCTGGGCCGACGCCCTCCAGCCGCAGTTGGAGTGGGGCGGCATGATCAAGGGCACGGCCGTATCAGTGACCTATGCCCTGATCCTGTTCGCACTGGCCTTCCGCGGGTTCGGTCGTAAGGACATCGTGTCCTGAACCTGATGTTCCGCCGGTCTCCCGCCCGCTGTTGCCGCATCGAGATGGTTCCGCAACGCTTTCGTCGACTCCGGTCGGCGACCCCGTACGTCACATTCACAGATGTCGAGGACATCGTGACGACGTGGGGGGTTACACATGCACCAGGCAGGCCGACGGCACGCGAAGCGGGCGGAAGGCAGGACAGGCGTCCGGGCGGAAGGCAGAGCAGGCGTCCGGGCGGGGGGCCGGGCGGGAGCCATGGCGCTCCTGCTGGCGGGCGCCATGGTCCTCACCGCGTGCGGCAGCGGCGACAGCGCCTCGGGCGGCAAGCGCGACCTGACCTCGGATACGCACCACGGGCAGGGTTCGACCGGCGGCGGACAGCCCGCGCCGGACGCGGTGGCGCCCGAGAAGGGCCGGTCGGCCGCGCCGACCGGCGAGTCCGGGGACGAGGGCAAGCCGGACGTCGCGCCGCCCGACTACCTCTCCACCTTCGCCCTGGACGTGGACACCGCCAGCTACGGCTACGCGCGCCGCACCCTCGGCGACGGCATGATGCCTTCGCCCGAGGAGGTGCGCCCGGAGGAGTTCGTCAACAGCTTCCGCCAGGGGTACGAACGGCCGAAGGGCCCCGGCTTCTCGGTGAACGTCGACGGGGCGCGCATCGGCTCCGGGAAGGGCGGGGGCGGTGGAACCGGAGCCTCCGACTGGTCGCTGCTCCGTGTCGGCCTGGCCACCGAGGCCGCCCCGTCGACCGCCGAACGGCCCCCCGCGGCCCTCACGTTCGTCGTCGACATCTCGGGGTCCATGGCCGAGACCGGCCGCCTGGACCTGGTCAGGAAGTCGCTGACCATCCTCACCGACGAACTGCGCGACGACGACTCCATCTCCCTGGTCACCTTCAGCGACGAGGCCGAGACCCGGCTGCCGATGACCCGCCTCCAGGGCAACCGGAACCGGATCAAGGACGTGGTGGAGGAGATGCGGCCAGACCGGTCCACCAACGTCGAGGCGGGCATCACCCTCGGCTACGAGGAGTCGGTCGAGGGCCATCGCAAGGGCGCCACCAACCGGGTCGTGCTCCTCTCCGACGCACTGGCCAACACCGGCGACACCGAGGCCGAGGGGATCCTGCGGAAGATCGACTCCACCCGCCGGGAGTACGGCATCACCCTCTTCGGGGTCGGTGTCGGCAGCGACTACGGCGACGCGTTCATGGAGCGCCTCACCAACAAGGGCGACGGGAACACCACGTACGTCGGTGACGAGGAGCAGGCCCGCAAGGTCTTCGTCGACCAACTGCCCGCCCATCTGGAGATCCGGGCCCGCGACGCCAAGGCCCAGGTGGCGTTCGACCGCAGGACCGTGAAGCAGTTCCGGCTGATCGGCTACGAGAACCGCAAGGTCGCCGACGAGGACTTCCGCGACGACAGCGTCGACGGTGGCGAGGTCGGCCCCGGTCACACGGTGACCGCTCTGTACGCCGTACGGCTGCGCGAGGGCGCGTCCGGCACCGTGGCCGAGGCCACCGTGCGCTGGCTCGACCCCAGGACCCGCGAGGCCCGGGAGGAGACCGGAACCGCGACGACCGGGGCGATCGACGGCTCCCTGTGGAGCGGCGCGGCCGAGCGGCTGCAAGTAGCCGCCGTTGCCGCCTACTTCGCCGACCACCTGCGGGGCGGCGACCTGCCCGGCGCACCCGGTCTCGCCGAACTCGCCTCGCGTGCGGCCGGGTTGGCGGAGGCGACCGAGGACAGCTCCGTCACGAAGCTGGCCAGGGCCATCGGCCAGGCGGACCGGATCGAGGGCGGTTCGGGAACGGACCACGAGCCGGAACCGGACGAGGGCGAGATCGGCTGAGGCGGAGCGGGCCGGGGCCGAGCGGGCTGGGGCCGAGCGGCCCAGCGGCCATGCTGCCCGGGTGGATCGCCCCGGGCCGAAACAGTTCGCACGGTCATTCGAAAATGTGCCCTGCGAACCGTCGCTCCGGGTCATGATGTCCGCCATGACCTCCCTCCTCCTGCTGCTCGCCACGATCGTCAACGGCCTCTACGCGGGGTTCATGCTGACCTTCCTGATCGCGATCATGCCCGGACTCGCCGACCTGACGGACGAGCAGTTCACGTCGGTCATGCGCCGCTTCAACGAGAAGGTCCCCGGCCCGGTCTTCCTGGTCCTGTTCCTCGGCGTCGTCGCGCTGCCCGCCGCCGCGTTCTTCACCGGCCTCGGTGAGCACGACGGGGCGGCGGGGCCCGCCGTCCTGGGGGCGCTGATCTGCGCGGTCGCCGGTCATCTGGTGACCGTGGTCGGGAACATCCCGCTCAACAACGCCCTCGCCGCCTCCGAGGGCGGCGACGACAGCGCGGCCCGCGCGGCCTTCGAATCCCGCTGGAACATCCTCCACCAGGTGCGCACCGCGTTCGCGCTCGCGGCGTGCGTCCTGCTGGCCGTCGCGCTGTAGTACGGGGCTACCCGCTCCCCGCCTCCGCCCGGCGCGGATGGCGGGGGCCGAGCAGCACCACGAGAGCGGCAGCGCCGGGCACGGGTGCGTCGACCCGCCGCCAGCCGGCGCGCTCGTACAGGCGCAGCGCCGGCTCGGCCCGCACGGAGGTCAGCAGCCAGCAACGGCCGTCCGGCGCGGAACCCGTCACCGTGTGCAGCAGCGCCGAGCCGAGCCCCCTGCCGTGCGCCCGGGGCGCCACCGCAAGCTCGTTCACCTCCAGCGCGCCGCAGAGCCACGCCCGCGCCCGCCCGGGCCCGAGGGCCTCGGCGACCTGCCCGTAGCCGCGGTCCGCCGGAAAGACCTCCGGGGTGATCCAGGCCGTGGCGAATCCGGTTACCGTCCCCTCGGCCGTCGCCACCGCCGCCCTGAACCCGGGCCGGAGTGCGTCCCGCGCGAGCCGCTCCGCATAGCTGTCGGCCTGCGCCGGATCCTCGTTCCAGGGCGGGGCCGCGAACGCCCGCGCGTACACGTCGCGGATCCCTTCGGCGTACCGGTTCAGCTCCCCGGCCTCCACCGTTCGCACCTCGGCCGTCATCGCACCGTCCCTCGGAGTTCGCCGGTGATCCATCGTCGGATCACCGGGGCGCCACCGGCGCAGCGAGGAAACCCTAGAGGGTGAGCTGCCCTGCCGAGCACAACCCTTCGCCCGGTACGCCCGTCTGAAGGGGTGCGAGTGGCCACTCGATCCCACCCATTTCCGACTCGGGCGTGCACGCCACGGCGCAATGGGGACAGCGCTTTCCGGCCGTCCCCGTTGCGCCGACGCGGCGAACGTCCCAGCAGAAGGAGTCCCCGTGACATCCCGAGCACTCGGTACCGGTGTCGTCCTGGCCATCACCCTGGCCACCGCGGTCGTCACCCTGCCCGCCGCCGCCCGGCCCGCGCCGGCCCCCGACCCGCACGGCCCCCGCGCCGACTTCAACGGCGACGGCTATCCGGACCTGGCGTTCGCCGCGCCGGGTGCGACCGTCAAGGGGTTCAAGGGCGCCGGATACGTCGGCGTGGCCTACGGCTCCCGCAACGGGGTCAAGGACTCCGCCAAGCGGGTGTTCACCCAGGCCTCGGCGGGAGTCCCCGGCACCCCGGAGGCCGGTGACGCCTTCGGCGGCGCGGTCGCCTCCGCCGATCTCGACCAGGACGGTTACGCGGACCTGGTCGTCGGTTCGCCGGGCGAGAAGATCGGAGCGGCCGCCGCAGGCGGCGGCGTGACCGTCCTGTGGGGCGGGCCGGGCGGCCTGGCCGGCGGGGCGACCCTGTTGACCGGCGAGGAGTACGCCGGCCTGGGCCGGTGGCTGGCCGTCGGCGACTTCGACGGCGACGGCGCCCCGGACATCGTCGGCGCCGGGCACATCGCCCTGCACGCGCTCAGCGGCCCGTTCACCCGCGAGGGCGTCGCGGCGGCGGCCACCGAGATCCCGAACGCCGACGACTGGCGGAACCTCGACGTGGCCGCGGGCGACCTGAACGGCGACGGTCGTGACGATCTCGCCATCGTCGCCAACGACGGCGACGAATACGACGCCCGGCGCATCATGACGGGCTTCGGCGGCCCGGCCGGACTCGGCCCGGACCTCACCTCCGTCAAGGGGAAGAACGGCTACAACCTGCAGGGCGGCGAGCACCTCGCCGTCGGCAACGTGAACAACGACCGGTACGCCGACCTCGCCGTCGGGCGCGCCGTCGACGGCTACGACAGCGACCTGGACCTGCCGCTCGCCAAGGGGGGCATGCTCACCTACGTACCGGGCGGCGCGACCGGTCCGCAGGGCACCGAGGCCGTCGTCCTCAACCAGGACTCGCCCGGCGTCCCCGGCGCCGCCGAGCACAGCGACAACTTCGGCGCGTCCGTCGCGATCGGGGACACCGACGGCGACGGCTACGGCGAGATCGCGGTGGGCGTCCCCGGAGAGGACCAGGGCGCGGTCGCCTCGGCGGGCGGCCTCGTCGTCCTCCCCGGCACCGCCACCGGCCCCACGGGCAAGGGGAGCTACGGCTTCAACCAGGGCACGCCGGACGTCGTCGGGGCCGTGGAGAAGGACGACCGCTTCGGCGGCGCGGCGGCCCTGCGCGACCTCAACGGCGACGGCCGTACCGAACTGGCCGTGGGCGCCCCCGGAGAGAACGCGGGCGAGGGCTCCCTGTGGGTGTTCCCGGCCACCGCCTCCGGCCTCGTGGCCAAGGGCTCGTTCAGCTTCGGCCACGGGACGCTCGGCACAGTGGCCGTGAAGGCGGGACTGGGCAGCGGCTTCAACCGCTGACCCGCACCACTTCAGCCGCTTCCCCGCGCGACCGGGCGGGCGGCCCCCGCCCCATGCCAGGCAATCATCCGCATCATCCGCATCGACTGCATCGTCCACATCGTCCACATCGTCCGGCTCCTTCACCTCCGGCGGGGAGGGGAAGGAGTCGGACGCGCCGCCGTCACACGTTGGGCACCTTGAGCCGGTCCCAACTGCTCTTGCCGGGAACGCCGTCCGCGTCGTCGCCCGTGTAGCCCAGCTTGCGCTGCCAGGCGGCGTACGACTTCCGGTCGGCCTCGGACCAGGCCGGTCCGGGGCCCACCGTGTAACGCCCGCAGCCCTCGGACACCAGGCGCTTGCCCATCGCCGTGACGACCGCGCTGTTGCGGCCGACCTTGAAGAACGAGGCCCCCGGGAACGGCTCGTACGTCGGCTTCGGCGGCGGATCGGAGGGCCCGTCCGGGGAAGCGCCCAGCCGCTTGCCGATCCGCGCGCGCATCGCGTTCATGGTGAACCCGCGCGGATCGACCTTGCCCGGCTGCCACTCCAGGTGCCCGATCACCGACCGCTGCGACCAGCCGTGTGCCCGGCAGACGGCGGCGGCGGCCCGCTCGATCGCCAGCAGCTGGGCCGCCGGCCAGGGATCCTTGCCGTCGCCGAGGTTGACGCATTCGAAGCCGTAGAAGTGCCGGTTGCCGTCGGTGTTGGCCTCGTTGTCCGGGGGCAGCGCCTTCTCCGCGACGACGGCGCGCAGGACGTCGTCGTCGCCGAGCCCGGCATGGTTGGCCCGCCCGTTCCCCACGAGGTGGACGGACCCGTCCTTGGCGATGACCCCGTGGCAGAGCGGGCCGGGCAGCGCGGAGTGGCCGTTGTAGCAGAGTTCGACCGAGGAGGCGGTGCCCGAGGTGACGGTATGATGGATCATCACGCCGTGCGTCGGTCCCCAGGGACCCTTGTGGTTCCGGTTGTTGGTACGCCAACTCCGGTGTTCGACGACATGGAGGCCTTCGTCGCGGAGAGCTTTGAGCAGCCTGGCTGCAGACAGCGGCGTCGCCATCGCGGCGCTCCTTTCCCTGATGGTGCGTAGTTCACGCGGGCGCTTCGGTGTGCGGTCGGCGGAACCGGCGGACGGACGACGGCGCGGAGCCGTGTACGCCCGCCGGGTGAGGGGGACGGTCGGGAACGCCCTGCGGCGAGGATTCCGCCTTCGGGCCCACCTGATCGATTTGCCCGCTCCCACGCCCTGCCGAACGTCCTGCCGGACGGAAGGTTGCGCCGTGCCCGAACTCCTGCCCGATGTGTACGGCGCCGAGCCCCTCGACACCGTGCCCCGCACCGCCGGCCGCGCTGCCGCCGCGACCCCGCCACGCCCCCTCCGCGCGCCCGCGTCACGACCTTCCCGCCGCCCGGCCCGTACGGCCGGGCGCGGACCGGTGTACTCCCGCTGTCGTATGCGGCCGGACGTCCCGCCTCCTACCGTGAGGGGGTGATGACCTTCGAGCGCCTGGCCGCCCGTGCGCGGGCTCTGCCGCCGATCGTCGTGGATCTGGTGGTGGTGGCGGTGGTGGGCGTGTTCACCGCCGCCGACGCGGCCGTCAACGAGCCCGGCTACCGGCAGGCCGACGCGCTGACCTGGGCTCTTCTCGTGGTCTCGCTGGCAGCGCTCGTCTGCCGCCGCCGTTGGCCCGTTCCGGTGGTCTGTGTGACCGGGGCGGCCTGCGCCGGGTGGGCGCTGCACGGGCACATCGGCGAGCTGCTGAACCTCCCGGTGATCGTGGCGCTCTACACGGTCGCGGTGCTCGGCGACCGCCGGCGCACCCTGTGGACCGGGGTGATCGCCGCGACGGTCTCGGGCGCGGTGGCGCTGAAGGTCGGCCGGGACGTGGTCAACCCGCAGGGACTGCCCGTCCTGGAGCTGGTCTGGCCGCTCGTCCCGCTGCTCCTGGGCGAGGTGGTGCGCACCCGCCGGGAACTGCTGGCGGAGTACGCGGCGCGCGCCGCGCGGGCCGAGGAGGACCGCGAGCGGGAGGCCGCCAGCCGGGTCCGCCAGGAGCGGGCGCGGGTCGCCCGGGAGATCCACGACATCCTCGCGCACACGGTGAGCGCGATGACCGTACAGGCCGGGGTGGCGTTGGACGCGCTGGACGCCGCGCCGGAGGTGGCGCGGCAGGCGATGACGCAGGTGCGCGCCTCCGGCAAGGAAGCCGTCCGGGAGCTGCGCGCCACGCTGTCCGTCCTGCGCGCGGCGCAGTCCACGGCGCCGGCTCCCCGCCTCGACCAGCTGGACGAACTGGTCGCGGGGGTCGAGGCGGGCGGGGTGCGGGTCAGCCTGCGGCGGGACACGGGGGACGCCGCCCTGCCCGCGGTCGTCGAGGCCACGGCGTACCGGATCGTGCAGGAGGCGCTGACCAACGTGGTGAAGCACTCCGCGGCGCGGCACACCGCGGTGTCGGTGACCCGCGACGCAGCCCGGCTGATCGTCGAGGTCGTGGACGACGGCCCACCGGCGCGGCCGCCCGCCGTCCCGCCCGCCGGCCGTGGCTTCGGCCTGATCGGCATGCGGGAGCGGGCGGCCGCGGTGGGCGGTGGCGTCACGTACGGCCCGGTGCCGGGCGGCGGCTTCCGCGTCCGCGCCGAACTGCCGACGGAGGGAACGGCCTCATGAACGGGAAGCTGTACGGGAACGGGGGAACGGCCTCATGAACGGGAAGCTGTACGGGAACGGGGGAACGGCCTCATGAACGGGAAGCCGTACGGGACTGGGGGAACGGCCTCATGAACGAGTGGATGGAGGGCGTGGCGGGGACGCGGGGGACCGTCCGCGTGGTCCTCGCCGACGACCAGACGGTCGTACGGGCCGGATTCCGCGCCCTGCTCGACCTCACCGACGACCTGGTCGTCGTCGCGGAGGCCGCCGACGGGGCCCGGGCCGTCGAGGCGGTCCGGACGACCCGCCCGGACGTCGTGCTGATGGACATCCGGATGCCCGGCGTCGACGGCCTGGAGGCCACCCGCCGGATCGCCGAGGACCGCTCCCTCGACCGGGTCCGCGTCGTCATGCTCACCACGTACGAGGTCGACGCGTACGTCTTCGAGGCCCTGAGGCACGGCGCGGCGGGCTTTCTGCTGAAGGACATCGAGCCGGACGACCTGCGCGCCGCGATCCGCACGGTCGCGGCGGGCCGAAGCCTGCTCGCCCCCGCCGTCACCCGCCGGGTGATCGAGGAGTTCGCCCGGCTGGCGGCTCCCGAGGCGGCGGGCGCCGAACGGCTCGCCGTACTCACCGGCCGGGAGCGTGAGGTGATGGCGCTCGTCGCCGCCGGACTGTCCAACGAGGAGATCGGCAAGGCGCTGATCATGAGCCCGCTGACCGCGAAGACCCATGTCAGCCGGACCATGACGAAGCTCGGCGCCCGCGACCGGGCCCAGCTGGTGGTCCTCGCCTATGAAACGGGCCTGGTCAGGGCGGGAGAACGCTAGGGCGTGCTGCGATAGTGGCGCCGTCCGCCCGGAGGGCGGGCGCGGCGGCGTCCGGTGCGCGCGATCGCAGGGCGGAGGGTCGCCCCGACACCGGCTGTATCGGGGTGATCCCGGCAACGCGGCGATGGGGCCTTTCCTGCTCGAGCGAAGCCGAGAGCTTGGGGAAGTGCCAGGCGTCGCCGAGCAGGCGGGAATTGCGCAGCACGGCCCAGGAGTGTGCTGCTCCGGCGGGAGCAGGAAGCGACTCCCGCCGGTGGATTCGCCATCGGCCCGCCGCTCGTAGCGTCGGCCGCATGATCCGAGCAACGGAACTCACCAAACGCTACGGCGGGCGAACCGCCGTCGACCGGCTGTCGTTCACGGTCCGGCCGGGCAGGGTGACCGGCTTCCTCGGCCCGAACGGCGCCGGCAAATCGACCACCATGCGTCTGATCCTGGGCCTCGACTCCGCGAGCGCGGGGCGTGTCACCGTGGGCGGCAAGGCCTACGCGGACCTGCCCGTGCCGCTGCGGGCGGTCGGCTCCCTGCTCGACGCCAAGGGCGTTCACGGCGGCCGCTCCGCCTACCACCACCTGGCCGGACTCGCCGCGAGCAACGGCATCCCGCGCCGCCGTGTCGAGGAGGTGCTGGAGCAGGTCGGCCTCCCCGTGGAGGCGGCCCGCAGGCGCACCAAGGGATTCTCGCTCGGCATGGGCCAACGGCTGGGCATCGCGGCGGCTCTGATCGGGGACCCGGAGGTGCTGATCCTCGACGAACCGGTCAACGGCCTGGACACCGAGGGCATCCGCTGGATCCGCGGACTCATGAAGTCCCTGGCGGCGGAGGGCCGCACGGTCTTCCTCTCCAGCCACCTCATGAGCGAGATGGAACTGACGGCCGACCACCTCATCGTGATCGGACAGGGCCGGCTCATCGCGGACACGACGATGCGCGACTTCATCGAGACCAACTCCCGCGCGCACACCCTCGTCAGGTCACCCGAACCGGAACGGCTGCGCACCCTGCTGGAAGCGGCCGGAGCGCGCGTACGGCTGGACGCCCGGGGCGGCTGGCGGGTCGACGGCCCCGACGCCCCGGCCATCGGCGACCTGGCCCGGGACCACGGGGTCGCCGTCCACGAACTCATCCCGGAACGCTCCTCCTTGGAGGAGGTCTACACGACGCTCTCGCAGTCCTCGGTGGAATACCGGGCCGAGGACAGGAGCCCGTCGACGCCCAGGAAGGAGACAGCCCGATGACCACGACCACGACCACGCTCGCCCTTCCCGCCACCCGCACGGATCGGACCGGCTTCCGGGAGGCCCTCGCCCACGAGTGGATCAAGTTCCGCAGCGTGCGCTCCACGGTGTGGACGACCGTGGCCACCGCCGTACTGCCGGTCGTCGGCGCGGTGTTCATCGCCGCCGGCGGCAGCCTGCAACCCGACGACACCGTCCTCGGCGGCAGTCTCACGCTCACCGTCGTCGCCCAGATGCCGGCCGCGGTCGTCGGGGCGCTCGTCGCCTCGGGGGAGTACAGCAGCGGCACCATCCGCACGACGTTCGCCGCCTGCCCCCGCCGGGGCACGGTCCTCGCCGCGAAGGCCACGCTGGTGGCGGGCGTGATGTACCCCCTCGCCCTGGTCTCCTGCACGGCCGCCTACCTCGTCGGGGACGCCATGCTGCCGGAGGGCCGGTACGCCCAGGGCGAGCCGCTGCCCGCCCTGTTCGGCATCGCCGCGTCCTTCGCGGTGGCCGCCGCGCTCGGCCTCGCCGTCGGCGCCCTCGTACGCCACTCCGCCGGCGCCGTCACCACGGTCATCGGCCTCCTGCTCCTGCCGTCCCTGTTCGGCCCCCTCTTCGGCGACGCCGAACGCTGGATCGCCGGCCTCTCCCCGACGGCCGCCCTGGAGAAGCTCACCCAGACCTCGGACGCCGCGGCCGACGCGGTGGGCAGCCTGGGCCCCTGGCCTTCTCTGCTCCTGGTCGCCGCCTGCACGACGGCGCTCACGCTCGGGGCCCTGGCGCTGCTCCGCCGACGGGACGCGTGAGGGACGCGTGAGGGGCGGGAGGGGTGAGGGGCGGGGCGCTGCTTACGCCGCCATGACGCCGCGCTCGCTAGCGTCCCCCTGACCGACAAGAGGCCCTCCGGTGCGGAGGGCCTCTCGGTGGTGCGGTCGGTGCGCCCCCGGCAGGACTCGAACCTGCGGCCAAGCGCTTAGAAGGCGCCTGCTCTATCCACTGAGCTACGGGGGCCGGGAGTCCTGATCGGTGGCTCCGTGGCCGTGCCGGGACAAGGATAGGGCTCCGATCCCCTGGACCCGGTTGCTTCACCTGCGTGGCACGATGTGGAGGTTCGGTGAAGCGAACCGATAATCGCAGGTAGGTACGATTCCTGCATCGGTTTTCGCTCCCCTCGTGCCGGGTGTTGTGCACTCGTTATGCCCCCGCCCCACTCGTCCCCTCTGTCCGGACTCTGTCCAGAGGGTGGAACCGCCGCGCAGAGGGGGCTATACGCTTCAAAAAGGCTCCAAAATTGGGCATTCTTCGCATGTGGTGACCATGGACGTACGGCCTCAGCTCATCGACGCACTTTCCGCCCTGCGCGACCGTGTCGCCGCCGTGCGTCTTCCACTGCCCCTGCCGGGGGCCGAACGCGCCCGGCAGACCAGGGTCGAACTCCTCGCCCAGCTCGACGACTACCTCCTGCCGCGCCTCAAGGACCCCGAGGCGCCGCTGCTCGTCGTCATCGGCGGGTCCACCGGGGCCGGGAAGTCCACCCTGGTCAACTCGCTGGTGGGATGCCGGGTCAGTCAGGCCGGGGTGCTGCGGCCCACCACGCGGACCCCGGTGCTGGTCTGCCACCCGGACGACCACCACTGGTTCGCCGGAGTGCGGGTGCTGCCCCAGCTGACCCGGATCTGGCTGCCGCCGGGCCAGGCGCCCGACCCGGACGGGCTCGACGACCTCGCCGCCCGGGGGGAGGACGGGGAGACCGCGCTGCGGGTGGAGACCGCCGTGAGCCTGCCCCGCGGGCTCGCCCTCCTGGACGCCCCGGACATCGACTCGCTCGTCGTACGCAACCGGGTCCTCGCCGCCGAACTCATCTGCGCCGCCGACGTCTGGGTGATGGTCACCACCGCCTCGCGCTACGCCGACGCCGTGCCCTGGCACCTGCTGCGTACCGCGAAGGAGTACGACGCGGCCCTCGTCACCGTCCTCGACCGGGTGCCCCACCAGGTGATCGCCGAGGTGTCCCGGCAGTACGCGGCGCTGCTGACCCGGGCCGGACTCGGGGACGTACCCCGGTTCACCATCCCGGAGCTGCCCGAGTCCGCGGGCGGCGGCAGCGGACTGCTCCCCACCACCGCCGTCGCCCCGCTGCGCGCCTGGCTCGCCCACCGGGCCCAGGACCCCGCCGCCCGGCAGCAGGCGGTGGCGCGCACCGCCTCCGGCGTCATCCAGTCGCTCAACGTACGGATGCCCTCTCTGGCCTCCGCCGTCGCCGCCCAGTACGCCGCCTCCGTACGGCTGACCGGGGTGGTCCAGGACGCGTACGGCAAGGAGGCCGCCCGGATCCGGCGCCGCCTCCGGAGCGGTGCGGTGCTCTCCGGTGGCGCGCGGACCCGGTGGCGCGGCTACCCGCTCTACAGCTCGCCCGAGGAACTCCTCGAAGCCCTCGTCGACAGCCTGGTGGCCCTGCTCCAGTGCTCGGTCTCCGCCGCCGACGAACAGATCCGCGCCCAGTGGAGCCGCGAGCCCGCCGGGCGCCTGTTCCGGTTCGAGGACGCCGGGCGGGAGGCGGGCGGCTGGGGGCCCGTCGAGGACGTCGAAGGCCGGATCTCCGTCGCCGTACGCCGGTGGCGGCGGGTCCTGGAGGAACTGGCCGAGGAGGAGGTGCGCCAGCTCGAACGCAACGTGGCGCCCGCCCCCGAGACCGTCGCCGCGCTGCTCGCGGCCGCCCTCCTCGGTGGGCGGCGCGCCCGCGCGGCGGGGGAGCAGCTCGCCGAACGCATCGGCGCCCAGGGCGCGCTGCGCCTCCGTGACAAGGGCGGTGAGCTGCTGACGACCTACCTCGACCAGGTACTCGGCGGCGAACGCGACCGCCGCCTCGCCCCGCTCGACGCGCTCGACGTCGCCCCCGAACCCCAGGCCGAACTGATCGCCGCGCTTTCCGTACTGCAGAAGGAGAGGTGGCAGCGATGACCGCCGTCACGGACCAGGACAACGGCAACGGCAACGGCAGCGGCAGCGGGAAGGCGGACGGGGGCGCGTCGGGCAGGGGAGGGGACGGGCGCTGGGACGACGGGCTCATCGCCCGGCGCGCGGCGGCGGCCGAAGCGGACGAGGCCGGGGAAGCCGCGCCCCGGGCTTCCGCCGAGGACGACGCGGAGCCGCAGGTCGAGGCGTACGTCCCCTCCGGCGGGCCGCTGCCGCCCCGGCTCGACGCCCTGCGCGAACTCGTCGGGCTGTCCCGCGCCCGGCTCGACCGGGACACCCTCGCCGAGGCGGGACGCGTCCTGGACGAGGCCGCCGCCCGGCAGCGGCTCTCCTCGCGGCACACCGTCATCGCCGTCGCGGGCGCCACCGGCAGCGGGAAGTCGACCCTGTTCAACGCGCTCGCCGGGGCCCCGATCTCCGACACCGGGCTGCGCCGGCCCACCACCTCCCAGCCCATCGCGTGCAGCTGGACCGACGGCGCCGCAGGCCTGCTGGACCGCCTCGCCGTCCCCGGCCGACTGCGCCGCAGGCCCCACCCCGGGCCCGTCGCCTTCGACGAGGCGCTCCAGGGGCTCGTCCTGGTCGACCTGCCCGACCACGACTCGGCGGCCACCGACCACCGCGACCAGGTGGACCGGGTCCTGGCCCTGGTCGACGCGGTGATCTGGGTCGTCGACCCGGAGAAGTACGCCGACGCGGCCCTCCACGAACGCTATCTGCGCCCGCTCGCCGGACACGCCGAGGTCACCTTCGTCGTCCTCAACCAGACGGACCGGCTGCCCGGCGAGGCGGCCGACCTCGTGCTCGACGACCTGCGCCGCCTCCTCGACGAGGACGGCATCGCGCTCGGCGAGCACGGCGAACCCGGCGCCACCGTCATGTCCCTGTCCGCGCTCACCGGGGACGGGGTGCCCGAACTCCGTGAGATGGTCGGCCGCTTCGTCCAGGACCGCACGGCCGCGACCCGCCGCCTCTGGGCCGACGTCGACGCGGCTGCGGCGCGGCTGCGCCCGGTCTACGTGGCCGAGGGGCGGCCCGGACTGGGCGAGCGGGCCCGTGAGGAGTTCACCGACCGGCTGGCCGAGGCCGTCGGCGCGGCGGCCGCCGGGCAGGCCGCCGAGCGGGAGTGGCGCAGGAACGCCGGGCGGGCCTGCGGGACGCCGTGGCTGCGGCTCTGGCGCTGGTACGAGAACCGGGGCCTGCCCGGCAGCCTGGACCGGATGGGCCAGGCGCTCACCCCGCCCGAGGAGGAGCTGACGGCCCGGCAACGGGTCGAGCAGGCGGTGCGGATCGTCGCGGACGACGCCGCCGACGGGCTGCCGGGGCCCTGGGCGCAGGCGGTGCGCGAGGCCGCGTTCACCGGGGCGCAGGGGCTGCCCGAGGCGCTGGACGAACTGGCGGTCAAGGCCGGGGCCCCCGGCGCGTCCAAGCGGGGCGGCGGCACGGAGGCGGGGCGGGGCGCCGCCGCCGGAGCCCCGCTCGGAGCCCCGCGCGGCGGCCGCCCGGCCAAGCCGCCCCGGCCGAAGTGGTGGCCCGCCGCGGTGCTGGCCCAGGTGTCGATGACGCTCCTCCAGATCTTCGGCGGCCTGTGGCTGGTCGGCCAGATCGTCGGCGTCCTGGAGCCGGGGCTCGTCACGCCCGCGCTCATCATGCTGGCCGGAGTCGTCGGCGGCCCGCTCGTGGAGTGGTCCTGCGCCGCGGCCATCAGGGGGCCGGCCAGGAGGTACGGGCAGGACGCCGAGCGGCGACTGCGCGAGGCGGCCGCCGGGTGCGGCCGGGCCAGGGTCCTGGATCCGGTCGCGGCCGAGCTGGTGCGCTACCGGGAAGTGCGGGAGCGGTACGTGACGGTGACGGAGTTCTCCACAACCGGCCGGTAGTCCACAGGCCCCGACGCGATTCCCGCCCGGCGCCCACCATGGAGTCCGCACCCCACCGCCGTAGAGGTACGAGCGGTGCGATGCGGTACGAGCGGTGCGATCCGCTACGACAAGGAAAGCGGGGGCGGGAAATGAACGAGACCTTGGTGACCCTGGTGGGTAACGCCGCGACGGCGGTGGAGTTCCGCGAGACGGCCACCGGCGGAATGGCGCGATTCCGTTTCGCCGTGACGCCGCGGCGGTGGGACCGCGAGAAACAGCTCTGGGCCGACGGCCGCACCAGCTTCTACACCGTCTGGTCCTGGCGGACGCTCGCCGCGAATCTGGCCGGTTCCGTTTCGGTCGGGGAACCGCTGGTGGTGCACGGCCGGTTGAAGGTCCGGGAAGAGGAACAGGCAGGTCAGCGGCGGACGTTCGTCGATGTCGAGGCCGTCGCCGTCGGCCACGACCTGAGCCGGGGAACGGCCGCCTTCCGCCGAGCGGCCCGAGCGGAAGCCATTCTGACGGAGCGTCCGGAACGTGTCACGGACGGCGATGCGAGGGAGTCGGGGGAACAGCGGGAACACGTCGGCGCATTGGCGGCGGTGTCCTGAAAAGGCCGATCGTCGACAAGCGCGCCGTGCGTCGGGCGATAACGATTCCGATTCGGAATGGTTGTGCGGGGGCAGTACGGGGGACTGCCCTTCGCCCGTTCTTTAGGATTCCCAGTGCTCACGGGTCACTTGGGTCTGCTGGCGAGGCATTCCCCACACGCGCACCATGCGCGAGGGTCTCGCCCGGAGGGGAATTCTGTGTTTTCTGCGTCTTCAGCGTCCGCTGCGCCGTCCGGCACGACAGGGGCGCCCCCGGGCCGCGGGATACTCCGCCCGGTCGCCGCGCTGCTGCTCTCCGGTCTCGTCGCGGCTGCCGCACTCGTCGGCGCCGGACCGGCGGCCGCCGACGACCCGGGCCGGCACCACGGCGGCGCGGCCGCGGTGCTCGACGGGCTGAAGACCTACGACAGTGCCGTGCTCCGCATCGCGGGGAAGGACGGCGTGCCCGCCCGCACCCAGGAACTGCCCGCCGGGCTGTTCGAGATGACCGTGGACGGCGGAGGCAGGCTCAAGACCTACTGCATCGACCTCCACAACCCCACCCAGGACCAGGCGAAGTACCTGGAGACCCCTTGGGCCGAGACTTCGCTGGGCGGAAACCGGAACGCGGGGAAGATCCGCTGGATCCTCCAGCACTCCTACCCCCAGGTCGACGACCTGGCCGCGCTCGCCGCCGCCGCCGGCACCGGTCCGCTGACCGAGCGGACCGCCGCCGCCGGGACCCAGGTCGCCATCTGGCGCTACTCGGACAACGCCGACATCACCGCGTCGGACAAGCAGGCGGAGAAGCTCGCCGACTGGCTGCACCGCAACGCGCGCAACGCGAAGGAGCCCCGGGCCTCGCTGACCCTGGAGCCGGCCGCCGTCTCCGGCCGGGCCGGAGGGCGGCTCGGCCCGGTGACCGTCCGCACCGCCGCGGACCAAGTCTCGGTGTCGCCCCCGGTGGACGCGGCGGTCAGCGGCATCGCGGTCACCGACGAGAAGGGCGCGCCCGTCACCGAAGCGGCGGACGGGGACCGGCTCTACTTCGCCGTGCCGAAGGACACCGCCGACGGCACCGCTTCCCTGGCCGTCCAGGCCACCACCTCCGTGCCGGTCGGCCGGGCCCTCGTCGGGACCGGCCGCACCCAGACCCAGATCCTGGCCGGCTCCAGCGAGTCCACCGTCTCCGCGCGGGCCACCGCCACCTGGGCCGAGAAGGGCGCCGCCCCCGCGCTGACCGCGCGGAAGAACTGCGCCGCGGGCGGCGTGGACATCACGGCCGCCAACCGGGGCGAGAAGCCGTTCACCTTCGAGCTGGCCGGAATCGAGCACACCGTCGCCGCCGGGGCCACCCGCACGGTGACCGTCCCCGTAGCCGAGGACCAGGCGTACGACTTCACCATCACCGGGCCCGCCGGGTTCGCCAGGACCTTCACCGGGGTGCTGGACTGCGCCACCAGCGGCAGCGTCCTCGACCGGGAGAGCGAGGGCGACGCCGGCAACGACATCGGCACCCGGAGCGCCCCGCGGTCCGTGCCCGCCACGACCGGCTCCGCCACCTCGGGGCCGGCGGGCGACCTCGCCGAGACCGGCGGCTCCAGCGCCACCCCGATGCTCGCCGCGGTCGCCATCGGGCTGCTCGTCGTGGGCGGCGGCGCGGTCTTCGTCCTCCGCCGGCAGGGGCCGCACGCCGACGGTGAGTGAGCTTCCACGCTCAGGGAGTGACGTCGCTCCCGTGTCGATCCCCGGACGGGTTTCCGTCCGGGGAGGGCTGTCAGGCAAGATGGGGTGTATCTGCCCACACCTCTATTGCTGCCGGACGGTTTCTCTTGGCTGAGTACATCTACACCATGCGCAAGACGCGCAAAGCGCACGGCGACAAGGTGATTCTCGATGACGTCAACCTGAACTTCCTGCCCGGCGCGAAGATCGGTGTCGTGGGGCCCAACGGCGCCGGCAAGTCCACGGTGCTGAAGATCATGGCAGGCCTGGAGCAGCCCTCCAACGGCGACGCCTTCATCTCGCCCGGTTTCAGCGTCGGCATCCTCATGCAGGAGCCGAAGCTGGACGAGGCGAAGACCGTCCTGGAGAACGTCCAGGACGGCGCCGCCGAGATCATGGGCAAGCTCAAGCGCTTCAACGAGGTCGCCGAGCTGATGGCGACCGACTACTCCGACGCGCTCATGGACGAGATGGGCAAGCTCCAGGAGGACCTGGACCACGCGAACGCGTGGGACCTGGACGCGCAGCTGGAGCAGGCCATGGACGCCCTGGGCTGCCCGCCCGGCGACTGGCCCGTCACCAACCTCTCCGGTGGCGAGAAGCGCCGTGTGGCGCTCTGCAAGCTGCTCATCGAGGCCCCGGACCTGCTCCTCCTCGACGAGCCCACCAACCACCTCGACGCCGAGTCGGTGAACTGGCTGGAGCAGCACCTCTCGAAGTACCCGGGTGCCGTCGTCGCCGTCACCCACGACCGGTACTTCCTGAACAACGTCGCCGAGTGGATCCTGGAGCTCGACCGCGGTCGCGCGATCCCCTACGAGGGCAACTACTCCACGTACCTGGAGCGCAAGGCCACCCGTCTCAAGGTCGAGGGCCGCAAGGACGAGAAGCGCCAGAAGCGGCTCAAGGAAGAGCTGGAGTGGGTCCGCTCCAACGCCAAGGGCCGTCAGACCAAGTCCAAGGCCCGTCTCGCCCGGTACGAGGAGATGGCGGCCGAGGCGGACAAGATGCGGAAGCTGGACTTCGAGGAGATCCAGATTCCGCCGGGCCCGCGGCTCGGTTCCATCGTCGTCGAGGTCGAGCACCTCTCGAAGGCCTTCGGCGACAAGGTCCTCATCGACGACCTGTCGTTCACGCTGCCCCGTAACGGCATCGTCGGCATCATCGGCCCGAACGGCGCGGGCAAGACCACGCTGTTCAAGATGATCCAGGGCCTGGAGACGCCGGACAGCGGCGCCATCAAGGTCGGCGACACGGTCAAGATCTCCTACGTCGACCAGTCCCGCGCCAACATCGACCCGAAGAAGACCCTCTGGGCCGTCGTCTCGGACGAGCTGGACTACATCAACGTCGGCCAGGTCGAGATGCCCTCGCGCGCCTACGTCTCCGCGTTCGGCTTCAAGGGCCCGGACCAGCAGAAGCCGGCCGGCGTCCTGTCCGGTGGTGAGCGCAACCGCCTCAACCTGGCCCTGACGCTCAAGGAGGGCGGCAACCTGCTGCTCCTCGACGAGCCCACCAACGACCTCGACGTCGAGACGCTCTCCTCGCTGGAGAACGCCCTCCTGGAGTTCCCGGGCGCCGCGGTGGTCATCTCCCACGACCGTTGGTTCCTGGACCGCGTCGCCACCCACATCCTCGCCTACGAGGGTGACTCCAAGTGGTACTGGTTCGAGGGCAACTTCGAGTCGTACGAGAAGAACAAGATCGAGCGACTCGGCGCGGACGCGGCCCGCCCGCACCGTGCCACGTACAAGAAGCTCACGCGAGGCTGATCGTCTTGGCTCGTCATCTCTACAGCTGCCCCCTGCGCTGGTCGGACATGGACGCCTTCGGCCACGTCAACAACGTGGTCTTCCTCCGCTACCTGGAGGAGGCGCGCATCGACTTCATGTTCCGGCTGGCGCCCGGGGACGGCTCGCCGTCGTTCTCGGGCGGGTCCGTCGTGGCCCGTCACGAGATCGACTACGTACGGCCGCTGGTCCACCGGCACGAGCCGGTGACCGTCGAGTCGTGGGTCACGAAGATCGGCGCCGCGTCCCTGACGATCGCCTACGAGATCAAGGACCCCGACCAGGTGTACGTACGCGCCTCGACCATCGTCGTGCCGTACGACCTGGCGGCGGAGCGGCCCCGGCGGATCTCCGCCGAGGAGAAGCTCTTCCTCCAGCAGTACCTGGCAGAGGAGCCCGCCGCGGCATGACCGTGCCCGTGCAGTCGCTGCGGTTCGCCGACGCGAGGGAGGCGGCGGATCTCGCCGCCTTCCTCGGTCGGCTGCTCCACTACGACCGGGCCGCCGCGGTCCGGCTCCAGGCGGGCGGCGGCGACGCGCTGGCCGTGTTCGGCCGTCCGCCCTCCTTCGAGGTCCTCGCCATCCGCGCCGCCCGCCTGGCCCGCCCCGAGACGCTCGACGTCACGGTGTCGGCCGGGGAGCTGCTGGAGACCCTGGACGTTCCCGGTCCCGGCGACCCCGATGGCGCCCCGGAGCCGGGCGCCGGTGCGCTGCCCGCCCCCGTCACCGGGCCGCCGTGGACCGGTGTCCTGCCGCCCCGGGGCCCCTGGCGGGAGCAGCCCGGGCTGCCGGGGCCGGACGCCCTGCGCGCCGATCTGGAAGCCGCCGTCACCGACTTCCGCACCCGGGACGAGGCCCTGCCCGAGGAGCGGCGCACCCGTGCCGAGCGGGACCGTATCGGCCGCGAGATCTGGTCCCGGCCGGTAGGAGCCACGGAGCTCCCGCTCCGGGCCGTCCACGCGGCCCAGTCCCTCGGCTTCCTCCGGGCCGACCCGCGCTTCCCGGTATCGCTGCTGTCCTCGGGCAGCTGGCTCCGGCTGCGGACCCCGTACGGCTCGATCGCCCTGCGCCGCACGACGAGCGGCGAGCTCGGAGCCCTGCCCTTCACCGTCGGCCCCCGCTGACCCGGAGGTCCCGCACCCCCGGATGCCTGCCGATCATCGCTCGGGCCTCCCGGGCGCGGGGCAGGTGAGGTCGTGCGCGGGCAGGGTCCCGTCGCGCAGATAGTCGTTGACGGCCCGGTCGGCGCAGGGCACCGGTCGCAGCCCGTCGGTTCCGCGCCCGTAGACGCCGTGCGCGCGGATGTCCGCCGTCACCAGCCGCGAACCGGTCAGCCTGCGGTGCAGGGCCAACGCCCCGTCGTACGGCACGTTGTTGTCGTGGCGGGCCTGGAGCATCAGGACGGGCACGTGGTTGCCGATCATGGTGCCGGGCTCGGCCGGTCCGGTCTCCCAGAAGGCGCAGGGGGCCGTCATCCCGTTCACGAACGGACCGAAGACGGGCTGCTCGGCCCGGCCGCGCTGGGAGTTCTTCCAGTACGTCTCCGGGTCGGCGGGCCATCCGCCGGCCGGCCAGCCGCCGTCCCCGCACATGAACACCGCACCGCCCAGCATGCTGTCCGCGAGCTCGGGGGAGGCGAGCATCTCCAGCATCGCGGCCAGTTCGGGGCCGGGCTCGACCGGCTTTCCGGCGGCCGCGTCCACCAGGTCCCGTACCGTACCGGCGAGCGCCGCGTCGTACTCCTCGTGCTGGATCAGCTGCCGGAGTACGAGCCGCAGGACGGGGGCGTCGAGCCGGGCGCCGGCGACGGACACCGGGCGTCTCTCCGCCCCGTCCAGGAGCCGCTGCACACGGGCCCGCACCTCGGCGGCCGTACGGCCCAGGGCGTAGGCGCCGTGGCGCCGGGCGGTCCAGCCGGCCCAGGTGTCCAGGGCCTCTTCGAGCGGCTTCCCGGCCGACCGGAACAGCTCGTACTGGGTGGCCGTCGGGTCGGTGCTGGAGTCGATCACCATCCGGTCCGCCCGCCGCGGGAACAGCTGGGTGTAGACGGCACCCAGATCGGCCCCGTACGAGACGCCGTAGTAGGAGAGCCCGCGCTCGCCCAGCGCCGCCCGGATCGCGTCCATGTCGCGGGCGACGTTGCGCGAGGAGGCGTGCGGGAGCAGCGCGGCGTTGTCCCCGTGCCGCCCGCAGCGCCGCGCGGTGTCACGGGCCGCGCGGACCGATCTCTCGAAGTCCCGGCGCGCGGAGGTGACGGGGCCGGTCGGCACGGCCGGCGCCGCCGGGGCGCAGCCGACCGGCGTGGAGTCGCCGAGGAAGCGGGGATCGAAGCCGATCAGGTCGTAGCGGTCCGCCACGTCTCCCAACGCCGGTCGCAGACGCAGGGTGTTGTCCAGCCCGGCCCCACCCGGCCCGCCCGGGTTGGAGAGGAGGATGCCGCGACGCCGGGAGGGGTCCGCGGCCTTGACCCGGGAGATGGCTACCTGGATCGTGCGGCCGCCGGGATCGGCGTGATCGAGGGGCACGGTGACGTCGGCGCACTGCGCGCCCGCCTTGTTCAGATCCTCGTACCGGTCGGGGCAGGGCCCCCAGTCGAGCTGTTGGCGCACAGGGGCGGGTGCCGGCGATGCGGCGGTCGCGGGCACCGCTCCCGCGAGCAGACCGGCCACTACCGGGCCGACGAAGTACAGCGGGGCGACGCGCATGGCGCTCCTCGGAGCAGGTGGAATGACCTGACCGACGCTACGAGCGCGCCCGGTGCCGCCGCCATCCGGACAGCCCCTGGAACTGCCCTGGTGCCAGCCCTACTTGCCGTGCTCCCGCCTGCCGGGGCGCACGCCGGCGCCCACTCCCTGGGCTGCTAGGCGCCCGGCTCCTCCGGGGCCGCCCCGTGCGCGTCCGGCCAGACGCCGATGTGGTCCTGCTCCAGCTCCAGCAGTACCCGGTGCTCCATGCCCAGTGCCTGCGTGTAGTCCGCGGGCAGCTGGAGCCGCCCCGCCCGGTCGAGCATCGCGTACTCCCGGGCCACTTGCGACTCCTGGCCCGTAGCCGCGTCCACCTCCGTGCGGCGCAGTACTTCGGAGGACGTACGGCCGTCGCGGATGGCGACCGTACGCCGCACCTCGTCGGCGACCTTCTGGTCATGGGTGACGATCACGATCGAGGTGCCCAACTCCTCATTGGCGCGCCGGAACGCCGCGAAGACCTGTTCCCCGGTGGCCGAGTCCAGCTCACCGGTCGGCTCGTCCGCGAGCAGCACGGAAGGGGAGTTGGCCAACGCGACCGCGATGGCCACCCGCTGCTGCTGCCCGCCGGACAGCTGCTGGGGGCGTCGGTCGCGGCAGTCGGCGATGTCGAGCATGGTGAGCAACGACTCGGCTCGGGCGCCCCGTTCGCGCTTGCCGCCACCGCCGCGCAACTGCATGGGCAGGGTGATGTTCTGGATCGCGGTGAGGTAAGGGAGTAGATTGCGGGCGGTCTGCTGCCAGACGAACCCGACCACGTCCCGGCGGTAGCGCAGCCGTTCCTTCGGGCCCATCGACAGCAGATCGCAGCCCGCGACCTTCGCCGACCCCGCCGTCGGCACGTCCAGGCCCGCCAGGATGTTCATCAGGGTCGACTTGCCGCTGCCCGACGCCCCCACCAGGGCTACCAACTCGCCCTCGGTGACGAGCAGATCGAGCCCCTGGAGGGCCTGCACCTCCACCCCGTCCGTGGTGAAGATCCGCACCACACGGTCGCAGGCGATCAGCGCGTCGTGCCCGTAGGAGGGGCGGTCCCGGCGGGCCGCGGCCCGCTGCTCCAGCTCCGCCAGCGTCGTTTCGGCCGCGCCGGCCGTGCCTGCCGTCTCGGTGGACGAGGTCATCGGGAGTCTCCTGCCCTGAGTTCGGTGATCGATCCGCGGCGGCTCGCCCACCACGCCTGAACGCCCGCGACCGCGGCGGCGAGTGCCACCACCCCGGCGGCCGGCAGCCCCAGCGACCAGAGGTCGGTGCGGAGCACGACGGGGCTCGTGTCCGATCCGGCGACGCCCGCGAGCGCCAGCGGGACCAGATCGACGCCGGGGGAGAGCAGGGCGATGGTCGCCCAGCCGGTGAACAGGCCGCCGCCCGCCGCCAGCAGCGCCTGCGGCGTCGCCTCGAAGGCCAGCAGTCGCCTGCCCTGCCCGGTGGTGAGCCCCATCGTCCGCAACCGCGCCAGCAGCGTCTTGCGCTCCGGCGCCGTCTGGAGCAGCGACAGCAGTACGGCCAGTAGCGCGTATCCGGCGCCCGCCGCGACGGCCGCGAGGTAGATCCGCTCGGCCCCCGCCTGCATCGGGGTGTTCACATACCGCGCGCGCTCCTCCGAACGCAGCTGTACGGCGTACTCCTTGCCGCTTGCCTCGACCGCCGCGTGCAGCTTCCCGGGGTCCGGGGAGCCGGTGAGGAGCAGTGTGGTGGGCGCCCGCTGCTCCAGGGCCGCGGAGTTCACGATCAGGAAGTTCGTGGGGGAGACCGAGGCGACGCGCGAGGCGGTCCCCACGACGCGGACCTTGAAGTTGCCGGACAGCGTGTCGAGCGCCTGCGGCTCCTTGCCCAGGCGGGCCGCGACCGCTGGGGACGCGATGGCCGGAAGGACGCGCTCCGAGCCGGACTCCGTGCCCTCGGTCAGGGGGGCCGAGGCGGCGGTGGCCTTCAGCCGGGCGGCCGGGAAGGCCGGCAGCCCGGTCGCGCGGGCCAGTTCGGCGTACGAGGCGGGATCGACGCCCACCAGGGTCGCGGCCCGCACGTCGCCGGCACCGCCGCTGCCGTTACCCGTACCCGTACGGTCCGGGCCGGCGCCACTCCCGTTCGCACCGCCGTCACCGGCCACGGCCTCCGGCATGGCCACGCCGTACTCGACCCGGATCGGCGCCGCGTTCCGTACGC
Organism: Streptomyces sp. NPDC102283; assembly: GCF_044766265.1. Taxonomy (NCBI): domain Bacteria; kingdom Bacillati; phylum Actinomycetota; class Actinomycetes; order Kitasatosporales; family Streptomycetaceae; genus Streptomyces; species Streptomyces sp. NPDC102283. Next base: position 46,178 of record NZ_JBIWLQ010000026.1, read on the forward strand.
CGTCCAGATCGCGCACCGTGCGGACCAGCTCGTCCGGCAGCGTCGCCCGCTCGCTCGCGCCGCCGACCCGGGCGTCGGCGCCGACGGACGCCAGCGCGGCATCGTCCCGCGCGTCCCCGATGCCGGCGATCACCGAGCCGCCGAACGCCGCTGTGGCCAGCGCCAGCAGCAGGGCCAGCAGCGGCAGCGCCCCGCCGGCCGAGGAACGGCCGGCGCGGGCCAGCGAGAGGAAGCCGATCGCCCCGCGCAGCCGGGCCACGGGGCGTGCGGCGAGCCGCAGCGGCAGCGGGTAGAGCCGCACCAGCACCAGCGCCGCGATCAGCGCGACCAGCACCGGCGCTGCGCTGACCAGCAGATCGGTGCCGCCCTCGGCCGACGTGCCGCGCCGGCGCAGCGCCGTCACCGCGCCGACCGCGAGCACGAGCAGGGTCAGTTCGGCGACGGTCCGCCGCCGCGAGGGCCGGGCGCTCACCATGTCCTCGCGGGCTCCGTGCAGCGTGGGCCGGATGTGCTGGAGCGTCGTGCGCAGGGGCAGGGCGACACACACCAGGAGGCCGACGCCGGCAGCCGCCAGCGCGCCCGGCCACCATCGCCCCTCGCCCACCGCCAGCACCGCCAGCAGCAGCCCGAGCGCGCTCGCGGGCAGCACGGTCGCCGCGGTCTCCGCGAGCAGCCGGCCGCCGATGCCGCGCAGCGAGCCGCCGCGTGAGCGCATCAGCGCCAGTTCGCCGCGGCGGCGGGCGGCGATCAGGGCCCCCGTCATCAGCAGGACGACGGCGGCCACGGAGCCGATACCGAGGGCGGCGACCGCGATCACGGGGCTGATCGCGTCACGCATCCGCGCGTTGGCCTCCACGATGTGGCCCAGTCCGGTGGCGACCATCGCGGTGCCCCCGGCGATCTCCCGCACCTTCAGCAGCCCGGGGCCGCTCTCCAGCGAGGCGATGACGGACGTCAGCTGGGCGGCGTCGGGGCCGGTCAGCCCGGCGGGGTCGGGCGGGATGCGCCAGAAGAGGACGGGCTCGGCGGCCGTGCTCAGGAGTGCGGGACCGGCGTCCTCGGCCAGCAGGACGGTCCCGGTCCAGAAGTGCACCGGGAAGGGGCTCGTGGGGTCCGGGACCAGGGACGGGGTGCGCAGCAGCGGATCGGCGGACCAGTAGCTGCCGCGCGGATCGCGCGGGGCCACGATGCCGGTGATCGTCACGGTGATGGGTTCCTGCGCCGCGGTGAGGAGCTCGATGGTCGCGCCGACCTCCACCTTCAGCTCGGCCGCCGTCTCCTCGGTGACGGCGCCCTGCACCTCGCGGGAGTCCGACGTCACCTCCCGCGGCGTCGTCGGCCAGGCGCCCGAGGCCAGGGTGGCGTGCTCCTTCAGCCCCGACTGCGCCACGTACGAGAGCTGCGGCGGAACCGCTTCGGGCCTCGGCAGCCAGGGCTCGACCGCGACGGCAGGCTTCGTGGTGCGCACTCCGTACGCGACCGACGAGGTGTCCGCGTGCAGCGGCGCGGGCAGCGCCTTCAGGAGCCCGGCCCCGACCCGCGCCAGCTCGGGGCCGCGCACCTCGGCGTCCCGTTGCGCCTGCGGCAGCTCCAGCCCGGGCTGCGGGCGGGCGACCTCCAGCGCGCTGCGACCCGCGTCCGCCGTCAGGATGTCGTGGCGCAGCCCCTTCGTCTCGTACGCGTCCACGGCCCGCGGGAACGCGGCGGCCAGGAACGCCGTCACCAGCACCAGCACGGCGAGTGCCGTCGCCGCACCGGGCGCGGTACGCAGCCGGGTACGGATCCACGGGGCGGAGGCCGCCCGGTCGTTGTGACGCATGTCAGTGGTCCCCCTGGTGGCGCAGTGTGACCGCCGGATCCCCGCGGCGGAGCGCCATCGTCGCGACGATCACGAGCGGCAGGGCGGCGACCCCGGCCAGCAGCGCCGCGACCTGCCCGGCGGGCAGCTCCACCAGCACCGGTGGAACGGGTCGGTCCGCCTGCCCGGTCAGCACGATCAGCGGGACGACGGCCCGGGTCAGCACCGTGCCGATGCCGAGCCCGATGAGCAGGGCGAGCGCGATCAGCACGCCCTGTTCGGCGGCGATCATGCGGGCCAGCCGGCGGCGCGGTGCGCCGAGCGCCCGCAACACGCCCAGCTCGGCGGACCGTTCGCGGCGGGAGCCCGAGGCGCTGACCGCGAAGCCGACCGCCGCCAGTGCGGCGGCGACCACCGCCACGGCCCGCAGCGCCGACTGCGGGCCCGCACCCAGCGGATCGTCCACCAACCGCTGGGCGGCCTCCGCCCGGACCAGCACCTGGGCCGGATCGGTGTCCGGCAGGGAGCGCAGGGCGGCGGCCGCCTTCGCGGCGTCGCCCGGAGCGGCGCTCAGCCACCATTCGGTCGCCTCGATCGTGGCGGTGGGCCGGTGGGCCAGGACCTCGGTGACGGCCTTGAGGTCCAGCAGCAGCGCGCCGCCGTCGTCCGCCGCCGTCTCCTCGGCGCCGGACGACCCGTCGGGCTCCGTGGTCGGCAGCCGGCGCACCGCCTCCGCCAGGGTCACCCGGACGGTGTTCCCGGCCAGGGTGAGGTCGATCTCGTCGCCCAGCTTCGCGTTCGTGCTCTTCAGGTAGGCGTCCGTCGCGACCGCCCGGACCGCCGCGGCCTTCGGCCGGGCGGCGGTGATCCGCAGGGTGCCGGAGGTCGGCTCCCAGTTGTCCTCGTTGTCCACGCCGGTGTCGTACGTGAAGTCGGGCAGGCCCGAGGCGCCGTTGCGCACCGGCGGCTTGCCCGGCCGGTCCTCACCGAACTCGGTGAGCGTCATGGCCGCGTCCCAGCGTACCGACTCCGGGGCCGGCACCGGGCGTTCGGCGCCCGACCCGGCGACCGCCCGCACGTCGCTCACCGAGACCCGGTGCTTTCGCGCGTAGTCGGACGGCGCGGCGCCGTCCACCTCGATGCCGGTCACGGCCAGACCGCCCGCCGCCGACACCGGGAAGGACGCCTGGACCGGCCGGCCGTCCACCGGCACGGGACCGGCCAGGGCGCGGTAGGGGAGGCCGTAGCGGTCCTCCAGGAGCACGGTGACCACCGGCGGATCCGGGTCCGGGTACAGGCTGTCCCCGGAAGGCTTCGACTCCGTGGTGATCCGCAGGTCCAGCTTCACCCGGGTGCTGTCCTCGGGGAGTACGAGCCCGGGGCGCGGCGCCCGCTCCGGGGCGATGGCCTCGAACAACTGCCGCGGGCTTCCGTCGGCGAGGTCGGCGCGCATCAGCATCCGCTCGTCCGCGTGGGCGGTGTCCAGGGCGAGGACCTCGGCCGTGCGTCCGCCGGAGACCTCCACGTCCGCGCGGAAGGCGGGGGCCGCCTGCCGCACCCCCTCCAGGGCGCTGTAGGCGCCGGCCGCCGCCGGACCGCTCCCGTGCCCGCCCACGAGCCGGACCGAGGCGCCGGAGCCGAAGTCGGCCTGGTCGGACTGCGAGCGGTTCCAGGAGGCGCTCTGCCCGATCGCCAGCATGCCCATCGCGACCGACAGGACCAGCAGCAGCACCGGCCCCGCGCCGCGCAACGGGCGGCGGCTGAACTGCCAGCCCGCCAGGGCCGCGGGCAGCCCCCGGCCCTTGGCGGCACGCCGCTCGGCGAGCTTCGCCGCGGGCGGCAGCAGACGCAGCGTCAGGACCGTTCCGGCGAGCAGCGCCAGCGCGGGGGCGGTGACCAGCAGGGGGTCGATCCCGAGGTTTCCCGCCTGGTCGCCGCTGAGCGCCCCGCTGCCGGACTGCCGGTCCAACTGCCAGTACGCCACCGCCGCGATCAGGAGCAGCCCGAGGTCCGCGCCCGCCCGCACCGGGCCGGGCAGCGACGCGGCCCGGGTCCTGCGCCCGCCGGCCCCGGCCGTCAGCGACGGGGCCACCACGGCCAGCGCGCAGGCCAGCGCGACGGCCGCGGAGACCAGCCACACGGTGCCGGTGGAGGCCTCCTGAACCTTCAGCCCGATCCGGGACAGGGCGCTGCGCTCGGCCAGCAGCCCGGTCAGCGGTCCCGCGAGCAGCGGGGCGACCACCGCGGCGGGCACGGCGAGCAGCAGTGCCTCGATCGCGGCGAACGAGGTGATCCGGCCCCGCGAACCGCCCCGGGCCCGCAGCAGTTCGCGCTCGCCGTCTCGCTCGCTGTTGAGCAGCCGGGCCACGAGCAGCAGGGCGTACGCGGCGAGCAGCACCAGCTGCACCGCGACGATCATCAGCGTGGAACGGGAGACCAGCAGCGCCCGGTCGAGCTGGTCGAGCACGGTGGGCAGCGACGTCCGCGCGGTGATCCCGGACGCGAACACCGGTGCTGCTTCGAGGGCCTTCGGGGCGGCGGCCGAGGCCCCGCGCAGCCCCTCCATGGAGCCGGTGGTCAGCTCGGCGAAGTCGGCGGACGCCAGCCAGGACGTCTCGCCCTCGGCGAGCACGCCGGAGGCGAGGACCGAGGGGGCGGTGAGGAGGGGGCCGTAGGTCGTGAAGGCGAGCTTGCGCACCCCGCGCCCGCCGAGCGGGTCCAACTGCCAGTAGGGGGCGGACCGGTCGGCGGCCTCATAGACGCCGGTGACCAGGACCCGCTGCTTCTTGTCGCGCAGCCGGTCGGTGACGGTGAGCCGCGCGCCCGGCTTCAGCTTCAGCGCCTCGGCGGCGACGACGGGCAGCGCGACCTGGACGGATCCGGCGCCGTCGGAGGCGGCGGGTGCCTTTCCCTCGGCGATCCGCACCCGGCTCGGGTCGAGGGCGGCGAAGTGGGTGAGGTCCGGCTCGCCGCTCCGGGCGGCCGGGTCCTGGAGGCTCCGCGGCAGCGCGTAGGACCCCGAACTCTCCAACTTCCCCACGGTCACGGGCAGCCCGTCGAAGGCGGCACGGGAGGCCTCGCGGACTGCTTCGTCGGCCTCCGCGCGCTGTTCGTGGTCCACGGACGCGGAGACGACGAGGGCGGCGGAGGCGGCCGAACCATGGGTGAGCGTGTGGCGCAGGGCCGCGTCGCCCACGGAACCGGAGAACGCGGTGAGCGCCGCCAGGACGGAGGTGGTCAGCAGGACGGCGAGGACGGCCGCGGACAGCAGGAGGCGATGAGCCCTCACCCGCAGAAGGACGAAACCCGTCACCTGATCCCCCAGCCCCGGAAACACCGCATGCGCACGCCCCCCGACGTACCGGTGATGCTTTCAGAGGCAACAGGGTTTCGGTAACCGCTTACAGGTGCACCTTGATGCGATCGTGATCGTTATGCGGAGGTGGAGTGTCGAATTCCGGAGTTGTCCGGTCACGGATCGTGCAGGTGTGATCATCCGGCGCTCAGGTCGCCGTGGTGACGGTGATCAGGCCGCGGTGCTGACGCCGATCAGTCGGCGGTGTTGACCATCGAGGCGGCGGCGTAGGTCAGGTAGTCCCACAGCTGCCGCTCGTGCTCGGGCGCGAGCCCCAGCTCGTCCAGCGCGACCCGCATATGGGCGAGCCAGGCGTCATGCGCCGCCCGGTCCACCCGGAACGGTGCGTGCCGCATCCGCAGCCGCGGGTGGCCCCGGTGGTCGCTGTAGGTGCGCGGGCCGCCCCAGTACTGCATCAGGAACAGCGCGAACCGCTCCTCGGCCGGACCCAGATCCTCCTCCGGATACATCGGCCGCAGCAGCTCGTCGCCCGCCACGCCCTCGTAGAAGCGATGCACCAGGCGCCGGAAGGTCGCCTCGCCGCCGACCTGCTCGTAGAAGGTCTGCTCCTGAAGCGTGTCGCGCGGAATCTCAGTCACCCGTCCATGGTCGCAGACGTACCGGCCGAGGGCGGCGGTCCTAGGACCAAGGGCCGAAAAGCCCGCTCGCCCGCACGGCCCCGGCGCAGGACAGTGGAGACATGGGTGCACAACGGCAAGGCCCCTCGCCGCCCGACGCCGAGGCCGGCGCGGCGCGGGAGGCCCTCGTGCGGGAGATCGCCGCACGGGGCGAGCTCACCGACCCCGCCTGGCGCACGGCCTTCGCCGAGGTGCCCCGCCACTTGTTCGTGCCGTTCTACTACGTGCACGGAATCCGGGGCTTCGAGCGCCTGTGGGGCGAGGACCCCGATCCCGAACGGCGCTCCCGCTGGCTGCGCGGGGTGTACGCGGACGGGGCGCTGGCCACCCGCGTCAAGGACGGCGAACTCATCTCGTCCTCCAGCCAGCCGTCCCTGATGGCCCTGATGCTCGACGCCCTCGACGTACGGGACGGACACACGGTCCTGGAGATCGGCACCGGCCCCGGCTACAACGCGGCGCTGCTCGCCCACCGGCTCGGCGACCCCGCGGTGACCAGCGTCGACCTGGACCCGGAGATCACGGAGTCGGCCCGGGGCCACCTCGCGGCGGCCGGACACCACCCGACGGTGGTCACCGGCGACGGGGCCCGGGGCTGCCCGCAGCGCGCTCCGTACGACCGGATCATCGCGACCTGCACCCTGCCGTCCGTACCGGGTACCTGGCCGGAACAGTGCCGTCCGGGGGCGCGCATCCTCGCGCCGCTCGCCACCGGCCTGGTCTCGCTGCAGGTCCGCGCGACGGCGCACGGCCCGCGTGCCGAGGGGCACTTCCTGCACACCCCGGCGTACTTCGTGCCCCTGCGCGGGGCGCTTCCGGGGCCCGGCGTGCTGCCGCACCTCGGCGGACTGCCGCGCCGGGTCGCCGGGGACGACCTCTTCCGGTTCCTCCTGACCCTGACCGCGGGCACCCTCGATCCGCACGAGGCCCTCGACCTCTGGGAGCGCGAGGAGCGCCCGCAGCGGGAGAGGTACGGCATCACGGTCGGCCAGGGCCGGCAGTGGGCCTGGCTGGATGACCCGCAGGGCCCGTACACCTGGCCGCTCGCCGCCGGGTGAGGCGGCGCGTGCCGCCCTCAGTCCCGGCGCACCGTGATCGTCGTCCACGCCCCGACGTGCACCTGGTCGCCGTCCTGGAGCGGTACGGGTACGTAGGGCTGGATCGGGTCCTCGGCGCCGTTCAGCGTGGTGCCGTTGGTGGAGTTCTGGTCCACGACCGCCCAGCCGCCGTCGGGCTGCTGCACCAGCACCGCGTGCTGGTGCGAGACGCCCGGGTCCTCCGGGGGCACCGACAGGTCGACGTCGGGGGACTCGCCGGTGCTGTGGCGGCGGCGCCCGATGGTGATCTGGCTCCCGGTGAGCGGAAGGCGCTGCTCCGGGGAGTACGCGGGCAGGTTCAGCCCGGTCGCCTCGGGGCCGCTGCGCTGCATCATCGCGAGGAAGTACGCGCGGTCCGGAGCGATCACGGCGGTCCAGGAGGCGGACTGCTGGGGACGGCCCTGACCGGGCGCCCCGCCGTGCTGCTGACCCTGGTCGAAGCCCTGGTCCTGGCCGTGCTGCGGACCGTGACCCTGCTGGCCCGGCCTGCCGTGCTGGTCGTACCCCTGGCCCTGGTCCGGTCCGTGGCCCTGCCCCTGGTGGGGGCCGGGCTGCTGGAACGCCTGCGGTGGCTGAGGCTGATGGGGCTGTGACTGCTGGGGCTGCTGGGCCTGGGAGGGCGGCGGCAGTATCCAGTCGTCCCCGCCGGCGGTGGGCCCCGGCGACTGCTGCTGCTGTTGCGGCGGTGCGAAGGGCGAGGCCTGCTGCGGCTCGAACGGCGAGGGTCCGGACTGCTGGGGCTCGAACGGCGAGCGGGTCGAGGGCCCCGACTGCTGCGGTTCGAACGGCGAAGGTCCGGACTGCTGCTGCGGCGGAGGACCCTGATGGAACGAGGGCGGCGGCGGGGGCCCCTGCTGGAACGCCTGCGGCGGAGGCCCGCCCTGGCCGCCGTTCCCGCCCGGACCGCCGTTCCCGTGCGGACCGTTCTGCTCGGGGGCGAGCGGCTCGGCGGGACGGTTCATCTGCGAGGGGCGGGAGCCCTGGTAGTCGAACGGGTCGCGCGGCTGGGGCGCGCCGGGCGGGCCGCCCGGCCCGCCGGGACCGGCCTGTCCACCGGGACCACCGAGGCCGCCGGGTCCACCAGGACCGGGTCGGCCGCCGGGACCCTGCGCCTGGAATCCGGGCGGCAGGTTGAGGCCGGGCGGAGGTCCGCCGGGCGCCCCGTGCTGCGGGGCCAGCGGGGTGTAGGAGGTCGCCGTGTTGGTGAGGAAGTTCCAGCGGCACTCCTCGCAGTACGGCGCCATGGCCTCACGCGGCGTGCGGCACTGCGGGCACAGCTCCGCCTGCATGGTGGGCCGGCCGTCGCCGGAACCCTGCTGCGGATAGCCGTAACCGGGCGCGGGCGGCGGAGGAGGAGGCGGGGGCACCGCGCCCGCGGGCGCACCGCCGGTGGCCATGCGGTGTCCGCAGACCTCGCACCAGTCCTCGGAACCCGACTGGTGTCCGTTCGGGCAGGTCGGCATGTCGGCGCTTCCCCCTCTCCTCGTCCGGCCCCGGAGGCCGTCATGCTGTCGATCGCGGGCGTCCTCGCCCAGCGCATACGTCTGGTCGCTCTGTGCTCACGGCCGGTGGTCGTTCGATGACCGTGCCGTGTTACTTCTTGACGCGAACGGTCTTGGTGGAGCGCGTTTCGAGGGTCATCTCGTCCGCTTCCGCAACCTTCGCCTTCAGTCGCACAGTACCCGTCGCGGCATCGACGACGTCGACCACCTTCGAAAGCAGTTTCGCAGTGTCCTGGTTCCCGGACGCCGACGCCAGCTGCACCGCACGGCCCAGTTTCGCCGTCGCGCCGTCGAAGTCGCCCGACTTGCGGGCGTCCAGGCCCTGCTGGATGACCTGTGCCAGTTCCGCCTGGCCCGTGTAGTGCGCGACCTGCGGATTGATCGAGGTCGAGGCCACCATGTCGTCCGTCCACACGGCCCGTACGAGCCCCTGCGACAAGGTCTGCGGGGCGCCCGCGCCCGAGGGGTCGGGCAGGACCAGTGAGACGCGGGCGGCCAGCATCTCCTGGCCGATCCCGGCCTCCGGCACCAGGACGCACACGTGGTAGTCGCGGGACTCGTCGCCCCAGGAACCGGTCGGGTAGTCCCCGGCCCGGGGCCCTGCCCCGGTCCGCCGACCGGTCAGGTCCGCGACCGTCGGCGCGACCTGCTTCACGAACCGGATCTCCACCCCCACCGGCGTCCAGAGCCGCAGCGCCACGTCCGCGACCTCCTTGCCCATGGCGTTCTCCATCATCCGCGTGAAGTCCGCGGCCAGGCCCGCCGGGTCGGCGACGATGTCGGCGGTGCCGAGGAGGGCGGCGGCGATGCCGGTGACCTCCTTCACCTCCCAGTCGGTGCCCACCCCGCGGGCGTCGCAGGTGAACCGGCCGGCGCAGGAGTCCAGGGCCGCCCGCAGGTCCTCGGGCGCCTCGTGCTCGTTGCGCCCGTCGGTCAGCAGGATGCCGTGCCGGATGCCCACCTCGGCCGAGCCCAGCAACCGGTCGGCCAGCCGCAGCCAGGTGCCGATCGCGGTGCCCCCGCCCGCGCTCAGCTTCCGCAGGGCGTCCTTGGCCTGCGCCTTCGTCTGCTGGTCGGCGACCGCGAGCCGCCCGTTGCCCGGATAGACGTCCTTGGCCACATGCGTTCCGGCGACCACCGCGAACCGGGTGCCCTCGCGCAGGGCGTCGATGGCCGCCGCCGTCGCGTCGCGAGCGTTGCGCATCTTCGTCGGCGGGTAGTCCATCGAGCCCGAGCAGTCGACCATCAGCACCACGGCCGCGTCGGGACCCCGTCCGGGCCCGTACGCGGGCGCGGGCGCCGAACCCGCCAGCGGTATGCCGCCGGTGGTGCCGCCGCCGGTCGAGGTCACGGTGACGATCGCGTTGACCTCACGGCCGCCCTCGGGCAGGAACTCGTTCTGGTACACCTCGACCGAGAACTGCGGCACGTTCGACTTGGAGAAGTTGGCCATCTGGTCGGCTCCTTGAGGCTCCACAGGCGATCTGGTGAAGAGGGGACGCGGGCGGCTGACACGAGGTCGGGGCAGGGACGGAGGACCGGCTCAAACGGTGTCGCAGGCCGATCCTGCCCCTTGCGGCCGCACGGCGAACGGCAGAAGCGCCACTGTTACGTTGTCGTGGCCCCCGCCGTCGAGAGCGTGCCCGACGAGCATCCGGGCCGCGCGCAGCGGCTGTTCCCGGGCGTCGGCCGGGACGGCGGCCGCCATCTCCTCGGCGGATTCCGCGTAGTTCCACAGGCCGTCCGTGCACACGACGACCAGGCCCGGCCGGTCCGGCTTGAACGCGGCGGTGTGCGGCTCCAGTTCGTACGCGTCCGCGCCGAGCCAGCCGGTGATGGCGTGCGCGCGCTCGTCCGCGTACGCCTCCGCCTCGTTCATCAGGCCGGCCGCCACCATCTGCGCCGCCCAGGAGTCGTCCTCGGTGAGCCGGGCCGTCGGCCGGGTCCGGTCCTCCGGCACCCAGTAGACCCGGCTGTCGCCGACCCAGCCGACGATCAGCAGACCGCCCGCCATGATCGCGCCGACCAGGGTGCAGGCCGGAGCGTTCTGGTGGCGGTGCGCGTCGTGCTCCCTCGCCCCGGCCGGTTCCTGCGCCAGGGCGTTGACCGCCTCGGACGCGGCGACGATCGCCTCGTGCATCGCCGTCTGCGGGTGCGTACCGCGCGGCAGGGACTCCAGCAGCGACTCGTTGGCCGCGCTCGCGGCGGCAGCCGAGGCCTCGTCGGGACGGCTCGCCGAGGAGACGCCGTCGCAGACGATCGCGACGACGGCGGCCGAGCCGTCCGGCAGCGCGGTGGAGGACACCGCGAAGGAGTCCTCGTTGCGGTGGTGGCGCAGGCCCCGGTCGCTGACGGCGGCCACCGCGTCGAGCTCCTGCTCCATGTGGTCGCGTTCGCGCGGCTGGGCGTGCCCGCAGTTCTCGCAGTAGCCGTCGGGGTCCACCCGGCCGGAGCGGCAGGCCACACATACCTTCGCCCCGGGCGCGGGAGCGGCGCCGAGCGAGGCGGTGTGCTCGGGCGCCCGGGGATCGGGCGCGGCCAGCGGGAAGTCACCGGCGGCCTCCGCACCGCCCGGGTCCGCCCGGTGGTCGTGGCGCACCTGGGCGGCCGCGGACTCCGGCCCGCCCGCCCGCACCGGCCCGGGCGGTGAGGCGGCGCCCGGCCTGTCCGGGCCGGTGAGCGGCCTGCCGCCCGAGTCCGTCCCCGGCACGTCCGTCGGACGGACCACGGGCGCGGGCACGTCCGAGCTGTCGGTCTCCTCGGCGGCGGGCCATCCCACCGCCCGGGCCGCCTCGGCCGCAGGGGCGGCCGGGGGCACGGTGATGGCCATCGTGGGCCGGTCGTCGGGGCGCGGCGGAACGGCCGCGAGGTCGTAGCCGCACACCCCGCAGAACAGGTCGCCCGCGGCCGGCGGCTCCTCGCAGCCGGGACACTTCGACAGGGCGGGCTGCTGGTGGCTCTGTGACATCTTCACACCCACGTCCGGGGGCGGAAACGGTTGGCCCGCTCCACCAGTTCGATCCTCTCGTCGCCCCGCTGCGCGAGCCGGGCGAGCATCCGGTACGAGCGTTCCAGCCCGAACCGCAGCCCCCGCTCGTTCAGTTCGGCGCCGAGCAGCTTGCCTGCCCCGGACGAACCGGCGGCCGGTCCGCCCAGCCCCGGGACACCGGGACTACCGGAGAGTACCCAGTCGAGCGCCTTGCCCAGTACCTCGGTCGACAACTGCTCGTGACGCACCGGGTCCAGGCCGAAGGCGGCCAGCGCCGCCACCTGGACGCCGGCGGCCGTCAGGTCGGCCAGCAGCGGCTCCCGGTGCGAGCGCTCGCGCAGCCGCGCCCGCACGGCGGCGACCCGGGCCGCCGTGTAGTGGATCGAGGCCTCCGGCACCGACTCCAGGGTGCCCACCGCCCCGGCCCGCTCACCGGCGGCGATCTGCACCCGGGCCAGGCCGAACGCCGCGCTGACGAACCCCGGATCGGTCGCCCACACCAGGCGGTAGTACTCGGCGGCGTTGTCCAGCTGGCCCAGCACCTCCGCACAGATCCCGAGTGCCAGCTTGGGCGCCATCTCCCCGGGGAACGCGTCGTAGACCGCGTCGAAGGAGAGCGCCGCCGTCTCGTGGTCACCGGTCACCAGCGAGGTCACGCCGCGGTACCAGACGACCCGCCAGTCGTCCGGGTGTTCACCCTCCAGGGTGGTCAGCGCGCGGGCCGCCGAGTCCAGCTCCCGCATCTCCAGCCGGGCCCGCAACTCCCGCAGCCGGGTCTCCAGCGAGGGGGCCGCCACGGTGTGCAGGGCCGTGATCAGCTCGGCCGGGGCGGAGGCCATGAGACCGGCGAGGAAACCGGCGTTCGGGTCCATGGCGTCGACCCGGGGGACCGGCAGCGCCAGCGACGTGGCCCGCGTGTCGAACAGGGCGAGCAGGACGCCCCCGGAGGTCGCCCCGAAGGGCCCGTACGGTCCGGTCGCGACGTACGGCCCGGCCGACGTGCCCGGGGCCGGCTCGGCCGCCCGGGGCGCCGGGACCGGAGCCTGCGCCGGGGGAGCGTACGCGAGCGGGGCACCGCCCTGCGCCGAACCCCGGACATGGGTCGGCGGCGCCGCCAGCGGAGAGGCCCCCGCCGGGCCCGAGGGGCGGGCCCCCGCCGGACCGGGCGGCTGGGCGCCCACGGGCAGCGCCCCGGCCACCGCGGCCGTCACGGCCCCCGGCTCGACCGGAGCCGCGCCGCCGTGGGGCTGCCACGTGCCGCCCTGCGCGGGGACGCCGGACGGCGGGCCGCCGCGGCCCTTGCGGCCCAGGAGACCGCCGCGCCCGGAGCCGGTGTCCCGGCCGCCCAGCCGTGACACGTCGTCCGTCTGCCGGGCGAACAACTCGGTGTCGATCACCCGCAGTTCCGGGCCGAACAACGTCGACAGGGCGGGGCGCGGCCGACCCGTCTGGAGCGCCACGACCTCCCGCAGCACCCCTGTCAGCTGCTCGGCCATCTCCGCGGCCGAGGCGAACCGGCGGGCCGGATCCGGGTCGGTGGCCCGCACCAGCAGCCGGTAGAACGACTCGTAGGTCCGGAACACCTCGATGTTGTCCGGGTCCGGCAGCGAGTCCACGAAGACGTTCGTGTACCCCTGGAAGTCGAAGGTGAGGACCGCCAGCGTCCGGGCCACCGTGTAGAGGTCGGAGGCCACCGACGGGCCCACTTCCGCGACCTCGGGGGCCTGGTAGCCGACCGTCCCGTAGATGGCCGACTCCTCGTCGTCCATCCGGCGCACCGCGCCCATGTCGATCAGCTTGAGCTGGTCCTCGGTCTGGATCGCGTTGTCGACCTTGAAGTCGCAGTAGAGGAGGTTGCGGCTGTGCAGATGGCCGAGCGCCTCCAGCGCCTCGATCCCGTACGCGCAGGCCTGCTCGACCGGCAGCGGGTCGCGCTTCCCGGCCGGGGTGCGGCGCTCGTTGGCGATCTCCTTGAGCGCCTTGCCGCCGACGTACTCCATCACGATGTAGCCGTCGAGCGAGCCGGTCCGCTGGTCCAGGTGCTCGACGAAGTTGTAGATCCGCACGATGTTGGAGTGCTCGATCTCGGCGAGGAAGCGGCGCTCGGAGATCGCGGCGGCCATCGCGTCCTGGTCGCCGGTGTCCAACAGGCCCTTGAGGACCACCCAGCGGTCCGACACGGCACGGTCCACCGCCAGATACACCCAGCCGAGCCCGCCGTGCGCCAGGCAGCCCACGACCTCGTACTGGCCGTGCACGATGTCGCCGCCGGCCAGCTTCGGCACGAAGGAGTACGGGTGGCCGCACTTGGTGCAGAACCCCTCGGTGCGGCCCGGCCGTTCACCGCGCGAACGGCCCACCGGCGCACCGCAGTCCGAACGGGAGCAGAACCGCTTGCGCTCGGGCACCTCCGGGTTCTCCATCACCGCCGTACGCGGATCGGGCCGGGGCACGTCCGGGACCTCCACCAGGCCGACCCCGAGCCGCCCCCGGGCCGACGCGGCCGACGTCGAGCCGGAGGAACGCACCGAGACCGAACGGGAGGTGGCCGCCCCGGACAGCGAGCGCGACAGCCGGCCGGAGACCGAGCGGCGCGAGGTCGACGAACGGGACGAGGCGCGTCCGGAGGCGCGGGAGCTGGACCGCCCCGACGAGCTGCCCCGGCTGCTCGCCCGGCCGCCCCCGGCGATCCCGGTCGGCGGCGAGGAGACCATGCCCGTCGGCGAGACGACCGGAGCCAGACCGCAGGTGTCGCAGTACAGCTCACCGCCGCCCATGTCCTCGTAGTTCCCCTCGCACGCGGGGCGCTGGCACTGCGTACTCATCGTGTCTCCCCCTCTTCGCCGCTGCCCGTGGCCCGCCCGTCCTGCGGCCCGTCGGCCCGGCGCGGCGTCAGCATCTCCGCGACCGCGTGCTGGTAGCGCAGGACGGCCTGCTCGGCGACCCGCAGATCGCACGGCGCGCTCCACAGCATGCGGCGCGCCGCGTCGTACCGCTCGATCAGCACCGGGTCCTCCGCCAGCCCGTGCCGGGCCACCTTCGCCTTGAACGCGTCGAGCCGGCCGCGCAGCTCCGCACGGACCGCCAGCGGGGCCGTCACCGAGGTCAGCGACTCCCGGGCGCGCAGCAGTTCGTCCTCGGCCTCCTGCTCCAGCGACTCCAGCAGCGGCGACAGCCGGTGCCACTGGGCGTACCTGCGGTGGTCCGACGCCGCCGCCAGCCGCTCCTGGAGGGCGGTCGGCGGCCCGCTGACCGCGGGCACCTCGGAGGCGGCGATCTTGGCCAGCACCTCGCCGCGCGCCGCCCTCGCCTCCGTCAGCGTGCGGTCGGCCCGCGAGAGCACGTCCCGCAGCCGCACCAGCCGCGCCTCGGCGTCCTGCCGGACCGTGAGCACCGCCTCGATCTCCCGCCGTACGTCCTCCAGGGCGCGGGCCGCCCGGTCGTAGCGCGAGGTGTCGGGGCGGCCGCCGCCCGGCGCGGCGCTGCCGGGCCCCGGCAGCCAGAACGCCAGCGGGTCGGAGATCACCTGAACCCGCAGTGTGGCCAGCTCCTCGGTGATCTCCGCCAGGTCGTCCCCGGCCGGATGTTCACCGGGCCGCACCCCCACGCTGTGCGCCAGCGAACGTGTCCGGTGCAGCTCGGCGGCGAGCAGGTCGATACGGGCGGGCAGCGCCGACCACACGGAGTCGGAGGAGACCACCATGTCCAGGGACCTGGCGTACAGCTCGTTCATCCGGGCGACCAACTCCTGGAGGGAGAACCGCTCGGAGAGCCTGGCCGGACCCGCGACCGAGGGCGGCGGCACGGCCCCCGGATTGGCGACGGTGACGGCCTCGCCGCGCAGCAGGTCGGTCAGCGCGGTGAGGTCCTCCCGGTTCGGGTGGCGCCGCCGCGCACGGATCTCCCGGGCCTCGGACAGGGCGCCGGCGTACGCGTCGAAATAGCCCCAGAGCAGGGTGATCGACTGATCGGTCGTGGCCCAGCGCTCCCGGGTGACGCCGGTCAGCTCGGCGCCCTCCAGGAGCCGGCGGCCGGCATGGTCCTGGAGCGCGAGGAGCGAGGTCTCGATGGCCTCGTGCTCCGCACCGAGCCGGGCCAGCGCACGGTCCGCCTCCTCCCGGTCCAGGACCGGGCCGGGGGGCCTCCCCGCGAAGCTGGGGAAGGATCCCGCGACGCCCATCGATCACCTCTCCGCTCTCCCCGCCGGGCCGGTGGGCCCGGCGGGATCGGTCTGTCTCGGTCTGCTCGCCCTGTACCGGTCCGCTCGCCCCGGTCCGTGCGCGTGGGTGCGCTCCGGGTCAGTCGCCTCGGTACTTGGGGGCGGGCGGGCCCTCTATGCCGGGCAGCCCGGCCGCCAGCCACTTGCGGTACGACGTCATCCAGGGGCTGTTGTCACCGCCCGCCCGGTAGTCGACGAGGACCTTGTTCACCCGGGCCACCAGGTCGTCGGCGCCCTTCATCGCCGCGACGCCGTAGAACTCGGTGGTGAACGAGGTCTTCCCCTTGAGCTCCACCGCCGGGTCCTGCGCCGCCTGACCGGCCGCCAGGGCGTTGTCCGTGACGACCGCGTCGACCTCGCCGAGCTGGAGCCGCACCAGGCAGTCCAGCTGGTTGGGCACGGTCAGCAGGTCCCGGTCGCGCTCGGTGCCGTCGAAGTCGTCCTTGTAGAGCGCCCCGAACGACTTCCTCTCCAGAGCCTCGTACGCCGTGGAGCCCTCGGCCGAGCAGACCCGCTTGCCCTTCAGCGACGCGTCGTAGCCGGTGATCGTCGACTGCTTCGGGGCGAGCACCTGCTGCCCGGTCTGGAAGTAGGCGGTGGAGAAGGAGACCTGCTCCAGTCGCTTGCAGTTGATCGTCATCGTCCGCACGACGACGTCGACCCGGTCGTTCTCCAGGGCGGCGATGCGCTGGTTGGTGGGGATCGCACGGAAGATCACCGCGTCCGGGTCGCCCAGGATGTCCTTGGCGATGGCCCGCACCAGATCGATGTCGAACCCTTCGAGCTCACGGTTCTCCGGATTGCGGTAGCCCCAGCGGAAGCTGTTCTGGTCGACGCCCGCGATCAGCTTGCCGCGCTGCTTGATCCTGTCGATGAGGGGCCCGCCGTCGGCCGACGCGGGCAGGCTCGCCTCCGGCTCGGTGCACTCCTCGGCCCGTGCCCGGTCGGCCGTCACCGCCCCGCCGCCCGTGGCGCCCGCCCCTGCGGCCCCGCCGCTGTGGTGGGTCAGCGGCAGCAGGGTGACTGCCGCGGTGACCGCGCACGCCGCCGCCATCCCCGCCACGCCGCCCCAGCCGCGCAGGCCTCCGCGCGCGGGACGCTCCTTCGACCTGCTCATCGCTGCCCCTCTCACCGGTACTCCGAGAGCCTGCGGTTGACCCCGACGATCACGGCGGCGGCCCCCAGGACCGCCAGCGCCGCCCCACCGGTCGGCAGGCCCCGCAGGGCCCCGCGCCCGTCCTCCGCCGCCGAGGTGAACTCGCCCTGCTCATGCGCGAGCGCCTTCTCCAGCGCGGCGTCCACCCGCTGGAAGGACTGCCCGGTGGACTTGTCGGACCCGATGATCTTCGCCAGGGCGCCGTCGTATTCGCCGCGGTCGTCCGTGGCCCGCGCCTCGCGGTGGCGGACCTGCCACTCGGCCGCGCCCTCGGCCGCGTCGACCACCGGAGCGTTCCCGCTCTCGTCGTCCGCGAGCCGGTCGGCCTTCTCCAACTGGACCTTCAACGCCTTCATCCCCGTGCCGTAGTCCGCCTCGTACTGGTCGGCGGAGCCGTCGGGGGTCAGCACGGCGCCGCGCGCCACCAGCGTGAGGTTCTCGTTGGCGCGCGCCTTCAGGGAGCTGATCCGCGCGTCGTTGAGCACATCCAGGGACGCCTGGCCGTGCACCATCGCCGACCGCAGCTCCGCACGGGCCACCGCGTGCCCCACGGCCAGCCAGAGCACCACCACCGAGGCGGCGGCAGTCGCCGCCAGCAGCCCGTGGTTCAGCACCCGGTTCGTCCGGCGGTAGGTGCGCCGCTGCATCCACACCAGCGCGCCGAGCACCAGGATCCCGGCACAGAGCGACAGGACGGGCCACTGCCGGGCGTCGGCGGAGTCCGTCTCCAGCCGACCCGTCTCCGCCGCGTACAACCGCTCGGCGGCCGGCAGCATCTCGCCGGTCATCTTCTGGTTCGCGTACCGGAGATAGGCGCCGCCCAGCGGCAGGCCCTGGCGGTTGTTGGCGCGGGCGCGCTCGATCAGGCCCGTGTAGACCGGGAGCAGCTTGTTGAGGGTGGCTATCTCACGGCTGGACGCGCTGTCGGAGTCGGTGCTCCCGGACGCTTTCACCAGCAGCCGGGCCGCCTCCTCGATGTCCTTCCGATACTGCTCCTGCACGGCCTCGGGCTCCTGCGCGCCCGCGAGGAACCCACTGGCCGCCGTCGTGTCCGCGTCCGCCAGGAAGCGGTAGATGCCCGCCGCGTCGGCGCTGAGCGGCTGACTGCGGTTGACCACGTCGTCGGCCGACGACGCCCGCGACGAGATCTCCAGGGTGGTCACCGCGCCGAACGCCAGGACCAGCAGTGCCAGGACGGCTCCGATGATCTGGAGCCGGCCGGGCTCGGTCGTCGCCACGGCGCGCAGGCGCTCCGCCTGCGCGGCCCACGTGGTGCGGCGCTGTG
This sequence comes from Streptomyces sp. NPDC102283, assembly GCF_044766265.1. NCBI lineage: Bacteria > Bacillati > Actinomycetota > Actinomycetes > Kitasatosporales > Streptomycetaceae > Streptomyces > Streptomyces sp. NPDC102283. Next base: position 64,217 of record NZ_JBIWLQ010000026.1, read on the forward strand.
CGTCCACGCCGGCGTGCGCGGACGCCGGATCCGGCGTCCGCAGCGTCTGCGAGCCGCCGCTCGGCGGGTGTGTCACTCGACCTCCCCCTCGGTCACTGACGGCGGGCCCGCGTCCCCGGCCCAGGGAAGCGCACCCGGCCAGAAGTATGGCCGCGGGGACGGACATCCACACCAGGAACGCCCGATTCCCGCAGGGGTCTCCACCGCGGACCCCACCGCGGACGACCGCGGACCCCCATCGGTCCCCGCATTCGATCAGGGCGGACGCGGCCGATCAAGACAAGCGGTGCAACGTGCCCTGATACATCCCCATAAGCGAACGGACTCCCCATCAGGTACACGTTCCAGGAGTCCGATCGGTTCCCTCCGGTCCCTCACGTGCCAGGTCTTCACCCGTACGAGGAGCGTCCCCCCACGCGAACCGCGTGGGGGGACGCCCCGTGACCTACGACGTGCTCCGGTCCTCAGAGGCACTGCCCCTCGGACGCACCGCCCTCCTCAGACGTACTGCGTGCGCAGCCTCCGGTGGACCTCCGGCGCCGCGCCCGTACGGTCCAGCCCCAGCAGTGCCGCGCCCAGCACCGGCGGCTCGGACACGACGCGCACCCCGGCCTTCGGGGCGCGTGCCGCGAGGAGTTCGGTGATCCGGTCGTTCAGCTGCGGATGGCGCGCGGCCAGCACGCTGCCGCCCAGCAGCACCGGAGCCTCCTCCGCCAGCAGACCGAGCCGGCTCAGCGCGACCGACGCCATCGCCACCACCTCCTCGGCCAGCCGCTCCACCAGTGCGAAGGCCACCGGGTCCCCGCCCGCGGCCGTCGCGAACAGCACGGGCGTCAGCTCGTGCCGCCGCGCCGACGGGATCCCGCCCCGGTGCAGCGCCTCGATGAGCGCGTACATCGAGGCGAGCCCGAAGTGGCCGGGCAGCGCACGGGCCAGCTCGGAGGGTTCGCCGCGCCCGTCCTCGGCGCGCGCGGCGAACCACAGCGCCTCCTCCGCGAGCCCCGAACCGCCGCCCCAGTCACCGGATATCCGCCCGATCGCGGGGAAGCGCGCTGTCCGCCCGTCCGGGGTCATGCCCACGCAGTTGATCCCGGCTCCGCACACCACCGCGACGCCCCGGGGCTCGTCCACCCCGGCGCGCAGGATGGCGAAGGTGTCGTTGCGCACCTCCACCGAGGAGCCCCAGCCGCGAGCCTCCAGGGCCGCGGCCAACTCGGCTTCCTCGACCGGCAGATCGGCGTTGGCCAGGCACGCGGAGACATGGGCGGAAGCATCGAACGCGCCACCGGTGTCCGGCAGCTCCGCGACGGCCCGCGCCAGCGCGGCGGCCAGCACGTCGATCGCGGCCTCCACCCCGACCACGGGCGGCTGGAAGCCGCCGCCGCGCGCCGAGGACAGCACGGTGCCGTCCTCGCCGATCAGTGCCACGTCGGTCTTGCTGTTGCCCGCGTCGATGGCGACGACCGACACGTTCACGCCCACGAAAGGTGCTCCCGGTTGTGCGCGATCAGCCGGTCGGTGAGGCCCTCGGCGTACTCGTACTGGCCGATCAGCGGGTGGGCGAGGAGAGCCTTGAAGACCCGGTCCCGGCCCCCGCGCAGCGCGGCTTCCAGGGCGAGGTCCTCGTACGCCGTCACGTTGGCGATCAGACCGGCGTACAGCGGGTCCAGCGCGGGGACGGCCAGCGGTGTCGCGCCGTCGTGCCCGACGCGGGCCTGGACCTCGATCACCGCGTCGTCCGGGAGGAACGGCAGGGTCCCGTTGTTGTACGTGTTGACCACCTGGACCGGGGAGCCGCCGTTGCCCAGCAAGGAGGCCGCCAGGTCCACGGCCGCCTCGGAGTAGAACGCGCCGCCGCGCTTGGCGAGCAGCTCGGGCTTCGTGTCCAGTGTCGGGTCGCCGTACATCGCGAGCAGTTCCTTCTCCATCGCCGCGACCTCGGCGGCCCGGGACGGCTTGGTGCCGAGCTCCCTGACCACCTCGTCGTGGGAGTAGAAGTAGCGCAGGTAGTAGGAGGGGACGACACCGAGCCGGTCGACGACCTGCCGGGGCATACGGAGGTCGTCGGCGATGGCGTCGCCGTGCTCGGCGAGCAGTTTCGGCAGGACGTTCTCGCCGTCCGGGCCGCCCAGGCGCACCCCCAGCTCCCAGGTCAGGTGGTTGAGCCCGACGTGGTCCAGGTGCACCTCGGAGGGGTTCACGTCCAGCAGCCGGGCGAACTTCCGCTGGAAGCCGATCGCCACGTTGCACAGGCCGACGGCCTTGTGCCCGGCCTGGAGCAGGGCGCGGGTGACGATGCCGACCGGGTTGGTGAAGTCGATGATCCAGGCGTCCGGGTTGGCGCGGCGGACCCGTTCGGCGATGTCCAGGACGACCGGCACGGTGCGCAGGGCCTTGGCGAGGCCGCCGGCGCCGGTGGTCTCCTGGCCGACGCAGCCGCACTCCAGCGGCCAGGTCTCGTCCTGGTTGCGCGCGGCCTGTCCGCCGACGCGCAGCTGGAGCAGGACCGCGTCGGCGTCGGCGACGCCCGCGTCGATGTCGGTGGTGGTAGTGATCCTCCCGGCGTGGTCCTGCTTGGCGAAGATCCGCCGGGCGAGACCTCCCACCAGGTCCAGGCGGTCGGCCGCCGGATCGACGAGCACCAGCTCCTCGATCGGCAGCGTGTCCCGCAGCCGGGCGAATCCGTCGATCAGTTCAGGGGTGTAGGTGGACCCGCCACCCACTACTGCGAGCTTCATGTCAGCCCTTTACTCCGGTCAGTGTGACGCCCTCGACGAATGCCTTCTGGGCAAAGAAGAAGACGGCGATCACGGGGGCCATGACCAGAACGGTCGCGGCCATGGTCAGGTTCCAGTCGGTGTGGTGTGCGCCCTTGAAGGATTCGAGGCCGTAACTGAGCGTCCAGGCGGCCGGGTTCTCGGAGGCGTAGATCTGCGGTCCGAAGTAGTCGTTCCAGGCGGCGAAGAACTGGAAGAGGGCGATGGCCGCGATGCCGGGCTTGGCCATCGGCAGGACGACCTTCATCAGCGTACGGAACTCACCGCAGCCGTCGACCTTGGCGGCGTCCAGGTACTCGTTCGGGATGGTCAGCAGGAACTGCCGCAGCAGGAAGATGGAGAACGCGTCGCCGAAGGCCATCGGGATGATCAGCGGCCACAAGGTGCCGGACAGGTCCATCTGCTTCGCCCAGAACAGGTACATCGGGATGATGACGACCTGCGGCGGCAGCATCATCATCGAGATGACGAGCATCAGCGACAGCTTGCGGCCCCGGAAGCGGAACTTCGCCAGCGCGTACGCCACCGGGACGGACGAGACGACGGTGAGGACGGTGCCGACGCCCGCGTACAGCAGGGTGTTGCGCCACCAGGTGAGGAAGCCCGGGGTGTTGAAGACCCGCTCGTAGTTGCCCCACTCCCAGGTGTTCGGGGTGAGGTCGCGGGTCAGTGCCTGCTGGTCGCTCATCAGCGAGGTCAGCACCACGAAGACGAACGGCAGCACGAAGAAGAGCGCGGCGGCGATCCCGAGCGAGTGCACGGCGATCCAGTGCAGCAGCGCCTTGCGGCGGGCGGTGCGCGCGGCGGGAGTCCGCGCGGAGGTTCCCGGGGAGGCGGTGGCGGTCTTGTCGACGGTGTCGAGGAGTTGGGTCATGGCTCAGTCACCGGCCTGGATCAGGTTGTTGCGGCCCCGCATGAGCAGCGCGGTGAAGGCCATGGCCAGGGCGAACAGGACGAGGGCGACGACGCAGGCCGCGCCGTAGTCGAAGCGCTGGAAGCCCAGGTTGTAGACGAGCTGCGGGAGCGTCAGTGTCGACTTGTCGGGATAGCCGGGTTCGAAGGACTGGCCGGAGCCGCCGATGACCCCCGAGGCCACCTTTCCGGCGACGAGTGGCTGCGTGTAGTACTGCATCGCCTGGATGACGCCCGTCACGACGGCGAACAGCACGATCGGCGAGATGTTCGGCAGCGTCACGAAGCGGAACTTCTGCCAGGCGGACGCGCCGTCCAGCTCGGCCGCCTCGTACTGCTCGGTCGGCACGTCCAGCAGCGACGCCATGAAGATGACCATCAGGTCCCCGATGCCCCACACCGCGAGCATGGTGAGCGCCGGCTTGGACCAGGTGGCGTCGTTGAACCAGCCCGGCGTCGGCAGCCCCAGGTCTCCGAGGATCGCGTTGACGGGCCCGGTGCCGGGGTTGAGCAGAAAGACGAAGGCGAGCGTCGCGGCGACCGGAGGGGCCAGATAGGGCAGGTAGAACAGGGTCCGGAAGACCCCGGTCCCCGTCTTGATCCTGGTGATCAGCATGCCGACGCCGAGGCCGAAGACGACCCGGCAGGTGACCATGACGAGGACCAGCCACAGCGTGTTGCGCAGCGACGGCCAGAACATCGGGTAGTCGCTGAAGACGTAGGTCCAGTTGGTCAGCCCGTTGAAGACCGGAGCCCCGAAGCCGTCGTACTGGGTGAAGGAGAAGTAGACGGTCGAGAGCATCGGGTAGACGAAGAAGACCGAGAACCCGATCAGCCACGGCGACATGAAGGCCGCCGTGCGCAGCGCCGACCTGCGGCGCTTCGAGCGGAGTGTGTGCGTCGTCATCGGGGGCTACTTGGCCTTGGCGATGTCGGTGTCGATCTGCTTCGCGGTCTTCTCCAGACCGGCCTGCAGGTCCTTCACCGCGCCCTTCTCGTACTGGTAGCCGAAGTCCTGGATCGTCTGCTGGTACGTCGAGCCGTTGACGGCCCCGTCGGGGGTGTTGGACTTCGGGTGCTGCGCGATGTCCAGGAAGGTCTTGAAACGCGGGTCGAACTTCAGGTCGGGGGACTTCAGCGCCTCGAAGGTGGAGGGCACGTTGCGGATGCCGTTGGCGAAGTCCACGACCGCCTTCGTGTCGCTGGTCATGAACTTGACCAGCTCCCAGGCGGCGTTCTGCTTCGTGCTGGCCGGGGCGATGCCCACGATGGTGCCGGAGAGGAAGCCCTTGCCGTAGCTGTCGGCCTCGTCGTCGGCGACGGGCATCGGCGCGACGCCGATCTCGAAGCCGGGCTCGGTGTCCTCGGCCATTCCGAGCCGCCACTCGCCGTCCAGCTGCATGGCCACCTGCCCGGTGTGGAACGGGTGCTTGGCGCCCCACTCGTCACCGAAGGTGCCCCGGTACTTCTCCAGCCTGTCGTAGCCGCCGAGGTCCTCGACGAGCTTCTTCTGGTACGTGAACATCTCCGCGAACGCCGGGTCCTTGGCGATGTCGGACTTGCCGTTCTCGTCGAAGTACCTGTGGTCCCACGAGGACATGTAGTGGTCGGCGACGGTCTCGTAACCGTGGAAGGTCGGCATGAAGCCGAGCTGCTCGTAGCTGTCGCCCTTCTCCACCGTCAGCTTCTTGGCGATGCTCGCCAGCTCCGACATGGTCTTCGGCGGCGCGGTGATGCCGGCCTTCTCGAAGGCGTCCTTGTTGTAGTAGAGGCCGTAGGCGTCGGTGAGCAGCGGCAGGGCGCAGCGCTTGCCCTCGAACTGGGTGTAGTCCAGGAGGACCTTCGGGAAGGTCTTCTCCAGGTCGAGCTTCGACTTCTCGATGAACGGCTTCAGGTCCGCGAACGCGCCGGACGAGCAGAACTTGCCGACGTTGGCCGTGGTGAAGGAGGAGACCACGTCGGGCCCGTTCGAACCGCCCGCGCGCAGCGCCTGGTTGAGCTTGTCGTCGTTGATGTTGCCGGAGACCTTCACCGTGATGTTCGGGTGGGCCTTCTCGAACCGGTCGATGTTGTCCTTGACCGCCTTCACCTCGGCGGGCGCGCTCCAGCCGTGCCAGAAGTTGATCGTGGTCTTCGCGTTCGGGTCGTCGGAGGCGCCGGCCTCCGACTGGCCGGTACACGCGGTGGCGAGCACCGATATCGCGGCGACGGCGACAGCGGTGGTGGTGAGACGACTTGTGCGCATGACAAAACTCCCAGGGACGGGGAAGAGGCAGACGGCGGGGAACGGGGGGAGGAGCGTGGTTCAGCGCGAGGTGTCGAACACTTCGTCGCGGGTGTCGGCGAGGGCCCTCTCCAGGGCTCCGCGCAGTACGGGGGTGCGGTCGATCTCGCCGACCACCAGGCGCGGCCGGGAGGCGGCGAGCTCGGACAGCTCGGACTGGATCAGGGAGCGCAGGATCTCGCCGCCCGCCGCGACCGCGCCGCCGGAGAGCACGATCAGCCCGGGGTCCAGGACGGCGGTGACGGAGGCGAGCCCGGTGGCGAGCCGCTGGGCGTACTGGCGCAGCAGCTCGGTGAGCGGCTCGTCCCGCTCGTACGCGTCGGCCGCCCGCGCCAGCAGTTCGGCGGCGACCTTCGCGTACGGCTGCTGCGGGGTGTCGACGCCCAGCGCCTTCGCGAGCCGGGGCACCGCCTGGGCGCCCGCCAGCTCCTGGAAGCCGCCGCTGTTGGCCTTGACGACCTGGCGCACGAGCGGGGTGCCCGGCACCGGGAGGAAGCCGACCTCGCCCGCGCCGCCGGTGAAGCCGCGGTGCAGTCGGCCGTTGATGACGAGGGCGGCGCCGAGGCCCTCCTCGTTCCACAGCAGGACGAAGTCCTCGTGACCGCGGGCGGCGCCCAGGCGCTGCTCGGCGACGGCGACCAGATTGACGTCGTTCTCGTACTCCACCGGCATCGGCAGGAACGCGGCCAGCTCGTCCAGCAGGGTGGGGGAGTGCCAGCCGGGCAGGTGCGAGGCGTAGCGCAGCCGTCCGGTGCCCGGGTCGAAGGCGCCCGGGGTGCCGATGACGAGCCGGTGGACGTCGGCGCGGGTGAGCCCGGCGTCCTTCACCGCCCCGTCGAGCGCGTCGGCGACCTGGCGCACCACGCTGTCGGCGCGCCGGCCCGGCGTCGCCAGCTCGAACTCCCCGACGGTCCGCCCGGTCACGTCCGCGACGGCGGCGACGATCCGCCGCCCGTTCACGTCGAGCCCGGCCACGTGGGCGGCCCGCGCGTTCACGGTGTAGAGCTGCGCGTTGGGCCCGGGGCGACCCTCGCTGGTCCCGGTGGCGACGACCAGACCGGCCGCCTCCAGCCGGGCCAGGAGCTGGGACGCGGTGGGCTTGGAGAGGCCGGTCAGCTTCCCGATCCGGGTCCGGGAGAGCGGCCCGTGCTCCAGCAGCAGATCGAGGGCGGCCCGGTCGTTCATGGCCCGCAGCACCCGTGGTGTGCCCGGGGTGCCGGGTGCGCCGGGAGTGGGTCCCGCCATCGTGGATGCACCGCCCTCTGTTCAGGACCTCCGGAGCGGATCCGGAGAAACTCTGTTAGGAAAGTTTCCTATTCGGTTGAGAGGACGGTAGGGCGCAGGTCACCGGGGCGTCAATGGGTGACCCCCGTCCGGCAATCAAAGTGTTACCCGGCACCGCGACGCCCCCGGCCGCCACCCTGGGGTCCAGGGTGGCGGCCGGGGGCGTCGCGGCAGGTGCTACTTGGCCAGGTTCGGCGGCGGTATCGGGGTCGCCGCCAGCGACTGCGGGGAGACGGCCGAGGCGTACGCCGACGGGGCGGCCATCGCGGCCGTCGGGTCCGCCGTGGACTCGCCCTCCACCTGGAGCGGCAGGGTGCCGACCATCCTGATGCCGGCGTCGTCCAGCGCCTGCTTGATGCGCCAGCGCAGCTCGCGCTCCACACCGAGCGCCTTGCCCGGCATCGTCTTGGCGGTGACGCGGACGGTCATGGAGTCCAGCAGGACCGCGTCCAGGCCGAGCACCTCCACCGGACCCCACAGCCGCTCCGACCAGGGCTCTTCCTTCGTCATCGTGTCGGCGGCCGCGGCGATCGCCTCGCGGACGTGCTCCAGCTTCTCCGTCGGACGCACCGTGACGTCGACCCCGGCCGTGGACCAGCCCTGGCTGAGGTTGCCTATCCGCTTCACCTCGCCGTTGCGGACGTACCAGATCTCGCCGTTGTCGCCGCGCAGCTTGGTGACGCGCAGCCCCACCTCGATGACCTCGCCGGAGGCGACGCCCGCGTCGACGGTGTCCCCGACGCCGTACTGGTCCTCAAGGATCATGAAGACGCCGGAGAGGAAGTCCGTGACCAGGTTGCGGGCGCCGAAGCCGAGTGCCACACCCGCGACACCGGCGGAGGCGAGGAGTGGAGCCAGGTTGATCTTGAAGGCGCCCAGGACCATCAGGGCGGCCGTTCCCATGATCACGAACGAGGCCACCGAGCGCAGCACCGAGCCGATCGCCTCCGAGCGCTGGCGTCTGCGCTCGGCGTTCACCAGCAGCCCGCCCAGCGCCGTGCCCTCCACCGCCTGGGCGCCGCGGTTCATCCGCTCGATCAGATTGGTCAGGGCGCGCCGGATCAGATAACGCAGCGTGATCGCGACCGCCACGATCACCAGGATGCGCAACCCGGTGCTCAGCCAGGTGGACCAGTTCTCCTCGACCCAGCCCGCGGCGTTCCCGGCCTGTTCGGCGGCTTCGCCCAGCGAGCCGCCCGGCTCGGGAGACGGGGCTGCGGCCAAGAGGACGGACAGGGACACGACAGGGACCTCCAGGGGGACGACGGCTGGTCAACAACACTAACGAAGCAGGGGGAGTGGATCGTTGCCGTCGCGGGAGGAGAGACGGGTCTCACCGGGAACACCTCCGCTGTGGCCGATCGCACAGTGCGGACGGCCACCCAGGTGAAACACCTGTTCGGAACCGCCGAACGGTGTGCGGAGCCCGGAGTGAGAAAAATCCTCCCGGCCCGTTACCCGTACGTGGTGGCGCTTTGACCAGGCATGAGGAGAGACTGAGATCGGATCGTCCCGGCGCGAGCCACGCGCCGCCGGCGTACAAGGAGGCATCCACCGTGCCGCACGTCCTGGTTCTCAACGCGTCGTACGAGCCGCTCGGCGTCGTACCGCTCCGCCGCGCGCTCGTCCTCGTCCTGGAGAACAAGGCCATCTGCCTTGAAGAGTCCGGCTCCTTTCTGCACAGTGCAACCCGTGCCGTGCCCGCACCCAGTGTGGTCCGGCTCAAGCGCTTCGTCCGGGTCCCCTACCGAGGCCCCGTCCCGCTGACGCGGCGGGCGCTGTTCGCCCGGGACGGCGGGCGCTGCATGTACTGCGGGGCCGCCGCGACCAGCGTCGACCACGTCATCCCGCGCAGCCGCGGCGGGCAGCACGCCTGGGACAACGTGGTGGCGGCCTGCCGCCGCTGCAACCACGTGAAGGCCGACCGCCATCTGCCCGAGCTCGGCTGGCGGCTGCGCCACCCGCCCGCCCCGCCGACCGGCCTGGCCTGGCGGATCATCGGAACCGGACACCGCGACCCGCGCTGGCTGCCGTATCTGCAACCGTTCGGCGCGGACGACGTGATGGCCCGGATCGACGGCGTGTCCGCCTGAGACCGGGCCTTCGTCGTCCCCCGGCCCACTCCTGCCCCGCTCCCGGGCCGCCCCGGCCTGCTCCCGCTCAGTCGTCCGCGACCGCGTACGCCTCCACCGACCAGAGCGAGTAGCCGTACTCCGTCGCCCGGCCGTCCCCCTGCACCCGGATGAACCGGGTGTCCTTCGCGTCCATCCGGACCGACTCGCGCCCGCCCCGGCCCTGCGCCACCGTCGCGGCGGTGCGCCAGACGCGGCCGTCGGCGGAGACCTGCACGCGGTAGCGGGAGGCGTACGCGTCCTGCCAGTTCAGCACCACCTGGCCCAGGCGCACCGGCTCCGGCAGCTCGGCCCCCCACCAGGCCCCGTCCTCCACCGGCGAGGACCACCGGGTCTCCGGATCGCCGTCCAGGGCCGCCGAAGCGGGGAAGTCCGGGGTCTCGTCGCCGGACGACGAGGCCTTCGCCGTACGGGCCAGATCCGGGCCGCCCGTACGCGGGAAGGCCCGCACGGTCAGCGTGGACTCCTGGCCGCCGAAGGTCAACGGGACCTCGTACTCGCCGGCCGGGGTGTCCGCCGGGACGGTGATGTCCACGGGCACGTCGGTGCGCGATCCGCGCGGCACGGTCGTCTGCTTCGGGACCCGCACCTCGATCCCCTCGGGGGCCTTCGCGGTGAGCTTGCCCTTCACCTCGACCGGACGCCGCCCGGCCAGCCGCGCCGCGACCCGCTGGGGCTCGCCGCCGATCTCCGCGTCCGTCTCGCCGCGCGTCAGGTCGAGCGTGGCGGCGGGCTCGTCGCCGAACCACGGCACCAGGGCACGCACCTGCGGGGACCCCGCCACGACGGCGGGGGAGGGGGGCAGGGTGGGGCTGAGGTAGGAGGGCGGGGCGGTGCGGGCGGCCTCCGGCACCGTGACCCGTACGGCGTCCGCGCGCAGCCCCTTCGCGGCGGTCTGGGTCCAGCCGCTCGGCGAGAGCTTCCCGAGGGCCCGCCACCCCTGCCCGGGCACGTGCGCCTCCACGACCGCGTCGGCGAGGGCGCCTCCGGGCTCGGCGAGCGCCGTGACGGCCTCCACCGGGCGGGGCCCGGCCAGCCGGACCGTATAGCTGTGCGCGTCCTTGACGACCCGGCCCGAGGCGCGGTCGGTGCCGTTCCACCCGGCCGACACCTTCGCCGCCCTGTCCAGGAACGGGTCCAGCACGCCCTCGCCGACCGTGGCCCGGCTCGCCGCGATCTCCTCGCGCAGCGGCTCCAGGGCCAGTTGGATGCGCCAGGCGGCGGCGCCGTCCCCGGCGGCCTGGGCCTGGAGCAGGTCCACCGCGAGCTCGCCGGCCCGGCCGTAGCGGGCCAGCTGCTCCGTCCAGGGGCGCACCTCGTCGGTCAGCCGGCCGTCGGCGAGGGTCTTCAGCCGCTCGGGGGCCCCGCGCATCACGGAGAAGGCCGCGCGCAGCTCGTCCGCCGCCCTGTCGCGCCGGGAGCCGTCCGCGCGGGAGTTCCAGAACGCGGCGAACAGGGGCTGGAGGTAGGCGGACTCCTTCGCGCCGAGCACCGAGCCCGCGCTGTTCCCGGCCAGCGCCAGCAGCGCCTCCCGGGCGCCCGCGTCGCCGCCCGCCAGATCCTCGACGGCCGCCCGCCACGACTCGTCCGGGCGGTAGCCCTTCGGGTTCCAGGCGAAGTCGGCGGCGGTGAACAGCGGGATCCGCGAGGCGGACGCCTGCTCCATCGCGTTGGCCAGCAGCGCCGCCGAACCGCTCGCCACCGCCGGGTCCCGGCCGGTGTACGGGCCGAGGAAGATGCGGTCCTGGGCGTAGTCGTTGACCGGGTAGTTGTCCATCGTCACCAGCGGGTGGCGGAACGCGGCGCGGGCCCCGGCCAGTTCACCGCCGGTGATCTTCTTCGGCACCACCCCGACACCGGTCCAGGCCACTTGCGCCCGGTCGTCCAGCTCGGCCGCCAGCGCGGTGCGGTAGTCGGTGGCCCCGTCCTGGTAGAACTCCGTCGGCAGCACCGACAGCGGGGCCGCGTCCGGGTGCCGTTCCTCCAGATGCCGGGCGAGGGCGCCAGCGACCCGGGCCTGCGCGCGGGCCGCCGCCTTCGGGCCGCTGCCGAAGGTCTCCGCGTCCAGGTCGCAGTGCCACTCGCTGTAGCTGACGTCCTGGAACTGGAGCTGGAAGACCCGGATGCCCAGCGCCCACATGGCGTCGATCTTCTTCGTCAGCGCCCGGACGTCCTGGTCCGAGGCCATGCACATCGCCTGACCGGGAGAGACCGCCCAGCCGAGCGTGACGTGCTCGGCGCGCGCCCGCTCGGCGAGCGCCCGGAAGTCGGCCCGCTTGTCGGCCGGGTACGGCTCGCGCCAGCGCGCCAGCCGGTAGGGGTCGTCGCCCGCCGCGTAGAGATAGCGGTTCTGCTTGGTGCGGCCCATGAAGGAGACCTGGGCGAGCCGTTCCTCGCGGGTCCACGGCTCTCCGTAGAACCCCTCGGCCATGCCGCGTGCGGCGGTTCCCGGCCAGTCCCGTACGGTCACCCCGGCCACCGAGCCGTCGGAGACCAGCTGACGCAGGGTCTGGACGGCGTGGAAGAGGCCGTCGGAGCCGAGCCCGTCCAGCGCGACGGTGGCGCGTCCGGAGACCTGGCCGACCGCGATCCGGTAGCCGCCCGAGGGCAGGTCGGCCTGTTCGGGAGCGCGCAGCGCCCGCAGCGCCTCGCCGGCTCCGCTGCCGCCGACACGGATCACGGGCCCGCCGCCCGGCAGGCTCTCGTGCAGGGTGCGGACGCCCGCCCCGCGCAGCAGTGTGCGCGCCTGCTCGACGGCGTGACGATCGGCGTCGGGCGCGGCGACGAGCGTGGCCTCGGTGCCCAGCGGCACGGCGGGCCCGGTGGCCTTCATGCTCTGCGGCCGGGGCCATACGGGCGGGGTCAGCGCGCTGTCGGAGCGGTCTGCGGAGCCGACCGCGGGCCTTTCGGGATCGGCGGGAGCGGCCGTCGCGGCCGGAGCGACGGAGACGGATCCGAGGAGTCCGCCGATCACGGCGGCGGCCACGGCCGCCGCCTGCCTTCTGCGTCCGATCCGCACGTCGCGCTCCCCCTCGTCACGTCCAACTGCCGGTGGTGGACCGCCGTGCCGACCCCCTCGGACCGCAGGCGGTGGGCCCCGGCGGGCTCCGAGCCCACCACCCGGGCGCGAGGGTGTCAATGCGCATGGCCGTTCTGCCGTATTTGCCGGGAATAGCGACACCTTCGAGCCCTCTGGGGCTGGTGTGGCGGCCGCGAATGGCTGAAAACGGCCCATACCTGCCGTTCGGGGGAACGAAATGTGACCCAGAGCACGTTGGGCTCGTTGTCATAACGCCTGCATCACGTTCACGTCTGCCGCGGCGAGGCCTGGGTAGGCCTGCTGTGTCCTGTTCTCCATGGCCAGGAGGCCACCATGCCCGCTGCCGCGCAGCTTCTGCTCTCCGCCCTCTCCAAACAGGTACCCACACGGCCCGAATCCGCGCCGCTGACCAGCGAACTTCCCCTTGCCGACGTCGCCCACCTGATCAGCGGGCCGCCGCTCGCCGACGTCTCCCTCCTGCTCGGCGAATCCTCGTTCGCCGATTCCGCGCCGCTGACCAGCGAGCCTCCGCTCGCCGATGCCACCCCTCTCACGAGCGAGCCTCCGCTCGCCGCCGTCGCCCCTCTGACCAGCGAGCCGACCGCACCCGGCACCGCAGGGGGCATGGAGTTCCCAGGAGTCTGAATGGGCTTGTCCCGGCTCGCCGCACTGCACGGTGTCGCCACCTCCTACTCCCCGTCGCCGGATGTCACGGTGTCCGTCCCCGACGACACGGTCATCGCCGTGCTCGCCGCGCTGGGCGTCGACGCCGGCACTCCGGCGGACGTACGGAAGTGCCTCGTCGCCGCGGAGTCCCGCTCGCGCCTGCTGCCGCCGACCGTGGTGGTCTGGGCCGGCGAGCCCCTGCCGCCCGCCCTCACCGGACTGCCCCCCGGCTCGACCGTCACGGTCGAGCCGGAGCCGCCCGGGACCCCGGGACGCCCCTCGGCCCGTCCGCCCGCCCCGCTGAGCATGCGGGCCCGGGCGGAGGCCTCCGCCCCGCCGCCGGGCGCCTCCGCCCCGCCCGTGCCGCCGCCGGGTGCCTCCGCCCCGCCCGGGACGCCTGCGGCGGGCATCCCGGGCGACTCCGTGCCGGCGATGACGCCCGGGGGAGGCACCGCCGCCTCCGCGCCGTCCGTAACGCCTCCCGCGGGCACCGTCACCGCCTTCGCGTCCGCCGCCGCATCCGCCACCGCGTCCGCGCCGCACCCGCAGCGCGCCGACGGGGCGCCCGGCGCTCCGGCGGCCGTCCCCGCCTGGTGGATCCCGCCCGCCCCCGGCGTCCACCGCGTCCACGTCCGTACGCCGGACCACCGCCGCGCCACGGCCACCCTCGTCGTCGCCCCGGCCCGCGTCCCGCAGCCGCCCGAGCGCTCCCACGGCTTCCTGGTCCAGCTCTACTCCCTGCTCTCCGCCCGCTCCTGGGGCATGGGCGACCTCGGTGACCTGGCGGACCTCGCCGCCTGGTCCGGGCGGACCCTCGGCTCCGGGTTCGTCCAGGTCAACCCGCTGCACGCGGCCGTTCCCGGGCACCCCACCGACCCGTCCCCCTACCGCCCGTCCTCGCGCCGCTTCCCCGACCCGGTGCACCTGCGCGTCGAGTCGATCCCCGAGTACGGCCACGTCCGCGACCGGGCCGCCCTGGACGACCTCCGGCAGGACGCCGCCGCTCTCAGCGAGGCCGTGCTGAACAAGGGCGCGCTGATCGACCGGGACGCCGTCCGGGAGCTGAAGCGCCAGGCCCTGGAGCTGGTCGTCGAGGTCCCGCTCACCCCGGGCCGCCGCGCCGCCTACTGCGACTTCCTGGCCGAGCAGGGCCAGGCGCTGGAGGACCACGCCCTGTGGTGCGCGCTCGCCGAGGTGCACGGCCCCGACTGGCACACCTGGCCCGAGGCCCTGCGCGACCCCCGCTCCCCGGGAACCGCCCGCGCCCGGACCGAGCTGCTGGACCGGGTGGACTTCCACTGCCGCCTCGCCTGGCTGACCGCCACCCAGCTCGCCGACGCCCAGCGGGCCGCCGAGGACGCGGGGATGGGCATCGGGATCGTCCACGACCTCGCCGTCGGTGTGCACCCGGCCGGCGCCGACACCTGGGCCCAGCAGGACGCCTTCGCCCACGGCATGTCCGTCGGCGCGCCCCCCGACGCCTTCAACGCGCGCGGCCAGGACTGGGGCCTGCCGCCCTGGCGCCCCGACGTCCTCGCCGCCACCGGCTACGCCGCCTACCGGGGCCTGCTGCGCGGACTGCTGGCCCACGCCGGGGCCCTGCGCATCGACCACGTTATGGGCCTGTTCCGGCTCTGGTGGGTGCCCGAGGGGCGCCCGCCCACCGACGGCACCTATGTCGCCCAGGACGCCGAGGCGATGCTCGCCGTCCTCGTCCTGGAGGCCCACCGGGCCGGCACCGTCGTCGTCGGCGAGGACCTCGGCACCGTCGAGCCCGGGGTCCGCGAGGCGCTCGCCCGGCGCGGCGTGCTCGGCACCTCGGTGCTCTGGTTCGAGCGCGACTGGGACGGCGACGGACGGCCGCTCGCCCCGGAGAAGTGGCGCCGGGACTGCCTGGCCACCGCCACCACCCACGATCTGCCCTCCACCGCCGCCCGGCTGACCGGCGACCATGTGACGCTGCGCCACCGCCTCGGCCTGCTCACCCGCCCCTTGGAGGAGGAGCTGACCGAGGACGCCACCGACACCGCCGAGTGGCTGGCCCTCCTGGCCCGGCTGCGGATGCTTCCCGAGGGCGACGGCGACGAGGAGGCCGCCGTCCGGGCCGTCCACCGCTTCCTGCTGCGCACCCCCGCCCGGATGACCGGTGTCTGGCTCCCCGACACCACGGGTGACCGCCGCCCGCAGAATCTCCCCGGCACCTGGGACCAGTACCCCAACTGGCGCCTCCCGATCGCCGACGCCGAGGGGCATCCGGTCACCCTGGAGGAGATCACCGCCTCACCGCGGCTGCACGCGCTGATGGACGTCCTACGGCCCCGAAAGCCTCATACGGCACCCCCGGGCGAGCGCCGTCCCTAGCTGTTCGCTACGTTGGCACCGTGGAAAAGATGAACGCTATGCGCGCCGGCGTCGTTGCGGCCGGGACGACGCTGATGATGCTGCTCATGTCGAGCCCGGCGCTCGCGCTCACGCCCGACGACGGTGACGACCCGGCTCCGCGCCTGAGCGCGATCGAGACCATCGGTCTCTACGTCGTCGCGCCCATCGCCCTGTTCGTGGTGATCACGGGCCTGGTCATGGTCCTGGACAAGTCCAAGAAGCAGGTCTGACCCGCACACGTAACCCAGGCACGAAGGGTGCGCCGCCGGTGGGAACCACCGCGCGGCGCATCCGTGCGTCCGGCCCCGTACGCGCGTCCGGCCCGGGGCGGGAACGGCCCGGGCCGGACCGGACCGGTAGGTTGCGCCCATGACCGAGTGGGACGTCAAGAAGCTCCGCATCCTGCGCACCCTGCGCGACCGGGGCACCGTGACGGCGACCGCCGAGGCGCTCCGGATGACCCCCTCCGCCGTCTCCCAGCAGCTCACCAACCTGGCCAAGCAGCTCGGCGTGGACCTCCTGGAGGCCCAGGGCCGCCGCGTCCGTCTCACCGACGCCGCCCACCTCGTCCTGCGCCACGCCGAGGCGGTCTTCGCCCAGCTGGAGCGGGCCGAGGCCGAACTGACCGGCTATCTGCGCGGCGAGGCAGGCGAGGTCAGGGTCGGCGCCTTCTCCACCGCCGTGCCCGCCCTCGTCGTCCCCGCGGTCCGGCTGCTGCGCGCCGAGGAGCGCCCGGGGCCCGACGTGCGTGTTCGGGAGGCCGAGGCCGCCCAGGCCTACGAGCTGCTCACCGCGGGCGAGGTGGACCTGGCCCTGTCGCTGGCCGCCCACGCGCCCACCGCCCGCGATCCCCGCTTCAGCCTCTTCCCGCTGCTCGCCGACCCCCTGGACGTGGCGCTCCCCGCCGGCCATCCGCTGGCCGGCGCACCCGCGCTGCGGCTCGCGGACCTGGCCGCCGACCGCTGGATCTTCGGCGGCTCGGGACCCTGGTCCGAGATCACCACCGCCGCCTGCGAGGCGGCGGGCTTCGTTCCCGAGCAGGCCCACAGCGCCGCCGGGTGGACCGCGATCCTCGCCCTGGTCGAGGCGGGCATGGGCGTCGCGCTGGTCCCCCGGATGGCCGCCCGGGAGCGTCGCGAGGGCGTGGTGATGCGGGTGCTGGAGGCGGACCGGCCGCGCCGCCACGTGGTGGCGGCGGTCCGGCACGGGGCTTCGAGCGGACCGGCGGTGGCCCGGGTCCTCGCGGCGCTCACCAGCGTAGCCGCATCATTCAGTTGAACTGAAAGGTATCTGCGAAAACTTTCGATGGACCTGATGGGTCCGGTGGCGCGAAGGTAGGAGCCATGACCTTCGACGCGAGCGAGACCACATTCCAGGACCCCGACACCGACCCCCACGCCAATGACGCCGCGCCCTACGGCGGCGGCGACCCGTACGCCGACTACCGCGAAGCCGGAGACCTCCCCTTCACCGAGCTGGTCGACCTCGCCGACCGCCGCCTCGGCGCGGGGGTGATCGCCGCCAACGACGAGTTCTTCGCCGAGCGCGAGAACCTGCTGATCCGTGAGCGCGCCGTCTTCGACCCCGAGCACTTCGGGCACAAGGGAAAGATCATGGACGGCTGGGAGACCCGCCGCCGCAGGGGCACGGACGCCGAGACCCCCTTCCCGGCCCCCGGGGACCACGACTGGGCGATCGTCCGCCTCGGCGCGCCCGGGATCATCCGCGGCCTGATCGTCGACACCGCCCACTTCCGCGGCAACTACCCGCAGCGCGTATCGGTACAGGCCACGTCCGTCGAGGGCGCCCCGAGCCCCGAGCAGTTGCTCGCCGACGACGTGAAGTGGGAGGAGATCCTCCCGCCCACCCCCGTCCGCGGCCACGCCGCCAACGCCTTCGAGATCACCGGTGGCCGCCGCTACACCCACCTGCGCCTCTGCCAGCACCCCGACGGCGGCATCGCCCGCCTCCGCGTGCACGGCGAGGTCGTCCCGGACCCGGCCTGGCTCGCCGCGCTCGGCACCATCGACCTGATCTCGGTGCTCAACGGCGGTACGTACGAGGACGCCTCCGACCGCTTCTACTCCTCGCCCACCCAGATCATCCTGCCGGGCACCTCCCGCAAGATGGACGACGGCTGGGAGAACCGCCGCCGCCGGGTCCGCGACACCAACGACTGGGTCCGCTTCCGCCTCCCCGCCCAGGGCGCGGTCCGCGCGATCGAGATCGACACCGCCTACCTCAAGGGCAACTCCGCCGGCTGGATCGCCCTCCAGGGCCGCAACGGCGACACCGGCGAGTGGTTCGAGATCGTCCCGCGCACCCGCCTCCAGCCCGACACCCTCCACCGCTTCGTGCTGCGCGCCCAGGCCGTCGTCACCCACGTCCGCCTCGACGCCTTCCCCGACGGCGGCGTGGCCCGGATGCGCCTGCACGGCACGCTCACGGAGTCCGGCGCGGCCGAGCTGACCCGCCGCTACGAGGAGTCGGGCGCGTGACCCCGTAACCCTCGGGTCGGCCCCGCAGTTCCCGCCCGGCGGACGGTTGCGCTCCTGCGCCCGCCCGCCGGGCGGTTTCCACCCGGGCGGGCGGCTCAGGCGGCGTACGCGGAGAAGCGCAGCGTCTTCGCCAGCACCCGCCAGGTCCCCCAGGCGAACACCCGGTTCACCGTGTTGCAGAAGGCCTCGCCCGTGCAGTCGGTGGGCCGGTCCTGCCAGGCCCGGACCGTCAGGGAGTGGAAGCCGAGGGTCCGCGAGAAGGCGAAGCGGATGTGCATGCCCCGGCCCAACTGGTGCCCCGGCAGCGTGTTGATCTGGAAGAAGTCGTTCCCGATGTACTCCACCTCGACCGGATTGCCGCCCAGCAGCTCGCAGCGCGCCCCCGCCCGGATCCGCCCCGCGCAGCCGCCGCTGACCGGGAACAGCCAGAAGTGGCCGGTCAGTTGCTCCCGGACGTCGTCCGCCCCGGTGAACGGATGCAGCCCGAGGCTGTAGCCGTACGTGTAGAGGTCGTAGCAGCCCGCCGGACCCGCCCGGCAGTCCGGCCGGCCGGCCACCGGGGCGGCCGGGCCCGTCAGCAGACCCGCGCACAGCGCCAGCGCGACCGGCACGGCGGCGAAGCCGGGCATCCGAACCCTCCCGTGGCCTGCGACCGAAGCTTCCTGCGACGACCCTTCGGACCGTAGGCCACGGGAGCCCCCACCGCGCGCCGACGACGCCCGAACGCGCGAGGGCCGAACGGGCGGCGCCCCAGGGCACGGGCTACCCTGCGGACGTTCGCATCCGATACCGCACTCCCCGGGGATCATCAGATGGCAGAGGCCGTGCTGTGCGACGGACTGGATCCGGACGATCCGGACGCCATGACGGTCGTCGTGGTCGTGTCGGACGTGGCCGACCATCACGAGCGCGCCGTGGCCCGGCTCGCGTCCTACGGGTACGAGGGGGAGAACTGCCTCTACCTGGTGCGGACGGACGGCTGGGCAGAACGGCGGCTGGACGATGGGCTGCTGACCGTGGACATCGTCGCCCACTCCGCCCTGCTCAGAGGGCTGGAGGTGGACCGGGACCGGTTCACCGAACGCTCCGTGGGCGACCCGGCGGCGCTGCGGCTGCTGCGCGTGGAGGCGCGCGTCGACCCCGGGGCGTACGGCAGGGCCTCGGAGGTCACCCTCGTCCTGACCGTGCCCGCCGGGACCCCGGCCGAGCAGGCCGTGGAGGGGGTCCGGACCGGTGAGGACTGGCCGCTCGTCCTCACGCCGCAGCCGGATTGACGGGTCGCCCGGGTCAGGGCGTCACCGTGGTGGTGCCGCCCCGGGAGCCGTGGACGGAGTCCGGGGTGAAGGGACGGATCCGGCCCCCGTCGAGAACCACGATCCGGTCGGCGGCGGCGAGGCCCTCCTGCTCGTGGGTGACCAGCAGAGTGGTGCGGCCGCGGGTGGCGTCGAGGATGTCGGCGAGCACGGCGGCCGCGGTGTCCGGGTCGAGCCCCTCGGTCGGCTCGTCCAGGACGAGCACCGGCGGATCGGCGAGCAGGGCGCGGGCCAGGAGAAGACGGTGGCGCTGACCGCCCGACATGGTCGAGCCGTCGCCACCGAGCCGGGTGTCCCAGCGGTCGGGCAGTGACTCGATCCAGTCCAGGAGCCGGGCCCTGCGGGCCGCCCCACGCAGCTCGGCATCGGTGGCGTCGGGGCGGGCGAGGAGCAGGTTGGCGCGGATCGTGGTGTGGAAGACGTGCGCGTCCTGGGTCATGCCGGTGATCGCACGGCGTACGTCGGCGCCCGAGCGGTCGCGCAGTTCGCGCCCGCCGACGCGGATGCTCCCGGCCTCGTACGGCACGAACCGCATGAGCGCCGCGATCAGCGTCGACTTGCCGGATCCGCTGGCGCCGAGGAGGACGGTCCGGCGGCCGGGCGACAGCCGCAGGTCCACCCCGTCGAGAGCCGGCGGGCCCTCGGGGCGGTGGCGCACCCGCAGGCCGGTGATGTCCACGCCGAGCGGTTCGCCGGTGGCGAGCGGGAGCGGCACGGGCGGATCGACGACCGGCGGCGGAGTGTCGAGGAGATCCGCCAGCCGGCGCGCGGAGGACCGTACGCCGACGAGGGAGCGGGCGGCGGCCGGCAGCGGCGTCAGGGCCTCGAAGGAGACCAGCGCGAGGACCGCGACGACGGTGAGGTGGACGGCCGGCAGCGTTCCCGCGGCGTGGGCGCCCAGCGCGACCCAGGCGACGCCGACCGTCGCCCCGCCCTGGAGCAGCAGCACCACGGCCGAGGCGAGCGAGGTGGTCAGGGCCCGGTGGCGCTCCAGAACGGCGATCCGGGCGGAGGCGTCGCGGACCAGCCCGTGGGCGCGGCCCCGGGCGCCGTACGCGGCGAGATCCGCCGCGCCCCGGGTGACGTCCACGGTGAGCGCCGCGAGTTCGGCGCGCGCGGCCTTCTCCGCGCGGCCGGCCCGGCCGGACACCACCAGCACCAGGGCGGGGACGAGGAGACCCGCCACTGCCAGGAGCAGCCCGAGCAGGATTCCCGCCCGCGGCAGGAGCACCGTGGCCGTCGCGGTGGCGGCCAGCGCGACCGCGGCGGCGGCCGCGACCGGGATCAGCACCCGCAGCAGCAGGTCCTGGGCGGCGTCGACGTCGTCGACGAGGCGGGTCAGCAGATCCCCGCTGCGGAAGGCCGGGGTGCCCGCCGGGGCGAGCGGCACGAGGGCCTCGTACACCCGGGTGCGGAAGCCCGCGACGGCCCGCAGCACGCCGTCGTGGCCGAGGAGCCGGTCGGCGTAGCGCAGCGCTCCGCGTCCCAGGGCCAGGGCGCGCACGGCGACGATCGCGAGGCTCACGGAGGCGAGCGGCGGCTGTTCGGCGGCGCGCGTGATCAGCCAGGCGGCGGTGGCCGTCAAGGTGGCGGCGGCGAGCTCGCTGCCCGCGGCGGCGAGGGCGGCGGGCAGCAGCCTGCGCCAGTGAGGCAGGAGGTGGCGCAGCAGCCGGAAGGTGGGGCGGGGGCCGCGCGCAGGGGCGGGGGCGTCGGTCCCGACGGTCCGGCCGGTCCCGACGGGGGAGGCCATGGGGGAGGTCATGGGGCCACCGCTCCTTCTGCCGGGGCCGACCGGGTCGGCGCGAGGCCGCCCGCCCGTACCGTCACGATCCGGTCGGCGTGGGGCAGCAGAGCGGTGCGGTGGGCGACCACGATCGAGGTCCGGCCGCGCATGAGGCGGACCGTGGCCCGGGTGACGGCGGCCTCGCTCCCGGAGTCCAGGTGGGCCGTCGGCTCGTCGAGGAGCAGCACGGGGGCGTCCTTGAGGAACGCGCGGGCCAGGGCGATCCGTTGGCGCTGGCCCGCCGAGAGCCCGGCGCCGTGCTCGCCCAGCGGGGTGTCGTACCCCAGCGGCAGTTCTTCCACGAAGCGGTCGGCCGAGGCGGCGCGGGCCGCCCGCCGCACCTCGGCGTCGCTCGCGTCCGGGCGCCCGAGGCGGATGTTCTCCGCGACGGAAGCCGCGAACAGGTGAGGCCGCTGAGGCACCCAGGCCACCTGGGTGTGCCAGCTTTCGGGGTCGAGGCCCGCGAGGTCGGCGCCGTCGACGGTGACCCGGCCCGCGTCCGGGCGCACGAAGCCCAGGAGCAGGGCCAGGAGCGTGGACTTGCCGGCACCGCTGGGGCCCACGAGGGCCACGTGTTCGCCGGGGCGCACGGAGAGGGACAGGTCGCGGAGGGCGGGCTCGGCGCGGTCCGCGTAGTGGACCGTGACCCGGTCCAGGCGCAGGTGCGCCGTTCGGGCGGCGGG
This sequence comes from Streptomyces sp. NPDC102283, assembly GCF_044766265.1. Lineage (NCBI taxonomy): Bacteria > Bacillati > Actinomycetota > Actinomycetes > Kitasatosporales > Streptomycetaceae > Streptomyces > Streptomyces sp. NPDC102283. The sequence continues at coordinate 85,971 of NZ_JBIWLQ010000026.1, forward strand.
CGCCGGGGCCCGAACGGCGGGGCGCGCCGCACACGTCCCGTCCTCGTCGAGGATCGCGAACACCCGCTCGGCCACCGTGACGCCCTCGGCGCTGTCGTGGAAGGCCGCGCCCGCCGCCCGCAGCGGGAGGTAGGCCTCGGGGGCGAGGAAGAGGACGATCAGCGCCGTGCGGAGGTCCGTTCCGCCGGCCAGCAGCCGCAGGCCGACCGGGACGGCCACCAGGGCCACGGAGAGGGTGGCGACCGTCTCCAGCACGAGCGAGGAGAGGAACGCCACGCGCAGCGTGCGCATGGTGGCCCGCCGGTGGGCGTCCGCCATCTCGCCCACGACCCGGGTCTGATGCCGCTCGCGGCCGAACGCGCGCAGCGTCGGCAGCCCGGCCACCACGTCCAGGAAGTGGCCGCCCAGAGTGGCCAGCGACCGCCACTGCCGGGCGGTGCGCCGGGCGGTGTGCATGCCGACCAGCGCGCCGAACACGGGGATCAGCGGCAGCGTCACGATGATGATCAGCGCCGAGGACCAGTCGGTCCACAGCAGCCAGCCGACGACCGCCGGCGGCACCACCGCGACGGCCGCCTTCGTGGGCAGATAGCCGACGACATAGGGGTCCAGCGCGTCGAGACCGCGCGTGAGCAGGGTGACGGTCTCGCCGTGGCGGCGGTCCGCCAGCTCCTGCGGGCCGGTCTGGCGCAGCCGTTCGGTGATCCGGTCCCGCAGCGTGCGCCTGGCATCGGCCGCGGCGAGCTGGGCGAGTGCGCCGCGGGCCCACGCCAGGAGTGCGCGCAGCGCCGTGACCGCGCCGAGTGCGACCAGTGGTGCGCTCCGGAACGGGCGCCCGGCGAAGCCGTCCGCGAGGACCGTCGCCAGCAGGACCGCCTGGGCCACGACGATCCCGGCGCCCAGCAGTGAGAGTGCGGTCGAGTACGCCATATGGCGGCGCAGTAAGGGGAGTTCGCGCATCAGGCGACGTTCCACAGGCTTCATCGGGTGTCCCTCTCCTCGCTCCCGCGGCTCAGAAGTAGCTGGGGTGACGGCGACCCGTCCGCCCCCGGAAGGCCCACCAGCTCCACGTCTGGTAGGCGAGGATCACCGGGAACAGCACGACGCCGAACGCGAGCAGGATCTTCAGCGAGGCGCTGTCCGCGGCGGCCTGCTGGAGGGTCATCCCGGGCCCCGTCGAGCTGATCAGGACGTACGGGTAGTGGCCCGCGCCCACGAGCACCACGGGCAGCACGGTCGCGGCGCAGGTCGCGGCGAACGCCCGGCGGTGGCGCCCGTGGGAGAGGTGCCACCAGGCGGCGGCGAGCGCCGCCGCGAACAGGGCGACGACGGCTCCCGAGGTCGCACGGTTCTCCATCGAGGCGCCCGCGCCGAAGAGCGTCAGCAGCAACGGGAGGGCCCCGGCGGCGCCGGCCGCCCGCAGCAGGGCGGCGCCCAGCCGCCGGGCCTCGGAGGCGACCCCGGGAGCCGAGCGCAACGCGACGAAGGCCGCCCCGTGCGCCGCGAAGAGCAGTGCGGCGGTCACGCCGCAGGCCAGCACGAACGGCGAGAACACGTCACCGAATCCGATGTGGAAGCTTCCGTCGGCCCGCCGGGGAACACCGCGCAGCAGCAGCCCCACGAAGAGTCCCCAGCACACGGCGGGCAGCGCGCCGCCGAACACGATCAGGGCGTTCCACCACCGGCGCCCGCGAGCGCTCCGGGCGCGGCCGCCCAGCTGGACCGCGGCGTTGCCGAGGACCAGGCCGACGAGGATCGCCACGATCAGCGGGTACAGGCCGGACAGGAGGCTGCCCTCCAGGTGCGGGAAGGCCCCGAACAGGACTCCGGTGAAGGCGACCAGCCAGACCTCGTTGCCGAGGAAGAAGGGCGCCATGGCGTCGAGGGCGGCGTTCCCGCCCGAGCGAGCGGCCTCCTGGCCGTCCCGGCCGCCCCGACCGCCCTGGCCGTCCCGCCCTTCCCGCCCGCCGAGCAGGGGGTGCAGCATCTGTACGCCGTAGTCGTAGCCGCCGAGCACGAAGTACCCGGCGAGGAGCAGGCCCAGCAGGACCAGCCAGACGGTCTCCAGGGTCATCTCTCTCACCTTTCCCTTGCATCCTGATCAGAAGGCCGGGCTCGTCCGCTCGTCCGGGGCGCCGCCCCCGGGCACGTCGTCGTCCAGCGGTTCGGTGGCGCCGAGCTGGGTGGCGTCCGGACCTCGGCGGGCGAAGCGGGTGATCAGGGTCCAGTTCGTCACCGCCAGCGCGAGGAAGACGGCGATGAACACCGCGCAGGAGACGGCCAGGGAGGTCCTGCCGACCGAGGACAGCGCGTCCTCGACCTTCAACTGGCCGTAGACGATCCAGGGCTGACGCCCGACCTCCCGCAGGACCCAGCCGCTCACGGAGGCGATGAACGGCAACGGGATCATCGCGGTCATCAGGTGGGCGAAGGGGCGCCAGCGGATCAGCCGGTCCTTCCACAGCAGGAGGACGGCGATGATGGTGATCGTGGACACGGTGTAGCCGATGACCGTCATGAGGTCCATCGAGAAGCGCAGCCACGCGTCCGGCGGTGTGTAGTCGCCCGGCCCGTACCGCTCGACGAGCTGCGCCTGGACCCGGTCGATGTCGCCGTTCTCCAGGATCGCCGCCTTCATGGGCTGGGACCGCTCGATCTGGGGCAGCTGCATCTCACCCACGGTGGCGACGAACCAGCTGGTGGGCGTGGCCACCAGGAGCGCCAGGCGCAGGGAGCCCCGGAACAGCTCGGTCTCCTCGGTGCCCCGGGCGAGGTGGTGGGCGCTGATGCCCAGGACGAACACGCTGCCCGTCATCAGCGCGGCGAGCGTGACGTGGGCGAGCGCCATGAGGGCGCTGGAGTTGGTGAGCAGCGCTCCGAAGTCGGTGAGGTGGGCGGCGCCGTCGCGCACCTCGAAGCCGACGGGGTTCTGCATGAAGCCGTTGGCGATCAGGATCCAGTACGCGGAGGCGTACGCGGTCAGGGCGACCAGCCAGATGAGTGTGACGTGTACACCTCTGCGCAGCCGGCCCCAGCCGAAGATCCACATGCCGAGGAAGGTGGACTCGGCGAAGAAGGCGATGAGGGTTTCGAGGGCCAGCGGGACACCGAAGACGTTGCCCGCGAACTTGCTCAGGCCGCTCCAGCTGAGCCCGAACTGGAACTCCATGACCAGACCGGTGGCGATGCCGACCGCGTAGTTGATGACGTAGAGCTGCCCCCAGAAGCGCGTCATGCGCTCCCGGACGGCACGCTCTGCGGGATCACGGGTGAACGCGGCCCGGGTGTGCATGATCGCGACCAGGGGGACGACCCCCATGGTGAGGATCACGAACAGCCAGTGGATGCCGGTCGTGGCCGCGAACTGGAGTCGTGCCAGCTCGACAGCGCTCATGAGCGTCCTTCCTGGGGGCGGGGGGCCACCTGTGCGGTGCCCCTGCCGAAGACCGTAGGAAGAATTGCTTATGCACTCCAAGACCGATTTCGTCATGTGAACATAGCTCTGGAGCTATGAATGAAGGTGGAATGTGGATCTTCTGCAGTTGCGCTACTTCCAGGTCGTCGCCCGGTACGAGCACATGAGCCGCGCCGCGGAGGAGCTGCGCGTCGCCCAGCCCTCCCTCAGCCGCACCGTCGCGCGCCTGGAGACCGAGCTGGGCTCCCCGCTCTTCGACCGTCATGGCCGCCGTATCCGGCTCAACCAGTACGGGGCGATGTTCCTGCGCCACGTCGACCGGGCCCTGAGCGAGCTCGACGACGGCCGCAGAGCCGTTCGTGAGGCCCGTGACACGGGGCTCGGCCGGGTCGGCGTCGCCTCCGAGACCCTGCTGACGATCACCCCGCTCCTCGGCAGCTTCCGCGTCACGCACCCGCGCGCGGACGTGAGGCTGTTCCAGTCGGACGCGGACGGGATGAGCCGTCGGCTGCGCTCCGGCGAGGTCGACTTCTGCGTGGCCTCGCAGCCGCTGGCCGGTACGAACCTGGAGTCGATCGAGCTGGCCCGGGAGGAGGTGCTGCTCGCGGTCCCGCCCGGACACCGGCTCGACGGGCGGGAGAGCGTGACGATCCCCGAGATCGCCGACGAGCCCTTCGTCACCACCCGTGTGGGCAACTGGCAACGCGCTCTCCTCGACCGGCTGTTCGCAGCCGAACGGCTGACGCCGCTGCTGTCCTGCGAGGGCGACGAACCAGGGGCCAGCCAGGACATGATCAGCGCCGGCCTCGGCATCGGCCTCATCCCGGCGACGTCCCGCCAGGTCGGCACACACGCCCCGGTCGCCTGGGTGCGCCTGGACGCGCCCGACTGCCACCGGGTGCTCACCCTGGTGTGGAACCGCGGCGCCTACTTCTCCGAAGCCGCTCTGCGTCTCAAGGAGTTCATCACCAGCAGGCCCTTCATGGCGCATCATCTGCCCGACCCGCGCCGCGAGCGCGGCCGCGACGCGCCCTGACGGCTCGCGCGCCCGGCCCCGGCGCCGGCCCCGGCGGCGGTCCCGGCGGCGGTCCAAAAAAGGGGCGCCCCCTCCGCCGCGGCGAAGAGGGCGCCCCTCGGGGTCGTACGCGAAGGGGTCAGGCCGTGGCCGCCGCCGCGTCCGCCGCCCGGGCCTTCAGGGCGCGCTCCACACCGGACCGCGACTCCGACATCAGCCGGCGGAGGGCCGCGCCCGGCTCGGCCGAGGCCAGCCAGGCGTCCGTGGCGTCCAGCGTCTCCTGCGAGACCTGGAGGGCCGGGTAGAGGCCCACGATGATCTGATGGGCCATCTCGTGGCTGCGCGATTCCGAGACGTCCTTCACCGAGGCGAAGTACTTCTCCGTGTACGGGGCCAGCAGCTCGCGCTGGTCCGTCTGGACGAAGCCGCTGATGACCGCTTCCTGGAGCGAGTTCGGCAGCTCGCCGGACTCCACGACCGAGGCCCACGCCTGCGCCTTGGCCTCCTGCGACGGCTGCGCCGCCCGCGCCGAGGCAGCGTGGCGCTCGCCCGCCGCCGTCCTGTCGCGCTCGTACTCGGCGGCGATCTCCTCCTCGTCCAGCAGCCCGGTGGCCGCCAGCCGCTGCACGAACGCCCACCGCAGCTCGGTGTCGACGGCCAGGCCCTCGATGGTCTCCGTGCCGTCCAGCAGCGACTGGAGCAGGTCCAGCTGCTGCGGGTTGCGGGCGGTGGCCGCGAAGGCGCGGGCCCAGGCCAGCTGGTGGTCGCTGCCCGGCTCCGCCGCGTGCAGGTGCGCCAGCGTCGCGTCGCTCCACTGGATCAGCGCGCCCTCACGGGCCTCCGGCGCCGCGTACACGTCGAGTGCCAGCTTCACCTGGCGGTGCAGCGACTGCACGACGCCGATGTCCGACTCCTTGCCGATGCCGGAGAGCACCAGGGCGAGGTAGTCGCGGGTGGCCAGCTCGCCGTCGCGCGTCATGTCCCAGGCCGAGGCCCAGCTCAGGGCGCGCGGCAGCGACTCGGTGAAGTCGCCCAGGTGCTCGGTGACGACCCGCAGCGACTCCTCGTCGAGGCGGACCTTGGCGTAGGAGAGGTCGTCGTCGTTGAGCAGGACGACCGCCGGGCGGGCCTTGCCCACCAGGGCCGGCACGTCGGTGCGCTCGCCGTCGACGTCCAGCTCGATCCGGTCGGTGCGCACCAGCTTGCCGGCCGCGTCGAGGTCGTAGGCGCCGATGGCGATGCGGTGCGGGCGCAGCGTCGGCTCGCCCTTCGCGCCGGCGGGCAGCGCCGGGGCCTCCTGGAGCACGGTGAAGGAGGTGACCCGACCGGTCTCGTCGGTCTCGATCTCCGGGCGCAGGATGTTGATGCCGGCCGTCTCCAGCCACGCCTTCGACCAGGTCTTCAGGTCGCGGCCGGAGGTCTTCTCCAGGGCGCCCAGCAGGTCGGAGAGGCGGGTGTTGCCGAAGGCGTGCGCCTTGAAGTACGCCTGGACGCCCTGGAAGAACGCGTCCTTGCCGACGTACGCCACGAGCTGCTTGAGCACGGACGCGCCCTTGGCGTACGTGATCCCGTCGAAGTTGACGAGGACGTCGTCCAGGTCCTGGATGTCCGCCATGATCGGGTGCGTGGAGGGCAGCTGGTCCTGCCGGTACGCCCAGGTCTTCATGGAGTTGGCGAACGTGGTCCAGGAGTGCGGCCACTTCGATCCGGCGGCGTCCGCCTGGCAGGCGATCGAGGTGTAGGTGGCGAACGACTCGTTCAGCCAGAGGTCGTTCCACCACTCCATCGTCACGAGGTCGCCGAACCACATGTGGGCCAGCTCGTGCAGGATCGTCTCGGCCCGCACCTCGTACGCCGCGTCCGTCACCTTGGAGCGGAAGACGTACTGGTCGCGGATGGTGACCGCGCCCGCGTTCTCCATCGCGCCCGCGTTGAACTCCGGGACGAAGAGCTGGTCGTACTTGGCGAACGGGTACGCGTAGTCGAACTTCTCCTGGAACCACTCGAAGCCCTGCCGGGTGACGGCGAAGATGTCCTCCGCGTCCAGGTACTCCGCGAGGGAGGGGCGGCAGTAGATGCCGAGCGGGACCGACTGGCCGTCCTTCTCGTAGCTGCTGTGCACCGCGTGGTACGGGCCCACGATGAGGGCCGTGATGTACGTCGAGATGCGCGGTGTCGGCTCGAAGGTCCAGACGTCGTCCCTGGGCTCCGGCGTGGGGGAGTTCGAGACGACCGTCCAGCCGGACGGGGCCTTCACGGTGAACGCGAAGGTCGCCTTCAGGTCGGGCTGCTCGAACGAGGCGAAGACGCGGCGGGAGTCCGGGACCTCGAACTGCGTGTACAGATAGGCCTGCTCGTCGACCGGATCGACGAACCGGTGCAGGCCCTCGCCGGTGTTGGTGTACGAGCAGTCGGCGACGACCCTCAGCTCGTTGGCGCCCGCACGCAGATGCGGCAGGGCGATCCGCGCGTCGCGGAACACCGCGGCCACGTCCAGGTCCTTGCCGTTCAGCACGACGTCGTGGACGGCCGGCGCGACCAGGTCGATGAACGACTCCGCGCCCGCCTCCGCGCAGTCGAAGCGCACGGTGGTCACGGACCGGTAGGTGCCGCCCTCCTGCGCTCCGGAGAGGTCGAGGTCGATCTCGTACGCGTCCACGGTCAGCAGGCGCGCCCGCTCCTGTGCCTCTTCGCGGGTCAGATTCGTGCCAGGCACGCGGTCAGCTCCTAGGTGTGCGACTTGATAAGCGACGTTTCCGCCCATCCTTCCACGCACGTGCTCCCAACGCGATGTCCGTTTTCCGCCGGACGCGGACGGTTCCGCGGGACACGCTCGAACCATGACCGGACACCAGCCACGACCCATCGATCCCGCCGCCCTCGCCGAACTCCGCGCCGCCGACGACGCGGGCCGGCCCTGTCGCCCGTACACCGCGGCCGAGGGCGGCCACCCCCTGCGCTGCTGTCTGCGCGGCTGCCGGCCGGGGGAGCGCATCGCCCTCGTCTCCTACGCCCCGCTGCGCCGCTGGGCCGCCGCGACCGGGGCGAGCCCGGGGGCGTACGACGAGCAGGGCCCCGTCTTCATCCACGCCGAGGAGTGCCCGGGACCGGACCCGGAGCAAGCCGGATATCCCTTCGCGCGTGCGGGCGCGCTGCGCGCGGTGCGCCGCTACGACGCCCGCGGGCACATCGTGGGCGGCCGGCTGCTGGAGCTCCCGGCCGACCCGGAGAAGGGCTTCGACGCGGCCCTCGACGAGGCGTTCGCGGACCCGGAGGTGGTGTCGGCGCACGTGCGGGCCGTGGAATACGGGTGCTTCCACTTCGAGGTGCGGCGAAGCTGAGCCGGTACGGGCACGGGGAAGGGGCGGCCACCGGTGTCCGGTGGCCGCCCCTTCCCCGTACGCGTGACGCCGCGGGTCAGCCCTTCAGCTCGGCCGCCACCAGCTCCGCGATCTGCACGGCGTTGAGCGCCGCGCCCTTGCGGAGGTTGTCGTTGGAGACGAACAGCGCGAGGCCGTGCTCGACCGTCTCGTCGACCCGGACGCGGCCCACGAAGGAGGCGTCCTTGCCGGCCGCCTGGAGCGGCGTCGGGATCTCCGAGAGCTCGACGCCCTCGGCGTCCTTCAGCAGCTCCAGGGCGCGCTCGACGCCGATCGGACGGGCGAAGCGGGCGTTGATCTGGAGCGAGTGGCCGGAGAAGACAGGGACGCGGACGCAGGTGCCGGACACCTTCAGCTCCGGGATCTCCAGGATCTTGCGGGACTCGTTGCGGAGCTTCTGCTCCTCGTCCGTCTCGAACGAGCCGTCGTCCACGATCGAGCCCGCCAGCGGCAGCACGTTGAAGGCGATCGGGCGCTTGTAGACGGCCGGCTCGGGGAAGTCCACTGCCTCGCCGTCGTGGGCCAGCTTCTCGGCCTCGGCGACGACCTTGGCGGCCTGGCCGTGCAGCTCGGCGACCCCGGCGACCCCGGAGCCGGACACGGCCTGGTAGGTGGCGACGGTCAGCGCTTCGAGCCCGGCCTCGTCGTGCAGCGGGCGCAGCACGGGCATCGCGGCCATCGTCGTGCAGTTCGGATTGGCGATGATCCCCTTCGGGCGGACCCGGGCGGCGTGCGGGTTGACCTCGGAGACGACGAGGGGGACCTCGGGGTCCTTGCGCCAGGCGGAGGAGTTGTCGATCACCACGGCGCCCTGGGCGGCGACCTTCTCGGCCAGCGCCTTCGAGGTCGCGCCGCCGGCGGAGAACAGCACGATGTCCAGGCCCGTGTAGTCGGCCGCGGAGGCGTCCTCGACGGTGACGCCGGAGCCCTTGAAGTCGATCGTGGAGCCCGCGGACCGGGCCGAGGCGAACAGCCGCAGCTCGTCGACCGGGAAGTCCCGCTCGGCCAGGATCCTGAGCATGACAGTGCCGACCTGACCGGTGGCGCCGACGATTCCGACCTTCACGAGGACTCCTCTGTTCTGCACGTGCGGCGTCTGCTCGTCCGTGCGGCTGTACGGCCCGTTTGCCGCTCCATGATGCGTATGTCCTGGCCCGCCTTGTCCAATCCATTGTCCGACCTGCGGACTCTTCCCGCGAGGACCGCAGATTCTGCGACGTCCGTGCGTACCGGGGGAAACATCTGCGGCGGGCGGCGGAGGCTGTGACGAGGAACACGCACAGCGGGGCGGGTGCTCGTGAGAGCGCCCGCCCCGCCGTCGTGCCGATGGGGTCCGTCACGGCCCCGTGGGAGCCGTTGCGGGGTCCGTTACGGCGTGACCTTCTCGATCACGACGCTGCCGGTGCCCGCGGCGGTGCCGCGCGCGTTGACCAGCTTGACCTCGCCGAAGAACTGACGGCCCGCGGGGGCCGCCCCGGCGACCACGACCTCGGCGCCGACCTGGGCCGACGCGCCGTTGGCCAGGTTCACCGCCTTGGTGGAGTCGACCTTGATCGTGCCGAGCGACGCCGAGTAGTACACGTCGCGGTAGTCGTACGTGGTCGACCCGGCCGGGACCGAGTAGCCGTCGACGACGACGGTGTACGTGCCCGCGGCGGGCTTCAGCAGGCTGACCGCCTCCTCGGAGCCGGCGGTGGTCGCGCTGCCGACCTGCGTGGCGCCCCGGAAGACGTACAGGTCGAGGTCGGCGTTGGCGTCCGACGTGCCGCCGATGGCGATGTCGAGCTTCTCGACGCCCGCACCGATGGTGACCGTGGTCTGCCGGCTCTCGCCCGTCGAGATCGACGGCTTCGCCACCTTGGCCGAGCCCAGCGAGCCGCCCTGGAGCTTGCCCTGGAGGTCGGCGGCGCGGTTGGTGACCTTCCAGTCCACCGGGGCCGGAGTGCCGATCTTCGCCTCGGCGATGGTCCGCACCGCCGGGTCGAAGGTCGCGCCGAGCAGCGAGACGTCCAGCTTGTACGGGTTGTCCAGCAGCGGCGACGTACGACGCGCCTCGACCTCGATCTCCCACACGCCGGGCTGCGGGTCCTTGTAGGAACGCGCGTCCGGGCGGCAGGTGTTGGCCGGGTTCTCGTAGTTCGGGTAGCAGAAGGTCGTCGTGGTCGGGTCGACCGGCGTCCCGTACGGGTGCAGGGAGACGAACCGCGTCTGGCTGCCCGAGCGCAGCGCGCTGAGGGCGACCTCAAGGGTCTTCGCGCCCTCCGGCACGTTGACGAAGTACGACGTGGTGCCGTTGCGCTGGACCGAGCCGGACGCCTTGTAGGCGTAGCCGGGCTGCTGCAGCTCATGGGCGACGACGACCGTGGTCATGATCTGGTGGTCCACGCCGGAGGTCTTCTTGTCGTCGACCCGCAGGATGGCGCTGTGGACGCCGGCGGACTTCGCCTTCGCCTTGACCTTGAGCTTGACCGGCGTGTCGAGCGGCAGCGAGACGTACTGGGGGCTGCTGAGCTCGAAGGTGCCGTCGTTGTTCTTCCAGGACAGCTTGTGCTGGACGTTGCGGTCCGGGCCCGTGGTGCGGGTGACGACGACGTCGTAGACCTTGGTCGCGCCGACCTTCAGGCCGCCTTCGCGGTCGTAGAGGCCGGTGCCGAAGCCCGGGTCCTTGAGCGCGAAGTCGATCGCGGTGTCGACCGGGGCCTTCACCGAGAACTCGTGCGCGGGCTTGCCCTGCTTGGCGATCTGCTTCCACGCCTTGACGATGTTGATCAGACCGGAGCCCTGGGCGTGCGCGGGCACGTCCTCGATGTGGGTCGCGGTGCTGGTCAGCGCGGTGCGCAGGTCGGCCGGGGGAAGCTCGATGCCCTTCTGCTTCGCCGCCGACAGCAGCAGCGCGGCGGCGCCCGCCGCCTGCGGGGAGGCCATCGAGGTGCCCTGGAGCATGGAGTAGCCGGCCGGCAGGGCGTAACCCGCCTCCTTGACCGGACCGCCCGGCGCCCAGGTCTGGGTGGTGTTGATGGACGCGCCCGGCGCCGCGATGACCGGCGTGAAGCCGCCGTCCTCACGCGGACCGCGCGAGGAGAAGGGCTGCATGTCGTACTTCTTGGTGACGGCCGAGCCGTAGTTGGCCGCCCACGTCTCCTTGGAGATCGACGCGCCGACCGAGATCACGTGGTCGGCGACCGACGGGTCACCGATGGTGTTGAGCCCCGGGCCGCTGTTGCCGGCCGAGATGACCAGCTGCACGCCGTAGATGTCGATGAGCCGCTTGTACAGCTCGGCGCGCGCGTTGTTGCCGTCGTTCAGCGGCGGCAGGCCGCCGATCGACATGTTGACGATGTCGACGCCGCGGTTGACGACGAGGTCGATCATGCCCTCGGTCAGCGCGATGTTGGTGCAGCCGCCGGACCAGGTGCAGGCACGCGAGGAGACGATCTTGGCGCCGGGGGCGGCGCCGCTCATCTCGCCGCCGAACAGCCCGTTGGCCGCGGTGATGCCCGCGACGTGCGTGCCGTGCGCGCCCTCGATGACGCCGATGTTGACGAAGTCCGCCTTCGCGCCCGAGGCGTCGAGGACCACGCCTCTGCGGGTCTCGACGACGAACGGGATGCGCTCGACGACCTGGGTGCGCGGGTCGTCCTCACCGAAGTAGGAGACCTGGAACTTCTCCTTGTACGGCTTGAGGACCTTGTCGTCGGAGAAGTCCGCGTTGTTGTTCAGGTCGACCCGCGTGGTGCCGGTGACCGGGTCGTACAGCACGCCCCAGACGTCGGTGGTGTCACCGTCGCGGTTGAGGTCGCCCGCCATCTCGCCGCCGGTGGTGGCCGCCTCGGCGAACGTGGCGAACTTGTAGCTGCCCGCCGGCGCCGAGTAGGTCTTCCCGCCGGACGTGAACGTCGGGCCGGCCACCGACTGGGACATCTCCAGCCAGGTGCCGTCGCCGTCGCTCACCGGGTCGGTCGCGGTCACCCAGTCGACGATCTTGCGCTCGCCGGTGGTGGTCTTCTTCAGGGCCGGGTGACCGAGGTCGACGCCGGAGTCCAGGACGCCGATGGTGATCCCGCGGCCGTCGGCCGTCGGGTGCTTCTCGACGAAGTCGACCGCGCCCGTCTCGAACGACGGGTTGTACGGGTTCTTCGCCGGGGTCTTCTTGTCCGGCGCCGCGTAACTGCCGGTGGCCTTCGGCTGCTTCGCTCCGGCGGCCCGGTCGCCCCTGGGCGTCGGGTCGTCCAGCTTGATCTCCTGCTTGAGATCGATGCCGAGGACGGAGGAGAGCTTCGAGGCCGCCTTGATGGTGGACTCGGCGCGGCTGGTCGGGACCGTCGCCCGGACGTAGCCGAGCTTGTCGTAGGTCTGGCCGAGCACGGAGCCCTCGACGGCGTCCAGCTGCTTGCTGACCTGCTCGGTCGCCCCCGGGGTGGTGGCGACCATCATCGTGACGCTCTTCTCGCCCTTGGCCTCGGCCTTCGCCAGGACATCGGCGTCGGCCTTGCCGAGCTTGTCGCCCCGGTCGCTCGTGGCGGCCGGTTTGACGGGTGCCGGTGCCGGGTCCTCGGCGGCGAACACCGGAGCGGCGCCGGAGGCGGCGAGTGCCGCCGCCAGTCCGGCGGCGGCCGCGATACGAGCCGCGCGTCTGGCCCCGGGTATGGAGCTGGGGGATTCCTTGGTCATCAGCATCCCTGTAATTGAAAGAGAGAGTCCGGAATTCGGTACCGGATGACCGCTCAGCCTGTCGTAAATGACAGAGGTTTGTGGAGAGTTGGCGGAGGCCAGTCAGGGACATGGCATAGACCCGCCATGGGGCGTGACATGCCACGAGGGATGAATGAGGTCAAACAGTGCGCCCGTGGCACCTGATGGCGCAGTTGGCGGCCGCTGTGGTCCGGACCAGGGGTGTCGGTGGCCGATGCCGGACGGGTCGGTGGCCGGGAACAGTCGTGGCCCCGGGGCCGGTCGCCCCGTGGTTCCGGGCCGACCGCAGCGCCTTCGCGGCCCGCCTTCCCGGCCGGCCCCTTCACACCGCCGCCCCGCTCAGCGCGGCAGCACCATCACATACGCCGCCGGCTCCCGGTCGGCCGCCGCCATCAGCGCCGTCCGCACCACCGTCGCCTGCTGGTCCGCCGCCTCCCGCAGCTTCCTCGGCGTGAGGTGGACGACCGTGACCCCGAGCCGCTCCAGACGCTCACGCTTCGCGGCGTACGTCGACCACTGCGGGTCCTCCTCCGCCCGGCCTCCGCGCCCGGGCGCGCCGTACCCGGGCGCGCCGTACCGGGGCGCCCGGGCGTCCAGCTCCACCGCCACCGCCTGGTCGGGCCAGTAGGCGTCGACCCCGCCGAGCAGGGGCCCGCCCGGCAGTCGCAGCTCCACGTTCCACAGCGGCTCCGGCAGCCCGTGCTCGCGCACCATCGCGTACAGCCGCGCCTCCGCCACCGCCCGCCCCTCGGCCAGCAGCGCATCGACCGCGCCCACCACGGCGGGCCGCCCCAGCAGCTTCGCCTCGCTCAACTCCCGTACCACGGCAGCCGGCTCGCAGTGCCGGTCACGGACCGCCTCGGTCAGCAGTCGGCGGACGGCCGCCGCCTCGGCCGTGCCCGCCACCGCGTCCGCCAGGGCCCGCTCCACCGGTGCCACGGGCACCTCGCCCACCCGCGCCGCGCTCGGCATCGAGGCGGTCCGCAGCACCTCCACGAACCGGGTGGACCGCAGCCGCCGGGTGCGCGGGACCAGCACGTCGATCCGGTGCAGCGCCGCCACGTCCCCGGCCGCCGCGAAGCCGTACAGCGCGAGCGCGGCGATCCCGGTGACCATCGACTCGCCGTACCCCGCGTCCGCCGGGCCCGCCGGAGCGCGCCGCGCGGAGGCCGGCGGCCGCCCCGCGTAGAGCAGCGCTCCGTGCAGCCGCTCCCGGCCGGTGGGCGGGCCCGGGTGCAGCAGATAGACCCCCGGCAGCAGGTGCTGCCACGGGCCGCCGGGCAGGCACTGGGCGGACGTCTGCGCCGCGGACACGCCCCGCGCCCTCAACTGCGCGGCGGACAGGACGCGGTGCGCCACGTCCTCGGGGTGGAGGGGGTGGAGGGGGCGGCGGGGGGAGAGCGGGGTGTTCTGGGTCATGTCCCGGGGTTTCCCGCCCGTGGAGGGTGCCCTAACCCCTGTTACACGCCCGTCGACAATCCCGGACAACGCCGTCCTAAAGTACGAACGTTCGACAACCGAAAAGGGCCGTCGCGCCGGGAATCGGGAGCGGGGCGACTCGGGCGGGTGTACGAGCGCCGCTTTCACGCCGCACGCACGCCTCGCCCGAGCGCCCCCTCAAGCATCCCGCCCGAGCGCTCCCTCACGCGTCCCGCCCGACCCACCGGCGACGGGGGGCGGGCGGGGCGGGCCCTACGCCGCTGCCCGGTCGCACTCCTGGCCGCGCAGCGCCCGCGCGAGATCGTCCCGGGCCTCCAGCACCAGCCGCCGCAGCGCCGGAGCGGCGTTCTCGTGCTCGCCCAGCCAGGCGTCGGTCGCCGCGAGGGTCGCGGGGCTGTCCTGGAGGCCGGGGAACATCCCCCGCACCACGTGCATGCCGATCTGGATGGACCGCTCCGCCCAGACCCGCTCGATCACCTCGAAGTAGCGGCTCGCGTACGGGGCGAGCAGCTCCCGCCGGGAGGGCTGCCCGAAGCCGGAGATCGTCGCCTCGACCAGCGCGTTGGACAGCTTGTCCGACTCCACGACCGCCGCCCACGCCTGCGCCTTGACCGCCTCCGAGGGGCGCGAGGCCAGGCACCGCACGTGGTGGCGCTTGCCGGAGGCCGTGTCGTCGCGGGCCAGCTCGGCGTCGATCGCCGCCTCGTTCGCCACCCCGTGGGAGGCCAGCGGGGAGAGGAAGGCCCAGCGCAGCTCCTGGTCGACGTCGAGACCGTCGATCCGGGCCGTGCCCTCCAGCAGCCCGCCCAGCAGCAGGAAGTCCTCCTCGGACGAGGCGACCGCCGCGAAGAAGCGGGCCCAGGTCAGCTGGTGCTGGCTGCCCGGCCCGGCGCTCCGCAGTTCGTGCAGCGCACCGTCGGCCAGCGCCCGGCCCCCCTCCTCGCGCCAGTCGGGGGCCGCGTAGTTGACCAGTGCGGACTGCGCCCAGGCGTGCAGCATCTGGAGGACCCCGATGTCGCTCTCCCGCCCGGCGTGCGCCAGCACCAGCGCGACGAAGTCGCGGGCCGGCATCAACGCGTCCCGGGTCAGGTTCCACAGGGCCGACCAGCACAGGGCACGGGCCAGCGGGTCCGTGATCGCGCCCAGGTGGTCGCGCAGCGTGGCCAGCGAGCCCTCGTCGAAGCGGACCTTGCAGTAGGTGAGGTCGTCGTCGTTGACCAGGATCAGATCGGGCCGCTCGGAGCCGGCCAGGGCGTCCACCACGCTCCGCTCACCGGCCACGTCCACCTCGGCGCGCGCGTAACGCGTCAGCTCCCCCTCCGGCGTACGCCGGTACAGGCCGACCGCGACGCGGTGCGGGCGCAGCTCCGGGTGCGAGGCGGCGGCCTCCTGGACGACGGCCAGCTCGGCCAGCTTCCCGTCCGCGTCGTACGTGGGCACGGGGGTGAGCACGTTGACGCCCGCCGTCTGGAGCCAGGAGCGCGACCAGGCCGTCATGTCGCGGCCGGACGTCTCGGCCAGCACCGACAGCAGGTCGCCCAGGCGCGTGTTGCCGTAGGCGTGGCTCTTGAAGTAGCGCCGGGCGCCTTCGAGGAACGCGTCGCGCCCCACGTACGCCACCAGCTGCTTGAGCACGGACGCGCCCTTGGCGTACGTGATCCCGTCGAAGTTCAGCTTGGCGTCCTCCAGGTCACGGATGTCCGCCGTGATGGGGTGGGTGGAGGGCAGCTGGTCGGCGCGGTAGGCCCACGCCTTGCGGTTGTTGGCGAAGGTGATCCAGCCGTTGGTGAAGCGGGTCGCCTCGACCATCGAGAAGGAGCCCATGAAGTCCGCGAAGGACTCCTTCAGCCACAGGTCGTCCCACCACTCCATGGTGACCAGGTCGCCGAACCACATGTGCGCCATCTCGTGCAGGATGACGTTGGCGCGCCGCTCGTAGGCCGCCGAGGTGACCTTGCCGCGGTAGATGTACTCCTCGCGGAAGGTGACCATGCCCGGGTTCTCCATGGCCCCGAGGTTGTACTCGGGCACGAACGCCTGGTCGTACTTCCCGAAGGGGTACGGGTAGTCGAAGTGGTCGTGGAAGAAGTCCAGGCCCTGCTTGGTGATCAGGAAGACGTCGTCCGCGTCGAAGTGCTTCGCGAGCCCCTTGCGGCACATCGCGCCGAGCGGGATCTCCACCGTGGTGCCGTCGTCGAACGTACGGCTGTAGTGATCGCTGACGTAGTGGTAAGGACCGGCGACGACGGCCGTGATGTAGGTGGAGATCGGCTTCGTCTCGGCGAACGTCCACACCCCGGCCTCGTGCGACTCCTCGGCCCCGTTGGACCAGACCCGCCAGCCTTCGGGGGCGGCCACCCGGAAGCGGTAGGGGGCCTTGAGGTCGGGCTGTTCGAAGTTGGCGAAGACGCGGCGGGCGTCGGCCGGCTCGTACTGCGTGTAGAGGTAGACCTCGCCGTCCTCCGGGTCGACGAAGCGGTGCATGCCCTCGCCGGTCCTGCTGTACGCGCAGCGGGCGTCGACCACGAGCGTGTTCTCGCCCTCGACGAGCTCGTCCAGCGCCACCCGCGTCCCGTCGAACACGACGGCCGGGTCGAGGGCCGTCCCGTTCAGCGCCACCGCGTCCACCCCCGGGGCCACCAGGTCGGCGAAGGTCGAGGCGCCCGCACGGGCCGAGCGGAACCGGATCGTGGTCAGCGAACGGAAGGTCCGCGGACCGGACTCCCCGTCGCCCCCGTCGGCCCCCTCGGGCTCGCCGGCGGCGGACCGCAGGTCGAGCTCGACCTCGTATCCGTCGACGGTCAGCAGCTCGGCCCTCTTCTGGGCCTCGTCGCGGGACAGGTTTTCACCGGGCACGGGCACTCCTTCGTGACGCGCGTCATGTGTCGTGTTCGAACCCATTGATCCTTGCATGCGTCTTCGCGTGGCTCCCGTGCGGGGAATGGGAGCCACGCGGGAGGCGTTCTCGCCCGCAGGCGGAGCACGCCCTTCTGTGGAACACGCCCTTCTGAGGAGAGACATGTCCGAGAACACCCCGGCCGACGGCAGGACCCCGGTCGATTTCTGGTTCGACCCCCTCTGCCCCTGGGCGTGGATGACCTCGCGCTGGATGCTGGAAGTGGAGAAGGTCCGCGACGTCGAGGTCCGCTGGCACGTGATGAGCCTGGCCGTCCTGAACGAGGACAAGCTGGACGAGCTGCCCGAGGAGTACCGCGACCTGCTGGAGAACAAGGCCTGGGGTCCGGTCCGGGTCGTCGTCGCCGCCCAGCAGCTCCACGGCGACGCGGTCGTCGGCCCGCTCTACACCGCGCTCGGCACCCGCTTCCACAACAACGGCGAAGGCCCCACCCGCGAGGCCGTCGCCGCCGCGCTGAAGGACGTCGGCCTGCCCGCCGACCTCGCCGAGTACGCCGACTCCGACCGTTACGACACCGAGCTGCGGGCCTCCCACAAGGAGGGCATCGACAAGGTCGGCCAGGAGGTCGGCACCCCGGTCATCGCCGTTCCCGGCGCGGACGGCGAGCAGATCGCCTTCTTCGGCCCGGTCGTCACTCCCGCGCCCAAGGGCGAGGAGGCGGCGAAGCTCTGGGACGGCACGCTGCTGGTCGCCTCCATCCCGGGCTTCTACGAGATCAAGCGGACCCGGACGCAGGGCCCGATCTTCGACTGACGCCGGTCGGGCCGGTGGCCGCGCGTATCCGCACGGGGGACGATGACCCCATGCGGATACGGGCGGGCGAGGCGGTCGAAGCCGCCGCACTGACCGAACTGGCCCTCCGATCGAAGGGCCGGTTCGAAGCGGAGTCGGCTTCACCCGTCTCACCATCGACGCCGACCCGAACGCGGAGCGGTTCTACCGGGCCATGGGCGCGGTCCGGATCGGCGTCACCCCGTCCGGCTCCATCCCGGGCCGCGAACTCCCGCTGCTGGAGGTCGCGCTGGCCCGAGGGCTGCCGACAACGGGCCGGGTGCCTGCTTCCGGCCCGTTGTCAGTGGTGCGTCGTACGGTGAGGAGCATGCGCATCTCACCGGAAATGATCACGATCGACTGTGCCGATCCCCAGGCCCTGGCCGCTTGGTGGGCCGAGGCGCTGGGCGTCGAGGACACACAGGACTACGACGCCTTCGTCGTCCTCGCGGCGACCCCGCTGGTCCTCGGCTTCCAGCGGGTGCCCGAGCCCAGGGCCGCGAAGAACCGGGTGCACGTCGACTTCTCCTCGCCCGACCGCCCGGCCGACGTGGAGCGCCTGGCGAAGCTGGGCGCGACCGTCGTCGGCGAGCAGTCGATGCAGGGGATGTCCTGGACCGTCCTCAGGGATCCGGAGGGCAACGAGTTCTGCCTCTCCGACGCCGGGAGCCACTGACCCGGACCGCCCCGGGCCCCGGCGCCTACTTGAGACCGAGGATCTGCTCCAGCGGGTCGATGATGAAGTAGACCAGGAAGAGCGCGGCGGTGCCCCACAGCAGCCAGTGGACTTCGCGCGCCTTGCCCAGGCACGCCTTGATGATCACGTAGGCCACGAAGCCCGCGCCGATGCCGTTGGTGATGGAGTAGGTGAACGGCATGACGACGATGGTGAGGAAGGCCGGGATGGCGACGTCGTAACGGTCCCAGTCGATGTGCTTGACCTGGGTCATCATCAGGAATCCGACCACGACGAGCGCGGGCGCCGCCGCCTGCATCGGCACGATCGTCAGGACCGGCGTGAGGAAGAGGGCGAGCGCGAACAGCCCGCCCGTGATCACGTTGGCGAAGCCGGTACGGGCGCCTTCGCCGACACCCGCGGCGGACTCGATGTACGTGGTGGCCGACGACGAGGACGCGGCGCCACCGGCGACGGCGGCGGCGCCGTCGATGAGCAGGACGCGGCCGAGGCCGGGCACCTGACCCCGCTCGTCGAGGAGCCCGGCCTCCGCCGTGACACCCACGACCGTGCCCATCGTGTCGAAGAAGTCGGACAGGATGAGGGTGAAGATGAGCAGGATGACCGTCAGAACACTGACCTGACCGAACGACCCGAACAGGTCGAACCGGCCCAGCAGCCCGAAGTCGGGCGCGGCGACGGGGTTGCTGGGAATCGAGGGCGAGGTCAGTCCCCAGGACTTGATGCGGGCGAACTCGTTGATGACGATGGCGACGACGGTCATCAGGACGATGCTGATGAGGATCGCGCCCTTGACCTTCCGGGCGACCAGCACGATCGTCAGGAGCACACCGAGGCAGAAGACGAGCATCGGCCACCCGGTGAGCGTGCCGGTGCCGAGCTGGACGGGCACGGTGGAGTTCGCGGCGTCCGGGATGCGGGTGACGAACCCGGCGTCCACGAAGCCGATGAAGGCGATGAACAGACCGATGCCGACGCTGATGGCCTGCTTGAGGGGCTGCGGAATGGCGTGCATGATCGCCTCGCGCAACCCGGTCATCACCAGAACGCAGATCAGCAGCCCTTCGAGCACGATGAGGCCCATCGCGTCGTCCCAGCCCATCAGGGGAGCGATCTGGTACGCGACGACGGCGTTGATGCCCAGGCCCGCCGCCAGGGCCAGCGGCAGATTTCCGCCCACACCCATGATCAGCGTCATCACCGCGGCGACCAGAGCGGTGGCGGTGACCAGCTGCACGTTGTCCAGCTGCTTGCCGAACTTGTCCTCGGCCCCGCCGAGGATGATCGGGTTGAGCACCAGGATGTATGCCATCGTGAAGAACGTGGCGAATCCGCCGCGTATCTCCTGGAGATAGGTCGAACCGCGCTCGCTGATGCGGAAGAACCGGTCGACGGCGCCCCCCGATCCGTCTGGCTTCGCGTCGAGCGGCGGGCTGGTCGTACTGGGGTGCATGACGGAGTCTCCTGAGCCTGCGAATGATGGGGAAGGGGAGGTGCGCCGGTGCTGCCCGAAGAGAGCGGCGGGCGCTGTGCGAACGCACATGCGGCACCTTGCGAGCGGATCATACGCGGCGACGACGGGATCGCAACTACCCGCGTAGAGCGTGTAGTTGGTCCCTTTTCGGCCCTGTGGCTTCCTACGGAATCAGCGGCGACCTTTTCCGCCAAATCGGCAGGCAGCCGACAGTGGGTATGGAAGTCTCGGTGACAGCACCCCTACGCTCCGTATGTGCACCCTCCACTCCCTTTCAACGCGCGGGCAGCGCGCGCCCTGCGCGAGAAACTCGGGATGGCACCCGGTCATGTCGCCTACGGCATGCGCGCGTCCTTCGGCACGTCACACGTCGGTCCCGAGCATGTGATCGCGTGGGAGCGCGGGACCCATGTGCCGGACGCGACGGAGTTCACCGCCCTGGCGGGCGCGTTGTGGTGTCGGCCCAGTGAACTCATGGGCCATCCACGCACCTTGCTCGAACACCGCATCGCGCGCGGCGTCTCGGCCGAGGAGGTCGCGCGCGCCACCGGCCTCACCCTCGACGCGTATCTGTCCATGGAGGAGGCCGGCCTGTGGACCGGCGACAAACGGCAGTCCGTCAAGCTCGGCGAGGTCCTCGCCCTCCCTCCGCGTGACTTCATCGCCATCACCAGGCTGGAGGAGGAGCTGGCCCGCCTCCTCACCGAGGCGGTCTCCACGCGCTGGCAGGCGCACATCCGCGACATCGCGAAGCTCGTCTCCATGGAGCGCCGCGACCTGAAGAGCCCCCTGTCCACCATGCACCAGGAGTACCAGGGCCTCCTGGCGGCCACCCTGAGCCGGGCCGGCGGCACCACGGCGTCCGGCGAGGACGGGCGCCGCTACATCGAGGACATCGTCGACCACTTCTGGACCCGGCTGCCGGGGTCCTCCCGGGAGTAGCCCGGCGGGGGCTCCCGCGACCCGCCGGGTCCCGCCGTCGCTACCGCGCGTCCGGCTCCGCCGCCTTCTTGAGGACCTCGAACACCGCCAGGTAGTTGGACCCGCCGTGGCCGTCCCTGATGGCCTGTGCCGCGATCTCCCGCATCAGTCGCGGCTGCCCGGCGTGCACGCCCTGCTCCTCACAGGTGAGGGCGATGTGCTCCAGCGCGTTCAGGTTCATGTGCAGGGTGCCCAGGTCGCCCGGGTAGTGGCCCGCGTCCAGATCCGGTGCCTGCTCGACGAGGGTCGCGTCCACCACCGTGGGCAGGAACCAGTTCACCGCGAGGTCGGCGAACTCCGAGGCCGGTACGCCCGCCGAGCCGACCAGCGCGGTGGCGTGCAGGAAGCCGTTCATCGTCGCGTACATCAGGCCGAGCAGCGCCGCGTTGTGGAGCACCGCGAGCCCGGGGTCGGAGCCGAGGTGCCGGGGGTCGCCCAGGCACGCCAGCGTGGCCCGGTGGGCGTCGAAGACCTCGCGCGGACCGCTGAAGAGGAAGACGGATCCGGCGTCCCCGACGAGGGGCGGCGGCACCATGACCGCGCCGTCCAGGTAGCCGGCGCCCCGCTCGGCCGCCCAGGAGGCCGCCTCGTGCGCCTCCTTCGGCGTACCGGAGTTGAGGTTGACCAGGGTCCGGCCCGCCGCCGCGCCGCCGACGGGATCGAGCACCTCGTACAGCGTCGCGTAGTCCTTGAGGCAGACGACGGTGAGAGGGCTCGCGGCCATGGCGTCGGCCGCGGACTTCGCGAGCAGCGCGCCCCGGGCGACGAGATTCTGGGCCTTTTCCGGGGTGCGGTTCCAGACGGTGGTGGGATGGCCGTTCTTCAGGAGGGCGCCGGCGAGCGCGAGGCCCATGGGGCCGAGGCCGATGACGGTAACGGGGTTGTCCTGCGGGCGTGTTGAAGGCTTGTGCGTCATGCGGAATAGGCTGCTGTCTCACACCGGTGTGAGAGTCAATCGAATGTGGTGGTCGTCATATGCGCATGGGGGAGTTCTCCCGACGGACAGGCGTCAGCCAGCGTTTGCTGCGCTACTACGAGGAGCAGGGCCTGCTGAGCCCGGCCCGCCGCCCGAGCGGCTACCGCGAGTACGAGGAAGCGGACGTCGTGACCGTGCGGGGCGTGCGCATGCTGCTGGCCGCCGGTCTCAACACGGCCGTCATCGCCGAGCTGCTGCCCTGCATGGTCGACGAGGGCCGCATCCTGGAGCCGGCCTGCTCCAGCATGCTCCCCGACCTGCACCGCGAACGCGCGCGCATCGACGAGGCCGCCGCCGCCCTCCTGGCCGCCCGTGACCGGCTGGACGCGCTGATCGAGCTGACGGCGCAGGAGGGCGTGACCGACGAGGAGGCGTGCGCGGCGGCCGGGCGTGTGACGAGCGGTGATCACCCGGTCGTCGGCGGTCCGAGGTAGGTACCGCCGGAGGCATCGATGGCCTGGCCGGTTATCCAGCGCCCCCGCGGCCCCGCCAGGAACCCCACCACGTCGGCGATGTCCTCCGGCAGGCCCATCCGCCCGAGCGCGGTGATCGACTCCAGCGCGGCCACCGCTTCGGGAACGTCGGCGTAGGCGCCGATCATGTCGGTCAGCACCACTCCGGGTTCGACCGTGTTCACGGTGATCCCTCGTCGGCCCAGTTCGTTGGCGAGCGACGGGCCGAGAGCCGCCAGCGCCGCCTTGCTGACGGTGTAGCCGATCTGGAGGGGATTGGCGATCCGGGTGGCGGCCGAGCCGATGTTGACGATCCGCCCGCCGTCCCGCAGCAGCGGCAGCGCACGCTGGACGACGAAGACCGGCGTGCTCACGTTGATCGCCAGTACCCGCGCGAACTCCTCCTCGGTGAGCTGCCCGATCGACGTGGCCGAATGGATGCCCGCGTTGTTGACCAGGATGTCCAGGCCGTCCACGCCGTGGTCCTTGAGCCCGGTGGCCAGCCCCTCGAACAGCCGGTCCACCGCCCCGCTCCCGCCGAACAGGGCCCGCACCGCGAAGGCCCTGCCGCCGGCCTCGACGATCCGCCCCACGGTCTCGGAGGCTGCCGCCTCGTTGCCGCCGTAGTGGACCGCGACCAGCGCCCCCTCGGCGGCGAGCCGCAGGGCGACCGCCCTCCCGATGCCCCGCGAGCCGCCTGTCACCAGTGCGGTCCGGCCGTCCAGTTCCCCCATGATCGCCTCTCCGCTCGCGATGACCGGGCTCCTGGCCGGACCCGGGAACGATTCAGCCCAGGCGGCCGCGACGCAGCGCGGTGGTGGATGCGCCGAAACGTCAAGGGCCGTGGTCGCCACTGGTGTTGTCGCCCTCGGATGCGGGGCGCTGGACCTCACCGTGGATGTGCTGGGTGATGAGATCGCCGAGCGGGTCGGTCACGGAGAAGGAGTGCGGGCCGGAGTGGTGGTCGAAGTACGCGCACGAGGTGACGGCGCGGGCTTTGCCCGGAGACGGGATCGGGTCAGCGCGCTCGGACGCGCCGTGACGTCCGGTGCGGCGGCGCGAAGGGCATCTCGCCGTACAGCACCTGGCAGAATCCCGCCATGGTTCGGAAGAAGCTCGACGCGCTCTCGCGGATAGTTGCCGAGTGCAGGGCCATGCCGTTTCCCGAGGGGTTCCGCGGCTTGGACATTGAGGACCAGGACATGGTCATGCTCGACGCGGACACCGCCGGCTACGTCTCCCGCGTGCTCGTGGGCCCGCTCCCCGAACCGGCCCGTGAAGGCTTGCTCAGGTTGGTGGGAGTGTTCGAGAAGGTGCTTCCGGCGATCAGCGACGAGTATGCGAGGAAGTACTACACGCGTGCACGCGACGCGGCCGCGCTGGCTGCCGAGATCGAAGCCGTGCGCGACAAGTAGTGCCCTGGCGGGAGGCGTTCGCCGGGCCGGTGGTCGCGAGGGCAGCAGGTCCGGTGACGTCCGGCCTACGCTCTCGGAGCACTGGGCGTTCGCGGTGCCGTGTCGTAGCGGGTCGCGAGCCCTCGCCGGGTTCCCCCGCGCGGCGGAGGCGGATCATCACGCGGGAGGACGTGCCGGGCCGTGCGGCGCGCGAGATTCGGGGTATGACGACGACGGATCCCACCCCGCCGGACACCCACGTGCCGCCACCGGCCCGGCCGCCGGTCCCGCCGCCCCCGCGCTGGGCGGTCCGTGCCGCTCGGGTCGCGGCGTGGTCGACGGTTCCCTCCGGGCTGTGGCGCGTCGCGCTCGTGCTCGGGGTGCCGGTCGGGGTGATGGAGCGCGAGGAGTTCCTCGCCGGGTTCCCGGACAACTCCCCGCTGCTCGCCCTCGCTTACGTCCTGCTGCTCGGCGCGGTCGCCGAGGCCGCCTCGTACCTCACGCTCGGCCTGGTGCGGCCCTGGGGGGAGGTGGTGCCGCGCTGGATTCCGCTTCTCGGCGGGCGCCCGGTCAAGGCCGGGCTCGCGGTCCTCGCCGCCTCCCTGGGGGCCCTCACGGTCACCTTTCTGTGGTGGGTCCTCTTCTTCGGCGGACTGCTCACCGCCGACAGTCCGGACCCCGGCGTCTCGGCCGGTGAAGCCCTCTTCGTCGCCGCCTACGCGCCCCTCCTGCTGTGGGGCCCGCTCCTGGCGGCGGTGACCTGGTCGTACCACCGCCGCTTCCACCCCGTACGGACCGTGCCGGAGTCCGGCCGACAGCACCGCACCTTGTGTGCTGGTCGACCCGGAACTGCTCGGGCCCGAGTCAAGGGCTGTCCCGTAGGAATGCAGGCCCGGCCCGGCGACGTTTCTCGATCCGGTGTTCCGCGCGCAGACGAGCGAGGAGCTCGCGAGAGTCACCCGCCGGATCGGTGAAGAACCGGCAGTGCGGCCCCTACGCGAACCGGAGAGACGAACATGGCTACAGCGCGGGAGCAGCCGGCCAGAGCCGAGGCCCGTGCCGCCCACGCCGACGACAGCGCGATCGCGTTCGAGCAGCCGGCCACCGCACTCTGCCCGGACTCAACCATGGCGCCGTCGTCATTACCCCGAGGAGAATCGCCCCGTAGCGCATCGAGTTCATCAAGGGATGAGCTTGTCGTCTCAGCGGTTCGGCAACCTGGAATGAGAGTGAAGATGTCCCTGCTTTCCACGGCCGAAGAAGTGGACGCGTGGCTGACAGAAGCCGGGTGGTATCCAGGGCGGGATGCCGCACGGGAGGCTGCGGAGGCTGTCGCGACGGTGACCGGCCGTTACCGCGCCTACGGAGTGGACATCGAGCCCTCGGCGGCGGCGCTCGCCTTCATCCGGGAGCATGTCTCTCTCCGGGCGGTCATCGACACCGCTCCGGAGAACGTCGCCGTCCTCACTCCGCACCTCGTGTTCAAAGGTGACGCCGCCGAGATCGCCGAACTGGCCGGGGAGCTCGGCGTCACGCTGTTCCCGGTCGGTTACGACACGTACGACGGATCCACCGTTCTCATGGATGAATCCGGCCGGTTCTTCCTCTCCCATCATGCTGGTTCCTACTATCTGGGAAGCGAAAAGTACGAAGCCCTGATGAGTCTTATGTCCAGCGAAATGGATGACGCCGAGGACTACTTCGTCCGTGTGCCGCCGCTCTGGCCGGGCACCCGCGCGCGCTGACCGGTTGCCGGTTGCCGGGGGCCGGGGGCCGGGGGCTTGAGCCCACCCGCTCCGCCCCTACCCGACCACGCCCGGTGCCGCCGCCTCCAACTCCGCCACCGTGCCCGACATCACCGTACGGATATGGTGCGTCAGGTGGTCCGCCGGCCAGTCCCACCAGGCCACCGCCAGCAGGCGCCCGATGTCCGCCTCCTCGTACCGGGTGCGGATCAGGCGAGCCGGGTTGCCGCCGACGATGCCGTAGTCCGGGACGTCCGAGACCACCACGGACCGTGAGCTGACGATCGCGCCGTGCCCGATGCGGACACCCGGCATGATCACGGCCTCGTAGCCGATCCAGACGTCGTTGCCGATCACCGTGTCGCCCCGGTCGGGCAGGCCCGTCAGCAGGTCGAAGTGGTCGGCCCAGGAGCCGCCGAGCGTCGGGAACGGGAACGTGGACGGCCCGTCCATCCGGTGGTTGGAGCCGTTCATGATGAACCGCACCCCGGTGCCGAACGCGCAGAACTTCCCGATCACCAGGCGCTCCGGACCGTAGTGGTAGAGCACGTTGCGGGTCTCGAACTCCGTGGCGTGCTCGGGGTCGTCGTAGTACGAGTAGTCCCCGGCCTCGATCAGCGGCGAGGTGACCAGGGGCCTCAGCTGCACCACGCGCGGCTGGCCGGGCATCGGGTGCAGGACGGTGGGGTCGGCCGGTACGGGCGCGGGGGCAGAAGTCATGGGGTCGCTTCCGGGGAGGGTGCGGGGGTACGGGCGGACGGGCGTGGATCATCGTGGCATCCGGGCCCGATGGGCCGCGGGCATTTTCCCGCCGGCCGTGTACCGGGACGGGCTGCCGGGCCCCGCCGACCGCTACGATCCCGCCCGCGCCGCCACCGGTCTGCGTGCCCTCGCCACGGATCCGGGCCTCGTCCGGGCCGCGGCCCGCCGTCAGCTTCCGGGCGTCCACGCCGCCGATCCGCAGCAGGCGGACCCCGGCCACCGCATGGGTGCACGTTCGGCCCATGAGCTGACCAGCTGAACAGCAGCCATGGGAGAGCCCCCGCGAGTCATGTCCTCGCGGGGGCTCTCCGTCCATCCGCCTGCCGTGTGAAGGTTGAGAAGACGATCACGAGGCAGGACGCCTGTGGTGGTGCGGCGTGCGGGTGTCCGGTCAGGGGGCGAGCAGCAGTACGTCCGCGCGCTCCTTGGCGGCGGCGTAACGCTTCGCCACGTCCTGCCAGTTGACGACCCGCCACATCGCCTCGATGAAGTCCACCTTCTGGTTCTTGTACTGCAGGTAGAAGGCGTGCTCCCAGGCGTCGAAGACGAGGACCGGGACCGAGCCCTGGCCGACGTTGCCCTGGTGGTCGTAGACCTGCTCGACGATCAGCTTGCCGCTCACGGGCTCGTACGCGAGCACGCCCCAGCCGGAACCCTGGGTGGTGGCCGCGGCCTTCGTCAGCTGGGACTTGAAGCCCGCGTAGGAGCCGAAGGACTCGGTGATCGCGTCGGCGAGGTCGCCCACGCCGTCCGCCGCGAGGGGCTCGCCGCCGCCGTCGCCGGTCATGTTGTGCCAGTAGATCGAGTGCAGGATGTGGCCGGAGAGGTGGAACGCGAGGTTCTTCTGGAGGCCGTTGATCGCGCCCCAGGCTTCCTTGTCGCGGGCCTCTTCCAGCTGCTCCAGGGTGTCGTTCGCGCCCTTGACGTACGCGGCGTGGTGCTTGTCGTGGTGCAGCTCGATGATCTGCGGGTTGATGACCGGTTCGAGCGCCGCGTAGTCGTACGGGAGTTCCGGGAGCGTGTACGTGGCCATGATGCGAGCCCTCCGACTGCTGGGAATGCCGTCCAGTTGTTATTGCAAGCTATACGCAAGAGCAGGCTAACAGCAGGAGTGTCCGCGAAGTGATCAGCCCTTCGGCCTAGGACTCGCGGCGCTGCCCCTCCACTTCCTCCCTCCTCCTCCGGTTTACGCGGTAAAGGTGGTTTGCTCCCTTTCGGTGCTACGCGATTCCGGGCCGCGCACACCGCCGCGCGTTTGTTTCCGTCGTTCCGGGGGACCCGGCCGAACAGCCGGGCGGCTCGGGGCCGGACCGCGGTCGAGCCGCCTGCCGCACGCCCGCCCCACTGATCAGGAGGACTTGATGGCACCCGCCGAAACGCCGAACGGCCCGAACGACGGCCGCGACCCGCGACTGGCCCCGCCCCTCGCGGACGCGGCGGGCTGGGGGCCGCTCGACGTCCGTGCCGTCGACACCGTGCGGGTGCTGGCCGCCGACGCCGTGCAGAAGGCCGGCCACGGCCACCCGGGCACCGCGATGAGCCTGGCCCCGCTGGCGTACCTGCTGTTCCAGCAGGTGATGCGGCACGACCCGGCAGACGACCAGTGGCTCGGCCGGGACCGCTTCGTGCTGTCCTGCGGCCACTCCAGCCTCACCCTCTACATCCAGCTGTACCTGAGCGGCTACGGCATGGAGCTGGCGGATCTGGAGGCGCTGCGCACCTGGGGTTCCGCCACGCCCGGCCACCCGGAGTACCAGCACACCCGGGGCGTCGAGATCACCACCGGACCGCTCGGGCAGGGGCTGGCCTCGGCCGTCGGCATGGCCATGGCGGCCCGCCGTGAGCGCGGCCTCCTCGACCCCGACGCGCCGGCCGGCACGAGCCCCTTCGACCACCACGTGTACGTCGTCGCCTCCGACGGCGACCTGATGGAGGGCGTGACGTCCGAGGCCAGTTCACTGGCGGGACACCAGGAGCTCGGGAATCTCATCGTCTTCTACGACTCCAACCACATCTCCATCGAGGACGACACCGACATCTCCTTCAGCGAGGACGTCACCGCCCGCTACGCCGCGTACGGCTGGCAGGTCCAGACGGTCGACTTCACCCGGACCGGCGACTACGTCGAGGACGTCGACGCCCTGCTCGCCGCCGTCGAAGCCGCGAAGAGCGAGCGCGGCCGGCCCTCCCTGATCCTGCTGCGCACGATCATCGGCTGGCCCGCGCCCACCAAGCAGAACACCGGCAAGGCCCACGGCTCCGCGCTCGGCGACGACGAGGTCGCCGCCACCAAGAAGCTGCTCGGCTTCGACCCGGACGCCGACTTCACCGTCGAGAACGACGTGCTGAGGCACGCCCGGGCGGTCCGCGAGCGCGGCGCCGAGGCGCATCGCGCCTGGGAGCCCGGCTACCAGCGGTGGCGCTCCGACCACCCCGAGCGCGCCGAACTCCTCGACCGGCTGCGCGAACAACGGCTTCCGGAGGGCTGGACCGACAGTCTGCCCGTCTTCGACGCCGACCCCAAGGGCATCGCCACCCGCAAGGCGTCCGGCGACGTGCTCACCGCCCTGGCGCCCGTGCTGCCCGAGCTGTGGGGCGGCTCGGCCGACCTCGCGGGGAGCAACAACACCACGATGGAGGGCGAGCCGTCCTTCGTGCCGGAGAGCAAGCAGACCGGCGAGTTCCCCGGCGACCCCTACGGCCGTACGCTCCACTTCGGGATCCGCGAGCACGCCATGGGCGCGATCCTCAACGGCATCGCGCTCCAGAGCCTCACCCGCCCCTACGGCGGTACGTTCCTGATCTTCAGCGACTACATGCGCCCGGCCGTCCGCCTCGCCGCCCTGATGAAGCTCCCGGTCACCTACGTCTGGACCCATGACTCCATCGGCCTGGGCGAGGACGGCCCCACCCACCAGCCCGTCGAGCAGCTCGCCGCCCTCCGGGCGATCCCCGGCCTCGACGTCGTACGGCCCGCCGACGCGAACGAGACGGCCGTGTGCTGGCGCACCGTCCTGGAGCACCACGACCGGCCCGCCGGCCTCGCCCTCACCCGGCAGCCGCTGCCCGTCCTGGAGCGGGGGGACCGGGGATACGCGGCCGCCGCCGGGGCCGCCCGGGGCGGGTACGTACTCGCCGACTGCCGCGAAGGGAAGCCCGACGTGATCCTCGTCGCCACCGGGTCGGAGGTCCACATCGCCCTGGAGGCACGCGAGTTGCTGGAGGCCGAGGGGCACGACGCGCGCGTGGTCTCCATGCCCTGCCGTGAGTGGTTCGCCGAGCAGCCCCACCCCTACCAGGACGCGGTGCTGCCGCCCGACGTACGGGCCCGGGTGAGCGTCGAGGCCGCCGTCGCCCAGGGCTGGCGCGACGTGGTGGGGGACGCGGGCCGCATGGTGAGCCTGGAGCACTTCGGCGCGTCCGCCGCCTACGAGCGCCTGTACGAGGAGTTCGGCATCACGCCCCGCGCGGTCGCCGACGCCGCACGGGAGAGCATCCGCGCGGCGGCGGTCGGACCTGTGCGGCCCGGCGGGGAGCGCCCCGGCGCGGCCCCGACCGAGGGCGGCACGGGAGACGTCGGCTGAGCGGCCTCACGCCCCACCACCACCCATCACCACCACCGCCGTTGTTCACCCCGCAAAGGAGCCCCCATGTCCCCCGCACGCACCCCCCGCTACACCGTTCCCGGCCTCGGCGTCGACGAGGGCCGACAGGTCATCGACCTCCTGACGCTGCGTCTGCACGCGCTCAACGACCTCGCGCTCACGCTCAAGCACATCCACTGGAACGTTGTCGGGCCGCACTTCATCGCGGTCCACGAGATGCTCGACCCACAGACCACCGCCGTACGGGACATGGCCGACGCCGCCGCCGAGCGGATCTCCGCCCTCGGCGGCGAGCCGAACGGCACCCCGGGCGCCCTGGTCAGGGAGCGGACCTGGAACGACTACAGCGTCGGGCGCGCCGACGCCATCGCCCACCTCGGCGCCCTGGACCTCGTCTACACGGGCGTCATCGAGGGCCACCGCGAGGCGGTCGAGAAGGCCGGCGAGATCGACCCCGTCACCGAGGACCTGCTCATCGAGCACCTGCGCGGCCTGGAGCAGTTCCAGTGGTTCGTCCGGGCCCACCTGGAGTCCGGCTCCGGCACCCTGTCGAACGCCGGCGCCGACACCGAGGAAGCGGCCGCCGAGGCCGCGTCCCCGAAGCGGGCCGTCGCCAAGCGCACCCCCGCCAAGAAGACGGCGCTGCCCGCCCCGGCGAAGAAGACCGCCAAGAAGGCGGTCAAGAAGACCACGGCGAGCAAGCGCACCACCCGCTGACGAAACCCGGCAGGCCCTGGACGGGATCGTTCAGGGCCTGCGGCCGCGGAAGGTGCGGCGCAGGTCGCTCACCCACGCGTCGGGGTTCTCCCAGGGGATGAAGTGGCCGCCGTGGTCGTGGGCCTTGACGTTGACGTGGTTGAACCAGTCGGCCTGCGGGCCGTTCTCGAACGCCCGCACGCGCTCGTCGGCGGTGTGGACGCCGGGCGGGTTCTCGTAACGGACGAGGGTGAGGCCCACCGGGGCCTGCACGACCGGGGTGCGGTCGTGGGCCGGGGTCCAGGGGTAGCGGTTGGCGTTGGCGTAGTAACGCATCGACGTGGCGATGGAGTTGTTGACCCAGTAGATCGTGGCGTGGGTCAGCAGGTCGTCCCTGCTGAAGACGGACGAGAGGTCGCCGCCGTTGTCGCTCCAGGCGTTCCACCGCTCCAGCAGCCAGGCGAGCAGCCCGGCGGGGGAGTCGCTGAGCCCGTGGGCCAGAGTGGCGCCGTCGAGCATGTGCACGGCGAGGTGCGGGGCCCAGCGGCGGTCCTGCTCGACGATGCGGGCGCGGACGTCCGCGGGCTGGTCGTCGGTGAGGGGCCGGTTCCGGGCGAAGTCCCAGGCGCGGGGGCCGGTGAAGAAGTCGAGCGGCAGCCCGGAGCCGATGTGGATGCCGTACAGCTCGTCGGCGTACTTGTGGCCGAGCTGGCTGGAGACGATCCCGCCGATGTCGCAGCCCCCGGCGGCGTACTTCCCGTATCCCAGCGTCTCGGTCATCAGGGTGTGCCAGAGGTCGGCCACCTTCCAGAAGTTGACGTCCGGAAAGCCGGTGAGCGGGCCGGGGAAACCGAAACCGGGCAGGGACGGCACGATGACGTCGAACGCGTCGGCCGGGTCACCGCCGTACGCCGCCGGGTCGGCGAGGGGGCCGATCACCTTCGACCAGTGCCAGAACGTCCACGGCCAGCCGTGGGTGAGGATCAGCGGGACCGGGCGGGGGCCCCGGCCGGGCTCGCGCATGAAGTGCACCGGGACGCCGTCGACGCTCACCCGGTACTGCTCGTGGGCGTTGATGGCCGCCTCGGCCGCACGCCAGTCGTAGCCGTCGCGCCAGTGGGCGACCAGCTCGCGCAGACAGCTGTCCGGAACGCCGTAGGACCCGTCCTCGTTCCCCTCGTCCAGGGGCGATCGGGTCAGTGCGAGACGGGCGCGCAGGTCGTCGAGGACCTCGTCCCTCACGCGTATCGGGGTGGGCTCCAGGGGGAAGACGTGCGGGGCGGTCATGGCGTGGTCCCTTCCGGGCAGGCGGATGCGCTGTCACCCGGACGTTTCCACATCGGCCCCGCCCCGCGCGGCCGGAACATCCGCGGGCGCTACCGCCGCAGGTCGTCCCTGGCCTGTGCCGCGAGGTCCGGGAAGTCCGTCACCACCGCGTCCACGCCCTGCCCGTAGTGGAAGGCGTACTCGGCGAACGCGTCGCCGAAGGCGGTGGGCGCGCTGCCCCGCCGGTACGCGGCCGGGAGGTACTGGTTCTCCGCCCGGAAGGTGTACGCGCCGACCTTCAGGCCCGACGCGTGGGCGTCCGCCAGCAGGGTGCTCGGCGGGACGAGCGAGGACTTGTCCGGGCCGATCCACTGTGCGTACGAGGCGATCTCGCGGAGCCCGGCCGGGGTCATCATGTCCCGGTAGGCGACCCCGTGCCCGTACGGTCCGCCGCTCGTGCCCAGCGCCTGCCACAGCGGCAGACCGAGGCGGGCCGCGGCCACCCGGCGCAGGCTCGCGGGCTCGAAGGACTGGACGACGCAGTCCCGGGCGGTCAGCCGGTTCCGGCGGATCACCCGGATCAGCTCCTCCTCCAGCGGCAGCCCGATCGAGCGGAAGTACGTCGGATGCTTCGTCTCCGGGAATACCGCGATCCGCCGGCCCGACTCCCGGGACAGCCGCCGGGCGAGGTCGATCACCTCCTGGAAGGTCATCACCGAGCCCCGCCCGTCGAAGACCGTGTTGCGGTCGCGGACCAGCGGAAGCCGTTCCACCGTGCGCAGCGTCCTCAGCTCGCGCAGGTGGAAGTCCTCGGTGAACCAGCCGGTCACCGCCTTGCCGTCGACGGTCTTCGTGGTGCGGCGGTCCGCGAACTCGGGGCGGCCGGCGACGTCCGTCGTCCCGCCGATCTCGTTCTCGTGCCGCACGACCAGGACGTGGTCCTTCGTCGGCACGAGGTCCGGCTCGATCCAGTCGGCCCCGGCCCGTACGGCATAGGTGTACGCGTCGGCGGTGTGCTCGGGCCGCCAGCCCGCCGCCCCGCGATGGCCGATGACCAGGGGGCCCGGAGGGCGGTGGGGCCGGCGCCCGGCGGAGGGGGCGGCGACGGCCGGGGCGGTGGCCGCGGCGGTGACGGCGGCGGTGGCCAGGAGGATCGAACGACGCCTGGGGGCAACGGACATGACGGCTCCTCGGGTGGGTGGAGCCACCACGGAAGCGAGGGCGGATGACGGCCCGGCGTACGGCACCCGGCCCTGCGATGTCCTGTTGGTCACGGGTGCACGCAGCGCCGGAACCACACACCGGAACGCCGGACGCCGAAACGCCGGGCTCCGCCCCGATCGTACGAGGAGGAGCCCGGCGTTCGTAGAGGTCGTGCGGGAACCGCTGCCGTGAGGCGTGCGGGAGCCGGTGCCGTGAGGCGGTCGGGAACGGGAGCTACTTCCGCTGGGCCGGGATCCCGGCCGTGCCGTCGCCGCCGTCGCGGCCCGCGCCGTCGCCGCTCCGCCGCCGCTGACGTACGAGGCCGATGCCGATCAGCACCACGGTCAGGGCTCCCGTGGCCAGCAGTTGGTCCCGGGTGTCCGGCTGGCGCAGCATCAGCAGGAAGATGCCCACCATGGCCGCCAGGGCGACGATCGTGCCGACGGGGAAGAACCACATCCGCACGACCAGCTTCTCGGGCGCCTCCCGCTCGGTGCGGCCGCGCAGGATCAGCTGGGAGGCGGCGATGAAGATCCACACCACCAGGATCACCGCGCCGATCATGTTCAGCAGCCACGGGAAGACGTCGTCCGGCCGCCAGTAGCTGAGCAGCACGCACGCGAAGCCGAAGACCGAGGAGAACAGCACGGCGTTGCGCGGCACCCCGGAGGAGATCTTCCCGAGCACGGCCGGGCCCTGGCCCCGGGCGACCAGCGACCGGGCCATGCGGGACGCGCCGTAGATGTTGGCGTTCATCGCGGAGAGCAGGGCGATGAGGATGACCACGTTCATGATCTGCGCGGCGGACCCGATGCCCAGGTGGTCGAGCATCGCGTAGAACGGGCCGACCTCGGCGACCTTCGGGTCGTCCCAGGGGACCAGCGTGACGATGACCGCCATCGAGCCGATGTAGAACACCGCGATGCGCCACATCGCCGTACGGACCGCCTTCGCGACGCCCCGCACCGGGTTCTCCGACTCGGCCGCCGCGATGGTGACGGTCTCCAGGCCGCCGTACGCGAAGACGGAGGCGAGGAGTCCGATGATGAACCCGTCCATGCCCTTGGGGAGGAAGCCGCCGTCCCCTGTGAGGTTGGACAGGCCGGGCGCGTCCGTGTCGGGCAGCACGCCGAAGATCGCCAGCAGGCCGAGCACCAGGAACAGCGTGATCGCGATGACCTTGAGCGCGGCGAACCAGAACTCGAACTCGCCGAAGTTCTTCACGGCGGCCAGGTTCGTCCCGAGGAAGATCACCATGAACAGGGCGACCCACGCCCACTCGGGCGTCCCCGGCAGCCAGCCGCTGACGATCTGCGCGGCCCCGATGCCCTCCAGGCCCACGGCGACGCAGAGCAGGAACCAGAAGGACCAGCCCGCGGTGAACCCGGCCCACGGGCCGATCGCCCGCTCGGCGTGCACGGAGAAGGAACCGGACGCCGGATTGGCGGCCGACATCTCGCCGAGCATGCGCATCACCATCATGACGAGCAGCCCGGAGATGGCGTACGCGACGATGATCGAGGGGCCCGCCGCGGCGATCCCGGCGCCCGAGCCGACGAACAGCCCGGCGCCGATCACCCCGCCGAGGGCGATCATCGAGAGGTGGCGCTGTTTGAGACCGTGGGTCAGCGCGGAGTCCGCCGAGGGGCCGGCGGGGGCCGCGGAGTCAGCGGTGGGGGGAGACGCGGAGGTCCGATCCATGGACGGGCTCTGTTCGGTAGCTGAGACAAGGGGACGAACCCACAGTCTGGGCATCCGCACCGCTCACAGGGAACAGGTGTCCGCTATACGGTCACCAGGCTCACACAAGGTGTACATCCGCCTACCGGTCGGCAGCGGCCGCATCCCGGCGCTGCTCCCGCCACTGCCGTCCCACCGCCACCAGCAGCACCAACGCCGTCGCCCCGGCCGACCACAGCACCTGCGGGCGCGCCGCCTCGTCGGTCAGCATCAGCACCAGCACCCCGAACAGCCCGGCCAGCGTCATCCAGGTCAGATACGGGAAGCACCACATCCGCAGCGTGAGCGCCTCGGGGGCCTCCTGCTCCAGCCGGGCGCGCAGCCGCAGCTGGGAGGCGGCGATCAGTGCCCACACGAACAGCAGTACCGCGCCGACCGAGTTGAGCATGTAGAGGAACACCGTGTCCGGCCACAGCAGGTTGAGCAGCACGGAGACGAAGCCGAAGGCCACCGAGGCCAGCACCGCCCGCCGGGGAACCCCGCCCGCACCCTGGGCGCCCGAGACCTTCAGCAGTCCGCGCGGGGCCTCCCCGCGCTCCGCCAGCGAGAAGGCCATGCGGGAGGAGCCGTACAGATTGGCGTTGAGCGCCGAGAGCAGCGCCACGAACACCACGATGTTCATGATCTGCCCGGCCGACGGCACCCCGATGTGGTCCAGCACCTTCACATACGGGCTCAGGCCCGCCTGCTGCGCGGTCCACGGCAGCACGGTCACGATCACCAGCATCGAGCCGACGTAGAAGAAGAGGATGCGCCCCACCGCGCTGCGCACCGCGCGCCCCACCGCGCGCGCCGGGTCGTCCGTCTCGGCGGCGGCGATGGTGACGACCTCGAGACCGCCGAAGGCGAAGACCACCGTCAGCACACCGGAGACGACCCCGCTCCAGCCGTTCGGCAGGAAGCCGCCCTGGCCGGTCAGATGGGTCATCCCGACCGGATCGGTGTCCGGGAGCCATCCGAGGACGGCCAGCACCCCGAGCACCAGGAAGACGACGATCGCGCCGACCTTCAGGGAGGCGAACCAGAACTCGAACTCGCCGAAGTTCTTCACCGCCGTCAGGTTCGCCGCGGTGAACACCACCATGAACAGCAGCACCCACGCCCACGGTTCGACGCCCGGCACCCAGCCATGGGCGATCTGCGCGGCCGCCGTCGCCTCCACGGCGAGGACCACCACCAGCAGGAACCAGTACAGCCAGCCGACGCTGAATCCGGCCCACCGCCCGAGCGCCCGCTCGGCGTGCACGGAGAACGAACCGGACGCGGGCATCGCGGCGGACATCTCGCCCAGCATCCGCATCACCAGCATCGCGAGCGCCCCCGCGATCAGATACGAGACGACGATGGCGGGCCCCGCCACGGCGATCCCCGCGCCGGAGCCCACGAACAGCCCCGCCCCGATCACCCCGCCGAGCCCCAGCATCGTCAGATGGCGCTGCTTGAGCCCGTGCGACAGCGGCTCGGCCGGAACGGCGGTGGACGCGGGAGCGGAAGCCGGGGTGGGGGGCGGGGCCTCGTGCATGGGGGAGGGGGTCACTCTCGGATCAGCGGGTCGCAGCGGGTCGCAGCAGGTCGCGGAGGGTCGTTCGGGGGCCGACCAGAGCGAGCTGATCGTTTATGGGGAAGCTACAGTCTCGCCGATCGTCGCGCTCCCCGCCAAAATGCGCCGAGGCGCCCCTCACCTCCGTGACGAGCGTCACGCGGGAGAGTGATTGCGGCCCGGTCTTTGTGTGAATCCCACCAAGGCATCAACCGCCGCTTTGTGGGCGGCTGATGGTGATCGAGCGTTAACCCGTGGGCTAACGTCGGCGGGAGCCCGACCCCACCCTGCCCGGCGGGAGCCGTCCAGGCCCACCTGCCCTCACCCGCGGAGTCCCGATGAGCACTGCTGCCGCCCCCGTCCGCTCCGGAGCGGTCCTGGCCGACCTGCTGCCCGCAGCCCGGCACCGCTACGCCGTGGACGCGGCCCTCGTCCTCGGCGGCGCCGCCCTGACCGGCATCGCGGCCCAGATCGCCGTCCCGGTCCCCGGCTCCCCGGTCCCGGTCACCGGCCAGACCTTCGCCGCGCTCCTCATCGGCACCGCGCTGGGCGCCCGCCGCGGCTTCCTCTCCCTCGCGCTGTACGCGCTCGTGGGCATGGCCGGCATGCCGTGGTTCGCCGAGGCCTCCTCGGGCTGGTCGATACCGTCCCTCGGCTACGTCTTCGGCATGCTCCTGGCCGCCACCGTCGTCGGCGCGCTCGCCCGGCGCGGCGGCGACCGCTCCGTGCTGCGCACCGCGGGCACGATGGTCCTCGGCTCCGCGATCATCTACGCCATCGGCGTGCCCTACCTCGCGCTGTCCACCGGGATGTCGCTGGGCGCCGCCGTCGCGGCCGGCCTCGTCCCCTTCCTGATCGGCGACGCCCTCAAGGCGGCGCTGGCGATGGGCCTCCTGCCGACCACCTGGAAGCTGCTGGGCCGCCGCGGCTGACCGCTGCTCAGCCCTCGTAAGGCCCCCCGAAGAGGCCCGCCGGATCGAACTGGGAGACCAGACCGGCGAGCCTCTTCGCCGTTTCCGGCTCGTGGAAACCGCCGGTACGGTCCCCGCCGCCGAAGGAGAAGTTCAGCGACCGCCCCCGAACGAGCGGCCCCAGCACCCCGGACACCTCCCCGTACAGCGAGCGCACCGCCGCCACGTCCGTACCGTCCAGCGGCGACAGCAGCCGCAGGAGGAGGCCCGCGTCCCGGTGGGGCACCGCGTTCGCCGCCTCCGGCCGCCCGGCCAACGCCCCGCCGAGGTGGTTGAGCTGCACCACCGTCATCATCGGGGCCCCGGGCCCGGTCAGCTCCAGCACCCGGGCCGCCCGCCCCGCGTCGAGGTCCCGCAGCATCAGCCCCTCCCCGTAGTACGCGTGCGGGAACGGCGGGTCGCTGTGGATGGAAGGGCTCTCGGCGTACGGCATCTCGCGCAGCGAGTCCGCGAGCACCGGACCGATCCCCCGCAGCGGCGCCACCAGTCGCTCGCCCTCGGCAGGGTTCCCCGTGAAGGCGACCCGCACCGAGACGACGTACCGCCCGCGCAACTCCTCGGGCAGCTGCGGCAGGTCCGGGTAGACGAGCGAGGCCAGCGACGAAGTGAGGGACCGCGGCACGGTCCGGGTCCACTCCGTATAGCGGCCCGCCACCTCGGCCGCCCGCTCCCCGGCGTACGCGATCGAGCCCCCGTACAGCCGCTCCACCGCCACCAGGCCGATCTCCAGGGCGGTCACCACCCCCAGCCGGTGCCCGCCGCCGCGCAGCCCCCAGAAGAGCTCCGGCTCGCGCTCCGGCGTGACCCGGCGCAGGACCCCGTCGGCGGTCACCACCTCCAGCGCCCGCACATGGTCGGCGGCGTACCCGAACTCCCGGGCCAGGATGCCCAGGCCGCCGCCCAGCGTGTACGAGACCGCGCCCACGGAGGGCGACGAGCCGTTGAGCGGGGCCAGCCCGTGCGGGATCGCCGCCGCGGTCACCGCGCCCCAGGTCGCGCCCGCGCCGATCCGGGCGGTGCGGCGGACCGGGTCGACGGCGACGGAGTCCAGGGCGCGGGTGACGACGAGGACGCCGCCCTCGACCGCTCCGGGCAGCCCGTGGCCGGTGGCGTGCGCGGCGACGGGGAGCCCGCGTGCGGCGGCGTACGCCACGGCCTCCCGTACGTCCTCGGGGGTGGCGGCCCCGACCAGCCGGCCGGGCCGGATCGGGAAGCCGGTCTGGAAGGTGGCGGGTGCGGATCCGGTGGGCTGGGACGACATGAGGGGAGGTTCTCCTTCGCTCGCGTTTCGGCGGTGCGAGGAAGAGCCTCCCCTCATTACCTGACAACCTCTGTCAGGTATCGAGCGGACGGGTGCGGATCACTTGGCGGCGGCCTTGCGGCCGCGCACCTCCCGGAACAGTGAGATGCCCACCACCAGGGCCGCGACCAGCAACGACAGCACGACCTGCTCGCGGGCGGTGTCGTCGGTCAGCATGTAGACCAGGACGAAGGAGATCATCGCGATCGTCGCCCAGGTGAGGTACGGGAAGAGCCACATCCGTACGACCAGCTTGCCGGGGGTCTCGCGCAGGATGATCCCGCGCATCCGCAGCTGGGTGAAGCAGATGACGAGCCACACGAAGAGCGCGACCGCGCCGGAGGAGTTCAGCAGGAACTGGAACACCGTGTCGGGCCACTGGTAGTTGAAGAACACCGCCACGAAGCCGAAGACGACCGAGGACAGGATCGCCGCCTGCGGCACACCGCGCTTGTTGACCTTGGCGAAGGCCTTCGGCGCGTCGCCCCGCTCACCGAGCGAGAACGCCATCCGGGAGGCGGTGTAGAGACCGGAGTTGAGGCAGGACAGCACGGCCGTCAGGACGATGAAGTCCATGACCTGCCCGGCGTGCGGGATCCCGATCACGTCGAGGGCGGCGACATAGCTGCCCTTCTCGACGATCGACGGGTCGTTCCACGGCAGCAGCGTCAGCACGACGAAGATCGAGCCGAGGTAGAAGACGGCGATACGCCAGATCACGCTGTTGGTGGCCTTCGAG
The DNA here is from genome assembly GCF_044766265.1 of Streptomyces sp. NPDC102283. Lineage (NCBI taxonomy): Bacteria > Bacillati > Actinomycetota > Actinomycetes > Kitasatosporales > Streptomycetaceae > Streptomyces > Streptomyces sp. NPDC102283. Next base: position 125,142 of record NZ_JBIWLQ010000026.1, read on the forward strand.
ACGGCCCGCTGCGGGTCCGACGACTCACCGGCGGCCAGCGTCACGATCTCACTGCCCATGAACGAGAAGACGACCATCAGCACACCGGTCAGGATCGCGCCCGGCCCCTCGGGGAAGAAGCCGCCGCTGTCCGTCAGATGCGCCAGACCCGATCCCGCGTTGTCCGCTCCGGGCAGGAAGCCGAAGACCGCGAGGAAGCCGACGACCACGAACGCGCCGATCGCCACGACCTTGATCCCGGCGAACCAGAACTCGAACTCGCCGTAACTGCCCACCGAGACCAGGTTGGTGGCGGTCAGCACGACCATCACGATCAGCGCCCAGGCCCACTGGGGCACCCCAGGGATCCAGCTCTCCAGAATCTTCGCGCCCGCCGTGGCCTCGACGGCGAGCACCACGACCCAGAAGAACCAGTAGAGCCAGCCGATGGAGAAACCGGCCCAACGGCCGAGCGCCTGGTCGGCGTAGGCGGAGAAGGAACCGGAGCTCGGCCGGGCGGCGGCCATCTCGCCGAGCATCCGCATCACGAGGACGACCATCAGGCCGACCATCGCGTACGACAGCAGGATCGCCGGGCCCGCGGCCGCGATGCCGGCGCTGGAACCCACGAAGAGCCCGGCGCCGATGACACCGCCGATCGCGATCATCGAGAGGTGGCGGTTCTTCAGACCTGCCTGAAGCCCGCCCGCCGAGTCCGGCCGGTCCGGCTCACCGGGCTCCTGGCCCGGTTCCGCCAGCGTCGTCTGCGACGTCATGGGGGGAATCCTTACGTTTGGTGCGTGAGGGTGCGCCCTGCTCCGCCGTGGGGTGGTGCGAAGACAAGGCCACGCATTCAAGCCCGGAAAGAGACAGAAACGGAACCCCCCATTCCGGATCGTTTGCCGGATCGTTGCCCGAGTGGTGTCGACCACATCGGGCACGGCGGGAGGCCCCGACCCCGCTGACGGCTACCCCGCGAAGTTCGTGCCACACTTCGCACCATGCGCGTGTACCTCGGATCCGACCATGCCGGCTACGAACTCAAGAACCACCTCGTCGAGTGGCTCGGCGCCCACGGCCACGAGGCCGTCGACTGCGGCCCCCACATCTACGACGCCCAGGACGACTACCCGCCGTTCTGCCTGCGCGCCGCCGAGAAGACGGCCGCAGACCCGGACAGCCTCGGCATCGTGATCGGCGGCTCCGGCAACGGCGAGCAGATCGCCGCCAACAAGGTCAAGGGCGTCCGCGCCGCACTGGCCTGGAGCGAGCAGACCGCCGCACTCGGCCGCGAGCACAACGACGCCAACGTCGTCGCCATCGGCGGCCGGATGCACACGGTCGAGGAGTCCACGAAGTTCGTCGAGATCTTCCTCACCACGCCGTACTCGAACGAGGAGCGCCACACGCGCCGCATCGAGATGCTCGCCGCCTACGAGACCACCGGCGAGCTGCCCCCGATCCCCGCCCACCACCCGCAGCAAGGCTGATCCGCCCCTGTCTCCCTCCCGTGCCGCCCGGGGCCCGCCCCCGCGGCCCCGCCCAGCCCCCCCCCCGCCCACCCCGCCCCCCCCCCCGCCCCCCCACCCCCCCCCCCCCCCCACGTGGCGCCCCCCCCCGCC
>NZ_JBIWLQ010000027.1:0-97935 GCF_044766265.1 Streptomyces sp. NPDC102283
GGGGGGCGGCCGCCCCCCGGGGGGGGCGGGGGGGGGGCGCCGCGCCCGGCCCCCCCCCCCCCCCCCCCCCCCCCCCCCCCCCCCCCCCCCCCCCCCCCCCCCCCCCCCCCCCCCCCGGCCCTGTGCGGCTGTGTGACCCGGCTGGGTCAGGTTCGTTGTCTGCGGCTGCCGCGGAAGGACTGCCAGGCCATGTCGCCGAGGGCGACGACGGCCACGGCGCCCGCCAGTTGCAGCAGATGGCGGATCCAGTCAATGCCCTTGGTGTCCTCCACACCGATCCAGCCGGCCACGGCGTTGCCGAGGATGCTGCCGAGGATGCCGAACACGGCCGTCAGCCAGAGCGGGATGTCCTGCTTGCCCGGCAGGATCGCTCTGGCGATGACACCCAGCACCAGTCCCACGATGATTGCCCACAACCAGCTCATTTCGCCTCCTCGTACGGCGCGGAGTGCGCGTCCGCCCAGTCTCGGCCCGCCGTCCGGGCGGCGCATGCCCGGTTGGGCCGTTCGAGGGACCCGGCCCGCCCCGCGCACCGTCCGAACCCTCCTCGTACGGCGTGCCCCGGTCTCCTGCCCGGCCGGTGCCGGGCGTACCGTGGATGCGGCCCGGTCCGGGAGCGTCCGGCGACGAGATCTGGTGGTGGAGCATGCTGCGGAAGAGCGCGGGTACGGAGGTCATCCGGATCACGGGCGCCCGTCAGGGGCTGACGGACGATGTCCGCGGCCGACAGCGACGTTATGTGATCTCGATGTCGGTGCGCACGGTGTCGGTGGTGCTGGCCGCGGTGCTGTGGAACGTGGAACGGCATGTGGCGATCGTGGCGCTGGTGCTGGGGGTACTGCTGCCGTATGTGGCGGTGGTCATCGCCAACGCGGGCCGTGAGAACGTGACTTCGCTGCCGACGACGTTCGTGCAGATGCCGCTGCGGCCGGAGGTGGAGGCCGCTCCGGTGGCCGGTACGGCCGAGTCCGGGGACTTCGAGGAGCCGTCCGGCAGGGCCCGGCCGCCGCACGAGCACACCTGAACCCTGGCGCCCCGCGAAGCTCAAGAAATGCTCAGATCAATCATGACGTTCCGGTGCACCGCACCCCGGTCGCCGTGACATACTTCGAAAGCGCTCCGCATCCCCCGTCGGAGCGACGGACCGACGCCGGGCAGCTCCCCCCGTGGCTGCTCGGCGTCGCCCTTTCTCCGGCCGGGGATGCGTCAGAAGGCTCGCGGAACACCTGACTTAGGCTGGGTCACGTGATCTTTTCCGAGACGTCCGCCGAGAGCCCCACCGGCGCCCCGCTCTGTTCCGCCAAGGGCTGCCGGTCCGCCGCCGTGTGGGTGCTCGCCTGGAACAACCCCAAACTGCACACGCCCGAGCGGCGCAAGACCTGGCTGGCCTGCGACGAACACCGGGAGCACCTGTCCTCGTTCCTCGGTGTACGGGGCTTCCTCAAGGACGTTGTGGCACTGGAGGACTGGGAAGCCGGGGACGGCAAAGAGACCGAAGCCTGAGCCGGGGGACCTTGGTCCTCGGGCCGTGGGGGACTCGGCCCTTGATCCTCAAGGCTGAGGCTCCGCAGCCCGGGCCTCAGCCGCCGATCGCCGACATCGGGCGGTCGGGCTGCAGGAAGGACGGGTCGTCCAGTCCGGAGCCCGCCTTCTTGCCCCACATGGCCGTCCTCCAGAGCTGGGCGATCTCCTCGTCGGGCGCGTCCCCGCGCAGTGCTCCGCGCAGGTCCGTCTCCTCGCGGGCGAAGAGGCACGTGCGGACCTGGCCGTCCGCGGTGAGCCGGGTGCGGTCGCAGGCGCGGCAGAACGGGCGGGTGACGGAGGCGATCACGCCGACGCGGTGCGGGCCGCCGTCGACGGTCCAGCGCTCGGCGGGGGCGGAGCCGCGGGACTCGTCGCTCTCGGCGGTGAGGGTGAAGCGGGTGCGCAGCGAGGCCAGGATGTCCCCGGCGGTGATCATGCCGTCGCGCTTCCAGCCGTGCTGGGCGTCGAGCGGCATCTGCTCGATGAAGCGGAGCTCGTAGTCGTGGGCGACGGCCCAGGCGAGCAGCTCGGGAGCCTCGTCGTCGTTGAGTCCCGGCATCAGGACGGAGTTGACCTTCACCGGGGTGAGCCCGGCCTCGCGGGCGGCCTCCAGGCCGTCCAGCACGTCCCGGTGGCGGTCACGGCGGGTGAGGGTCTTGAAGACGTCGGGGCGCAGGGTGTCCAGCGAGACGTTGACCCGGTCGAGCCCCGCGGCCTTGAGGGCGGTGGCGGTCCGCTTGAGTCCGATGCCGTTGGTCGTGAGCGACATGCGGGGGCGCGGGGTGAGCGCGGCGCACTGCTCGACGATGGAGACGAGGCCGGGACGCAGCAGGGGCTCGCCGCCGGTGAAGCGGACCTCAGTGATGCCGAGCGAGGTGACGGCGATACGGATCAGGCGCACGATCTCGTCGTCGGAGAGCAGCTCGCTCTTGCCGAGCCACTGAAGGCCCTCTTCGGGCATGCAGTAGGTGCAGCGCAGGTTGCACTTGTCGGTGAGTGACACGCGCAGGTCGGTGGCGACCCGGTCATAGGTGTCGATGAGCACGGTGATCCCTCCCCCGGGGTGTCCGCGGTGGTGCGGTCGCTCTTCTCGGTCCGTCGCCCCTGCCGGGTCGTCGCCTCGTTGGAGGTGTCGGCCCTTCGCGGTTCCGGTATGACCGAGCCTACGTGAGACCGCTGACATCGGGGCGGCCCGTTTGCCACGAGGCGCGGCCGGGCCGCGTCGTAGGACTCTACGACGCGGCCCGGCCGCCACGGGTGGCCGATGAGCCGAAGGGCCCGCCGGCGATGGGCCGAGGGAGGGCCTTCCGGTGTGCTCAGTGGGCTCCGACGCCGGTGAGGGACTTGACCTCCAGCTCGGCGTACTTGTCCGTGTCGGGCTTCTCCTTGGAGAGCAGCGAGCCGACCCAGCCGAGCAGGAAGCCGAGCGGGATCGAGATCAGGCCGGGGTTCTCCAGCGGGAACCAGGCGAAGTCGACGCTCGGGAACATCGAGCTGGGCTTGGAGGAGACGACCGGCGAGAAAAGCACCAGCAGGACGGAGGAGGCGAGGCCTCCGTAGATGGACCAGAGGGCCCCCTGCGTGGTGAAGCGCTTCCAGAAGAGGCTGTACAGGATCGTCGGCAGGTTGGCGGAGGCGGCGACCGCGAAGGCCAGGGCGACGAGCCCGGCGACGTTCAGGTCGCGGGCGAGTGCGCCGAGGCCGATGGAGACGACGCCGATCGCGACGGTGGCCCAGCGCGCGGCGCGGACCTCTTCCTTCTCGGTGGCCTTCCCCCTGCGGATGACGTTGGCGTAGATGTCGTGCGCGAAGGACGAGGAGGAGGCGAGGGTGAGTCCGGCGACGACGGCGAGGATGGTGGCGAAGGCGACGGCGGAGATCACCGCGAGGAGGATGGCGCCACCGGTGGATCCGGAGCCGCCGCCGATCTCCAGTGCGGCGAGTGGCGCCGCGGTGTTGCCCGCCTTGTTGGAGGCGATGATGTCGCCTGGCTTGAGGATCGCCGCCGCGCCGAAGCCGAGCACGATCGTCATCAGGTAGAAGGCGCCGATGATGCCGATCGCCCAGTTCACGGACTTACGGGCGGCCTTGGCGGTGGGCACGGTGTAGAAGCGGATCAGGATGTGCGGCAGCCCCGCGGTGCCGAGGACCAGAGCGATGCCGAGCGAGATGAAGTCCAGCTTCGAGACGTTGTCGACGCCGTACTTCAGACCGGGCTCCAGGAAGGCCGAGCCCTTGCCGCTGTTGCTGGCGGCGGTGCCGAGCAGATCGGAGATGTTGAAGTTGAACTTCAGCAGGATCAGGAAGGTGATGAGCAGGGTGCCCGCGATGAGCAGGACGGCCTTGACCATCTGCACCCAGGTGGTGCCCTTCATGCCGCCGATGGTGACGTAGAGGATCATGAGCACGCCGACCAGGGCGACGATCAGGACCTTCCCGGCGTCGCTGGTGATGCCGAGCAGCAAGGAGACGAGGACGCCCGCGCCGGCCATCTGCGCCAGCAGGTAGAAGATCGAGACGACGATCGTGGACGTGCCGGCGGCGGTGCGGACGGGGCGCTGGCGCATCCGGTAGGCGAGGACGTCGCCCATGGTGTAGCGGCCGGAGTTGCGCAGCGGTTCGGCGACCAGGAGCAGGGCGACGAGCCAGGCGACGAGGAAGCCGATGGAGTACAGGAAGCCGTCGTACCCGAAGAGGGCGATGGCCCCGGCGATGCCGAGGAAGGACGCGGCGGACATGTAGTCGCCGGAGACCGCGAGTCCGTTCTGGAATCCGGTGAACTGGCGGCCGCCCGCGTAGAAGTCGGAGGCGCTCTTGGTCTGGCGGCCCGCCCACACGGTGATGAAGAGGGTCGCCACGACGAAGGCGCCGAACAGCGTGATGATCAGCGGCCGGTGCTCGCTCGCTCCCTCGGTGGCGGCGAGCTGGACGGCGGGGTAAAGGGCGTGGGCGGCGCTCACAGGTCGGCCTCCATACGGGACTTGATCGCGTCGGCCCTGGGGTCGAGCTTGGTGGCGGCGTGCCGGGAGTAGAGCCAGGCGATGAGGAAGGTGGTGGCGAACTGGGCGAGTCCGAGGACGAGCGCGATGTTGATGTTGCCGACGACCTCGGTGGCCATGAATCCGCCCGCGTAGTTGCAGAGCAGGACGTAGAGCAGGTACCAGGTCACGAAGGCGATGGTCAGGGGGAAGGCGAAGGAGCGGTGGGAGCGGCGCAGGTCGGCGAAGTCCGGGCTCGCCTGCATCGCGACGAACGCCTCGGTGGTGGGCTGGACGGGGCCGGTGGGCGATGTGCCCTCGGGCGGCGGTGCATCGGTAGCCACGGAATCTCCTCGCGACGTGGGTGCGGTGGTCTGGGGGACGGTGGGTGTCAAGGGAAGCCTCGTTACCGGGGGACGGCCATGTGCCTCCTGGACAACGGCACGGAGGGCACGACGAAGCGGTTCACCGTGTCTTTCGCCTTCTCGGAGGTGTCGCGGTGCACCCGGTTGCCCGGAAGCCGGCCGTTCACATTCGTCCGCACAGGTCACTCTTCGAACTAACTTGCCCGTAAGCGTTGATGCACCGGGATGATCAGCGATAGCTTCACTCGTCATGTACGCGACCGAACACGCCAGGTGTCCGGTCGTTCGGCACGGATGATGTGGAGAACCCATGGCTCATCTGGCATCAAGACGGACCCGCGCACTCGCGATTCCCGTCGGACTCGCGCTGACCGCCTCGCTCGGCTTCCTGCCGACGGCGACGGCCACGGCGGCGCCCACCGGCGAGCAGGCCTCCGCGAGCGTGCGGACCGACGGGCCGAAGCTGTCCTACGTGGTCAACACCCGGGGCGGCCACGGCACCGTCAAGAACGTCAAGAAAGCGATCGCCAAGGCCGGCGGCACGGTCGTCATCGCCTATGAGCAGATCGGCGTCATCGTCGTCCACTCGCAGAACCCCGCGTTCGGCGAAACGATCCGCCGGGTACGCGGTGTGGAGTCGGCGGGCGCCACCCGCACGAACCCGATCGTCCCGCAGGCCACCAAGGACGTCGGCGCGATAGCGCAGCCGCTCACCGCCGAGCAGGCGGCGGCCGCCGCCGCGGACGCGAAGGCCGGCGAGGACCCGCTGGAGCCCCTCCAGTGGTCGCTGCCCGCGATCAAGGCGGACAAGGCGCACCAGAAGACGCTGGGCTCGAAGAAGGTGACGGTCGCCGTCATCGACACGGGCGTCGACGACACCCACCCGGACCTGGCCCCGAACTTCGACAACGGCGCCTCGGCCAACTGTGTGTCGGGCGCTCCGGACACCACCGCCGGCTCCTGGCGCCCGGCGGCGGGCGAGAGCGACCACGGCACGCATGTGGCGGGCACCATCGCCGCCGCGAAGAACGGCGCCGGCGTCACCGGCGTCGCCCCGGGCGTGAAGGTGTCGGGCATCAAGGTGTCGAACCCGGACGGGTTCTTCTACACCGAGGCCGTCGTCTGCGGGTTCCTCTGGGCCGCCGAGCGCGGCGTCGAGGTGACCAACAACAGCTATTACACCGACCCGTGGCTGTTCAACTGCAAGAACGACCCGGACCAGGGCGCCCTGGTCGACGCTCTCACCCGCGCCGTGAAGTACGCGGAGCGCAAGGGCACGGTCAACGTCGCGGCGGCCGGGAACTCCCGCAACGACCTGGCCTCCGACGCGATCGTGGACCAGAGCAGCCCGAACGACAGCGAGACGGTCACGCGGACGATCGACCCGAGCGCCTGCCCGGACATCCCGACCATGCTGCCGGGTGTCGTGACGGTCTCCGCGACGGGTGCGAAGGGCCTGAAGTCCTCTTACTCGAACTACGGCAGGGGCATCATCGACGTGGCGGCCCCGGGCGGTGACTCGACGGTCTACCAGACCCCCGAACCGCCGGCCGTCAACGGGCTGATCCTGTCGACGCTGCCGGGCGGCAAGTTCGGCTACAAGGCCGGTACGTCGATGGCGTCCCCGCACGTCGCGGGCGTCGTGGCGCTGATCAAGTCGAAGCACCCCTACGCCTCGCCGGCCGCGGTGAAGGCGCTTCTGACGCTCCAGGCGGACGCGAAGGCGTGCGGTGAGCCGTACGACATCAACGGTGACGGCGTCATCGACGCGGTCTGCGAAGGCGGCAGGAGCTACAACGGCTTCTACGGAGCCGGAGTGGTCGACGCGTTGGACGCGGTGCGCTGGTAGGCACCCGGCCGAGCAAGCAGCGGGGGCCCGGGGAGGACGTTCTCCCCGGGCCCCCGCCCCGCCTCGGGGCCCTACGGCGTGATGAGCACCTTCAGCGCGGTCCGCTCGTCCATCTCCTTGTAGCCGACGGGCACCTCGTCCAGGCCGATCGACCGGTCGAAGACGGGCGACGGGTCGATCGTGCCGTCCAGCACGTCGGGGAGCAGCTCCGGTATGTACGTGCGTACGGGGGCGACGCCGCCGCGCAGGGCGATGTTCCGGCCGAACATCACGCCGAGGTCCACGCCGGTGGCGCTGCCGTGCGGGACGCCGACGTAACCGATGGAGCCGCCGTCGCGGACGATGTCGAGGGCCGTGCGCATCGACTGCTCGGTGCCGACGGCCTCGATGACGCTGTGCGCGCCCTGGCCCCGGGTCAGCTCGCGGACGGCGGCGAGGGCGGCCTCACCGCGTTCGGCGACCACGTCGGTCGCGCCGAAGCGGCGGGCGATGTCGGTGCGTGCGGTGTGGCGCCCGAGCGCGATGACGCGCTCCGCGCCGAGCCGCTTGGCGGCGAGCACCCCGCACAGGCCGACCGCGCCGTCACCGATGACCGCGACGGTGCTGCCCGGCCCGACGCCCGCGCCGACGGCGGCGTGGTGGCCGGTGCCCAGCACGTCGGAGAGCGCCAGCAGGGCGGTGAGCAGGCGGTCGTCGGATGCGGCGGCGGCCGGGAGCTTGACCAGGGTGCCGTCGGCGTGGGGGACGCGGACGGCCTCGCCCTGGCCGCCGTCCGACTGCGCGCCGTCCGGGCCGACCGAGCCCCAGAAGCCGCCCTCGGGGCAGGAGGTGGTGAGGCCCTCGGCGCAGTAGGTGCAGGTGCCGTCGGACCAGACGAACGGGGCGACGGCCAGATCGCCGACGGCGAAGCCGTTCACCCCGGGGCCGGCCTCCTCGACGACGCCGAGGAACTCGTGGCCGATGCGCTGACCGGACCGCCGGGCCGACTCGCCCCGGTAGGCCCACAGGTCGCTGCCGCAGATGCAGGCCCGCAGGACCCGGAGCACCACGTCGGTGGGCTGCTGGATCCCCGGGTCCGGCACCTCCTGCACCCGGATGTCGTGGGGGGCGTGGATGACGGTGGCGCGCATACGTTCGGGGTCCTTGCCGGTCTCAGACGCTGGTACCCGGTTCACGGTACGCCCCGGTTCGCCCGGTTCCCCCGGCCGGGGCGGCCGTGAGCACCCCGAGGGTCAGGAGGGCCTGGGCGGCGATGTAGGTGAGCATGACCCAGAAGTCGGGGGCGGGCGCCTGCGGCCATTGGGCGATGCCGGTGGCGATGAGGGCGTCGGAGATCAGGAAGAGCGCCCCGCCGGCCGCCGCGTACCGGCCGAGCACGCCGGCCCGCCAGGCCACGGCCGTGAGCAGCAGGCTGTAGCCGGTCAGCGGGATACGCAGGTCCGCCGGGAGGTCCGGCCAGATCAGCACGAGGAAGACGACCAGGACGAGGGCGTATCCGGCGCCCGTGGCCAGCGGCGCACAGGCCCGGGCGCGGCCGAACAGCGCCAGGTAGCAGACATGGCCGACGGCGAAGGAGCCCATGCCGACGAGGAAGGCCAGGTCGCTGTCGGCGAGGAGGAAGACGTCGCCGCCCCACCCGAACAGCAGGGCCGCGACGAGCAGCCGGGGCCCGCCGCTCAGTGCCGCGTACCCGGCGAGCAGCGGCATCAGCAGCGGCTTGGCGATCAGGTGGACGGTCTCGGCCCCGGCGATCAGCCCGGCCAGGTCCACCGCGGCGGCGAGGAGGAAGGCGAGGAGCACGGGGCGGGCGAAGCGCTCGGCTCCGCGGGTGCGCGCGGGGCGCGAGTCGGTGGCGCTCACAGGGCGCGTTCCGGGGCGGAGGTCTCCATGGACACGGGCACCGGTTCTCCGGCCGCGACCGCGGCCCCGGGCCCGGCCTCTGCCTCGGCTCCGGCCCCCGCCTTCGGCGTCGGCTGCCAGCCGGGCCCGCGAAAGACCCGCCCGGCCCGCTCGCTCCAGGTGTCGGCGGCCCGGACGTCCCGGGCGATGGCGGCGTACTCATGGGTCGCGACGCGCAGCGGGTTGTGGGTGGAGATGTTCTTCGTGAGCCCGTAGACGGGCCGCTCGGTCTCGGCCGCGAAGGACCCGAACATCCGGTCCCAGACGATCAGGATCCCGCCGTAGTTGCGGTCCAGGTAGCCGCCCTGGGAGGCGTGGTGGACGCGGTGGTGGGAGGGCGTGTTGAGGACGTACTCGAAGGGGCGCGGGAGCTTGCCGACGCGTTCGGTGTGCACCCAGAACTGGTAGACGAGGTTGGCCGATTGGCAGAACGCGAGCGCCGCCGGGTGCACCCCGCAGGCGATCAGCGGCAGGTAGAAGGGCCAGACCGTCGCGGAGGTCCAGGGCTGGCGCAGCGCGGTGGTGAGGTTGAACTTCTCGCTGGAGTGGTGGACCACGTGGCAGGCCCACAGGATCCGGATCACGTGGTGGCCGCGGTGGGACCAGTAGTAGAAGAAGTCCTGGGCGAGGAGCATCAGCGGGACGGTCCACCACAGCACGGGCACCCGCAGCGGCGTCAGTTCGTGGACGCCCATGTAGATCGCCAGGATGGGGATCTTCCACAGCAGGTCGAAGCCGAGGCTGCCGATGCCCATGGTGAGGCTGGTGGCAGTGTCCTTGGTCCCGTACCCGGCGGCGTCCTCGTCCGGGTGGAGGCGGTAGCTGACCATCTCGATCACGGTGAGCAGCACGAAGGCCGGTATTGACCACAGCACGACATCGGGCAGGTTCGGCTCCATGCGAGCACCGTAGGGCCGCGCGTCGGCGAGGGCTAGACGTTGTTACCCACAAGTATGCGAGACCTGGCGTCAGCAGTCTTTGGCACTTTCTGCCAATCAGAGGCGTTGCAGGCCCGGTGAGTTGCGCAGGTCCCGGCCGTGCGTCGCCCCCGCCCCCGCCCGGCCGAATAGGGGACTGTCAGTCGCGGCCCGTATTCTCTGTGACCATGCTCGACGACCTCCAGACAGCCGCACCGTGGCCGACCGCCTACCCCCAGGGGTACGCGGTCGTCGACGTGGAGACCACCGGACTCGCCCGCGACGACCGGATAGTGTCCGCCGCCGTCTACCGGCTGGACGCCCAGGGCAATGTCGAGGACCACTGGTACACGCTGGTCAACCCGGAGCGGGACCCCGGCCCCGTCTGGATCCACGGGCTGACGAGCGATGTCCTGGAAGGCGCCCCGCTCTTCCCGGAGGTCGCGGCCGAGCTCTCCGAGCGGCTCACGGACCGGGTGCTCGTCGCGCACAACGCGGCGTTCGACTGGTCGATGATCGCCCGGGAGTACGCGCGAGCGTCGGTGGTCGCCCCGGTCGAGCACCGGCTGTGCACGATCGCGCTGGCCAAGGAGCTGCGGCTGCCGCTGCCCAACCACAAGCTGGCTTCCCTCGCCGCGCACTTCGGCGTCGTACAGCAGCAGGCCCACCATGCCCTGGACGACGCCCGGGTGCTGGCCGAGGCGTTCCGGCCGAGCCTGCACGCCGCGGCCCGGGGCGGGGTGCGGCTGCCCTTGCTGGAGTGCCGTCCGCTGACCGAGTGGTCCGACTCCCCCGTCGCCCCGCGCGTCGGCTATCAGCCCTCCCGGCAGCAGAACAGCTGGCGGCCCTCGCGCAAGCGCCCGGCCTGCCCGTATCCCAATCCGGGGCGGTACGAGAAGGAGAAGCCGCTCCAGCAGGGGATGCGGGTCGCCTTCTCCGGGGACACCTCCATCGACCGGGAGCTGCTGGAGGACCGGGCGGTGGAGGCCGGCCTGCACGTGGCGACCAGCGTGTCGCGGCTGACCAGTCTGCTGGTGACCAACGACCCGGACGCGGCCACCTCCAAGACGCAGAAGGCGAAGGCCTTCGGGACGCCCATCCTGGAGGAGAGCGCCTTCACCCATCTGCTGCGCGACGTGGCCCCCGCCGGACCGTCAGGAGGGACGACTCTGCCGCACCAGGCCCCCGCACCGTCATCGGAGTGAACCGGGCGCGACTCGCCCGGCAGCCGCTCGCCCGGTGGCCGCCGGGCGTCCCACCCTGTGGCGCATGGCACGTTGTGAGGTTTGCGGAAACGACTACGGCATGTCCTTCGAGGTGCACGCGCAGGGCGCGGTGCACGTCTTCGACTGCTTCTCCTGCGCCATCCACCGCATGGCGCCGATCTGCGAGCACTGCCGGGTCCAGGTGATCGGGCAGGGCGTCGAGGTCGAAGGACACTGGTACTGCGGCGCCCACTGCGCCCGCGCCGAAGGGAAGGCGGGCATCGTGGACAAAGCATGATGGAACGCCCCGCAGCCGGCACGCTCCGGCGGCACCCCTGAGTGCCGCACCCCATGACCCCGGTTGTACGGTCATGGGGTGTACCGCTTCCTGTTGACCCGGCAGTGGGTGATCCTCACCCTGCTCGGCCTCGCGCTGATCCCGACGATGATCGAGCTGGGTTTCTGGCAGTTCCACAAGCACGATCACCGGGTCGAGCAGAACGGGCTGATCTCCCGGAACCTCGACGCGCGGCCCGTCCCGGTCTCCGAGCTCACCTCTCCCGGACACACCGTCCCGCGCTCGGACTACTGGCGGACGGTCACCGCGACGGGGACGTTCGACACCGAGCACGAGGTGGTCGTCCGCCGCCGGACCTCGGACGACGACCGCATCGGCGTCCATGTCCTGACCCCGCTGGACCTCAAGGGCGGCGGCACCGTCCTGGTCAACCGCGGCTGGGTGCCGGCCGCGCCGAACCAGACCGCCTTCCCCGACGTGCCGCCCGCGCCCCGGGGCGAAGTGACCGTCGCCGGCCGCCTCAAGGCGGACGAGACGACCGGCAGCAGCGGCATCAAGGACCTGGCGGGACTGCCGGACCGGCAGGTGATGCTGATCAACAGCGACCAGCAGTCCCAGCTGCTGTCCCGGACGGTCCTCGGCGGCTACATCGAGCAGACCGCCCCCCGGCCGACGGGGGATCTGCCCGAACAGATCGCCTCCCCCGACGACAGCTCGATCGGCCCGCACATGGCCTACGCCGTCCAGTGGTGGCTGTTCGTCGCCGCCGTCCCGGTCGGCTGGATCGTTCTCGTACGCCGTGAGAAGCGCGACCGCGAGCAGGCCGCGGCCGAGAACGCGACGGCCGACGCCCCCGAGCAGCCGGCGCCGGCGAGCGCCTGAGACGTCCGACACGGCGTCGGACGCCGGATGGCTGGTTGACAAGGGCCCGGTCCGGGAAAACGCCAGGCGTGACCCCACGCATCGAGGACTACGCCCTGATCGGCGATCTCCAGACCGCCGCGCTCGTCGGCAGGAACGGTTCCGCCGACTGGCTCTGCCTGCCCCGCTTCGATTCCGGCGCCTGCTTCGCCGCCCTGCTCGGCACCGAGGAGAACGGCCACTGGCGCATCGCGCCCAAGGGGGCCAACGCCTCGGACACCTGTACCCGGCGCGGGTACGCGGGTGACTCCCTGGTCCTGGAGACGTACTGGGAGACGCGGACCGGCACGGTGAAGGTCATCGACTTCATGCCCCAGCGCGACAGGTCGCCGGACCTGATGCGGATCGTCGAGGGCGTCAGCGGCACCGTCGACATGAGTTCGGTGCTGCGGCTGCGCTTCGACTTCGGCTCGGTGGTGCCCTGGGTGCGGCGTTCGCACGGCCACCGGGTGGCGGTCGCGGGCCCCGACTCCGTATGGCTGCGCAGCGAACCGCCGGTCAAGACCTGGGGCCAGCAGTTCAGCACCTGCTCCTCGTTCACCGTCGCCGAGGGCGAGAGCGTCGCGTTCGTGCTGACCTGGCACCCCTCGCACTCGCCGCGCCCGAAGCTGATCGACCCGCACAAGGCGCTGAAGCACACCCTGCACGACTGGGCGAAGTGGACCGGCGCCTGCACCTACGAAGGCCCCTACCGCGATGCCGTGCTGCGCTCCCTGATCACCCTGAAGGCGCTGACGTACGGCCCGACGGGCGGCATCGTGGCGGCCCCGACCACCTCCCTGCCGGAGGAGATCGGCGGCGTACGGAACTGGGACTACCGCTACTGCTGGCTGCGGGACGCCACGCTGACGCTCGGGGCGATGGTCTCGGCCGGCTATCTGGAGGAGGCGGAGGCCTGGCGGGACTGGCTGCTGCGGGCCGTCGCCGGAGACCCGGCCGACCTCCAGATCATGTACGGGCTGGCGGGCGAGCGGCGGCTGCCCGAGTCGGAGCTGCCCTGGCTCACGGGGTACGAGCACTCCCGGCCGGTGCGCACCGGCAACGCGGCCGTCCGTCAGCGTCAACTCGATGTGTACGGCGAGGTCATCGACGCGCTACGCCTCGCCCGCGTCGCCGGTCTCGACGACAAGCCGCACGCCTGGAACCTCCAGCTCAGCCTGCTCGGCTTCCTGGAGTCGACCTGGCGCGAGCCGGACGAGGGGCTGTGGGAGATCCGCGGCGCCCGGCGGCACTTCGTGCACTCCAAGGTGATGGCCTGGGTCGCCGCCGACCGGGCGGTGTGCTCGCTGGAGGAGAATCCCGAACTGCCCGGCGACGCCGACCGCTGGCGGGCGATGCGGGACGCCGTGCACGCCGAGGTCTGCGAGAAGGGGTACGACCCCGAGCGGAACACCTTCACCCAGTCCTACGGGTCGCGGGAGCTGGACGCCTCGACGCTGCTCATCGTGCGGACCGGATTCCTGCCGCCGGACGACCCCCGGGTGATCGGCACGGTGGACGCGGTCCGCGCCGAGCTCGGCAGCGACGGACTGGTCCGCCGCTACAGCACCCAGGGCGCCTCCGTGGACGGACTTCCGGGCGACGAGGGCGCGTTCCTCGCCTGCTCGTTCTGGCTGGTGGACGCGTTGCAGCGGATCGGCCGGCCGGACGAGGCGCGGGAGCTGTTCGAGCATCTGCTGGGGCTGCGCAACGACGTGGGCCTGCTGGCCGAGGAGTACGACGTGGCGGCGGGGCGGCAGCTGGGCAACTTCCCCCAGGCCTTCAGCCATATCGGACTGGTGAACTCCGCTGTCGACCTCGCCGGTGAGGACCCGGCAGGATAGGGCCATGGATCTTGGACTGAAGGACCGCGTCTACATCGTCACCGGAGCGACCCGGGGCCTCGGCAACGCCACGGCCCGCTCCCTCGCCGGCGACGGCGCGAAGCTGATCATCACCGGGCGGGACGAGAAGGTGGTCGTGGAGGCCGCCGCCGAGCTGGGCCCGGACGTCGTCGGGCTCGCCGCCGACAACGCCGACCCGAGCGCCGCGCAGCGCCTCGTGGACTCGGCGCGGGAACGTTTCGGGCGGCTCGACGGCATCCTCATCAGTGTCGGCGGACCCGCCCCCGGCTTCCTCGCGGACAACACGGACGACCAGTGGCAGACGGCGTTCGAGACGGTGTTCCTGGGAGCGGTACGCCTCGCCCGGACGGCGGCCGCCGCGCTCGGCGAAGGCGGCGTGATCGGCTTCGTGCTCTCCGGATCGGTCCACGAGCCGATCGCGGGGCTGACCATCTCCAACGGGCTGCGCCCCGGTCTCGCCGGCTTCGCCAAGTCGCTGGCCGACGAGCTGGGCCCGCGCGGGATCCGGGTGGTGGGCGCGCTGCCGGCCCGGATCGACACCGACCGGGTCCGCGAACTGGACGCCCTGTCCGGCGACGCGGAGGCCGCCCGCACCGCGAACGAGGCACGGATTCCGCTGCGCCGCTACGGGACGCCCGAGGAGTTCGGGAAGACCGCGGCCTTCCTGCTCTCCCCCGCCGCCTCCTACCTCACGGGCATCATGGTCCCGGTGGACGGCGGATCACGGCACGGCTTCTGACCCGCCCCGCCGGTCCCCGGGTGCCGTAAGGGCCGTCAGGACACCCGCTCCGCGCGGTGCTTGACGGCCCGCAGGCGCACCTCGGCGGGAAGCGCGTCCAGACCGGCCGAGGTGCGTGCGTGCGCCAGGGCCCCGTCGGCGACCGCGTTCAGCGTCCCGAGGGGCGCGGCGTGCGGTTCCATCATCAGCCGGACCCGGGCCCGGGGCTCGGTGCGGCGGCCGGTCAGCATCGCCTGGGCGCGGGCCACTCCGTCCAGTGCGCCCGCCTCTTCGGCGAGGACGCCCTCCAGGGCGCGGCCCCGCACCTGGGCCCCTTCGCCGTCGCCGCTGTCCACCAGTACGTCGGCGAGCCGGCCGCGGCGGAGCTGGGCGAGGAGCCACCACAGGGCGAGGACCACGAGGACGGCGAGGACGGCGATCACCGTCGGCCACCACCAGCCCGCGTCACGCCAGCGCTGCCGGTCGGCCACGCTGAGCAGCACGTCGGTCTTGCCGTCCCAGGGCCACCAGGACGGCACGGAGGCGCCGAGGCCGGCGGCGAGCACCGCCCCGCCGACGACGACCAGCACCAGCCCGGCCAGGGCCAGCAGGACCCTGTTGACGGTGGAGCGCATGCGGCTCATCCCTTCTTCGCCGGTCGGTGCACCTGGACGGAGAGGGCCGGCGGCTTCGCCAGGCCCAGTTCCCGGACGGCCTTCTCCAGCACGGCGTCCAGGTCGGCCCGCACGTCGTCGAGTTCCCGGAAGTGGGAGAGCGCGCGCACCTTCGCCTTCCGCCGTCCCATGCCGACCCGCACGGACTGCACGCCGGACACCTCCACGGACCGGTCCCGCAGGACCAGTGCGGCGGCGCTACGATCGAGTCCGGCCCGGACGTCGGCGCGGTCGCGACGCATCGGCAGCAGGTCGCGCAGTCCGGGGGTGAGGGCCAGGAGGATCAGCCAGAGGCCGATCAAGGCCGCGACGCCGGCCCCGATGAGCACCGCGATGTCGTCCAGATTCCGTTCGGCCAGTCCGTCGGCGAGGGAGCGACGCCACTGCATGGCCGGGTGGTCGGCCCGTACGGCGGCGATGTCGTAGAGCAGCAGCCCTGCTCCGCCCAGGACCACGAGGGCCAGCAGGGCGGCCGGGACGCGACGGGCGGACCAGAAGCGGCGGGCGGTGCCGTCGCCCTGTTCCAGGGTGGGGACCGGTTCGCGGGCGTCGGCCGACGTGTTCGGGGCCTGCGGGCTCGCGTGGTCGTCGCTCTGTCCCAGGGTGGGCATCCGCCGGGTGGAGCCGGTGGGTTCACCGGGTTCGGTCATCGGATCCTCCCCTGTGCGGCGGCGCTCGTTCCGGCGGGGTGCAGCCGTTCGACCTGCACGGCCACCTCGGGCACCTCCATGCCTGCCAGTGCCTTGACCCGCTGGGCGACCCGGCGGCGTACGGCGCCGCACTGGCGGCCGATGTCACTGGGGTAGCCGAGTTCCAGACTGACGCGGACCCGGGCGGCGTCGCGGTGCACGGTGACCGTGGCACGCGGCGACGCCCCGTCCGCGGGCGGTTCGTCGACCGCCTCCTTCGCCGCCTGGGCGGCGATCTTGGCGACGACGCGGTCGGCGATCCGGGTCTCGCCCCGTATCGCGGCGGCGACCCGGCCGTTCACCGCCGTCACCGTCGCCGGTCGCCGCGCTCGCGACTCCGGAAGAAGTCGCCGGGCTCCAGGTCGCCGTCCAGGAAGCGGCCGGCGATGAAGCCGACCGCGCCCAGCGCGGCCACCAGTACGAAGGCTCCGAACCCGCCGAAATACCCGGCGAACCCGAGCGCCATGCCGGCCAACAGACCGGCGACAGCCATGCTCATCGTGTCTCTCTCCTCAACTGGCGTGCGACGGAGATGCGGAAGGGTCACTGAAGACGCTGATCGTCGTTGCCGTCGTCATCGTCGTCCTCGTCGGGCAGCTTGACGTCGCTCACCGCGATGTTGACCTCGACGACCTCGAGGCCGGTCATGCGCTCCACCGCCGCGATGACGTTCTCGCGCACGTCACGGGCCACGTCGGAGATCGCCACGCCGTAGTCGACGACGATCTCCAGGTCGAGGGCGGTCTGCGACTCGCCGACCTCGGCCTTGACTCCGCGGGTGACGGACTTGCCGCCGCCGGGGACCCGGTCGCGGACCGCGCCGAACGTCCGGGACAGGCCGCTGCCCATCGCGTGGACGCCGACCACATCGCGTGCCGCCATCCCGGCGATCTTCTCGACGACGCCGTCGGCGATGGTGGTGCGGCCCCGGGTGCCCGGGTCGCCGCCGCCACGCTTGCTCAGCGGGGTCTTGCCACCGGACCCGCTGTCGGGG
Organism: Streptomyces sp. NPDC102283; assembly: GCF_044766265.1. Classification (NCBI taxonomy): domain Bacteria; kingdom Bacillati; phylum Actinomycetota; class Actinomycetes; order Kitasatosporales; family Streptomycetaceae; genus Streptomyces; species Streptomyces sp. NPDC102283. Next base: position 16,876 of record NZ_JBIWLQ010000027.1, read on the forward strand.
TTGTTGCGCTGGGAGCTCTCAGTCATCGCCGGTCTTCCCTTCGGGACTGGTTTGGACTTCCTTGCCCACGTTAAGTGCGCTTTCCCCATCCCGCGTCGTGGATACGGCAGTCTGGGGTGATGACGACGGCACGGGGCCCGCAGAGGGTCGACGGATGGACCGCTTCGGTACGGCAACGGCTGGGTCTGGGCAGGCTGCTGCCGCTGGGCGGTCCGGCGGACGGCGCGTGGATCGCGGAGACGGCCGCCGCGTCGGTGCTGTGCGCGGCGGCCACTCTCCCCGGGACGGTGCTGGGGAAGCTGCGGATCGGTCCGACGCAGGAGGCTCTTGAGGCGGCTGTGGCCGGGAGCGGCCCCGCCGTGTCGCGGGACCCGGCGGCCCCGGCGCCGCCCCCGGCTCCGCCGAGTGCGCTGCCGCCGGGGCCGCTGCGGATCGAGGCGGAGTTCTCCACCACCCCGGACCGGCCGCTGCCCGACACCGCGGCGGCCCTGCGCGCGGCGCTGCTCACGGCCGCAGCCGCCCGGCTGGGTCTGGAGGTCACCGAGGTGGACCTGACGGTCACGGCATTGCTGGAGGCCGGTGCGACCGATCAGGTGACGGTCGCGGAGACAACGCCTCCGGCCCCGGGCCCGGGGCCGGAGGGGCCGGTGGCGACGGCTGCCGCCGGGGCGCCGGGGGTCGTCTCGCTGACGCGGGTCCTGGGCGGCCCGGTGCACACCGCCCACGATCATGTGCGCGTCGAGGTGGCGACGGCCGGGGACCACCGGGCGCTGGATGTCGCCCGGTCGGTGCGCACGGCGGTGGCGGCGGCCTCGGAGGACCGGTTGCCGGTGTCGGTGCTGGTCACGGCCGTGGTCAGTCGGTGATGCCCGCCAGGTCACGGAGCCGGCGGCCCTGGGCGGCCCGCTCGGCGACGCGCTGCTGCGCGTAGTCGCGCGAGAGCGCGCCGGCCAGGAGGGCCTTCGTCTCGACGACGGCGTCACGGGGCGCCGCCACCAGGGCCCCGGCCAGGTCGCGGGCCGCCGCGTCGAGCTGGTCGACGGGGACCACGAGGTTGGCGAGGCCGGTGCGCTCGGCCTCCTCGGCGTGCACGAAGCGGCCGGTGGCGCAGATTTCGAGCGCGCGGGCGTACCCCACGAGGTGCACCAGGGGGTGGGTGCCCGTGAGGTCGGGAACGAGGCCGAGGCTGGTCTCGCGCATGGCGAACTGCACGTCTTCGGCGACGATCCGCAGATCGCAGGCGAGGGCGAGCTGGAATCCGGCGCCGATGGCGTGGCCCTGGACCGCGGCGATCGACACGAGGTCGTTGCGGCGCCACCAGGTGAACGCCTCCTGGTACTCGGCGATGGTCGCGTCGAGCTCGGCCTCCGGGCCGCGCGCCATGTCGAGGAACGACGGCTCGCCGTCGAAGCCCTCGGGAGTGAAGGCCTGCCGGTCGAGGCCCGCGGAGAAGGACATGCCCTCGGCGCGGAGCACCACGACCCGGACCGTGCCGGGCAGCGCCCGTCCGGCTTCGGTCAACGCCCGCCACAGAGCGGGAGACTGAGCGTTGCGCTTGGCCGGGTTGGTGAGCGTCACCGTGGCGACGGCGTCGTCGACGGTGAGCCGTACGCCGTCCTTGTCGAGCACAGTGTCGATCGAGGTCATGGGGCGCCTCCGGATGGGGTGCAGTCAGCACTCGGTATGAAGTGACTGAACAGTAACCACCCGGGCGACCTTGCGGTCAGCCGGGTGGTCACCCCGAATTCCGTTGGGCCCGCATGACGCCGAGGGCGCCGGAACTCAAGGGCCTCAGGCCGAAGCGGCCTTCTTGCCCCGTGTCGCGCCGCCGCGTCCCCGCAGCGTCACTCCGGACTCACTGAGCATCCGGTGGACGAACCCGTAGGAGCGGCCGGTTTCCTCGGCCAGCGCCCGAATGCTCGCACCGGAGTCGTACTTCTTCTTCAGGTCTGCCGCGAGCTTGTCACGCGCGGCGCCGGTTACCCGGCTGCCCTTCTTCAGAGTCTCGGCCACCCGTGCCTCCTCATGCGAAGTGCGCTCTGGACTCTCATGATCACCCCTCCCGCGCTTCCTGGCCACCCATTCGGCAAGGTCGGTGCGAGCGGTTTCCCGGACGAGAAGCACGCCGACACGAGCGGAATCCCTGATTCCCCAGGGCGTACGGGGGTGCACGGCCCGGACCGGCAGGAGAACCGCCAGGTCAGGGCCGTACGGGGAAGAGTGGCCGGAAAGGGGGCGCACGACGGGTGAGCGCCGGGCGCACCACCGGAGTACGAGACGTCCTCACGCAGATGATGGATCACGCGTAGGCCGAATGATCTATCCCCGGTGGATCAGGCGAGGGCGACGAGGTCGCGGTAGTCCGCTCCCCAGAGGTCCTCGACGCCGTCCGGGAGCAGGATGATCCGTTCCGGCTGGAGCGCCTCGACGGCGCCCTCGTCGTGGGTGACGAGGACGACCGCACCCTTGTAGGTGCGCAGCGCGCCGAGGATCTCCTCGCGGCTGGCGGGGTCGAGGTTGTTCGTCGGCTCGTCGAGCAGGAGCACGTTGGCGGAGGAGACGACCAGGGTCGCCAGGGCGAGCCGGGTCTTCTCGCCGCCGGAGAGCACGCCCGCGGGCTTGTCGACGTCGTCGCCGGAGAAGAGGAAGGAGCCGAGCGTCTTGCGGACGGCCACGAGGTCGAGGTCGGGCGCGGCGGAGCGCATGTTCTCCAGGACCGTGCGGTCCGGGTCGAGGGTCTCGTGCTCCTGGGCGTAGTACCCGAGCTTGAGGCCGTGTCCCTCGATGATCTCGCCGGTGTCGGGCTTCTCGGCGCCGCCGAGCAGGCGGAGCAGCGTGGTCTTGCCGGCGCCGTTGAGGCCGAGGATGACGACGCGGGAGCCCTTGTCGATGGCGAGGTCGACGTCGGTGAAGATCTCCAGCGAGCCGTACGACTTGGAGAGGCCCTCCGCCATCAGCGGGGTCTTGCCGCAGGGCGAGGGGTCGGGGAAGCGCAGCTTGGCGACCTTGTCGGAGACCCGTACGGCCTCCAGGCCGGAGAGCAGCCGGTCGGCGCGCTTGGCCATGTTCTGGGCGGCGACGGTCTTGGTGGCCTTGGCGCGCATCTTGTCGGCCTGCGCGTTGAGGGTCGCGGCCTTCTTCTCGGCGTTCTGGCGCTCGCGCTTGCGGCGCTTCTCGTCGGCCTCGCGCTGCTGCTGGTAGAGCTTCCAGCCCATGTTGTAGACGTCGATCTGGGAACGGTTGGCGTCGAGGTAGAACACCTTGTTGACGACCGTCTCGACCAGGTCGACATCGTGGGAGATCACGATGAAGCCGCCGCGGTAGGACTTGAGGTAGTCGCGCAGCCAGACGATGGAGTCGGCGTCGAGGTGGTTGGTCGGCTCGTCCAGGAGGAGGGTGTCGGCGTCCGAGAAGAGGATCCGGGCCAGCTCGACGCGGCGGCGCTGACCGCCGGAGAGCGTGTGCAGGGGCTGGCCGAGGACCCGGTCGGGCAGGCTGAGCGCGGCGGCGATGGTGGCGGCCTCGGCCTCGGCGGCGTATCCGCCCTTGGTGAGGAACTCCGTCTCCAGGCGCTCGTACTTCTTCATCGCCTTCTCGCGGGTGGCGCCCTGCCCGTTCGCCATCCGGTCCTCGTTCTCGCGCATCTTGCGCAGGATCGCGTCGAGGCCGCGGGCGGAGAGGATGCGGTCGCGGGCGAGGATGTCGAGGTCGCCGGTGCGCGGGTCCTGCGGGAGGTAGCCCACCTCGCCGGACCTGGTGATGGTGCCCCCGGCGGGGGTGCCCTCGCCCGCGAGGCACTTGGTGAGGGTGGTCTTGCCCGCTCCGTTGCGGCCGACGAGGCCGATGCGGTCGCCCTTGGCGATGCGGAAGGAAGCGGACTCGATGAGGATGCGGGCGCCGGCGCGCAGCTCGATGCCGGAGGCGGTGATCACGGAAAAACTCCAGGGCAGTATGGACGGCGGAGGGACGAGGGCGGAGGTCTCTCGACGCCGCTAATGCACAAGGAGAAAGGCCATACGGCCCATTCTACTGGCGGTACGCAACTTCTTTTCCGCGTGCTCGTCGGGACGAACCGGCCGATACTCGGCGCGGGGCCCGGACGCAGGACGGGCGGCAGGGCGAGAACAGCGACGCCGTGCCACGACGACACCGGACGGGCCGACCGCTGATCACGGAGCCTGCCCGGGCGGACGTCCGGCACGGGTTGGACGCGGCTGCGGCGGTCGGCGACGACCGGACCCAGGAGAGGTGCCAGGGACGGATCACCCCGGAGTCGTGGACGCACGGTTCAGCCGCGCGGCGGCAGCAGCGGCTCTCCATCGGGTTCCGCACGGGGGATATGGCGCGGTGCGACACCTTCGCCTGAACCTAACGCACCTGACCTGCGGGAACGCTTTCGGGAGGGCATTGTCAGTGCCCGGTGGAAGACTGAGACCTGAGACGCAGATCACATCAGGGTGATCCGGACAGGCGTGGCAGCAGGAGAGGTGAGCGCGATGGCAGGCGGGGCGAGCGGCGTTCCCACGATCTACCCGACGATCCTTTACGACGACGCGAAGGCCGCGATCAGGACGCTGACGCAGGGCCTCGGCTTCACCGAGGAGGCGGTCCACGAGGGGGAGAACGGCAGTGTGCTGCATGCCGAGCTGTCCTGCGGCAACGGCAGGGTGATGCTCGGCTCCAAGGGACGCGAGGGACTGTTCGCGCAGGCGATGACGGGTGCGGGCCCGGCGGGGGTGTACGTGGTGGTGGAAGAGGTGGACGAGCACCACGCCCGTGCCAAGGAGTTCGGCGTGGAGATCCTCATGGAACCGACCGACCAGGACTACGGCTCCCGGGACTACATGGCGCGGGACGCCGAGGGCAACGTGTGGAGCTTCGGGACGTACGCCCCGGGGTCCGGCTGAGCGGACCCCGGAGGCGGCCTGGCTTGCGCACGGCACCGCGGTCCCGGTCGGGGCCCGGGCTCAGGACCCTCCGGTGTGCACCTGGAAGGCGGCCCGGCGGACCGCCTTGGCCAGGGCCGGGTCCGGGTGGGCCGCGGCCAGGGCGACCAGGACCTGGACGGTGCGCGGATGGCCGACGGCCCTGACCTCGTCGAGCAGGGCGGGGACGGTGCCCTGGACGGCGGAGTCGAGATGGCGCACCAGGAGCCCGGTCTCGCCGTGGTCGGCGACGGCCGCCGCGGTGTCGACCCAGAGCCAGGTGGCCTCCTCCCGGCTGAGGACGTCCTGGGCGTCGTCCGGGTCGTTGCCCTCGTACTCGGCGAGCCAGAGCAGCGCGTAGGGCCGCAGCGAGGGTTCGGCGAGGACGGCGCGGACCTCGGGTTCGGCGGGGGCGCCGACGACCCTCAGCGCCTCGAAGGCCAGTCCGCGCAGCAGCGCGTCCTCGCCCCGGGCGACGGCCAGCAGTTCGGCCACGGCGCTGCCGACGGTGCGGGCGGCGAGCCAGGCGCGGTATTCGGCGCGGGCCGGGCCGGGGGTGAGCCGGGCGCAGCCGAGGAGCATGTCGGCGGCGGACTGCTCGATGTTCCCGGCCGGGCTCTGCGCGGCGACGCAGATCTGTTCCAGCTTGACCCAGACCGCCCAGTTGCCGAGCGGGGTGAGGGTGGCGTGCCCTTTGCCGAGCGTCAGCGCCCCGACGGCGGCGAGGCCCTCCAGGGCCCAGTCGAGCAGCAGGGCGTTGAGGTCCGCGCTCCGGGCGGGTCCGGCGCCGTTCCGGGACGCCCCAGCCCGGGCGGGGGTCTCCGCCTGGTCGGCGGGCACGGTTCTGACGGGTCCCAGGGGCACTTCGCAGCGCTCCTCCTGGAGTTCGGCGACGCGCTGGCCGAGGAGGTCCAGCAGGGCGGGGACGGTGACCGGGCCGGCGGAGAGCTGGAGGAGGGAGAGCACCTGGGGCACGGCCTCGACGGCTTCGGCGACCGCGCCCGCCTCGATGTCCGCGGGTGCGGCGTGGACGAGCGACCAGGCGTCGAAGAGCGCCACCCAGCCGCGCAGGACGGCGGAATCGTCCCGGTCCCAGGCGCGCAGCCGCCAGCCGGGGCGGGCGGTGTCACCGTGCAGCTCGATCAGTCCGGCCAGCCGGGCCCGGTCCCACCCCGCGCGGATCTGCGCCGGGGAGAGTTCCAGAGCGGTGGCCGCCCGTTCGAGGGCGTGGGCCGCGAGCGGGGCGGCGGTGCCCGGCCCCGGCGCGCCGGCCGCCCAGTGGGCGATGCGTACGGCGTCGGCGAGCACCGCCCTGGCCTGGCGCGCCAGTTCCGTACGGGGCGGGGTGCCCTCGGGGGGCCGGGGAGCCGGCCTGGTACGCCGGGTCGTCACGGCCTTGCGGGCGGTGGCGAGGGGTCGCGGGCGGACAAGTCGCAGCCTGGAGTCGCGCGGAGTACGGGACGTCACGGGAGCAGTCTTGCCCCTGACGGCCCGAAAGCCCAAACGGAAGGTGTTTCACCGGTACGGGAAAGGTTCCCCCGGTGCGGCGGCAAGCGGGAGAGTTCACCCCATCGGCTCACATCAGGGGCGTGAGGAAGCGTCGCAGGGTCTCCTCGTAGCGGGCCGGACCGGCGTTCCACATCGACGCATGCGGAGCCCGCGGTACGGCGTGGAGGCTGACCAGGTCCGGACGGCGGGCGGCGAGCTCGCGGGAGGCGTCCCAGGGGGCGATCGTGTCGTCCGGGCCGTGCAGGATCAGGGTCGGGGCGCGCAGTGAGGCCGGGGCCGAGGTCTCCAGCACCGGAGCGCTGTTCATCCCGGTCCTGCCCTGGGCGGCGCGGACGGCGAGCGGCAGCAGCGCGGCCGGGACGCCGCGGGCCGCGGCCAGGGCGCGCAGGGTGACCGGCCAGTCCAGCACCGGGGAGTCGAGGACGAGGCCGCTGATCCGGTCGCGGAGCGGGGACTCGACCGCGGCGTACAGGGCCATGGTGGCGCCGGTGGACCAGCCGTGGACGATCACGTTGCGGGCCCCGTGGCGCAGGGCCCAGCGGAGGGCGGCGTCGAGATCGCGCCATTCGGAGGCGCCGAAGTGGCCGAGGCCGTCCGCGGGGCGGGGGGCTCCGGGGTCGCCCCGGTAGGCGAGGTCGAGCACCGGGAAGCGCTGTTCGCGCAGGAAACCCATCAGGTTCATGGGGTGGGCCCGGGTGGTGCCGAGGCCGTGCACGGTGATGACCCAGGTGTCGCGGGCGCCGGGGACGTACCAGGCGGGCAGGGTTCCCAGCTCGCCGGGGATCTCGACCTCCTGGTGGTCCAGGCCGAGGTCGCCGCTCGGGTCACCGTCGTACAGCGCGGGGGTGAGCCGCACTTTCGCGCCCGGTTCGAGGAGCCCCCGGCCGACGTTCTCCAGCCTGCGGACGACGGTGTCGGCGGCCTGGGAGGCCCCTTCGACGACGGGCCCGACGACCGCGTGGACGTCGGGTCCGGACAGACCGTAGGTGCCGGGCCTGAGCGCCGAGAAGGACCGGGTCAGGGTGACCTGTCCGGCGGCCGTGGCATGCACGGTGAGTCTGCGGTCGGCGGGAAGGGGACGTCCGGGCGCCGCTTTGAGGGCGACGTCGCTGGCGTACCGGCCGGCCGCGACCGCTGTCGCACCGACGCCGAGGATCGTGGTGACGGCCGTTGCCGTCGCGGTTACCGGGCGCACCGCTCCAGTGTCGTGGGGCCGGGGGCGGGCTGCCAGTGGACGGGGCCGTCCGGGGCGGACGCGGCCCGGGACCGGGGCTCCGGCGGTTCGCGAGGCCGCCCTCGCGGGAGCTCCGGCGCGAAGGCTCGGCGGGAAGCGCGGGTCAGCCGGGCTGGCCGTATCCCTTGAGCGCTTCCGTCACCTCGTCCAGTTGGGCCGCGTCGAGCAGGGCCGGCGTGCGGCCGGGCACGGAACTCGCGGTGAGCCAGAGGCGGCAGAGCCACTCCAGTTGGGCGGTGCGCTCGTAGGCCTGGTCGAGGGTGTCGCCGTAGGCGACGGTGCCGTGGTTGGCGAGCAGGCAGCCGGTACGGCCCTCCAGGGCCCCGAGCATGGCTTCGGCCAGTTCCGGGGTGCCGTAGCGGGCGTAGGCGGCGGTGCGGACGGGTCCGCCGAGGATGGCGGCCGCGTAGTGGACGAGCGGCACCTCGGTGACGAGGGTGGAGACGGCGGTGGCGTGGACGGCGTGGGTGTGGACCACGGCGGCGGCGTCGGTGGAGCGGTAGACCGCCAGGTGCAGGGGAAGTTCGCTGGTCGGCCCGAGGTCGCCGAGGACCTGGCGGCCTTCCAGATCGACTCCGACCGCGTCGTGGGGTCCGAGCCGGTCGTAGGGCACCCCGCTGGGCGTGACCAGGACCAGGTCGCCGACGCGGGCCGACACGTTGCCCGAGGTGCCGACGACCAGGCCGTCCGCCGCGCTGCGGCGGGCGGTGGCGACGACGTCCCGCCAGGTCCGGCCGACGGATTCCGGGTGTTGCTCGCTCATGGGGCGAGCGTAGGGGTCAAGTGGCGCAACCGGAACGTCACCTGCGAGGTGACGGAGGTCTCTTCCGAGTGCCGAACAGCCGTTCAAAATGTTCGCCAACCGGAGGCAAAGGACAGCCCACGCCCCGCCTCACAGACACCGCGCAGCCCCTCCCGCGCACAAGCGGAGGCGACCCACTCCGTTTGGGGTCACCGCAGCGCCCTGCTCAGTTCATCTTCCGTTCATCCAGGTTGCCTACGGTCCACGTGCCACTGACGTCGAACGATTGCCTGGGTAAATGGAACACATCACGCTGCTGCTTGCGATTGTGGTCGTGACAGCTCTCGTGTTCGATTTCACGAACGGTTTCCACGACACCGCCAACGCGATGGCGACCACCATCTCGACCGGCGCCCTGAAGCCCAAGACAGCGGTGGCGATGTCCGCCGTTCTCAACCTGATCGGCGCGTTCCTGTCGGTGGAGGTCGCCAAGACGATCTCCGGCGGGATCGTCAACGAAGACGGCATCAGAACCGAGGTCATCTTCGCGGCGCTCGTCGGCGCCATCCTGTGGAATCTCCTTACCTGGCTGGTCGGCCTGCCCTCCAGCTCCTCCCACGCCCTGTTCGGCGGACTGATCGGCGCCGCCGTCATGTCGGCCGGCTGGTCCTCGATCAACGGCGGCACCGTCGTCACCAAGGTGCTGCTGCCCGCGATCGCGGCCCCCCTGGTCGCCGGTATCGCCGCGATGCTGGCCACGCGGCTGACGTACCGGATCAACCGGAACGTCACCGACGAGGGTCAGCTCAAGTCGACCGCCAAGGGCTACCGGGCCGGACAGATCGCCTCCGCCGGTCTCGTCTCGCTCGCCCACGGCACCAACGACGCCCAGAAGACGATGGGCATCATCACCCTGGCGCTGGTCACCAGCGGTGTCCTGGCCCCCGGCTCCAACCCGCCCATGTGGGTCATCGTCTCCGCCGGTGTGGCCATCGCGCTCGGCACCTACCTCGGCGGCTGGCGCATCATCCGCACGATGGGCAAGGGCCTGACCGACCTCCAGCCGCCGCAGGGCTTCGCCGCCCAGACCAGCGCGGCGACGGTCATCCTGGCCTCCTCGCACCTCGGCTTCTCGCTCTCCACCACCCAGTCCTGCTCCGGTGCCGTCATGGGCGCGGGCCTCGGCCGCAAGGGGGGCGTGGTCCGCTGGTCCACCGCCACCCGGATGTTCGTCGCCTGGGGGCTGACGCTCCCGGCGGCCGGTCTGATCGGTGCGGGCGCCGAGTTCCTGACCAAGCAGGGCCCCTGGGGCATCGCCGTCACGGCGGTCATCCTGGTGGGCGGTTCGTTCGCCATCTGGGTGGCCTCGCGCCGCCAGCCGGTCGACCACACCAACGTCAACGACACGGACGACGACGAGCCCCAGGGCGTCGTCACCACCGCCATGGCGGCGGTCCAGCCGCCGCCCATCGGCGGCCCGGCCTCCGACCTCGCATCCACCATCCCGGCCCCCGCCTCGGCGCCCGACGACCCGGCCCGGCCGCCGGCCAAGGTGTAAGGACAGATCCGCATGAAAATCGACTGGGCAGCTCTCGCCTCCGTCTTCGGTGTCAGCCTGGTGGTCACCGTCGCGCTGGTCGGCCTCTTCACCCTGGGCATCGTCGCCCTCTCCAAGCAGTCCGCCACGGCCGGAAGCAGCGCTTCCGGCGGGTCGGTGGCGCTGGCGCGCACCGGCGCGTACGCCTGCTTCGCGCTGTGCGTCGCGGCGGTCTCGTACGGGATCTACCTGATCGTCGCCTGACCCCGCACCTCGCACTCCTTCGGGCCGGACACACCCTCCTGTGTCCGGCCCGATGTGCGTCTGCGCACAGTGGAGCCTCGCAGGTCAACAGCGAGTTGACGGCTGTTCGCGGGGCGTGGTGGACTGCCGGAGCCATTTACGGCGACAGCAGAGGAAGCCGGTGCGAATCCGGCGCGGTCCCGCCACTGTCACCGGGGAGCACTCCCCCACACCGGAACGTCACGGCCCGCGACACGCGGACTGGAAGGCCGGGGGAACTGCGGATCCGGAAGCCAGGAGACTCTCGTCGCCGGTCACGTCGAACCAGGGCGCGGACCCTGAGTGAGGACATACGCCATGCCCGGCCGCCGTGCGCCGCTTCCCGTGCCCCCCACGACAGGCCCTCGCGCCGGAACATCCCTCCCCGCGACCGGCTGAGCCGTGCGTGCCGACCGCGTCTTCGCGTACGGCGCCACGGCCGGGATGATCGCCGACGCCCTGCTCGGCGACCCCCGTCGGGGTCACCCCGTCGCCGGATTCGGCCGCGCCGCGGCGCGGGCCGAGACCCGTCTGTGGCGTGACGACCGGGCCGCGGGCGCCCTGCACACCCTCGTGTGCGCCGGAGGCGCCGTGGGGGCCGCCGCGCTGAGCGCGCGCGCCGTCCGGGGACGCCCCGCGCTCGCCGTCGCGCTGACCGCCGCCACCGCCTGGTCCGTGGTCGGGGGGACGTCGCTGGGGCGGGAGGCGCGCGCCATCGGCGGCGCCCTGGCCGCCGGGGACCTGGAGGTGGCGCGGGAGCGGCTGCCGCATCTGTGCGGGCGCGATCCGCACGCGCTGGACGGTCCCGGGATCGCCCGCGCGGTCGTCGAGTCGGTCGCCGAGAACACCTCGGACGCCGTCGTCGGCGCACTGGTGTGGGGGGCGATCGGCGGGGTTCCGGGGCTCGTCGGCTTCCGGGCCGTGAACACGCTCGACGCGATGGTCGGCCACAAGTCGCCCCGCTACCGCCGCTACGGCTGGGCCTCGGCCCGCCTGGACGACCTCGCCGGGTGGCCCGGCGCCCGCCTGACGGCCGCGCTGGCCGTGGCGGCGGGCGGGCGGCCCCGGGAGGCCGTGCGCGCCTGGAGGACGGACGCGGGGCGCCACCCGAGCCCGAACGCGGGGCCGGTGGAGGCCGCGTTCGCGGGGGCGCTCGGCGTACGGCTGGGCGGGACCCTGGCGTACGCGGGGCGCGTCGAGCACCGGCCGGTGCTGAACGGGGAGTCCGGACGGGACGTGCGGGGCGCGGACATCGAACGCGCGGTACGGCTGTCGCGCCGGGTGAGCACGCTGGCCCTCGGCGTGTGCGTGGTGGGCCGGCTGGTCGCCGGGCGGATGGCCGCGGGGCAGAGGCGGGGACGGGGACGGTCATGAACGGTCCGGCAGGGAACGCGGTACGGGAACGGGAGCGGACATGAGCGGCGGACTGCTGGTCGCGGGGACCACATCGGACGCGGGCAAGAGCGTCGTCACGGCGGGCATCTGCCGGTGGCTGGTGCGCCGGGGCGTGAAGGTCGCGCCCTTCAAGGCCCAGAACATGTCCCTGAACTCCTTCGTGACCCGCCAGGGCGCGGAGATCGGGCGGGCCCAGGCGATGCAGGCGCAGGCCGCCCGGGTGGAGCCGACGGCTCTGATGAACCCGGTGCTGCTGAAGCCCGGCAGCGACCGGTCCAGCCAGGTGGTCCTGATGGGGAAACCGGTCGGCGAGATGAGTGCCCGGGGGTACCACGGGGGCCGTCAGGAGGCGCTGCTCGGGACGGTGACGGACTGCCTGGAGCAGCTGCGGGCCACGTACGACGCGGTCATCTGCGAAGGAGCCGGGTCCCCGGCCGAGATCAATCTGCGGCGCACGGACATCGTGAACATGGGGATCGCGCGGGCCGCGAGGTTCCCGGTCCTGGTGGTCGGGGACATCGACCGGGGCGGGGTCTTCGCTTCCTTCTTCGGGACGACGGCACTGCTGGGCGCGGAGGACCAGGCGCTCGTCGCGGGCTATCTGGTGAACAAGTTCCGGGGCGACGTCTCGCTGCTGGAGCCGGGCCTGGACATGCTGTTCGAGCTGACCGGGCGGCGGACGTACGGGGTGCTGCCGTACGCCCACGGGCTCGGCATCGACGAGGAGGACGGTCTGCGGGTGTCCCTGCGGGGTGCGGTGCGGGAGTCGGTCGTGGCTCCCCCGCACGGCGAGGACGTGCTGCGGGTGGCGGTCTGCGCGGTACCGCTGATGTCGAACTTCACGGACGTGGACGCGCTGGCCGCCGAACCGGGCGTCGTCGTGCGGTTCGTGGACCGGGCGGAGGAGCTGGCCGACGCGGACCTGGTGATCGTGCCGGGCACGCGCGGCACGGTGAAGGCGTTGGCCTGGCTGCGCGAGCGGGGCCTCGCGGACGCGCTGGCGCGGCGGGCCGCGGAGGGCCGGCCGGTGCTGGGGATCTGCGGCGGGTTCCAGGTGCTCGGTGAGCGGATCGAGGACGAGGTGGAGTCGCGGGCGGGGGTCGTGGACGGGCTCGGCCTGCTGCCGGTGCGCATCCGCTTCGACCGGGACAAGACGCTGGCGCGGCCGGTCGGTTCGGCGCTGGGCGAGCCGGTGGAGGGGTACGAGATCCACCACGGGGTGGCCGATGTGCGGGGCGGGGAGCCGTTCCTCGACGGGTGCCGGGTGGGGGCGGTGTGGGGGACGCACTGGCACGGGTCGCTGGAGAGCGACGCGTTCCGGCGGCGGTTCCTGGTGGAGGTGGCCCGGGCCGCCGGGCGGCGGTTCGTGCCGGCGCCGGACACGAGTTTCGGGGTGTTGCGGGAGGAGCAGCTGGACCGGCTCGGGGATCTGGTGGAGGAGCACGCGGACACGGACGCGTTGTGGCGGTTGATCGAGGGGGGTGCGCCCGCGGGGTTGCCGTTCGTGCCGCCGGGGGCGCCTGCCCTGCCGGGGGCCGACGCGGGTGCGGGTACTCCGGAGAGCCGGGGCGCTGCCCCGGACCCCGCTCCTCGATCGCCGGAGGGGGTTGAGTTTGCCGGGTCCGCCGGTTCAAGGGGCCAGGGGCGTGTTGTTGCCGGGTTCGCCGAGGCACCGCCCCACGGGCTTGATGTTGCCCGGTCCGCTGACGCAAGGCCCCAGGGGCTTGGGGAAGCAGCTGTTGTTCATGTCGACCAGGAGGCCAAGTGAGTACGCCGTATCCCTTCACCGCGATCGTCGGGCAGGACGACCTGCGCCTCGGGCTGTTGCTGAACGCGGTCAGTCCGGCTGTCGGCGGGGTGCTCGTGCGGGGTGAGAAGGGGACCGCCAAGTCCACCGCCGTGCGGGCGCTCGCCGCCCTCATGCCGGAGGTCTCCGTCGTGCAGGGGTGCCGGTTCTCCTGCGATCCCGTCTCGCCCGATCCGGCGTGTCCCGACGGGCCGCACGCGGAGGCCGCCGGTGTGTCGCGGGCCGCGCGGACCGTGGAGCTGCCCGTCGGCGCGTCCGAGGACCGGCTCGTGGGGGCGCTGGACATCGAGCGCGCGCTGTCGGAGGGCGTGAAGGCCTTCGAGCCGGGGCTGCTGGCCGACGCGCACCGCGGGATCCTGTACGTCGACGAGGTCAACCTGCTCCACGACCACCTGGTGGACCTGCTGCTGGACGCGGCGGCCATGGGCGCCTCGTACGTCGAGCGCGAGGGCGTCTCCGTACGGCACGCGGCACGGTTCCTGCTGGTCGGGACGATGAACCCGGAAGAGGGCGAGCTGCGGCCGCAGTTGCTGGACCGGTTCGGGCTGACCGTCGAGGTGGCCGCCTCCCGGGACACCGACGAGCGGGTCGAGGTCGTGCGGCGCAGGCTCGCGTACGACGACGATCCCGAGGGGTTCGCCGCGCGCTGGGCCGGTGAGGAGAGCGCCCTGCGGGAGCGGATCGCCGCCGCGCGCGCCCTGCTGCCCCGGGTGGTGCTCGGTGACGGCGTGTTGCGACAGATCGCCGCGACCTGCGCCGCGTTCGAGGTCGACGGGATGCGGGCCGACATCGTGATGGCCCGTACCGCGACCGCGCTGGCCGCCTGGGCGGGCCGGGAGGAGGTCACCGCCGACGATGTGCGGCAGGCCGCTCTCCTCGCGCTCCCCCACCGGCGTCGCCGCAACCCGTTCGACGCGCCCGGCCTGGACGAGGACAAGCTCGACCAGACCCTGGACGAGGCCGGTCCGCAGGAGAACAACGACGGCGACGACCAGCCCGATCCCGACCCCGACGGGGGCGGGAACGATGACGGCGGTGGCGGCGGCGTACCGCCCCAGGCCGATGGAGACCGTACGCCGCCGCGGGGCGAGGGCGGAAGCGACAGCGACACGCTTTCCGGGGCCCCCGAGGGCAGCCCCGACGCGCCCGGCCGTTCCACCGGGGCCGAGCAGCAGCCCGTGGCGTCCGCCGAGCCGTTCCGGACGAAGATGCTCAGCGTGCCGGGGCTCGGCGAGGGCGCTGCGGGGCGGCGCTCCCGGGCCCGTACCGAGCACGGGCGCACGACCGGCGCCCGCCGCCCGCAGGGGTCGCTGACCAAGCTGCACCTGGCGGCGACCGTGCGGGCCGCCGCCCCGCACCAGCGGGCGCGCGGGCGTTCCGGGCGCGGGCTCGTGGTGCGCCGGGACGATCTGCGGCAGGCGACCCGGGAGGGGCGTGAGGGCAACCTCGTGCTGTTCGTCGTGGACGCGTCGGGCTCGATGGCGGCCCGGCAGCGGATGAGCGCGGTCAAGGGGGCCGTGCTGTCGCTGCTGCTCGACGCCTACCAGCGGCGGGACAAGGTCGGCCTGGTCACCTTCCGGGGCAAGGACGCCGAGGTGGCACTGCCGCCGACCTCGTCCGTGGACGCGGCGGCCTCCCGTCTGGAGTCGCTGCCGACCGGGGGCCGCACCCCGCTGGCCGCCGGGCTGCTCAAGGCGCACGACGTGCTGCGGGTCGAGCGACTGCGCGATCCGTCACGGCGGCCGCTGCTCGTCGTCGTCACGGACGGCCGGGCGACCGGCGGGCCGGAGCCGGTGGCGCTCGCGGGGCGGGCCGGGCGGCTGCACCGCTCGGAGGGGACGGCATCCGTCGTCGTGGACTGCGAGTCGGGGTACGTACGCCTCGGTCTCGCCGGGGAGCTGGCCCGGGAACTGGGAGGCACCGCCGTCACGCTCGACGAGCTGCGGGCCGACTCGATCGCCGGGCTCGTCAAGGACGTCACCGCAGCCGGGAGGGCCGCTTAATGCCGCAGGGACAGCCGACATCGGTGCCGGACGACGGGCTCACCACCCGTCAGCGGCGCAACCGCCCGCTCCTGTTCGTCCACACGGGCATAGGCAAGGGCAAGTCGACGGCGGCCTTCGGGCTGGCGTTGCGGGCCTGGAACCAGGGCTGGCCGATCGGGGTGTTCCAGTTCGTGAAGTCCGCGAAGTGGAAGGTCGGCGAGGAGAACGCGCTGAAGGTCCTCGGAGCGAGCGGCGAGGGCGGCACCGTCGACTGGCACAAGATGGGCGAGGGCTGGTCCTGGGTCCAGCGCGACGGTCAGCTGGACAACGAGGAGAAGGCCCGCGAGGGCTGGGAGCAGGTCAAGCGGGACCTGGCGGCCGAGACGTACAAGCTCTACGTGCTCGACGAGTTCGCCTACCCGATGCACTGGGGCTGGATCGACACCGACGAGGTCGTCGAGGTGATGCGGAACCGGCCCGGCACCCAGCATGTGGTGATCACCGGCCGCAACGCGCCGGACGCGCTGATCGAGGCCGCCGACCTGGTGACCGACATGTCGAAGGTCAAGCACCCGATGGACGCGGGGCAGAAGGGGCAGAGGGGCATCGAGTGGTGAATGTGCCCCGTCTGGTCATCGCCGCTCCGGCCTCCGGCAGCGGCAAGACCACCGTCGCCACCGGCCTGATGGCCGCCTTCGCCGCGCGCGGGCTCGCCGTCTCCCCGCACAAGGTGGGGCCGGACTACATCGATCCGGGCTATCACTCGCTGGCGACGGGACGCCCCGGCCGCAATCTCGACGCGTACATGTGCGGGACGGACCTGATCGCCCCGCTGTTCGCGCACGGGTCGGCGGGGTGCGACCTTGCCGTGGTCGAGGGTGTGATGGGGCTGTACGACGGCGCCTCGGGTCAGGGGGAGCTGGCGTCCACCGCGCAGGTCGCGAAGCTGCTGCGCGCCCCCGTGGTGCTGGTGGTGGACGCCTCCTCGCAGTCCCGTTCGGTGGCGGCCCTGGTGCATGGGTTCGCCTCCTGGGACCCCGAGGTCCGGATCGGCGGGGTGATCCTGAACAAGGTGGCCTCCGACCGGCACGAGGCCTTGCTGCGGGACGCGTTGGACGAGTCGGGGCTGCCGGTGCTGGGCGTGCTGCGGCGGGCCCCGCAGGTGGCGACGCCCTCGCGCCACCTCGGTCTGGTGCCGGTGGCCGAGCGGGGCCCCGAAGCCGTGGACGCCGTGGCGGCGATGGGCGAGCGGGTGCGCGCCGGATGCGACCTGGACGCGCTGATGGCGCTGGCCCGGACCGCGCCGGCGCTGCCGGACGAGGCGTGGGAGCCGGAGTGCGCCCGGAAGCCCGACGCTGTCGCCATGAAGCCCGTCGTGGCCGTGGCCGGTGGGGCGGCGTTCACGTTCGCGTACGCGGAGCACGCCGAATTGCTGACCGCGGCGGGTGCGCAGGTCGTGGTCTTCGACCCGCTGCGGGACGAGAAGCTGCCGGTGGGCACGGCGGGGCTCGTGATCGGCGGCGGATTCCCGGAGATGTACGCCCCCGAGCTCTCCGCCAACGAGCCGTTGCGGCGGGCGGTCACGGAACTGGCCCTGAGCGGAGCCCCGGTGGCGGCCGAGTGCGCGGGGCTGCTGTATCTGGCGCGGGAGCTGGACGGGAGGCCCATGTGCGGGGTGCTGGACGCCGAGGCCCGGATGTCCGAGCGCCTCACGCTCGGGTACCGGCAGGCGGTGGCCGTGTCGGACAGCGCGCTGGCGGTGGCGGGCACACGGATGCGCGGTCATGAGTTCCACCGCACGGTGCTGGAGCCGGGGGCGGGGACCACACCCGCCTGGGGCATGCACCAGCCGGAGCGGCGGGTCGAGGGGTACGTCCAGCGGGGCGTGCACGCGAGCTATCTGCACACCCACTGGGCCGCGTCGCCCGGGGTGGCCCGCCGGTTCGTCGAGCACTGCCGGGCGCGGTGACCCCACCCTCCGGGGGGCGCGTCCGTCGTGACCGGGCGCTCGGGCGTACGCGCGGCTCACTCCGCGATGCCGACGACCAGCCAGATGAAGCCCACGCCCCCGATGGTGCAGAGAAGGGTGGAGCGGGCGGGATGGGTGTGGTGCGCCTCGGGAAGGATCTCCACAGCGGCCAGGTAGAGCAGCGCTCCGCCGAAGAAGCCGAGATAGCCGCCGAGCAGTTCCTCCGGAAGGGTGAACAGCAGCGTCGTCGCGGCGCCCACGACCGGTGCCGCGGCAGCCGCGAACAGCATCAGGAGCGCCTTGCGGCGGGCGTTCCCGTAAAGACTGGTGAGGGTGTACGTGTTGAATCCGTCGGCGAAGTCATGACTGATCACCGCCAGCGCGACGGCCACGCCCATGGAACCGCTGACCTGGAAGGCGGCGCCCAGCGCGATGCCGTCCATCAGACTGTGGACGACCATCGCGGCGGCCGCCGTCAGACCCACCTGCGGGACGCGTCCGCCGCTCGCCCCGTGTGCCACCTGACGTCCGGCGAGCAGCCGCTCGACCAGATGGGCCGCCAGGAAGCCGCCGACGAACAGCAGCAGGGCGGCGGGGACCCCGAACACCGGCGTGCCCGCGGCCTCGATCGCCTCCGGCAGGAGGTCGAGTCCGACCACGCCGAGCATCAGCCCGCCCGCGAGGCCGAGCACCAGGTGACGGCGGTCGGTGACGCGTTGTGCGACCCAGCCGCCGGCCAGAGTCATCAGGAACGCGCCGAGCGCGACGAACACCGCCATGGGGCCTTGCTAGCCGATCGGGCCCTCTCTCCGCATCTCAGGGTGTCCTTACCGGCGGCGTCCGCCGCGCCCTTCCTGCCGCCCGATCCCGTATACGGAACGGCCCCGCCGCCTCCCCCGCACCACCGAGACGTATGACCTGAAAGGCAGGACTCCGCCGATGACCGGAGCATCCGTCGGCACCGGACCGGAGTCCGGCGCCCGCAGTCTGGTGGTGGGGGTCGGCGCACGCCGGGGCGCCCCCGATGATGTGGTGTTCGCCCTGATCGAGGCGGTGTTGAGCGGGGCGGGGCTGGACGCGGCGGACGTGCTGGAGGTGGCGACGGTCGACGCCAAGGGCGACGAGCCGGGGATCGTGGGTGCGGCGGCCCGGCTCGGGGTGCCGCTGCGGACCCATCCGGCCGGGGCGCTGGCCGCGGTCCGGGTGCCGCACCCCTCGGACGCGGTGGGTGCCGCGGTGGGGACCGCGTCGGTCGCGGAGGCGGCGGCGCTGATCGAGGCGGACGAACTGGTGGTGCCGAAGACCCGCGCCCCGGGCGGGAAGGCCGCCGGCGGGGGGATGGCGACCTGTGCGGTGGCCCGCCGGTTTCCGGCGGTCGCCGGGACTTTCGAGGTTTCCGGGAGGAAAACTTCCACCTCACCGGTGACTGCGGGCTCCCGCCCGTTCACCATGGCTGCCATGAAACCCCCCACGCGGAACATCGAGAGCGCAGGGCCCGACCTGCGCCACCACGGCGACGCGGAGGTGCGCGGCGAGAATCTGACCGATCTCGCCGTGAACGTCCGCACCCACACTCCCCCGGAGTGGCTGCGCGAGCGGATAGCCGCGTCGCTCACCTCGCTGGCCGCCTACCCGGACGGGTCCTCGGCCCGCGCCGCGGTCGCCGACCGGCACGGACTGCCGGTGGAGCGAGTGCTGCTGACGGCGGGCGCGGCCGAGGCGTTCGTCCTGATCGCCCGTGCTCTTCCGGCCCGTCGTCCGGTCGTGGTGCATCCTCAGTTCACGGAGCCGGAGGCGGCGCTGCGGGCGGCCGGGCACGGGGTAGGGCGGGTGCTGCTGCGCGCCGAGGACGGCTTCCGGCTCGACCCGGAGGCGGTGCCCGAAGAGGCGGACCTCGTGGTGATCGGCAATCCGACGAACCCGACGTCCGTGCTGCACCCGGCGGCGCTGCTGGAGCGGTTGGCACGGCCGGGTCGGACGCTGGTGGTCGACGAGGCGTTCATGGACGTCGTGCCGGGCGAGCGTGAGGCGCTGTGCGACCGGACGGACATCCCGGGGCTCGTGGTGCTGCGCAGCCTCACCAAGACGTGGGGGCTCGCCGGGCTGCGGATCGGTTATGTCCTGGCCGGTCCGGAGACCGTGGCGCTGCTCTCCGAGGCGCAGCCGCTGTGGCCGGTGTCGTCCCCGGCGCTGGCGGCGGCTCAGGCGTGCATGGAGCCGAGGGCGTTGGTGGAGGCGGCCGAGGCGGCGGACCGGATCACGGTGGACCGGGCCCATCTGCTCGCCGGGCTGGCCGAGTTCAGCGAGGTGGAGGTGGTGGAGGCGGCCCGGGGGCCGTTCGTCCTGGTGCGTCTGGAGCGGGCGGCGGAGGTCCGGGAGCGGCTGCGGCTGCTGGGCTTCGCCGCCCGGCGCGGTGACACGTTCCCGGGCCTGGGGCCGCGGTGGTTGCGGCTCGCGGTCCGCGACCGGGCCACGACCAACCGTTTCCTCCAGGCCCTGGACCAGGCCGTGCAGGCGCTGCCCGTGCGCTCCGGGCGCTGAGAGGCCCTTCCGGCCGGGCCTGCCGGGGGCGGTGTCCGTACGGCGGACGCCGCCCCCTCACACGTATCAGCTCTGGCTGCCGCCCCGCCTGCGGGCCAGCACCGTCGCGCCCGCGCCGACGGCCAGCAGCAGGGCCGCTCCGCCCGCGATGTACGGGGTGGTGGAGCTGCCGCCGGTCTCGGCGAGGTTGGCCTCGGTGGGGGCGGTGCCGGTGTCGGTGCCGGTCTGCGTCTCCACGTCGCCGCCCGTGGAGCCGCCGTCCGTGGAGCCCGGCTCCTCAGGAGTCTTCGGCTCCTCAGGAGTCTTCGGCTCCTCAGGGATCTTCGGCCCCTTCGGGGTCTCGCAGGTCGCCTCGGCCAGGGTGACCTCGCCCTCCACCTCGGCGACGTTGAGATTCAGCGGGTTGACCGACACCTTGAGCTGGAGCGCCGTCGCGGCCGCCGTGCGCTCGGTGGTGACCGTCTTGGACAGGTCGAGGGAGACCTCGCCCACGCCCGGCACCGCCACCCGGGTCGGCCCGCCGGCGGAGAGCGTCACCTTCTTGCCGAGCACCGCGACATGGCCGAGCACGTTGGACTCGGCGACGGGCTTCCTGCCGGTCTCGCAGACCGCCTTGGAGGTGACCTTCTCGACCTCGATGAGTGAGAGCACCGGCAGTCCGGGCACATGGATGCTGGCCTTCGCCAGGTTGGTGTAGCCCTCGGCCCGGTGCTCGTCCGCCGTGGCGTTCGCGGTGGCCACGTCGGCGCGCAGGACGCTGACCGGGGCTCCGCCCTCCACCCCGTCCACGTTCACGCTGAGCGCGGTCTTCCGGGCGCTGGCCGGGGCCTGCACCTCGTTGAGCGTGACCTTGAGCGGTACCTGGACGGACTTGTTGAGGAGCGAGACATCGAGCCCGGTACGGAGCACGACCGCGCTCGCCCTGCCCTCGCCGCCGGTGGTGGGCGTCGCCGGGGCTGCGTGCGCGGGGACGGCGGCAAGCAGGGCGACAGGGCCGGCGGCGACCGCCAGGGCGGCGAGACGGAAGGTGTTGCTGTTCAAGATGGTGGAACCCCCACAAGAGACATGGAGCCACCGGCACAGTCCAATGGGGGACATCGCCTGCGCCGGTGGCCTCGACTCCGTGAATCTTTACGCACTGAGGGTGAACTGACGGACACCTGGCGTGAGTTCACCCCAAAGGGGGGTTTCCGCGCACATATTCGAATCTTTCGGCACGTGCGTTCGCCGGTGTCACTCGTTTCACCCGTCGCGAGCCGCACGGAGTGCGCTCGCGCCGGAGCGTGCACAGAGGTGCTTCAACGATCCGGGGACAACATCCGTCACCGTTCGTCAACTCAGCGACTCAGCGACTCGGCGACTCCGCGACTCCGCGACGACTCATCCGATCACCCGCCCGTTCAGCACGATGTGCCGGGGAGCCGCCAGCACCCGGACGTCCGCGCGCGGATCCTCGCCGTACACGACCAGGTCCGCCGGGGCGCCCTCCTCCAGCACGGGCCGACCGAGCCAGCGCCTGGCTCCCCACGCGGTGGCGGAGAGCGCCTCCAGGGGCGGGATGCCCGCCTTGACCAGCTCGGCGACCTCGCCCGCGACCAGTCCGTGCGCCAGGGAGCCGCCCGCGTCGGTGCCGACATAGACGGGAATCCCGGCGTCGTACGCGGAGCGCACGGTGTCGTAGCGGCGGTCGTACAGCTGCCGCATATGGGCCGACCAGCGGGGGAACTTGGCCTCGCCGCCCGCCGCGAGGTCGGGGAAGGTGGCGATGTTGACCAGCGTCGGGACGATCGCGACGCCCCGTTCGGCGAAGAGCGGGATGGTCTCCTCGGTGAGGCCGGTGGCGTGCTCGACGCAGTCGATGCCCGCCTCCACCAGGTCGGTGAGCGACTCCTCGGCGAAGCAGTGCGCGGTGACGCGGGCGCCGAGCCGGTGCGCCTCGGCGATGGCCGCCTCGACCTCGCCGCGCGGCCAGCAGGCGGTCAGGTCCCCGGCGTCGCGGTCGATCCAGTCCCCCACCAGCTTGACCCAGCCGTCCCCGCGCCGGGCCTCCCGGGCCACGTACGCGACGAGGTCGCCGGGCTCGATCTCATGGGCGTAGTCGCGGATGTAGCGGCGGGTCCTGGCGATGTGACGGCCGGCCCTGATGATCTTCGGCAGGTCCTCGCGGTCGTCGATCCACCGGGTGTCGGAGGGCGATCCCGCGTCCCGGATCAGCAGGGTTCCGGCCTCCCGGTCGGTGAGCGCCTGCTTCTCGGCGGTCTCCGCGTCGACCGGTCCGTGCCGGTCGAGGCCGACATGGCAGTGCGCGTCGACCAGACCGGGCAGCGCCCAGCCGGTGACCGTCACCGCGTCGTCGGCGCCGGACGGCCGCTCGTAGGTGATCCGCCCGCCCACGGCCCACAGTTCGTCCCGCACCTCGTCCGGGCCGACGAGCACCCGGCCCTTCACCCGCAGCACCCGCTGCTCCTCCTGATCACTCATACGCGGCACTGTACGAGGCCGTCGGTAGGCTGCCAGTGCGATTCCGACCGTCGAACGAACCCGAAGAGAGCCCCGCCGTGACGCACCCCTTCCTCGACCTCCCCCCGCTGACCGCCGACCGTTTCGCGGCGATCGAGCGGCGCGTGGCCCGGCTCCTCGCCACGGAGCAGGACGTCGTCATCACCCAGGGCGAGGCGCTGCTGCCGCTGGAGGGCTGCATCCGCGGCGGCGCGCGGCCCGGCTCGAAAGCACTGAACGTGGTCACCGGACCGTACGGGCAGACCTTCGGCAACTGGCTGCGGGACTGCGGCGCGGAGGTCGTCGACCTCACGGTGCCCTTCCACGCCGCGGTCACCGCCGACCAGGTCGCCGAGGCGCTCGCCGAGCACCCGGAGATCGACTTCGTCTCGCTGGTGCACGCCGAGGCGGCGACCGGCAACACCAACCCGGTCGCGGAGATCGGCGAGGCGGTCCGGGCGCACGGCGCGCTGTTCATGCTGGACGCGGTCGCCTCGGTGGGCGCCGAGCCGCTGCTGCCGGACGTCTGGGGCGTCGACCTGTGCGTGATCGGCGCGCAGAAGGCCATGGGCGGGCCCGCCGGGGTGTCGGCGGTGTCGGTGAGCGGGCGGGCCTGGGAGCGGATCGCCGCCAACCCGGCCGCCCCGCGCCGCTCCTACCTCTCCCTCCTGGACTGGAAGGAGCGCTGGATCGACGCCGGCCGCCGGGCGCTGCCGCACGCCCCGGCGCAGCTGGAGATGCTGGGCCTGGAGGCCTGCGTGGCGCGGATCGAGGACGAGGGCCTGGACTCGGTGATGGCCCGCCACGCCGCGGCCGCCGCGGCGACCCGGGCCGGAGCGGTGGCCCTGGGCGGCGGGCTGGAGCCGTACGTCCACGAGGCACGGGACGCGGCCCCGGTGGCGACGACACTGCGCGCCCCGGCGGGGACGGACGCGGCCGCGCTGGTGGCGGGGGCGCTGGCGGCGGACCCGGCGCTGCCGCTCGTCGCGGGCGGCGGGGCGCTGTCCAAGGAGATGATCCGGGTCAATCACTACGGCGCGGATGCGACGCGGGGCGCGGTGCTGTCCTCGCTCGCGGCTCTGGGGGCGGTGCTGGCCGACGCGGGCCGGCCGGTCGATATCGAGGCTGCCCGTAGGGCTGTTTCGGAAACCTGGCCGAGCCTCTGATATTCATAGTGTGGGAAGCTGCTTTATTAAAAGCAGCTTCCCACATTCTTCTGCCCGCTTTTCCGTCACCTAAACGGGGCAGTTTTTTCCGGCCTCGAACTTCACGATTCGGACAGGTCTCACGAGAGTTACAACCCTGTGACCGACTCCACAAGGGAAGCGTTATGCCCGATTAATTCAGGACAAAGTGCAGGAAGTTGCACCCGAACCATCGGGAGGCTCGCGCACGCCTGATAACACATGACGGGCCTCCGCCCAACCCTCTACGTCGATGCAATTTCGAAATTTGCTGGGTAAATTCAATTCGCATGACCGCCGCACCAGCAGATTTTGCCCGTGCCCGAAGCGAATTCCTCAGTATCGATGCGCCACGAGTGGAGGACGGAGCCGCGATCTGGCGCATAGCCCGCGACTCCAAGGTCCTGGACCTGAACTCCTCGTACAGCTACCTGCTGTGGTGCCGTGACTTCGCCGCGACCTCCGCCGTCGCCCGTGGCGAGAACGGCGAGCCCATCGCCTTCGTGACGGGCTACATCAGGCCCGACCGCCCCCAGACCCTCGTCGTCTGGCAGGTGGCCGTCGACGGGGCCCACCGCGGCAAGGGGCTGGCCGCCGCTCTGCTGGACGCGCTGACCGCCCGGGTCGCCGCCGACCAGGGCCTGTCGTCCGTGGAGACGACGATCACGCCGGACAACACCGCCTCCGACCGGCTGTTCACGTCCTACGCCCAGCGCCACGACGTCGCGCTGGAGAAGGAAGTGCTCTTCGACGGCGCGCTGTTCCCCGAGGAGACGCACCTGCCCGAGGTGCTCTACCGGATAGGCCCGTTCGCCACCTGAGCCGCCCCGGCCATCGCACTCCGGCGTACCCGACCCGTACGTCCGGACCCACCGACTTCTCGCGCCGTCCGACCACTCGGCGCGGGCCCGGCCGCATCCGTGCGGCCGGGAGCACTCGACCACTGCCCGTCACACCCCCTCACGCAGGAGATCCGCTGTGACCATCACCCCGCCCGCCCTGAGCGTCTTCGAGACCCTGGAGTCCGAGGTACGGAGCTACTGCCGCGGCTGGCCCGCCGTGTTCGACCGCGCGCAGGGCGCCCGGCTGACCGACGAGGACGGCCACTCCTACCTGGACTTCTTCGCCGGGGCCGGCTCGCTCAACTACGGCCACAACAACCCGGTGCTGAAACGAGCGCTGATCGACTACATCGAGCGCGACGGCATCACCCACGGGCTTGACATGGCGACCACCGCCAAGCGCGCGTTCCTGGAGACGTTCCAGAACGTGATCCTGCGGCCGCGCGACCTGCCGTACAAGGTGATGTTCCCCGGCCCGACCGGCACCAACGCCGTCGAGGCGGCACTGAAGCTGGCCCGCAAGGTCAAGGGCCGCGAGTCCGTCGTCTCGTTCACCAACGCCTTCCACGGCATGTCGCTGGGCTCGCTCGCCGTGACCGGCAACGCGTTCAAGCGGGCCGGGGCCGGCATCCCGCTGGTGCACGGCACCCCGATGCCGTTCGACAACTACTTCGACGGCACGGTTCCCGACTTCCTCTGGTTCGAGCGACTGCTGGAGGACCAGGGCTCCGGCCTGAACAAGCCCGCCGCGGTGATCGTGGAGACGGTCCAGGGCGAGGGCGGCATCAACGTCGCCCGCGCCGAGTGGCTGCGCGCGCTCCAGGAGCTGTGCCACCGCCAGGACATGCTGCTGATCGTCGACGACATCCAGATGGGCTGCGGCCGTACCGGCGGCTTCTTCTCCTTCGAGGAAGCCGGCATCGTCCCGGACATCGTCACGCTCTCCAAGTCCATCAGCGGCTACGGCATGCCGATGTCGCTCTGCCTGTTCAAGCCGGAGCTGGACATCTGGGAGCCGGGCGAGCACAACGGCACCTTCCGCGGCAACAACCCGGCCTTCGTCACGGCCGCCGCCGTGCTGGACGCCTACTGGGCCGACGGCCAGATGGAGAAGCAGACCCTGGCCCGCGGCGAGCAGGTCGAGCAGACGCTGCTGGCCATCTGCGCCGAGGAGTCGACCGCGCGGTTCCGCGGCCGGGGCCTGGTGTGGGGCATGGAGTTCGAGGACCCCGCCCGCGCCTCGGCGGTCTGCGCCCGCGCCTTCGAGCTGGGTCTCCTGCTGGAGACCTCGGGCCCGCAGAGCGAGGTCGTCAAGCTGCTGCCGGCCCTGACCATCACCCCCGAAGAGCTGGACGAGGGCCTGCGCACGCTGGCCCGCTGCGTCCGCGAGACGGCCTGACCCGGCACTGCCGGGGCAGGCGGAGAAGAGCGTCCCGGGCCGCGAGGCCCGGGGCGCAGTCCGAAAAGAAAGGCAACCGCTCACCGTGATCGTCCGATCTTTCAGTGACATCGAGAACACCGACCGGCATGTGAAGGCGGCATCCGGCACCTGGGAGAGCAAGCGCATCGTGCTCGCCAAGGAGAAGGTGGGCTTCTCGCTCCACGAGACCGTGCTGTACGCGGGCACGGAGACCTCCATGTGGTACGCGAACCACATCGAGGCGGTGCTCTGCACCGAGGGCGAGGCCGAGCTCACCAACGACGAGACCGGCGAGACGCACTGGATCACTCCCGGCACCATGTACCTGCTGGACGGGCATGAGCGGCACACCATGCGGCCCAAGACCGACTTCCGCTGCGTGTGTGTCTTCAATCCCCCCGTCACCGGACGGGAGGACCATGATGAGAACGGTGTCTACCCACTGCTGACCGAGGAGGCCTGAACCACCATGACCACCGAAGTACGCGCCGATCTGTACCCCTCGCGCGGCGCCGCCGAGATGACCACTCCCCGCCAGGACCCGGTCATCTGGTCCGCGCCGGGCGCACCGGGTCCGGTCGCCGCCAAGGACCTCCAGGGATACGAGCACGACGGCTTCCTCACCGTCGACCAGCTCATCGCCCCGGACGAGGTCGCCGTCTACCAGGCGGAGCTGAACCGGCTGATCTCCGACCCGGCGATCCGCGCCGACGAGCGCTCGATCGTCGAGAAGCAGTCACAGAACGTACGGTCCGTCTTCGAGGTCCACAGGATCAGCGAGGTCTTCGCCGGTCTGGTCCGCGACGAGCGGGTGGTGGGCCGGGCCCGCCAGATCCTCGGATCGGACGTGTACGTCCACCAGTCCCGGATCAACGTGAAGCCGGGCTTCGGGGCCACGGGCTTCTACTGGCACTCGGACTTCGAGACGTGGCACGCGGAGGACGGTCTGCCGAACATGCGGACGGTGTCCGTGTCCATCGCGCTGACCGAGAACTTCGACACGAACGGCGGGCTGATGATCATGCCCGGTTCGCACAAGACGTTCCTCGGCTGCGCGGGCGAGACGCCGAAGGACAACTACAAGAAGTCGCTCCAGATGCAGGACGCCGGCACTCCGTCCGACGAGGCGCTGACGAAGATGGCCGACCGCCACGGCATCAAGCTCTTCACGGGCAAGGCCGGTTCGGCGACCTGGTTCGACTGCAACGCCATGCACGGCTCGGGCGACAACATCACCCCGTACGCGCGCAGCAACGTCTTCATCGTCTTCAACAGCGTGGAGAACGCGGCGCAGGAGCCCTTCGCGGCTCCGATCCGCCGCCCCGAGTTCATCGGGGCGCGGGACTTCACTCCGGTGGGGTAGCGGGACGCACGGGTGGGACCCGGGGCCGGGACGGTACGCCGTCCCGGCCCCTTCCGCGTAACTCGTTGGACCGGGGCCGGGTCTGCGGAGAGGCTGTGCGCCATGACCTCCCATGTACGCCACATCACGATCGACTGCGCCGACGCCTACGCCCTCGGCGGTTTCTGGGCCCAGGTGCTCGGCGCGCCGCTCTCCGACGACGACGCCCCCGGCGACCCGGAGGCGCTGGTCGAGGCCCCCGGCGCGGCGATCCTCTTCGTTCAGGTGGACGAGGGGAAACGGACCAAGAACCGCGTCCACCTGGACATCCAGCCGCAGGACCGCTCCCGGGACGAGGAGGTGGAGCGGCTGCTCGCGCTCGGCGCGAGGATGGTGGGCGACCACCGCAGGCCGAACGGGCGCGGCTGGGCGACGCTCGCCGATCCCGAGGGCAACGAGTTCTGTGTGGAGTGCTCCGCCGCCGAGCGGGCGGCGCTCACCGGGACCCGGCTGCCGGTGACCGCCGACGATGTGACCTCGGCGGTGCGTCTCGCGGTGGACGTGCTGGCAGGAGCCCCGGCGGACCGCTGGGACGCGCCCGCGGGGAGCCTCGACTGGACCTGCTGGGAGACGGTGGAGCACCTGAGCGACGATCTGTTCGCGTACGCCGTGCAGTTGGGGCCCCGCACGCCTCCGCTGGACCGCGAGGTGCCCTACCGGTGGGCGCCCGAGCGGCAGGGCGGGCCCCACAACGCGGTGTTCGCCGACCGCGGGGCCGGCCCCGCCGGGCTGCTGGCCACGCTGGAGGCGAGCGGGGCGCTGCTGGCCTCGATGGTGCGGACGACGCCGCGCGAGGTGCGCTCGTACCACGGGTACGGGATCTCCGACCCGGAGGGCTTCGCCGCGATGGGCGTGGTGGAGACCCTGGTGCACACGCATGACCTCGCCGAGGGCCTGGGGCCGGCCTGGTCGCCGCCCCCGGCGCTCTGCGACCGGGTGCTGGCCCGGCTCTTCCCGGACGCCCCGGCGGGCGGCGACCGGTGGGCCGTACTGCTGTGGGCCACCGGACGCGCCGAGCTGCCGGACCACCCGCGCCGCACCTCGTGGCGGTGGGACGGAAGGCCTCGCGAGGACGATCAGACGGCGCCGAGCGCCGGGTAGTCGGTGTAGCCCTTGGCGTCGCCGCCGAAGAAGGTCGACGGGTCGGGGGTGTTGAACGGCCCGCCCGCCTTCAGCCGGGCGGGCAGGTCCGGGTTGGCGAGGAAGAGCGACCCGTAGGAGATCAGGTCGGCGATGCCGTCGTCGATCACCGTGTGGTCGTCGGGGCCGGTGGCTCCCTCGGAGTGCACGTTGATGACGACGGTCCCGGAGAAGGCCTTGCGCAGGGCGAGGGTCAGCTCCCGGATCGGGGCCGCCTCCAGGACGTGCAGGTAGGCGATGCCGAGCGGCTCGATCGCCCGCACCAGCGCGGTGTACGTGGCCTCCGGCGCGGGCTCGTCGATGTCGTTGTACGGATTGCCGGGCGAGATGCGCAGGGCGGTGCGCTCCGGGCCGATCTCGGCGGCGACGGCCTTGACGACCTCGACGGCGAAGCGGGTGCGGGCCTCGTCGGAGCCGCCCCACGCGTCGGTGCGCAGGTTGGTGTTGGGGGCCAGGAACTGCTGGATGAGGTAGCCGTTCGCGCCGTGCAGCTCGACCCCGTCGAAGCCGGCGTCCACGGCGTTGCGGGAGGCGGCGACGAAGTCGGCGACGGTCGCGTGGATCTCGGCGTCCGTCAGCTCGCGCGGCTCGACGAAGTCCTTCGGGCCGACGTGGGTGTAGACCTGGCCCTCGGCCCTGACCGGGGAGGCGCTGACGGGCACGAGGCCGTCCGGCAGCAGGACCGGATGGCCGATGCGGCCCGCGTGCATGATCTGGGCGAAGATGCGGCCGCCCTCGGCGTGCACCGCGTCGGTGACCTTGCGCCAGGAGGCGACCTGTTCGGCGCTGTGCAGACCCGGCGTGGCGGGGTAGCCCTGGCCCACGACGGACGGCTGGATGCCCTCGGTGATCACGAGGCCGGCCGAGGCGCGCTGGGCGTAGTACGTGGCGGTGAGCTCGGTGGCGGTGCCGCCCTCGTCGGCCCGGCTGCGGGTCATCGGGGCCAGTGCGATGCGGTTGGCCAGCTGGGTGCCGGACAGGTCGATCGGGTCGAAAGCGGTGGTCATGAGGGCTCCCAAGAAGTATGTGGTCGGCCAAGCATCGGCGGTAGCGGCAACTGTAACCCATCCATTGGCCGACCAAGGTAAAGTTGCGGGAAACCGTCGGGCATCATCGAGAGCCTCCGCCCGCAACCCCGAGGACCTCCCAGGAGCCCGCCATGACCACCGGCCGCGCCACCCCCGCGGAAGACGCCTGTACGGACGCGCCGCCCACGGCGGCGCTCAGCGGGCCCGTCAGCCACGCCGTGTCCCGGGTGGCCCGGCTGCACCGGACCGCCGCGGGCAAGGCGCTCAAGGGGGTGGACCTCTACCCGGGGCAGGAGTTGCTGATGATGCACCTGTGGGACCGGGGCGCGGTCCGTCAGACGGAGCTGATCAGGACCCTGGACCTGGACCCGTCCACGGTCACGAAGATGCTCCAGCGGCTGGAGCAGACCGGGCACGTGCGCCGCCGCCCCGACCCGGCCGACCGGCGGGCCGTGCTGGTCGAGGCGACGGACGAGAGCTGCGCGCTCCACACCGCGGTGCGGGACGCCTGGGGCAGCCTGGAGGAGCACACACTCGCGGGCCTCGACCCGGCCGAGCGCACGGAGCTGGTCCGGCTGCTGGCGAAGGTCGAGGAGAACCTCTGCCGGGAGACCGCGGACTGCCCGGACCGGCACTGACGCCGCGGGCGCAGCCGCACAGCTCAGGCCAGGAAATCCAGGACCCGGTCCACATCGGCCCCGGTGTTGTAGAGGTGGCAGGAGATCCGCAGATTCCCGGCCGGGGCGGAGACGGCGATACCGGCCTCCGCCAGATCGGGCTGACGGCCCTCGAGACCCGGCACGGAGACGATCGCCGACTCTCCGGGAACGGTCTCGTGCCCGAGCTTCGCCAGCCCGGACCGCAGCCGGGCCGCGAGCCCGGTGGCGTGCGCGTACAGGGCGTCGGCGCCCACCTCGGCGAGCAGGTCCAGGGAGTGCTCGGCCCCGTGGTACGAGAGGAAGGCGGGCGGCTCGTCGAGGCCGCGGGCGGTGGGGGCGAGGCGCTCCAGCGGGCCGTAGTTGCCCGTCCAGGGGGCGCCGGCGGAGACCCAGCCGGCGAAGAGGGGCGGCAGGGTGCCCTGCGCCTCCTCGGTGACGGTCAGGAACGACGTACCGCGCGGACAGAGCAGGAACTTGAAGCCGCCGGTCACGGTGTAGTCGTACGCCCCCGCCTCCAGGGGGAGCCAGCCCGCCGCCTGGGTGCCGTCCAGCAGGGTCCGGGCCCCGTGCGCCGCGGCGGCGGCGCGGACGGCGGCGAGATCGGCCACCCGGCCGTCGGCCGACTGCACGGCGGAGAAGGCGACGAGGGCGGTCGAGGGGCGCACGGCCGCGGCGAGCGAGTCGAGCGGCGCGTACCGCACGCGCAGATCGCCGCGGAGCGCGAACGGGCTGACCACGGAGGAGAACTCGTTCTCGGGGCAGAGGACCTCGGCGCCCGGCGGCAGCGAAGCGGCGATCAGACCGACGTGGACGGTGACGGAACCGCCGGTGGCGACCCGGTCCGGATGGACCCCGGCGAGCCGGGCGAAGCCGACCCGGGCGGCCTCCACCGCCTCGAAGCTGCCCGCCCCCACCCGGCGCCCCGCGGCGTTCTCGTCGGCCAGGGCCTTGACCGCGGCGATCGTCCGGCGGGGCAGCAGGCCCCAGCTGGAGGTGTTGAGGTAGGTGACCTCGGGCGCGAACTCGACGGCTGCCGCTCGGATGGGCGCGAAGATCGTCATGCGTCCACCCTGAAGCCCCCCTGACTCAAAGTCAATCACGAATAGTCATGAGGGTACCCAAGGAACGCTTATGAGTACGGCTTCCGTGCTCCTCCCGGGCACCGCTCCGGAAGGGAGCTCAGCTGCGCGGGACCTCGCAGGACCCGTCCGTGTCGCAGGCCGCCGCATCCCCGCCGACGGCGGTGAGGGCGGTGACGGGGCGGTCCTTCCAGGCCTGCTCCAGCGCCTGGACGAAGACCTCCGACGGCTGGCCGCCGGAGATCCCGTACCGCCGGTCGAGGACGAAGAACGGCACGGCGTTGGCGCCCAGTTCGGCCGCCTCGCGCTCGTCGGCGCGGACGTCGTCCGCGTACGCCTCCGGGTCGGCGATCACGGCACGGGCCTCGTCGGCGTCGAGTCCGGCCTCCACGGCGAGGGCGAACAGCACCTCGTCGTCGAAGACGGACCGCTCCTCGGCGAAGTTCGCCCGGTAGGCGAGTGTCAGCAGCTCGTCCTGACGTCCGCGGGCCTTGGCCAGGTGCAGCAGCCGGTGGAGGTCGAAGGTGTTGCCGTGGTCACGGCCCTCGGTGCGGTAGCCGAGCCCCTCGGCCTGCGCGTTGGCCGCGACGTTGGCCTCCATCGAGGCCGCCTCCTCGCGGCTGCGGCCGTACTTCTCGGCCAGCATGTCGATCACGAGCGCGGTGTCGCCCCTGGCCCGCGAGGGGTCGAGCTCGAAGGAGCGGTGCACCACCTCGACCTCGTCCCGGTGGGCGAACTCCGCGAGGCCCTTCTCGAAGCGGGCCTTGCCGATGTAGCACCAGGGACAAGCGATGTCGCTCCAGATCTCGACGCGCATGACTCTTCTTCTCTCCAGGGGTCGCGGCGGGCGCGGAGGGGTCCTGCGCACAGGTGTCCTCCGTACAGGTCAGTGAGTCGAACGCGAATCCGTACCGGGTGATTCCCGGACCTTCCCGTGCGTCCTTCCGCCCCACGACCGCCGCGTCTCCCCCACCGCCGTCACCGCCCGTCGCGCAGGTCCTCCACTCCCCCGGCCAGGAACGCGATCCGGTCGAAGACCGCGCCGCAGCCCTCGCCGGTGGGCGACTGCACCAGGAAGCCGACGCGGGCGGCCGCCCGTTCCGCCGCCGTGCCGAGGGTGAAGAAGCGGACGAAGGTCCACCTCTCGCCGTCGGCGGAGGCGTGGAAGGCGTACGCGCCGCCGGTGCGGCTGAGGCGGAGCCAGCAGACGCCCTCCTCCACCACGAAGGCGTTGGCGTCGTCGCTGTGGCCACGGGTCACGACGGTGCAGACGGTCGGGAGGTCCGAGGAGTGCTCCAGGCAGAGCTTGGCCCACGCGCGGTCCCCGACGTGCAGGTACAGCGCGCCCGCGTCACCGGCCGCCAGCAGCCCCGGGCGCACCCGGGCCACCAGCCGGAAGTCGCCCTCCCCCACCGCTCCGAGCAGGCGCGGCGCGTCGGCGGCCGGATCGAGGGAGTCGCCGGACGGGGGGACGAACAGGTCCTGGCCGGGTCCGGCACGGCCGGTCAGCACGCCGTCGGCGTGGGTCCAGCGTCCGTCGGGGCCCTCCGCTTGCAGAGCGAAGGGGAGGGCGTCCAGGTGCGGGCTCACGCGCGGCGCCCGTCCACCCGGCGGGGCAGGCCCAGCGGGTTGTCCTCGCGCAGCTCCGGCGGGAGGAGCGCCTCGGGCGTGGACTGGTACGTGACCGGGCGCAGCCAGCGTTCGATCGCCGTCGCGCCGACGGAGGTGGAGGTGGAGGTGGTGGCCGGGTAGGGCCCGCCGTGGTGCTGGGCGGGGGCGACGGCGACGCCGGTCGGCCAGCCGTTGACGAGGACGCGCCCGGCGAGCGGGGTGAGGGCGGCCAGCAGGCGCGCCGCGTCGGGGTCGGCGTCCACGGCGGCCTGGAGGGTGGCGGTGAGGTTCCCGGGCAGCCGGGCGAGGACGGCGGCGGCCTCGTCGGCGGAGGCGTACCGGGCGATCACGGTGACCGGCCCGAAGCACTCCTCCAGCAGCGCGTCGTGCGGGCCCTCGGCGGTCAGCCGGGCGGCCGGGACGGTGAGGAATCCGGCGGAGACGGTGTGCTCGCCGCCCGCGCCGGGGGTGACGGGCGCCCCGACGTCCGGCAGGGCGGCCCGCTCCCGTACGCCCGCGACGAAGGCGTCCCGCATGCGGTGGTCCAGCAGGACGCCGGAGCCGGTGGAGCTGACCGTCTCGGTGAGCGTCTTGAGGAGCTGGTCGCCCGTCGCGCCCTCGGGGACCAGGACGAAGCCGGGCTTGGTGCAGAACTGGCCCGCGCCCAGGGTCATCGAGCCGCCGAGTCCGGCGCCGATCTCCCCGGCGCGCTCGGCGGCGGCCGCCCCGGTGACGACGACCGGGTTGAGGGAGCCGAGTTCGCCGTGGAAGGGGATGGGCGCGGGGCGGGCGGCGGCCGCGTCGAACAAGGCGCGTCCGCCGCGTACCGAGCCGGTGAAGCCGGCCGCGCCCACCAGCGGGTGGCGGATCAGCTCGACGCCCGCGTCGAAGCCGTGCACCAGGGTCACGACGTCCTCGGGCAGTCCGGTGCGGGTGGCGGCGCGGCGGAGGACCGAGGCGCAGAGTTCGGAGGTGGCCGGGTGGTCGGGGTGCGCCTTGACCACGACCGGGCAGCCGGCCGCGAGCGCGCTGGCCGTGTCGCCGCCGGGCACGGAGAAGGCGAGCGGGAAGTTGCTGGCCGCGTAGACGGCGACGACCCCGAGCGGGATCTTGTAGCGGCGCAGGTCGGGCCAGGGCGGGGTTTGGGAGCCGTCCTGGTGGTCGATGTGGACGTCGAGGTAGGCGCCTTCGTCCACGACCTCCGCGAAGGCCCTCAACTGGGCTGCGGTGCGGGCGAGTTCGCCGCTGAGCCGGGCCGGGCCGAGGGCGGTCTCCGCGTCGGCCGCCTCGACGATGTGCTCGCCGGACTCCTCCAGCAGCTCCGCCGCCGTACGCAGGAAAGCGGCGCGCGCCGCGCGGTCGGCGAGGGCGTCGCGGACGGCGTGGGCCGCCCGGACCGCGCGGTCGACCTCCCCGGCGGTGGCCTCCACCGCGACCTGCTCGCGCGGCTTCCCGGTTCGGGGGTCGACACTCCAGACTGGTGCTGCGTTCACCGTGATTACCTCCCGTGGTGCGACCGACCTCCGGCCGACTTCCGGCCGGCTTCGGCCGCACATCAGCAAGTGTTCGGTATTCTGAACAGAGTTCCTGGACGTGAATGTCCTGGGACTCTATTTGCGGGCGTTCGGTGTTGGCAATCGTGCGGCGGATCGGGTGGCGGCCTTTCGGACGCCGACGCGGACGCGGAACGAGCTGTGGACCCGGACGCGGACGCGAAGTCGTCGAGCTGGAGAAGGGGGCGTGGGCGATGTCGGTCGCCGAGTCCGGTGGGGCACAGGTCAAGTCCGCGGTACGGACCGTGGAACTCCTCGAATACTTCGCGGGGCGGCCGGGCATGCACTCGCTGGCCGCCGTCCAGGAGGCCGTCGGCTACCCCAAGTCGAGCCTCTACATGCTGCTGCGCACCCTGGTGGAGCTGGGCTGGGTGGAGACGGACGCGACGGGCACCCGGTACGGGATCGGCGTCCGCGCGCTGCTGGTCGGCACGTCGTACATCGACGGCGACGAGGTCGTG
This sequence comes from Streptomyces sp. NPDC102283, assembly GCF_044766265.1. NCBI lineage: Bacteria > Bacillati > Actinomycetota > Actinomycetes > Kitasatosporales > Streptomycetaceae > Streptomyces > Streptomyces sp. NPDC102283. The sequence goes on from NZ_JBIWLQ010000027.1 coordinate 51,680, forward strand.
GCCGCCGCCAGGCCCACCCTGGACAGGCTGTCCGACGACACCACGGAGACCATCCACCTGGCCCGCCTCGACGGGACGAACGTGGTCTACCTCGCCACCCGGCAGTCCCAGCACTACCTGCGCCCGTTCACCCGGGTCGGCCGTCGGCTGCCCGCGCACTCCACCTCGCTCGGCAAGGCGCTGCTGGCGACCCACAGCGACGAGCAGGTCCGCAAGATGCTGCCCGAGTCGCTGCCCGCGCTGACCGAGCACACCATCACGGACCGCGAGAAGCTCATCGAGGAGCTGCGGCTGGTCCGCGAGCAGGGCTACGCGGTGGATCGCGAGGAGAACACCATCGGCCTGCGCTGCTTCGGCGTGGCGATTCCCTACCGGACACCCGCGCGCGACGCGATCAGCTGCTCGGTGCCGGTCGCCCGGCTCACCCCCGGACACGAACAGCTGGTGAAGGACGCCCTGTTCGACGCCCGGGACCGGCTCGCTCTCGCGACCCGCAGGCTCTGATGGGCGGGATAACACTGCGCCCGGTCCAAGACGGCGACCTGCCGCTGTTCTTCGCCTGGATGAGCGACCCCGGGGCGACCCGCGTCGCCGCGTTCACCGCCGAGGACCCCACCGACCGGGCCGCGTTCGACGCCCACTGGGCGCGGATCCGGGCCGGGACCCGCGTGGTGATGCGCACGGTGGTGGTCGACGGTGCGGTGGTGGGCCACGTCGGGGAGTACGGGGACCCCGGCGACCGCCAGGTGACCTACTGGATCGACCGCGCGCACTGGGGCCGGGGGCTGGCCACGGCCGCTCTGCGGGCGTTCCTCGACGAGACGCCCACGCGCCCGCTGCACGCGCGGGCTGCGGCCGACAACCTCGGCTCGCGCCGGGTGCTGGAGAAGTGCGGCTTCGTGGTGACCGGCAAGGAGCGCGGGTTCGCCCGGGCCCGGGGCGAGGAGGTCGACGAGGTCCTGGTCACGCTGCGCGGCTGAGCCGGACTCCTCCCCCGCGCGGCGGAGACGGATCGTCGCCGGGCAGGACGTGCGGGGCCGGCGGGCGCGGAAGCCTGGGTGCCATGACAGTGAACCGGCCCCCCGAGGCACCCGCGCCCGCCCCGCCCCACCGGTCCGGGGCGCCCGAGCACCATGGGGCGCCACCGCACCGCGCCGCGGCACCCTCCCGCGTCGCACCGCCCGAGGCGCCCTCGTACCGCGTCGGCCTCGCGCGGTCCGTGCTCCGGGTGGTCGCCATGGTGGCCTGTCTGCCCTACATCGGGCTCAAGGTGGCCTGGATGGCGGGCAGTCGGCTCGGCATCCCGGAGGGCAGCGCGCTGCTGGACGGCGGCACCCTGCTGCGCGTCGCCAACGGGGCCACGGTGCTGATGGACGGCGCCGTCATCGTCCTCGCGCTGCTCCTCACCCGGCCCTGGGGCCGGCGGGTGCCCGCCTGGCTGCTGGTGCTGCCGATGTGGGTGGCGAGCGGTCTGCTGCTGCCGATCATGACGGCCTTCCCGGTCCAGCTGGCCGTCCGACTCCTCGGCGGTGGCGGCGGGCGGCCGGTCGGCGAGGGGAACTCCGAACCGTTCCTCCAGCCGTGGGTCTTCGGCGTCGTCTACGGCGGCTTCATCGTCCAGGGGCTCGCCCTCGGCGTCCTGTTCGCGCTGTACGCCAGGGAGCGCTGGGGCCACCTGTGGCGGGGGCGGCTGCGGGATCTGCCGGAGGGTCCGACCGCGCCCGCCCTGCGCGCGACCGCGGTCGCCGCGGCTTCGGCGGCTCTCTTCCCCGGCGTCACGCACCTGCTGTGGGTCACCGGTTCGACCGCCGGGCTCGACGCGGGCCGGGCGGCGGACCGCACCAGCGACTTCTACGTCCTGGAAGCGGTCAACCTGCTCTTCGTGGTGGTCACCGCCGTCGGCGTGCTGCTGCTCGGCTTCCGGCGGTCCGGCCGCCTCTCCCTGCGGCTGCCGCTCGTCCTGGCCTGGGCGGGTTCGGCGGAAATGGCCTGCTGGGGCGGTTGGTTGAGCGTCGCGGGGCTGATCGGGGCGGGCGAAGCGGCGGACCGTCCGACCACGGCGACGGTGTTGACCTACGCTGTCCAGATGCTGGCCGGAGCACTCGTCGTGACGCTGGGCGCCCACTTCTTCGCGGAGCGCGCGGCCGCCTCCGCGCTGCCCGCGACCGCCGGAGCCCCCGACCCGGCCGCCGACCGGGTGTCATGATGCCGCCGGCCGCGCTGTTCGGGCGGCGGGCGCGGCTGCGCTGGCTGCATCTGATCATCGGCGGCGCACTGCTGATGCCGTACTTCCTCGTCGGCACGGTCCTGGTCGGCATGACGGGTGGCGGGAGGGCTCTCTCCTCGTCCGTGGCCGCCCAGTTCGCCGCGTTCGCCATCGCCCTGCCGATCGCGGCGGTCACCGGCTTCTTCCCGCTCGTCCGGCCGCTGTCCGTGGCCGCCGCCCGCGCCCTGTGCGGGGTCGTGCCCGCCCTGCTGGCCGAGGGGCCCGCCCGGACCCGGCAGGCCCGGGTGCGTACCGCCGGCTGGTACACCCTGCATCTGGCGCTCGGCGGGATCGTCAGCGGCAGCACCCTGGCGCTGCCGCCGTTCGCGGTGGCGGTGGCCGCCCTGCCGGTCTCCGCGGGGCTGCGCTCCACCTGGCTGCTCGACGGTCCCGAGGCGCTGCGGGAGCCGTGGGCCCTGGCCCTCGCCCCGTTCGCCGGGCTCGCGATGCTGCTGGCGCTGGCGTCGGTCGCGGCGGTGGCCGGGGAGGTGCTGGCCCGGCGGGCGCCGGTGCTGCTGGGGCCGACGCCCGAGGACCGGCTGGCCGCCGCCGAGCGCCGCGCGGCGGATCTGGCGGTGCGCAACCGGCTCGCCCGGGAGCTGCACGACTCGGTGGGGCACGCGTTGAGTGCGGTGACCCTTCAGGCGGGGGCGGCGCGCCGGGTCCTGGACCGCGATCCGGAGTTCGTCCGCGAGGCGCTGACCGCCATCGAGGAGACGACGCGGCGGACGGTCGGGGAGCTGGACTCGGTGCTGGGGCTGCTGCGGCAGGACGGGGAGCCGGACGACGAGGACACGGCGTACGGGCCGGGGCTCGACGCGCTCGACGGGCTGCTGGCGCACTGCGGGGTACGGGTGGCGTACGAGCGGCAGGGCGATCCGGACCGTGTGGACCCGGTGGTCTCGCGGGAGGCGTACCGGATCGTCCAGGAGGGGCTGAGCAACGCGTCGCGGCACGGCGGGGGCACGTCCCCGGTGCGGCTGCTGATCGCGGTTCGGGAGAGGGAGCTGGAGATCGTGATGGAGAATCCGCTGGGCGAGCGGCCCGCCGGGCTGCGTCCCGGGGGCGGTCGCGGGCTGCGCGGCGTCGCGGAGCGGGCCGTCCTGCTGGGCGGCCGGACCGGGGCGGGGGCGGACGGCGGCGTCTGGCGGCTGACCGCCGCGCTGCCGACGGTGCCGGGCACGGCCGGGCGGACGGAGGGGCGGCGATGAGCGGGGCCGCGGTGCGGGTGGTGCTGGCGGACGACGAGCGGATGGTGCGTACGGCGCTGCGCGTGATCCTGGACGCCGAGGAGGGCATCGAGGTCATCGGGGAGGCCGCCACCGGCGCGGAGGCCGTGTCCGTGGTGCGGGCGCTGCGGCCCGACGTGGTGTTGATGGACGTGCGGATGCCGCAGATCGACGGCATCCGGGCCACGGAGCAGATCCTCGCCACACTGGAGGACCCGCCGAGGATCGTCGTCGTGACGACCTTCGAGAACGACGCGTACGTGTACGAGGCCCTGCGCGTCGGGGCGGCCGGGTTCCTGCTGAAGCGGGCGGCCGCCGAGGAGTTGGTGCAGGCGGTGCGCCTGGTGGCGTACAGCGACTCGCTCCTCTATCCGGCGGCGGTACGCACGCTGGCCACCGAGCACGCAGGGCGGCGGGCGGGCGGGGCTCCGGCGTGGGTGGCGAGGCTGACCGGGCGGGAGGCGGACGTGCTGCGGCTGATGGCGGCGGGGCTGACCAACGCGGAGATCGCGGGGCGGCTCTCGGTGGGCCCGGCGACGGCGAAGACGCATGTGGCGGCGGTCCTCGCGAAGACCGGCGCCCGGGACCGCACCCAGGCGGTCATCGCGGCGTACGAGTCCGGTTTCATCACCCCGGGCTGAGCCACGCGGCTCGGCGCGCCGGGTGAGAAATCGGTGAGAAGCGGCACGTTCGGGAACGACCGGAGCGCGCCCGCTCGTCCCTCCAGCGGGATGAACAAGACAATCAGGCGCGCTTCGGTCTTCTGTCTGCTCATGGTGCTCGCCCTGCTGGTGCGGGCGACGTGGGTGCAGGGCTACCAGGCCAAGGCGCTCGCAGACGACGAGCACAACCGGCGGAACACCATCGCGCAGTACGCGCAGCCGCTCGGGGACATCATCGTGGCCGGTTCGCCGGTCACCGGATCGAAGGGGACCAGTGGCGGCGACCTCCGGTACAAGCGCACGTACCCCCGGGGCGAGCTGTACGCGCCGGTCACCGGCTACAGCTCGCAGGCGTACGGGGCGAATCAGCTCGAAGGCATCTACAGCGACGTCCTGGACGGCACGGACGACCGGCTGAAGGACCCGAAGGACCTGCTCACCGGCGGGCAGGCCGACCCGGGCAACGTGCTGACGACGATCGACCCGGACGTCCAGAAGGCGGCCTACGAGGCGCTCGGCGACACCAAGGGCGCGGCGGTGGCCATCGACCCGAGGACAGGCCGGATCCTCGGCATGGTCTCCACCCCCTCCTACGATCCCTCGACGATCAGCGGGACGGCGGACCAGGACGCCTGGCAGGCCCTGCTGGACGCCCCGGACAAGCCGCTGGTCAACCGGGCGATGCGGCAGCCGCTGCCGCCGGGCTCCACGTTCAAGCTGGTGGTCGCGGCGGCCGCGCTGGAGAACGGGCTGTACGGCTCGGTCGACGAGCGCACCGACAGCCCCGACCCGTACACCCTGCCCGGCACCACCACCGTGCTCCCCAACGAGAACGCGTCCGCTCCCTGCGAGAACGCGACCCTGCGCACCGCGCTCCAGTACTCCTGCAACAACGTCTTCGCGAAGGCCGCCGCCGACCTCGGCCAGGACGAGGTCAAGGAGATGGCGGACGCGTTCGGGTTCGACACCGAGAAGCTGGACGTCCCCGTGCGGGCGGCGAAGAGCGTCTACCCGACCGGTATGGACAAGGCCCAGACGGCACTGACGGGGATCGGCCAGTTCGAGGTCACCGCGACCCCGCTCCAGATGGCCATGGTCACCTCGGCGCTGGCCAACGGCGGTGAGCTGGCCGCACCGCACATGGTCTCCCAGGTGACCGACGGGGACGGCACGGTGCTGGAGGAGACCGCCGACGGCGACACCGAGCGCGTGGTGAAGGAGTCGACCGCCGAGCAGCTGCGGAGCGCGATGGTGACGGTCGTCGAGGAGGGCACCGGCACCAACGCCCGGATTCCCGGGGCCGAGGTGGGCGGCAAGACGGGCACCGCGCAGCACGGCGTGGACAACAGCAGCACCCCGTACGCCTGGTTCACCTCGTACGCGAAGGACCGCGACAGCGGCAAGGAGGTCGCCGTCGCGGTGATCGTCGAGGACTCCGGGGCGGCGCGCTCCGAGATCAGCGGCAACGGGCTGGCCGCGCCGATCGCGCAGAAGACGATGAGGGCGGCGCTGGAGCGGTGACGCGAGGGGCGCCGGAGCGGTGACGACCGGCGCCGCCGGTCCGGGTGGAGCGGCGACAACAGGGTCGCCCGGAGCGGTGACGACCGCACCGGCCGGGCGATCGGCCCGGTGGCCCGGACGTTCCAGCGGTGCGATCACCCTTCCCTCGCGGGCCGCGCCTCCGCCAGATCCCGGACCGCCCGCTCCAGCCGTGTCCGCCGCGTCCGCGGTGTCACGGCCTGGAGGAACGGGAGCATCACCAGGTAGCGGGCGGTCCGGTCGAGCCCGTCGAACGCCGCACGGGCCGCCGGGTCCGCGGCGAGCGCCGCGGCGAGGTCGTCGGGGACGACAGCCGCCGCCTGCGACGCGTAGGCACGGTCCCAGCGGCCGTCCTCCTGGGCCCGTCGGACCTCGGCGAGGCCGGGCTCCCGCATCCGGCCCGCCGCCGCCAGGGCCGCGACCTTCTCGACGTTCACCCGCGACCACAGGCTCCTCGGTCGCCGCGGCCCGTACTCATGCAGGTAGTACCGGTCGTCCAGGCCCCGGCGCTGCCCGGAGATCCAGCCCCGGCACGGCCCCACGTCGACCAGTTCGTCAGCGGTGACCGACGCGATCCCCGACGCCTTCTTCGCGACCTCGACCCATACGCCCTCGCGGCTGGTGTGGTGCTCGGCCGGCCACTCCTCGAAGGCGGCCGCGTCCGGGAACGCGACGGCCTCCACCCCCTTGTGCTCCTTCATGCGGGCCAGGCCGGCCCCGGCCGCGCCCGGGTGCGGCCGGCCGGGCGGAACCTAGGGCATCCACCCCATGCCGTGGCAGCGCCTTACCCCGGAGCATGAGCCGCACGGCCCGCACGGACGGGGTGCTGAGCACGAGGCGGAGGGCGCGGCGGCATGGGCGGTCCGGCGGTGGTGCGGGTCCTGCGGGACCCGACGGCGGGGCGGTATCTGGCGGGGGTGGTCGTCTCCGGGTTCGGTACGTCCGCGATGTGGCTCACGGCGGGGATCTGGGTCAAGTCGCTGACCGGGTCGAACAGTCTGGCGGCGCTGACGGTGTGCGCGATGTGGGCCCCGGTGCTGGTCGGGCCCGCGCTCGGCGCGCTGGCGGACCGGATGGACCGGAAGAAGCTGCTGGTCCGGGTCAACCTGGCGATGGCCGCTCTGCTGGCCGCGCTGGTGCTGGTGGACTCGGGCCGCACCGTCTGGCTGCTCTTCGTGGTGCTGGTCCTCTACGGGGCGAGCGGCGTGCTGCTCGACGCGGCCGAGTCGGCGCTCGTCGCGGGGACCGTGCGGGCCTCGCTGCTGGCGGACTTCAACGGACTGCGGATGACGGCCAACGAGGGCATGAAGCTGGTCGCTCCGCTGGCGGGCGCCGGGCTGTACGCGCGGTTCGGCGGCCCGGCCGTGGCGCTGCTGGACGCGGCGACGTGCGCCCTGGCCGCTCTGATCTTCGCCCGGCTGCCGGCGCGGGAGGCCCCGCGGCCCCCGGTGGAAGCGTGGCGCGGTGAACTCCTCGCCGGGCTGCGGCGGATACGTGCCTCGGCCGTGCTGCGCCCACTGGTGACGGCGGGGGCGGCGACGATGCTGCTGGCGGGGGTGAACGGGGCCGTGACGTTCGGTTACGTCGATGACGTGCTGGGTCGGACGCCGGAGTACGCGGGGGTCCTGTACGCGGTGCAGGGCGCGGGTTCCGTGGCGGTGGGGCTGCTGGTGGGGCCGCTGCTGCGGCGACTGCCGGAGCGGGTGTTCGCGGCGGGCGGGATGGCGTTGTTCGCGCTGGCGGTGGGTGCGCGGACGCTGCCGCACGACGTGGTGGCCCTGGCGGCGAGCGCGGCGATCGGGTTCGGCCTGCCGTGCGTGCTGATCGCGGCGATGACCGCGGTGCAGCGGGAGACGCCGGACGCGGTGCTGGGGCGGACGGCGGCGACGGCGGGCTCGCTGATGACGGCGCCCAACGCGGTGGCCCTGGCGGTGGGGGCGGGGCTCGTCGCGGTGGTGGACGTTCGGGTGCTGACAGCGGCCTGCGGGGCGGCGGGGCTGGTGGCCGCGGCGCTGCTGGTGGCGGGGTCGGCACGGCGCCGCACCTCCCCCGCGTCGGCGTCCGGGCCCGCAGAGGCGTCCGGGCCCGCAGGGGCGTCCGGGCCCGCAGGGGCGTCCGGCCCCGCCTCACCCCAGCCGTGAGAGCGCCGCGGCGACCGCCTCCAGGTCCGGGCCCGAGGCGAGCCCCGCGTGGTACAGGCGCAGTTGGTCCGCGCCGAGCGAGGCGGCGTGGGCCGCGTCGCGCTCCAGGGTGCGTGGGCTTCCGCCCATCCCGGTGACGATCCCGAAGTTGGCGGCGCGCACACCGCCCCGGCCGGCGAACGGCCCGAGCACCGCTTCCCGGGCGCTGTCGGGTCCGGTGCAGGGCAGCACCACGCCGTCGGCCACGGCCAGGATGTGGTCCGTCTCGACGCCGACATTGGCCCCGGTGCGGTACGGGACGGGGTCGGCGTGCAGCAGCACCTGGAAGCCGGGCGGGGCCGCCGCCCGCACCGCCGTGACGGCCGCCTCCTGGAACGCGCGGGCGACCCGGCCGCGCCACCGCAGGGTCGCGTCCGCGCGTTCGGGACCGAGCAGCGTGCCGATGCCGTCCCGGCCGGACTCCGGGGAGCCGCCGCCGGACCAGGCCGGTTCCAGGGCGCGGCGGACGGCGGCGGACAGGTCGCCGGGGTCGGCGCCCTCCTCCCCGTACCCCTCGCGGCACTCCGGGCAGAAGCACAGCGACATCAGGTACTGCGCCGCCTCGCCCAGGACCACGCCGGCGACCTTGTCGTGGGCGTGCAGATGGGCGAAGCCGTACCAGCCGCAGGACTCCAGCTCGGTCCCGCGCGTACCGGGCCGGGCGGCGGCCTCCGCCGCGAGGTCCACGAGGTACGCGCGCACGGCGGGGCGGGCGATGCAGGGGGCCCAGGGGTAGCGGTCCCCGTAGGCGTTGACCACCGAGGTGTCCGGGTGCTCCGCGCCGAGCCGCGAGCTGTGCGCGAGGACCACCCAGCTGTGCACCTCCAGACCGGCGGCGGCCAGCGCGCCCGCGGCCTCCCCGTACGGATCGTCGCCGGCCGTCCAGCTCTGGCGGTACGGGCCGAGGGCCCGCCCCGCCCAGCGGTCCGGGTCCGGCGGGTAGAGGACGGCGGCGTGCTCGGCGGTGACGACGCGGTGGGCGGGGTGGCGCGGGGTCAGGGCCCGGGTGGAGTGGTAGGCGGAGGCCAGGGTGACCTGCCGTACGCCGAGGTCCGCGATCCGGGCGGCGGCGTCCGGGTCCCCGACGACGTCCCACGGGTAGAGGAACGCGCCCGCCTTCACGCACCGCCTCCCGCTGAGGTGTGCTCCGCCAGCAGGGCGCGGCCGCTCGCGATGATCTCGATGAGGTCCTCGATGTGCGCGCCGGGCGGTTCGGTGAGCGGGGTGCGGACCTCGCCGACCTCCAGGCCCTGGAGCCGGACACCGGCCTTGACCAGGGAGACGGCGTACCCGCGGCCCTTGGCGCGCAGTTCGACGAGCGGCCGGTAGAAGTGGTCGAGCAGCCCGTCGACCAGGGCCTCGTCGCCGGAGTCCAGGGCCCGGTAGAAGGCGAGGGCGATGTCCGGGGCGAAGGCGAAGACGGCGGAGGAGTAGAGGGTGACGCCGATGCCCCGGTAGGCGGGGCCGGTGAGTTCGGCGGTGGGCAGCCCGTTGAAGTAGAGGAAGTCGCCGTCGGGCCGGTGGGTGCGGACCGCGCTGACGATGCGCTGCATGAGGTCGAGGTCGCCGTGGCCGTCCTTGAGCCCGATGATGCCGGGCGTGCGGGCCAGGGCGACGACCGTCTCGGGGGTGAAGATCGCGTTGTCGCGCTGGTAGACGATCGTCTCCAGGCCGGTGGCCGCGGCGAGCGCCGCGTAGTGCTTCAGCAGTCCTCGCTGGTCGGCGACGACGAGGTAGGGCGGCATGGCGAGGAGTCCGTCCGCCCCGGCGTCCTCGGCGGCTCGCGCGTACTGGACGGCGAGCGCCGTGCCGTAACCGGCTCCCGCGAGGACGGGGACCTGTCCGGCGCTCTCCTCGACGGCGGCGGCGACCGCGAGGCGGAATTCCTCGGGGGTCAGCGCGTGGAACTCGCCCGTGCCGCAGCAGGCGAAGACCGCGGCGGCTCCGGCGTCGATCCCCGCGCGCACATGGGCGCGGAAGACGGCGAGGTCGACGGTGCCGTCCGGCCCGAACGCGGTCACGGGGAAGAAGAGCGGCCCGGCGACTTCGCTGAGCCGGGCGGCAAGGGGGGCTGAGGTCACGGGCGCTCCCTGAGCGGATACAGGCGTGCACAATTCTGATCGGCGTCCATATTTCTGAACATCACAACGCTAAGGCAGCCTTCGATGGCAGGTCAAGGCGGCCGCAGGCTCTTGACGCACCCCATCTCCGCTCCTTACTTTGTCCACGCATGTGAATGCCAGCCAGGATTGCGCACAGCGCCCGCGTACGCCCCGAGGAGATCCCCGTATGACCGCTCCCCGTACCGTCCTGCTCACCGGCGCCGCAGGCGGCCTCGGCACCCTGATGCGGGGGCTGCTGCCCGCCTACGGATACGACCTGCGACTCCTCGACCTGGTGCCGGTGGAGGGCGAGCCCGGGGCGATCACCGCCGACCTGAACGACCGGGAGGCGCTGCGCGAGGCCGTGCGCGGGGTGGACGCGGTCATCCATCTGGCGGGCATCTCGCTGGAGTCCACGTTCGACAAGATCCTCCGCGCCAACATCCAGGGCACGCACCACCTCTACGAGGCCGCCCGCGAGGAGGGCGTCCGGCGCATCGTGGCCGCCTCCTCCAACCACGTCATCGGGCACACCCCGCGCCCGGCTCCGGGCGGTCCGCCGATCCCCCTGGACGCCCCGCGCCGCCCCGACACCTTCTACGGGCTCTCCAAGTGCTTCGGCGAGGACCTGGCCCAGCTCTACTGGGACCGGCACGGGCTGGAGACGGTCTCCGTGCGCATCGGATCCTGCTTCCCCGAGCCCACCTCGGTACGGATGCTGTCGGTCTGGATGAGCCCCGGCGACGGCGCACGGCTGTTCCACGCGGCCCTCACCGCCGAGGACGTCGGGCACACCGTCGTCTACGGCTCCTCCGCCAACACCCGCCTGTGGTGGGACCTGGCACCGGCGCTGGCACTGGGCTACCGGCCGCTGGACGACTCGGAGCCGTACGCGGCGAAGCTCGTCGCCGAGCAGGGCGAGCTGGACCCGGACAACCCGGCGCACGCCCGCGTGGGCGGCCACTTCGCGACCGACCCGCCGATCTGGCCGCACTGATCCGCCCCGAGCGGCGGGGAGGGCGGAGGTCGGGCGGGAGGCGCGACGGGCGCCGGGCGGCGGAAATCCGGGCGACGCGGGCGTGGCCGGGCGGGCAGGATACGGGCCATGCCGAGACCCTCCGGATTCCAGTACGACCAGCACGGCGACCAGAGCGTCACCATCACCCACCACGGCCGCCCCGCGGGCACCCTGCGCGGCGGCCGGGCGGCGAAGTTCCTGGCCGAGGTGGGCTCGGGCGACGCCCAACTGGTGATGGCGCGCTGGACCGGCGCGTACAAGCACGGCAACGAGCGCACGGCCCGCGACCACCCGCGCAACCGCCGCTGAGAGCCCTTCCGCGGCCGTGCTCCGGACGGCCGAAGGTAAGGGAACGGCAAAGCCGGGTCGTTCGTTACCCCGTGCATGACCGCAATGACCCCCGGCTCGAACATCCCTCTCTCCGCCGCCCGCGTGGCGGTGGACGTCGCCGCTCCGGTGCGGCTCGACGTCTCGGGCCTGCTGCTCACCGCCGACGGCAAGGTGCGCTCCGACGACGACTTCATCTTCTACAACCAGCCCTCGGGCCCCGGCGTGACCTACCGCTCCGGCGGGGGCTCCGCGCCCGACGCGATCGTGGTGGACACCGCGGCCGTCCCGCCGGGCATCGAGAAGATCGTCGTCACCGCGAGCCCGGACGCCGCGGGCCAGACCTTCCAGGGCGTCGAGCCCACCGCCACCGTGCGCAACGCGGACGACGGCAGCGCGCTCGCCACCTTCACCCCGCCGCAGCTGGGCGCCGAGACGGCGCTCGTGGTCATCGAGATCTACCTGCGCAACGGGGCCTGGAAGGCCCGCGCGGTCGGCCAGGGTTACGCGAACGGGCTGGCCGGGATCGCGACGGACTTCGGCGTCTCGGTCGAGGAGCCCGCGGCCCCGGTCGCCGCCCCGGCTCCGACCGCCCCCGCCCCGGTCGCCCCCGCCCCGGTCGCTCCGGTCGCCGCCCCCGTCGACCCGCGGATCGCCCCGCCCGCTCCGGCCGCGCCGCCCGCTCCCCCGGCGGCCCCCGCCGCGCCCGCGGGCTCCGGGAAGATCAACCTGGACAAGGGCCGGGTCACCCTCCAGAAGAACCAGACCGTGTCCCTCGTCAAGGGCGGCGCCCCGCTGCTCTCGCGGGTCAGGATGGGCCTGGGCTGGGAGCCCGCGTTCCGCGGCAAGGACATCGACCTGGACGCGTCGGTGATCGCCTACGGCCCCAACCGCAACCACCTGGACAGCTGCTACTTCGGCAAGCTGACCATCCTGAACGGGGCGATCAAGCACTCCGGCGACAACCTCACGGGTGAGGGCGCGGGCGACGACGAGGTGATCATGGTGGACCTCGGCCGGATCCCCGCCGAGGCGACCGGCCTGGTCTTCACGGTGAACTCGTTCACCGGCCAGAAGTTCAACGAGGTGGCCAAGGCCTACTGCCGGCTGATCGACGACGCGTCCGGCGAGGAACTGGTCCGCTTCGACCTCACCGGAGCCGAGCCGCAGACCGGCGTGATGATGGCCAAGCTCATCAAGCAGTTCACCGGCGAGTGGGAGATGACCGCGATGGGCGAGTTCGTGAAGTCGCGCACCGTGCGGGGCATGGTGAAGCCCGCCGCCAAGTCCCTGTAGCCCGCAGTGGGCCCTCCCTCGGAGGGCCGCGACGGAGTCCGGGGCGCCTGAAGTGGTTCAGGCGCCCCGGATCCGGAGAAGACGGACGCTGCTCGTGCTCGTCTCGCGTCTCAGAGCTTGGTCAACTTGGAGTACGGGCTCAGGATCCTTCCCTGTCGCCCCGAGAAGTCGATGAGGACTGCGTCGTTGTCGCCCTCGACAGCAAGAATCCTGCCGAGCCCGAACTGGTCGTGCGACACCCTGTCGCCCACATCGAAGCATTCGACCGGTGGGGCCTCCTGGGCCGGGCGGTTGAAGGGACTGGAAGGCAGGTGACGCCGGGATCCGGCTGACTGTTTCATTACGTCGAGTATGCGCCCTGTGAAGGCCCGACGCCATGCCCGCCGGGGCCCGGGGCCCCAGACGTGCCGGATTCGTAATCAGCGCTCACCACGGCCAGTCAGCGCTTCCTCCCGCTTCCAGCAGCGGAACCATGCGGAACGCCGCGTCGGAAAGCCCCCCGAACGTGTGGCGGTTTCCCTCGCCGGACGGGGCGTGGCCGAGCCGGTATCCCGCCAGATTCCAGGTGTAGACGGGCACCGTGTCCGGAACGCTCCGGGTCGCGTCGCCACGGCGCGTGTCCGCGACCTGCTCGTCGGTGACGATGAGCACCCGGTCGTGGTCCCGGTAATGCCGCCGCACCGCCTCCGCCGTGTTCGTGCCGCCCAGCATCCCGAAGCGGCCGTCGCGGCGCAGCCAGTGGAGCAGCCCCGCGGTCCAGGTGGGGTCCTCCACGGCGAGGCGGCGCACGAGCGCGGCGAACCGGTCGTCGCGCTGGTCCCCGCCCTCGTAGAAGGTGCCCTGGGCCACGAAGTCGGCGACGGCGAGCAGGAAGAGTTCGGAGCGGGCGTCGCGCGCGTGCCCGGTGCCGCCCTGGTGGTTGGGCGCGAGCGCGCCGGTCGTCGCGACGGGCGAGGTGGGCACGGAACCGGTGGACCGGGACCTGTGGGTGTGGAAGTTGAAACGGGCCATGGGAAGAATTCCCCCGAGCTCCTGGGGAGGGACGCGGCGGCGGAACGGGGTGCCCGAGATCAGGAGTCGGCGACGGAGAACAATCCGATGCTCTGACCGACTGAAGCCACCGACCGGAGCCGGGCGGGACTCGAACCCGCGCCCCTCGGATCCAGAGAAGTATCCGTCGCCTGCGCACCGGGCACCCCGGCGCTCGCGCCCCCGAGATCACCAGTGGCTGCGGCACATTTCGTTGCGAGGAAGGAGCCGCCGCCTTCGCACCGGGGGTGCATGTCCATGACCTTAGGGAACGGCCAGGTCGCACGCGAAGGATTTTCGCCGGCCCCTGCCACGGCCCCTGCCCCGGCGCCTGCCCCGTCCACGAAGAGAGCGCGACGGGAGCCCTCGGGGACGCAACCGAACCGGACGGCGCGGGCGTCGCACAGAAGGGGCCCGCGGTGATCGTGCCCGGCCCGGTGGCACGATGAGGGGGAACGCACGACATGGAGCGGGTCGCGGGGTACCGGATCGTGGCACTGCTCGGCGAGGGCGGCATGGGACGGGTCCACCTGGCCCGGACGGCATCGGGGCGGCTCGCGGCGGTGAAGACCGTCCATGAACACCTCGCGGCCGACCCGCTGTTCCGGGAGCGGTTCCGGCGCGAGACGCTTGCCGCGCGGGCGGTCGCCGGTCCGTTCACCGCCGCGGTGCTGGACGCCGGCCCCGACGCCGTACAGCCGTGGCTGGCGACCGAGTTCTGTGCGGGGCCGACGCTCACCCGGGCCGCCGGGGCGCTCGGGCCGCTGGGCGCGGGGCCGCTGGCCGGCCTGGGCGCGGCGCTCGCGGAGGCGCTGGCGAGCATCCACCGGGCCGGGCTGGTCCACCGCGATCTGAAGCCGGCGAACGTGGTGCTCACCCGGGGCGGCCCGAAGGTCCTGGACTTCGGCATCGCCCGGCGCGCGGCCGACGAGACGCTCACGGGCACCGGTGAGGTCATCGGATCACCCGGGTTCATCGCCCCGGAACTGCTGACGGCCGACGAGGAGCCGTCCCCCGCCGCCGATGTGTTCGCCCTCGCGGCGCTGCTCGCCCGGATGGCGACGGGCCGACCTCCCTTCGGCTCCGGCCCCGCGCACCAGGTGCTGTACCGGACGGTGCGGGGCGAGGCCGATCTGGACGGGGCCCCGACCGGCGAGTGGCGCGCGTTCCTCGCCTCCTGTCTGACGGGCGACCCGGCCGGGCGTCCCACCGTGGCCGAGGTGCTGGAGTGGTGCGCGGAGAGGTCCCCGGCCGGCCGGGGGTGGTGGGAGCGGGACCCGGTGGCCGGCCTGGTCCGCGACCACGAGAACAGGGTCGCGGCGCTGGTGGCGGACGGCGGACGGGACGACGCGGGCGCCCCGGCCGGCGCGGACGAGGCAGGCCCCCCGGCCGACGCCGTGCCCGCCCCCGCCCCCGCCCTCCCCGCCTCCGGTGCCTCGCGCACCCCGGCGGACGCCGTCCCGTACCGGACCCGTCGCGTGGTCGCGCCGCAGGACGCCGTCCCGTACGGCGCCTGGCCGGGCCGGGGGCCGGCCCGGCGGCGGCTGCTCGCGTTCGGCGGGGCCGCGCTCGTGACGGCAGGGGGTCTTCTCGGCGGCGCGGCCCTGCTCCGACGCACCGAGAAGGACGACCCGGCCGGCGCCCGGGGAGCCTCGTCCGCGCCGCGGAACCGCTGGGCCCGGGGCCGTCTGCTGTGGACCAGGACCGTCGGCGACCCCGGCTCCACCGGCCGGGTGCTGCGCCACGGCGGCGCACTCCTCGTCACGGACGCGGCCGCGGTGACCGCACTCGACGCGGCCACCGGTGCGGTGCGCTGGCGGTATCCGGCGCGGGACGTCACGGCCGTCCGGCCGCTCGGGGACCAGGTGCACCTGCTGCTCTCCGGGCTGCTCTTCGTACCGGAACTCCTCGTCCTCGACGCCCGGACGGGCAACCGGCGCTGGTCGGTGCTCCCGGACCGGCCGCCCGGTGCCCGGACGTCCACCGCCCCCGACGGCCAGTCGGCGTTCTTCGCCGTCGACGGCGGGACGATTGCCCTGGTCTCCTACGCCTCCGACGCCTCCCTGTGGTCGAAGCGCTCCCTGGGCGACCGCCCCTGGCGCGCCTACGGGTTCGACTCCCGTACGGGAGAGGCCCGCTGGTTCCACGAGGGGACGCGGGCCGCGGTGACCGGCATCGACGCGGCGGGCGGCCGGCTGGCCGTCGCGCTCCGCCTCCCCACCCGTCACGGGGCCCCCGCCGAGGAACCGCTGTTCGTGCTGCGGACCTCCGGCGCGACACCGCGGCCGGAGCCGGAGATACCCGGCGGCGCCCCGTATCCGCACGCCCACCCCGGCGCCTCCGGCACCCGGTACTACGCGCGCGGCGGCAGGATCGTCGCGGTCGATCTGGCGGCCCGGCGCACCGCCTGGCAGCGGACCCTCGAAGGGTCGCCCACGGTCACGCCCGCGGCGACCGGTGGCGTGGTGCACGCCGCGACGGCGGGCGGGGTCACCGCGCTCGACGCCCGGAGCGGGCGGGTCCGCTGGAGGTGCCCGGACGTCGGGCGGCTCGCCTCCGGCGGCGGCGACGGTGGCATCGACGACGCGCCGCCGCTGGTGGCGGACGGCACCCTGTACGCCACCGGGCCGGAGCCGGGCCGCGAGAAGAAGTTAGGGGAGGGCGCGTTCTGGGGGGTGCACGCCCTCGACGCCCTCCGCGAGCGCCGGCTGTGGTCGGTGCCCGTGGAGGAGGACGGGCCCTTCCTCGCCGCCGCCGGCGGGGGTCTCCTCCACGTCTGTGCCGGCGGGACCGTGCAGACGTTCACCGGACCGGAGTCCGCGTGACCGGCCCCCTGCTCCCCGGTGATCCCGAACGGCTCGGCTCCGTCCGGCTGCTGGGCCGGCTCGGGGCGGGCGGCATGGGCACCGTCTACCTGGGCCGGACGCCCGGCGGGCTGACCGTCGCGGTGAAGACGGTGCACGAACACCTGGCGGCCGATCCGCACTTCCGTGAACGGTTCCGCCGCGAGGCCGCCGCCGCCCGTGCGGTGACCGGGGCGCACACGGCGGCGGTGCTCGACGCGGACCCGGAGTCGTCCCGGCCCTGGCTCGCCACCGCGTATCTGCCGGGCGTCACGCTGCGGCACGCGGTGGCGGAGACCGGACCGCTGGCGCCCTCCGCCGTACGGTCCCTGGGCGCGGCCCTCGCCGAGGCGCTTGAGGCCGTCCACCGGGCGGGGCTCGTCCACCGCGACCTCAAACCGTCGAACGTGCTGATCACCGCCGACGGGCCCCGGGTCATCGACTTCGGGATCGCCCGCGCGATCAGCGACCACGGGCTGACCGGGGCGGGCGACGTCGTCGGTACGCCGGGGTTCATCGCCCCCGAGCAGATCACCGGGGCCGTCGTCACCGCAGGCGCGGAGTCCCCGGAGGCGGTGGCCGGGGCGGCGGTGAGCGGGGCGGGCGTGACCCGGGCCGCCGTGACCGGGGCCGCCGATGTGTTCGCGCTCGGGGCGGTGCTGGTGTTCGCCGCCACCGGAGGCAGCCCGTTCGGCTCGGCGACCCCGGCGGTGCTGCTCTACCGGGCCGTCCACGAGGACCCGGACCTCTCCGCCGTACCCGACGGGTTACGGGAGGTGGTGACGGCCTGCCTGGAGAAGGATCCCGGCCTGCGTCCGACGGTGGACCAGCTGCTGCGGGCGACCGCGGATCCGCATCCGGAGCTGTGGTGGCGCGCGGAGCCGCTGCGCTCACTGGTCCTGGGCGAGGCGGCGGGGCGGCCCGCCGCGGCACCCGCCGGCCCGCGGAGGGCGACCCGGGCCGCCCCGGCACCGGGCCCGGCCCGCCCCCGCCCACGGTCCGCCCTGCCACCGCCGCCCGTGGTGAGGAGCCCGGCGGCCAGGCGCGGAGAGCTCGCCCGGCGCGGTCTGCTGCTGGCCGGGGGCGGCGGGCTCGCCTCGCTCGTGACGTACGCCATCCGCCGGAGCGGCGGGGCCGGCGGGAAGGAGGAGTGGGCCGAGGACCCCCTGCGGATCCGGCCGGGGAGCGCCCGGCAGGGCGCCCTGCGCTGGACCCTGGCCCCCGCGTTCGACGGCACCACCGTGGACGCGCTGCGGTCGGCCGGGAGTTCGCTGCTGGTGCACGGCGTCGCCGAGCCCGATGTCGGGGAGGCGGGCAGCAGCGGCGGATACGTCACCGCGCGGCGGGTCCGTGACGCCGGGCGCCGATGGCTGGCCGACGCCGAGGAGACCGCCCCGACGCGGTGGGGGGTGTCCGGTTCCGTGCTGGCGGCGGCCGATGTGGGCCTGGGCTCCCTCGATCTGGCGACGGGCGAACCGCTCGGCCCGCCCGCGGAGCACCCGGTCCCCCTGTGGTTCGCCGTCGCCTCGGGGGTGCTGGTCTCCGGCTTCGCGGCGGACGGCGACGCGCCGACGCTGAACGCCGTGGACCTGCGTACCGGTGCGCGGCGCTGGACCGGGGGCACGGCGGAGGTCCGGCCGCCCGCCGTGCTGGACCGGTCGGTGCTGCTGGCCGACGAGGGCGGTGGGAAAATCCGGTGCGTCGACGCGGTCAGCGGTGAACTCCGCTGGTCGTACGAGGAGTTCGAGGGCCCGGTGGCCGCTCTGGCCGCGATCCCGGCGGCGGGCTGCTTCGTCCTGCTCGGCCTCGGTGGCGCCCTGCACTTCCTCCGGGCGCGCGACGGCGGCCGCCTGGCCGCCGCCGCGCTGAAGGACGGACCGAGTTCCGGCTCCAGCGCGCTGGCCGCGGCCGGATCCACGGTGCTGCTGACCACCGGGGGCCGGGTCCACGCCTACGCACCCGCCACCGGCCGGGAGCTCTGGTCGGCGGGGACGGTGGGCCTGGACACCAGCTGGCCCGCGGGCACGGGCGGCGTCCGGGCCCCGGTGACGACCGGCGGATCACTGCTTCACTGGGCGCGGGCGGGGGTCCTCCAGCGTCTCGACCTCCACAGCGGCGAGGAGCGCTGGGCGGCCACGCTCGGCGGAGTCGGCCAGGTGCCGCCGGTGGTGGCCGGGGGCACGGTGTACGCGGCGACGGGCGAGCTGTGCCGGGCCCTGGACGTGAACCGGGGCGCGGTGCAGCGCGGTTGGGGCGTCACCGACGTCCGGGACCTCGCCGCGGACCCGTCCGGCTGGTACGCCCGCATCGGCACGAAGGAGATCCGGGCGTACAACCACACGGCCGCGCCGGTACGGGACTCCTGAGGCCGCGAACCGCTGACGGCTGCTCCGCAGGAGCAGAGCTCTTCAGCCGAACGCCGCTCAGGGCCCGGCGTTCATGCCCTCAACCGCCCGCGCGCGAGCGGGCCTTGAACGCGGCCTTGCGGGCGTCCTTGGCGGCCTTCTTGTCGCTGTGCAGTCGGCCCATGGCCTCCAGGACATCGGCGGTGGCCGGGTGGTCGACGCGCCAGACCTCGTCGAAGAAGCCGCTGTGCTGGGCCGAGAGCCCCTCGATCAGGCCCTGGAGCTCGTCCAGCTCGCCGTCCGCGTCCAGTTGGGCGGCGATCGTGTCGATGGCCAGCCAGAAGATCATGTCCTCCGGGGGGACGGGCACGTCGTCCGCGCCGCGCTCCGCGAGCCAGACGCGGGCCAGGCCGCCCAGCTCCGGGTCGCCGAGCACCGCGCGTACGGCGGGCTCCGCCTCGGGGCCGGCCAGGGCGAGGGCCTGCTGGCAGTGGAGGCGGCGCAGCGGCCCGCCCTCGTCCGTGCCGCGCGCGGCGGCCAGCAGCTCGGCCGCCGCGGCCACCGCGCCCTTGGCGCCGTGGCCCGCGAGCCAGAGCTTGACCTCGGCGCGGGCGGCGGACTCCGGGTAGTGGGCGATGCCGTCGAGGAGGACGTCGGCGCCCTTGCCCGCGAGGTCGCCGACGGCGGGGGCGTCCACCCCGGCCTCCAGCATCCGGGCCCGGATGCCGTAGAGGCCGAGGGGGGTGAGCTTGACCATGCCGTACCGGGTGACGTCCTCGTCGTCGGCGCCGGCGGCGTCCGCGGCTTCGCCCTCCTCGACCAGCAACGCCTCGTCGACCGGGTGGTATTCGACGATCCCGATGGGTTCGAGGAGCCGGAACTGGTCGTCGAGGCGCATCATCGCCTCGGACACCCGCTCCAGGATGTCGTCGGTGGGCTCGCCCATGTCGTCGGGGACGATCATCGACGCGGCGAGGGCGGGCAGCGGCACCGGCCCTTCGCCCGCGCCGTTGTCCGCGAGGGTGAGCAGGTAGAGGTTGCCGAGGACGCCGTCGAGGAACTCCGCCTCGGCCTCCGGGTCCCAGTCCAGGGCGTCGAAGTCGATCGAGCCGTCCTCGCCGACGAGGTCCGCGAAGTCGTCCAGGACGGGCGCGGTGGCATCGGCGTGCACGGCGTCCAGGCCGTCCAGCCAGATGGACAGGACATCCTGCGGCGAGCCGCCGGTGAGCAGGGCCAGGTTCTCGCCCGCGGTGGCGGTGCCCTCGGTGTCGCCGTCCGCACCCTCGCCCTCCTCCCCGGGGTCGGTGACGTCGAGGAGGCCGGTGTCCACGGCGAGCCGCCAGGCCTCGCTGGCGTATGCGGCGCCGTCCTCGTCGGCCGGGAGGGCGAGGTGCTCGGCGGCCGCCGGCAGCTGGTCCTCGACCAGTTCGCCACCGGCCCCGACCCGGCTGCCCGGTCCCGCCCACCGGGCGAGCTTGACGGCGCGGACGAACAGCGGAGCGGCGAGCGCGTCCCGTGCCAGTTCGGCCTCGGAGTTCAGCCGCACCGGCGGCAGGGAGGGGCGCTCTGCGGACATCGGGGGTTCTCCTCGGTGCGTGCTCGGGGCGTACGGAGTGTGTACGCGGTTCAGCCGCCCAAGCCTAGACGCAATGCGCCGCGTGCCGCCCGCCGCTTCACCACATACCGCCCGGCGCGCCCCTATGCGCCCGCGCCCGGTTCCATGCTGAGCGCGGGTGTGTAGCGGTGCACGCCGCCGCCGGTCATGCCCGGGTACTTCCGGACGCGTTCCCAGAGCGGGGACGGGGAGCCGACGCCCTCTCCCGGTGCGGCGAGGGCCGCGATGTGGTGCTCGGCGCTCTCCCACTCGGCGTAGTTGAGGACCCGGGCTCCGTCGGTGCTGACGTGGAAGTGCGCGGCGATGCCGCCGGCGGGCAGTTCGGCCTCTTCGCCGAGCGCCTCGAACACCGCGTCCACCCAGTCGCGCTGGCGGGCCGGGTCGGGCCCGTCGAACTCGACGTCCACGACGACGACGCAGCCGGTCTCCCTGGTGTCGCCCTCGGCCCGGAGGCCGGAGCGGTACAGCTCGTACGTGTGCAGTCCGAGGCGTTCGATGCCGGGGACGGCGGCGTCGATCTCGGCGTTGCGGACGTCGCGCCCCTGCCGCACGAAGTCCTGGTAGGCCTGTTCGCCGGTCCACTGGGAGTAGTGCAGCAGGGTCACCCCGTCCTCCCCTTCGTGGACGCTGTAGGAGAGCAGCCCCGGGTGCGGCCATTCCCGGCTCTCCCACGCCTTCCGGATGGCGTCGACGGCGTCTCGCCGGCGCTGCGGTGTGCCGACGTTCCAGGTGCTGGCCTTGGCGATCCGCGCGTCGGCGCGGGCCGGGTCGGGGCGGTCGGTGAAGTGCGTGGTCATGGCGGAGTTCCCTTCGTCACGCGCACCGGTCGGTGCCTGGTGCCCCTCACGATCACACCTCAAGTCCGGTCGAGGTCAAGACCGTTCCCGGAAGGCGTGCCGCGCCCGTTCGCCCACGGCGTGAGCGCCTCGGGTGCGGCCGGAGGCGGCCGGGGAAAGGTGGAGGCATGACCCTCTCCGTGGCGCACCTGAGCGACCCGCACCTCACGACCGGTCCCGGGGCGGCGGCGCCCGCCGCCGGCTTGCGGGCGGCCCTGCGCGGGGTGCTCGCCCTGGACCCGCTCCCCGACTGCGTCGTGATCACCGGTGATCTCACCGAGCGCGGGGAGCCGGGCGAATACGCGGCGCTGCGCGAGGAGGTCGACGCGTTCCCGCTGCCGCTGCATCTGGTGACGGGCAACCACGACGTGCCCCAGGCGCTCGTGGGCGCGTTCGGCGGGACGCGCTTCCTGGGCGGGGGGACACTGACGTCGTACGCGGTGGAGCACCCGGCGTTCACCGTCCTGGTCCTGGACTCGCGGGTCGCCGGTGCGCCGGGCGGGCGACTGGGTCCCGAGCAGTTGCCCCGGCTGGACCGGGACCTCTCCCGGCGCCCCGGCGTACCGGCCCTCGTCTGTCTGCACCACCCGCCGGTTCCGGTCGGCATTCCGTTCCTGGACGCGATGCGCCTGGCGGACGGACCCGCGCTGGCGGAGGTGGTCGCCGCGCATCCGAGGGTCGTGCGGGTGCTGGCGGGCCATGTGCACCGCCCGGTCACGGCGTCCTTCGCGGGCAGCACGGTGGCCGTCGCGCCGAGTACGTACCGGCAGAGCGGGCTGACGCTGCGGGAGGGCGTGCCCGGCTATCCCGACGAGCCGGCGGCCTTCCTGCTGCACGTACTGCCCAAGGGGCCGCCCGGCACGGACTGGGTCACCCACACCGTGCCGGTGTGCGACGGCTGACCGGCCGGGCAGACCCCGCCCGGTCGGTCACTCGGGCAGCTCCGCCCGCCAGGCCGTGATGTTCAGCTCGTCCATGTACCGGATGTCGTGGCCCTCCAGCGGGTAGACCCGTGCCCCGGCGTCGGGGGCGGCGGCCAGCTCCAGGGCGTCGGCCATGACGAGCTCGCCGCCCTCCTGCGTGGAGACCCAGGCGAGCATCGACCGCGCGGTGCCGCCCGGCTTCAGCGTGAGCGCCTCGGGCCCGTGGTCACGGCCGAACTGCGAGCCGGCCGGGTTGACCTTCACGGGGAGGCGTTCGCCGTCCTCGCCGAGGGCCTGGACCGAGGGGTAGCCGTCGACCCGGTAGGGCTTGACGCCGCAGTTGGTCAGGGTCAGGGCGACCGCACGGCTCATCATCGCGGTCAGCACCTCTCCCATGGTCACCACGGCCCCGGAGGCGGGGCACTTCTCCGGCGGCGCGGAGGGCGGGCCGGGCCGCACCGACTCGCCGTAGGCGGGCGCGGGCGTCGGGGGCAGCGTCTCGGCGCGGACGATGCCGGAGCGGGGCGCGGAGGCGGAAGGGGCGGGCTCCGGCTCTTCGCCCTCGCCGGCCGGGACGAGGAAGCCGGAGCAGCCGGTCAGCGTGGTCACCGTCGCCGACACCAGGACGGCGGCGACCCGCCTCCGTACCCGCGTCCGCCCCCGTACGCACACACCCATGCCCACACCCATGCCCATGCCCCCTCGCCACGGTCCGCCGTCGCGGCCCGCCGTCCATACGTTCGATCATGTCAGAAGCAGTGCGGGAAGCAGCCACCTCTCCTCCGGACTCTTCAGCATCCCTTGCCGGTCACCGCAAGAAGATCTAAGTGGACCTACAGGGTTCTGGGAGCCGACACTTCGGACATGACCGCCACCGCACCGCGCCCCTTCGGCCGCACGCTCTGCGCCATGATCACGCCCTTCACCGCCACCGGGGCCCTGGACCCCGACGCCGCCCGTGCGCACGCCGCGCGCCTGGTGGCGGAGGGCTGCGACGGGATCGTCCTCAGCGGCACCACGGGCGAGTCCCCCACCACGACGGACGCCGAGAAGTCCGCCCTGCTGCGGGCCGTCCGGGCGGAGGTCGGCGACAGGGTGCCGCTGCTCACCGGCGTCGGGGGCCCGGACACCGCGCACACCCTGCGCCTGGCGCGGGAGGCCGAGGAGGCGGGCGCGGACGGGCTGCTGGTGGTCGGCCCCTACTACAGCCGCCCGCCGCAGGCCGCCGTCGAGGCGTACTTCCTGCGGGTCGCGGACTCCACCGGACTGCCGCTGATGCTGTACGACATCCCCGGCCGCACCGGCACCCGGATCGAGCCGGAGACACTGCTGCGGCTTGCGGAGCACCCACGCGTGGTGGCGGTGAAGGACTGCTCCTTGGACCTGCTCGGCTCGACGAAGGTGCTGGCCCGCACCTCGCTGGCGTACTACTCGGGCTGCGAGGAACTGAACCTGCCGCTGTACGCGATGGGCGGCGCGGGATACGTCAGCACGGTCGCGAACGTGGCCCCGCGCCAGGTACGGGCGCCGCTGGACGCGTTCGACGCGGGCCGCACCGACGAGGCGGCCCGGCTCAACGGGCTCACGGCCCACCTCACCGAGTTGATGATGGCGAGCGGCCTCCCCGGAACCGTCACCGCGAAGGCGCTCCTGGGCGCGGGACCGGTCCGGGAACCGCTGCAGCCCGCCGGGCGCGGGGCGACCGACGGGCTGCGGAAGGCGTACGAGGAACTCCTGGCCGCCTGATCTCCTCGCGGCCCGGCGAACGGGTCAGTTGTGGGCGTGCAGGACCTCGTTGAGGCCGCCCCACACCGCGTTGTTCGGGCGGGCCTCGACGGTGCCGGTGACCGAGTTGCGGCGGAAGAGGATGTTGGAGGCGCCGGACAGCTCGCGGGCCTTGACGACCTTGCCGTCCGGCAGCGTGACCCGGGTGCCGGCGGTGACGTACAGACCGGCCTCGACGACGCACTCGTCGCCGAGCGCGATCCCGACGCCCGCCTCCGCGCCGACCAGGCAGCGCTCGCCGATGACGATGCGCTCCGTGCCGCCGCCGGAGAGGGTGCCCATGGTGGACGCGCCGCCGCCGATGTCCGAGCCGTCGCCGACGACGACGCCCGCGGAGATCCGGCCCTCGACCATGGAGGTGCCAAGCGTGCCCGCGTTGAAGTTCACGAAGCCCTCGTGCATGACCGTGGTCCCGGCGGCGAGGTGCGCGCCGAGCCGGACGCGGTCGGCGTCGGCGATGCGTACGCCCTTGGGGGCGACGTAGTCCGTCATCCGGGGGAACTTGTCGACCGAGGTGACCTGGAGGTGCAGGCCCTCGGCGCGGGCGTTGAGCCGCACGCGCTCCAGGTCGTCGACGGCGACCGGGCCGAGCGAGGTCCAGGCGACGTTGGCGAGCAGCCCGAACAGGCCGTCGAGGTTCTGGCCGTGCGGCCGGACGAGCCGGTGCGAGAGCAGGTGCAGGCGCAGGTAGGCGTCGTGCGCGTCGAGCGGCTTGTCGTCGAGCGAGGAGATGACCGTGGACACGGCGACGACCTCGACGCCGCGCCGGGCGTCCACGCCGAGGGCCTTGGCGGCGCCCTCGCCGAGCAGGTTGACGGCCTCGTCCGGGCCGAGGCGCGTCGTGCCGGCCGGGCCGGGGTCGGAGGTCAGGCCGGGGGCGGGGAACCAGGTGTCGAGGACGGTGCCGTCACCGGCGACGGTGGCGAGGCCGGCGGCGACGGCGCCGGTGGTGCGGGCAGAACCCTGGGAAGTCGTGTCGGTCATGAACAGCAACCTAACCGGCCGGGGCCCGCTCGGGCGAACCGGTCTCGGCGTGCGGCCCCTTACCCGCCACCCGCGGCCGCTTCCCCGGTTCCGGGCAGCCGACGGCGGTGGCGAGCAGGGCGCGGCGGTGGCCGGAGCGGTCCCCGAACGGTCACCCCGCGTCCATCACCGGTCTCACCTCCAAGACGGGAGGTTCCGCCGGAACCACGGGGGTGTGTCGGCGCAGGGGGCGTATCACCCTGCCGGTCAGCAGGGTGCGGGGGACATAGCCGAAGCGGCGGGAGTCGATGCTCACGCGCCGGTTGTCGCCCAGGACCAGGTAGTGGCCGGGTGGCACGATCGAGCCAGGAGGTGCGTCCAGCCGCTCGGCCATGTGCGCGGGAACCGGGTCGCCGGGTCCGGCGGCGATCCGTTTGATGATCAGGCCCTCCTGCGTGAGCCCCTCGTCACGCGCGCCGGGAGGCGGTTCGAGGACGACGACGTCTCCCCGGGCCACCCGGCGCGCGCGGCGGCGGACCAGGACGCGGTCCCCGTCACGGAGGGCGGGTTCCATGCTCGGGCCGGTGACGGTGACGGCCAGCAGGCGGTTCCGCAGCAGACGGCGGGCGAGGCGCACGATCACGCGGCTCCTCCGCTCCGGGAGGTTGCGGCCACCACGTCGGCGGGCGGCCGCGGCCCGGCATCGGCGCCGGTGGCCGACGTGGTGGGTACGGAGGCCCCCGCGCCGTGCGCACCGGCGTCGGGCGCGTACCCGCTGGCCTGGAGGGTGAACAACCGGGCGTACACCCCGGAACGGCGCATCAGGTCGGCGTGCGGTCCCCGTTCGACGATCCGGCCGTCCTCCAGGACCACGATCACGTCCGCGTCGCGCAGGGTGTTGAGGCGGTGGGAGATGAGCAGCCCCGCCCGGCCCGCCCGGTGGCGTCGCAGCCGGCGGTGGATCTCGTACTCCGCCTCGGGATCGAGACCGGAGCCGGGCTCGTCGAGGACGAGGAGGTCGGCGTCGTCCCGGATCAGGGAGCGGGCGAGGGCGAGCCGCTGCCACTGTCCGCCGGACAGGACGACTCCGGTCGTGGCGTCGTCCTTGTCCCGCTCGCTGAAGAAGATCCGGCTCAGCAGGGTGTCGTAGCCGTGGGGCAGGCCGGTCAGCCGGTGGTGGATTCCCGCGACACGGGCGGCCTCCTCCACCCGGTCGCGGTCCTGGAGCGCGGTGAGGTCGCCGAGGGCGATGTTCTCGCGGGCGGTCAGGTCGTACTCCATGAAGTCCTGGAAGGTGGCCCCCATCCGGCGGCGCAGCTCACGCGGGCACAGTTCGCGCAGGTCGACGCCGTCCCAGAGGATCTGTCCCCGGACGGGATCGTAGAACCGGCAGGCCAGCTTCACCAGCGTGGACTTCCCGGCGCCGTTGAGACCGACGAGGCCCACGGCCTGTCCGGCGGGCAGGACCAGGTCGACGCCCCGGAGCACCCAGGGCTGGTCCTCCCCGTAGCGGAACCACACATCGCGGAACTCCACCGAGTGGCGCAGCGGCGGGACGGGACGCGGCCGGGCGGGTACGGGCAGGTCGGGCCCGGCGTCGGTCACGGTGAGGAAGTGGCGGAACATCAGGAGGGCGTGGTGGCCCGTGGCGAGTTCGACGGCGAGGCCCGCCAGCGCCGCCTGGACCGCGGGCAGGGCGGTGACCAGGACGGTCACCCCGCCGACGGTGATCTGACCCGAGCGGGCGGCCGAGGCCGCCCACAGCAGTCCAGCCCCCGCGACCAGGGCGGAGAGCAGCGCGAGCCCCGCCTGGACGGCGAGCTCCTGACGGTCCAGGCCCCGTTTCGCCGCATCCGAGGTGCGGCGCTCCTCGACCATCCGGTCACCGAGGAAGCGCCCCAGGCCGAAGAGCCGGATCTCCTTCGCGGCCCGCAGGTCGGTCAGCAGGGCGCTGTAGAACAGCTCCCGACGCTCCACCGGGCCCACCGACCAGACGAGGGCGGCCCGTCGACGGCTGAGCGCGATCTCGGCGCCGAGGACGAGGACGCCCGAGGTCAGGACGGCCGCCGCCATCCAGGGGCCCAGCAGGGTGAGCGCGCCGAGGAATCCGGTCAGGGTCACCACCGCGCCGACGGTGCCGATGACACTGCCGACGGCGTCGACCGGCGCGGAGCCGCCGTACTGACGGGCCATGCGCAGCCGGTCCAGGAAGCGCGGGTTCTCGTAGGGGCCGATGCCTGTGAACCGGTCGACGGCGGTGTGGAGTTCGATCTGGGCGCGCAATCCGACCGCCCGGCCGAGCTGGGCCCGCAGGTACTGGAGGAACTGGGGGACGACGGCGAGGACGACACCGCATCCGACCAGCACCAGAACCGGGCCGGTGAGGGAGCCGTCGGCAAAGGGGGCGGTGACCAGGCGGTCGATCACGGTCTTGAGGGTCCAGGCGGCGGCGACCGGGGCGGCGGACGCGGCCACCGTGAGCAGCAGCCAGCCCGTCAGGGTGGCGGGCGCCGCTCGGCCGGCCAGACGGACCGCGGCGGCCAGGACCGCACGGAGCGGGGAGTGGCCGGGTTGGTCGTCGGTCCGGGCGGCGGGGACGGGCCTGGTCATCGGGCGGCGACGGGGGTCTGGGGCCACCGGCCGACTTCCGTCACCACGAGACCACCGTCAGGGCCGTTTCCCACCCGTACACAGCTGGGAAACGCCTTGGCCGCGAACGCCGTGGTCACCGGGCCGTCATAGGACTCCTGGACGGTCGGCACCACGGCGGCCAGGGCGGCGGTCATCGATCCGGTGTCCTCGCCCGGCATGCCCGGCCCGTGCGGGTCCGGTGCTTCGTGTGAGCTGTGCGGGTCCGGTGCTTCGTGTGAGCTGTGCGGGTCCCGTGCTTCGTGTGAGCTGTGCGGGTCCCGTGCTTCGTGTGAGCTGTAGGAGTCGTTGACGACGACGGCGAGCACCTGCCGGGCCTCCTCGGGCCGGTCCGCGTACCGGGCGACGAAACCGGGCAGTTTGTCGCGACATGGCTCGCAGGTGGGCGAGAAGAACGCGACGAGGGTTCCGTCGGTGAGATCCCGGTCGGTGACGGGGCTGTCGGACGGGCCGGCGGTGAAGGAGGGCACAGGGGTGCCGACGCTCGCGATCCCGGACATGCCTCCGGGCATGGCGGCGGCCGGTGCCGAAACCTGTCGCAGCAGGTCGGAGTGTTCCCGCAGCCGCCGGACGACTCCGACGGTGAGTACGAGGTCGACCATGGCCAGGGCTCCGACGGCGAGGACGGCGGCGGCGAGCGGACTCACGGGGTTTCCTTTCGGGGCAGGGGACGGAAGAGCGCGGCGAGGTCGTCGAGGGCCGTGACGAGCAGGCCGAGAACCGCGCCCGCGAGGGAGGCGGTCAGCACAGCCACCGGGGCGCCCGCGTCCGGGCCGCGGACAGCCACGGCTACGAGGCCGGTGACCGCCACGGCCAGCAGGATGGAGTTGCGTACGGCATGAACCGCGCCGAGCGGAGTCGTCGTACGACCGAAGCAGCGGCAGGGCGTTGGACGGCCGCTACGGGCGGCGGCGACGGCCAGCGCGGTGAAGGCGGCGAGCAGCACGGCGGCGATGCCGAGCCCGGCGACGAGTACGGTCGGCGGAGCGAGGAGGCCGGGCAGGGCGAAGGCGGGTACGAGGACTGCCTCGGCGGTCACCACCAGCGCGGCGAGGGGGCGGGCGGGCAACGGCCCGGGGAGCCGCAGGGCTCGCACGGTCCCGGTGAACTCCGCGAAGGCGGCCGGGTTCTGGACCTTGCCGAGGACGGAGCGCGTGAACACCAGCAGCAGACAGCCACGGACCGCCCAGACGACGAGTTCCACGACGGTGTCCTTTCCGAGGGGCGACCGCGACAGGCGCCGACAGAGCGGCACGGTCGGTGCGGTGCGGGTCGATTCAGGCGTGAGTGCCGTGGGAACGGGCGCGTTCGACGGCGGGCGCCTCGACGGCGGTAGGGGTTCGTCCCGCGCTGCCGACGGGGCGTGGTGCGTGCCGCTCCCGGGTCGGTGACCCGGGAGCGGCACGTATCCGGGGCATGTCCCCGGGAGGCCACCGTCAGGTCGCCTCTGCGGGGGCTGCCGTCAGCAGGTGGCGCAGCGCTTGCCCAGGTACACCCGGGTTCCGTCCGAACAGACCTGAGTGGTGATGATCGCCTTGAAACCGGTGTGGTGGCATATCGGAACCATCATTGAGTTGCATACTTCCTCGGTCCAGCACTCGACGGCGGCAGCCGCCTCGGCCCGGGGAACCAGGTGGTCGACCAGCGAATCGGACAGGTTCCGGATCCAGTCGCGCACGGCGATCCTTTCGTCTTCGGTAGGTGAGAGGGGATGCCGGGGCCAGGTCAGCCGTTGCAGCGGGCGCAGCGGACGCCCCGGAAGCTGCGGGTGCCGTCGGCGCACACCTGGTAGATGAAGTAACCCCAGCGGCCGGTGGAGCCGCAGAGCTGGAGCGGGCCCTGCTGGCAGACCTCCTCGGTCCAGCACTCGGTGGCGGCGGCAGCCTCGGTCTTCGGGACCAGGCGGTCGATCAGGGCATCGGAGAGGTTCTCGAACCAGGCACGCATGGCAGATCCTTCGGTCAGTGGGTGAGCGGCCGGCCCGGGGCGGGCCGGCCGGTGCGGCGCTCGCAGCGGTGGCGCGGAGGAAGCCGACCGCTGTCCGCCCGAATGTGGCGGACCACGGTCGTTCAAGGGGCCTGTTCCGCCCCGTAGCGGAGCCGGGTCGCCCGGTCGGCGAGCCTTCGGCTACCGACGCCCGGTGGGGCCGGCCGCCCGGGGTGCGGACGGTCGGCCGAAGCTCCGGGCGGGTTCTGGAACCTCTTGTCCAGGGAAATCCTCTCGGTGGGTGAGAGATCCGCGGTGTGCTCCCGGCCGGTTGCGTGGGAGCGCCTTCGACCCCGTCAGCTTCCGTGGGCGCTCTTGCAGGAATCTTGATCGGATCTGAAACCGGCGGCGGCTGGTGGGACGGCACTCAGCAGACGGGCGGAGCGCGTTGGCAATCTGGTACGGAGTCCTCGGGGAGATCGAGGCCCGGCGGGACGGGCGCCGGGTGGATCTGGGCCCGGCCCGGCAGCGGACCGTCCTGGCGGCACTGCTGATGGATGTGGACCGGGTGGTTCCGGTGGACGGCCTGGCGGAGCGGGTCTGGGGCGACCGGCCGCCGCGCCGGGTCGCGGCGGCCGTGCACACCTATCTGTCACGGCTGAGGCGGGCGCTGGAGCAACCCGCGCCGGACGCCGCCGCACCGGACGGTGCCGATCCGGGGCGGCCCGCGATCGTGCGGCGGCCCGGCGGGTACGCGGTGCCGGCCGGTCCGGGCACGGTGGATGTGCATCTCTTCCGCGATCTGGTCGCCCGCGCGCGGTCCGCCGACGACGGCGGGGCGCTGGAGCTGTACGACCGGGCGCTCGCGCTGTGGCGGGGCGAGCCGTTCGCGGCGGTGGACACCCCGTGGTTCAACGCGGCGCGGGCCTCGCTGTCGGAGCAACGGCACGCCTGCCGCCTGGACCGCAACGACGTGGCACTGCGGCTGGGGTGTCACGGCTCGCTCCTGCCGGAACTGGGCGCCTGCCATGACGAGCGCCCCTGGGACGAGCGGCTGACCGCCCAGTTGATGATCGCGCTGAGCCGCAGCGGACGGACGGCGGATGCGCTGCGCTGCTTCGAGCGGGTGCGGTGCGCGCTGGCGGAGGAGTTGGGCAGCGATCCGGGGCCGGAGCTGCGGCGGCTGCATCAACGGGTGCTGGCAGGCGACGCGGCGCTCGGGCCGGTCGGGCGGCCGGGCTCCTTCACGGCGTCCGGAGCACCCACGGGAGCGGACTCCCGGCCGCTCCCCGGTGGACCGCGCATCGGCACGGTGCCGCGCGAGCTGCCCTCGGCGACCCGGCACTTCACCGGGCGTACGTCTGAGCTCGCGCTGCTGGACGAGGCGCTGAGCCGGTCGCCGGACGAGACGGCCGGCAGAGCGGGACCCGGCGGCCCCGGCGCGGGGCCTGTGTGTGTCATCAGCGGCGGTGCGGGGGTGGGGAAGACGTCGGTGGCGCTGCACTGGGCGCACCGGAACCTCTGCCGTTTCCCCGACGGGCAGTTGTACGTGGATCTGGGCGGGTTCGCCCGCTCGGGCGGTCCGCTGACGCCCGCCGCGGCGCTCCGGCTGCTGCTGTGCGGTCTCGGCGAGGACCCGGCGGCGGCTCCGGCGGGCCGGCAGGCGCTCGCCGGGCTGTACCGGAGCCTGGTCGCGGATCGCCGGGTGCTGATCGTGCTGGACGACGCCGCCGACGCCGAACAGGTCGCGGCCCTGCTGCCGGGGAGCGCGGGGGCCACCGTGCTGGTCACCAGCCGCCGTCGGCTGACGGGGCTCGCCGTCACCCGGGGGGCGTACGCGGTGTCGCTGTCCACCCTGTCCCGGGCGGACTCCCGGGAACTCCTGGGGCACCGGTTGGGCGAGGCGCGGCTGGCGGCCGAGCCGGAGTCGGCGGCGGCCGTACTGGAGCGGTGCGCGGGTCTGCCGCTGGCGCTCGGCGTTGTCGCGGCGCGGGCGGCGGCCCTGCCGTGCTTCCCGCTGGCGGACCTGGCCGAGGAGCTGCGGGACCCGGCGGGCCGGCTGACAGCTCTGGGCACGGGTGATCCATCGGCGGATGTCCGGACGGCGCTGCGTCTGTCGTACCGGGCACTGAGCGTTGCCGCGGCCGGGGCGTTCCGGTTGCTGTCGGCGGCGCCGGGGCCGGACATCGGGCTGGGCGCCGCAGGGAGTCTGCTGGGCTGTTCCCCGGTGTCGGCGCGGGCGCTGCTGCGGGAGCTGGAGGCGGTCCACCTGCTGGAGCAGCACTGGCCCGGCCGGTACCGGATGCACGGGCTGGTACGGGTGTTCTCGGCCGAACTGCGGGAAGCGGGGCCGTTCGAGCGGGCGCTGCGGCGGGTGCTGGACCACTACGCGCACACGGCGTGGGCGGCCCGTCGGCTGCTGGGCCCGTACAGGCCTCGGCCGGGGTGGCTGGGGTCGCCGCTGCCGGGGGTGGCCCCGGAACGGCCCGCCGACCGGCGTGCGGCGGGGGCGTGGTTCCACGCCGAATGGGCGTGTCTCACCGCCGCCCGACGGCTGGCGGAGCGGCGGGAGTGGGACTCGGTGGTGTGGGAGCTGGCCCTGGTACTGGACGGCCTGGTACTGGATGGCCCGGTGCTGCGGCAGGGCCGAGCGCACGCGGCAGGGGGCAGGGCCGCGGGAGCGGGTAGGGGCGAGCTGTCCGGTGGGGCGCACCGCCGGGCGGTCCACAGCCTTCGCCCGGGGTACGCCGTGGTGGAGACCGGGGCGCGAGGAGGCCGTGCGTACGGCGAGGGTGGTGGGGGCCGGGTACCGGCGGGGGCCGCGCCGACGTTGCCGTGCCTGGCGTGAGGGGTCACGTACCGGCGGAGCGGCGTCTGCGCTACCCCGAACACGCCGGTGGGGGGACGGCGCGGGGGGCTCGCGTGAGCATCAGCGACTGCTGCCGCAGCCCACGATCCGGGTCAGCATCTCGCGGGTGTAGGGCGCGTCGAACGTGCCGCCGGTGAGCAGCACCTGGAGGCAGACGCCCTCCATCAGCGCGACGAGGGCCCGCGCGGTATCCGGGTCGGCGCGCCGGGACAGCAGCTCGACGGCCTCTTCCGTCCACTCGGCGGCGACGGGGCGCAGCGCGGGGCGGCGCAGGGCCGCGAGGTACAGCTCGTACTCCAGCTCGATCGCCCCGCGGTCGCCCGCGAACCACCGGCCCAGCAGCCGGGTCAGCTCCTCCGCGAGACCGGCGGAGCCGGCAGCCCCTTCGGCCAGGGCCTCACTGCCGCGCAGTTCCTGCACGAAGTTCTCGTTGCACCGGCGCAGGGCGGCGACCAGGAGTTCGTCGAGGGAGCCGAAGTGGTACGTGGTCGAGCCCAGCGGCACATCGGCCTCGGCCGCCACGGTGCGATGACTGAGACCGGCCATGCCGTCGGCCGCGATCACGCGCAGCGCCGCGTCGATGATCCGCGCCCGTCGCCCGGGGTCGTACCGCCGGGCCATCAGTGCGCCCCTCCCAGGTTGAGGACGACGACCCCGGCCACGATCAGGGCGATGCCCGTGATCTTGACCAGGCCGCTGGACTCCCCCAGGAACAGGATCCCGATGAGGGCGACGGCCGCGGTGCCGACGCCGGCCCAGATGGCGTAGGCGGTGCCCACGGAGAGCGTCTTGAGGGTCTGCGCGAGCAGGGTGAAGGCGATGAGGTAGCCCACCACGGTGCCGATCGACGGCCAGAGCCGGGTGAAGCCCTCGCTGTACTTCATGGCCGTCGTCCCGGCCACCTCCGCCGCGATCGCGGCTGCCAGCAGTCCGTATGCGTATCCCATGTGTACGACTGTACCCAACGTTGCGTACGCCCGTACATATCATCGGCCCACGTCGAGGGCGCTACGGTGTGCCGACCGACCACAACGGCCCGGCATCCGGGCCGACGACACGACGGAGACGCAGTGGCGCAGGACGCAGGGTGGGGCGGCGGCCCGTACGGGGGCGCACCTCATGGTGGGGGGCCCTTCCACGGGGGCGCGCAGGGACCGGGCGGCGGCTGGCACGGCGGATGGGCCGCACCGCCCAAGCCGGGGGTCATACCCCTGGCGCCGCTGAGGGTCTCGGACATGCTCAGCGGTGCCTTCTCGACGCTCGGGCGGTACTGGAAACCCCTGATCGGGATGGCTCTGACGCTGTTCGGCGCGGCGACGCTCATGATGATCACCGCGCTGGTGGTCGCCGCCTCCGCCGTCGCGACCCACTGGGACGAGCTGACGTCCGACTCCTCGGGCTCCCCCGACGCCGCCGAACTCGTCCCGCTGGGCATCGCCTTCGGCGTGCTGATGATCGTCGGCCTGATCACCTACATGCTGGCGTCGGCCGTGGTGCAGGCGGCGGTCCCCGTCGTCCTCCAGGAGGCCGTCCTCGGCCGCCCGATCCGCTTCGGGGAGGTCTGGAAGCGGGCGTGGTCGCGGGTCTGGTCGATCATCGGCACGGTGTTCCTGACCGGGTTGATCATGATCGTGCCGATGGCGCTCTTCCTGGTCGGCTTCACCGGCCTGATGATCTACACCATCTCGCTGGGCGACGAGGACGGCGTCGTGCCGCTGATCGTGACCGGCCTCGTCGGCGTGCTGATCGTGGGCCCGGTGGCGGTCTGGCTCTGGGTGCGGTTCTCGCTGGCCCCGACGGTGGTGGTCTTCGAGAACCAGCGCCCGGTCGCGGCCCTGCGCCGCTCGGCCCAGCTGGTGCGGGGCACGTGGTGGCGGGCCTTCGGTATCGGGCTGCTCGCCTACACGCTGGCGTCCATGATGGGCTTCATGATCCAGATGCCGTTCCAGATGGCCGGCGCGCTTCCCGGCATGTTCGACCCCGCGGACATGGACGCCGACCCGAGCAACGGGATGATCATCGCCGTGATCGGCAGCGTGATGCTGCTGTCCTTCCTCAGCCAGATGATCTCCCAGCTGATCACGGCGATCTTCCCGCCGCTGGTGGTCGGCCTGCTGTACGTTGACCTCCGGATGCGCACGGAGAACCTGGGCCCGGTCCTGGCCGAGGCGGCGGCGACGACGCTGCCCGAGCAGTACGGCCCGCCGCCGCCCGCCCACGCCTGAGCACGCGAAGGGCGGGCCCGGACCAGTCGGTCAGGGTCCGCTCGGGGCGCAGCGCACAGAACCCGGGGCGCAGCACACAGAGCTCCGGAAGCGGGCCACGCGCGGCAGGTCGTGAGCGTCGACGGGGTACCGGGAAACGGCCATGCCCGCCAGTCTGCCTGGCGGGCATGGCCGTTATCGCTCCTCGCGGAGCGTGTCAGACGTTGAACCCCAGGGCGCGGAGCTGCTCGCGCCCGTCGTCGGTGATCTTGTCCGGGCCCCACGGCGGCATCCAGACCCAGTTGATCCGGAGCTCGTTGACGATGCCGTCCGTGGCGGACTTCGCCTGGTCCTCGATGACGTCGGTCAGCGGGCAGGCCGCGGACGTCAGGGTCATGTCGAGGGTGGCGATGTTGGCGTCGTCGACGTGGATGCCGTAGATCAGGCCCAGGTTGACGACGTCGATGCCCAGCTCGGGGTCGACGACGTCGTACAGCGCCTCGCGGACCTCCTCCTCGGAGGCCGGCTTCATGGTCGCGGTCTCGTTGTCGCTCATGCGGTCTTCCCTTCGGACAGCGCCTTGGCCGTCGCGTCCTTCCACGCCATCCAGCTCAGCAGCGCGCACTTGACCCGGGCGGGGTACTTGGAGACGCCGGCGAACGCGACGGCGTCCTCCAGCACCTCCTCCATCGCGTCGTCCGGCTCCAGCTGGCCCTTGGACTGCATCAGCTCCAGGAAGGTGTCCTGGATCTTCTGCGCCCGGGACAGCTCCTTGCCGACGAGCAGCTCGTTCAGCACGGAGGCGCTGGCCTGGCTGATGGAGCAGCCCTGGCCCTCGTAGCTCACGTCGGCGATGGTCTCGCCGTCGTACTTCACCCGGAGCGTGATCTCGTCGCCGCACGTCGGATTGACGTGGTGCACCTCGGCGTCGCCGTCCCGCAGGCCGCGCCCGTGGGGGTGCTTGTAGTGGTCCAGGATCACTTCCTGGTACATGGATTCAAGCTTCACCAGTCAACCCTCAGCCGAAGAAGTTCCGGACGTGCTCCAGACCGTCCACCAGGGCGTCGACCTCGGCGGGCGTGGAGTACAGATAGAACGACGCTCGCGTCGTCGCGGGAATTCCGTACCGCAGGCAGACCGGGCGGGCGCAGTGGTGGCCGACCCGGACGGCGATGCCCAGTTCGTCGAGGACCTGGCCCACGTCGTGCGGGTGGATGTCGCCGAGGGTGAAGGAGATCGTGGCCCCGCGGTCCTCGGCCGTCGCCGGACCGATGATCCGCAGGTCCGGGACCTCCAGGAGGCGCTTCACCGCGTACTCGGTGATCGCCTTCTCGTGGCTGTGGATCTTCTCCATGCCGATCGCCGAGAGGTAGTCCACGGCCGCGCCGAGGCCGACTGCCTGGGCGATCGGGGGCGTACCGGCCTCGAACTTGTGCGGCGCCGGAGCATACGTCGAGGAGTGCATCGACACGGTCTCGATCATCTCGCCGCCGCCGAGGAACGGAGGCAGGTCCTCCAGGAGCTCCTGCCGCCCCCACAGCACGCCGATGCCGGTCGGGCCGACCATCTTGTGACCGGTGAAGGCCACGAAGTCGGCCTGGAGCGCCTGCACGTCGAGCACCATGTGCGGCGCCGCCTGCGAGGCGTCGATGCAGACCAGCGCGCCGACCTGCTGGGCGCGGCGGATGATCTGCTCGACCGGGTTGACGGTGCCCAGGATGTTGGAGACCAGCGTGAAGGAGACGATCTTCGTCTTCTCGGTGATGATCTCGTCGATGTTCGACAGGTCGAGCCGGCCGTCGTCGGTGATGCCGAACCACTTCAGCTTCGCGCCGGTGCGCTGCGAGAGCAGCTGCCACGGCACGATGTTGGAGTGGTGCTCCATCTCCGTGGTGACGATCTCGGTCTCACGGTCCACCCGATAGGGCTCGTCCGCCCAGCCGAGCATGTTCGCCACGAGGTTGAGCGACTCCGAGGCGTTCTTCGTGAAGATCACCTCGTTGCGGCTGGGTGCGTTGATGAAGGCGGCGACCTTGTCGCGGGCGCCCTCGTACAGCGCGGTTGCCTCCTCGGCGATCGTGTAGACGCCGCGGTGCACGTTCGCGTTGTGCCGCTCGTAGTACTCGTTGAGCGCGTCGAGGACCTGACGCGGCTTCTGCGAGGTCGCCGCGGAGTCCAGGTAAACGATCTTCTTGCCGTCGTGGACCGTGCGGTCCAGGATCGGGAAGTCCTTGCGGATCGCCTCGGTGTCGAGGAGGCCGGTGAGCCCCTGTCGGGCGTCAGTCACGCGGCTGCACCTCCTGAGTTCCCTCCGTTCACGGGGCCACCCTTCGTGTAGGCCTCGTAGCCCTCGTTCTCCAGCTGGTCGGCCAGCTCGGCGCCGCCGGAGGCCGCGATACGGCCGTTGGCGAAGACGTGCACGAAGTCGGGCTTGATGTACTTCAGGATGCGGGTGTAGTGCGTGATCAGCAGGGTGCCGACCTCGCCGGACTCGCGGACCCGGTTGACACCCTCGGAGACGGTCTTGAGCGCGTCGACGTCCAGGCCGGAGTCGGTCTCGTCCAGGACGGCGATCTTCGGCTTGAGGAGCTCCAGCTGGAGGATCTCGTGGCGCTTCTTCTCACCGCCGGAGAAGCCCTCGTTGACGTTGCGCTCGGCGAAGGACGGGTCCATCTGGAGCCCGGCCATCGTCTCCTTGACCTCCTTGACCCACGTACGCAGCTTGGGGGCCTCGCCGCGGATGGCGGTGGCGGAGGTGCGCAGGAAGTTGGAGACCGAGACACCGGGGATCTCGACCGGGTACTGCATGGCGAGGAACAGGCCGGCGCGGGCCCGCTCGTCGACGGACATCTCCAGGACGTCCTCGCCGTCCAGGGTGACCGTGCCACCGGTGATCGTGTACTTGGGGTGACCCGCGAGCGAGTACGCGAGGGTGGACTTGCCGGACCCGTTGGGGCCCATGATGGCGTGCGTCTCGCCCTGCTTCACGGTCAGGTCGACGCCCTTGAGGATCTCCTTCGTGGCGTTGTCGGCCTCGACGGAAACGTGCAGGTCGCGGATTTCAAGCGTTGCCATGGGTGACTCAGGACTCCTGGGTGACGGAGACGAGCACATCGTCCCCTTCGATCTTTACGGGGTATACGGGGACGGGGCGCGTCGCGGGAAGGCCGGACGGCTTGCCGGTGCGGAGGTCGAACGACGATCCGTGCAGCCAGCACTCGATCGAACAGTCCTCCACCTCGCCCTCCGAGAGGGAGACGTTCGCGTGCGAGCAGATGTCGTTGATCGCGAACACCTCGCCCTCGGTGCGGACGACGGAGACGGGCGTGCCGTCGAGCTCCACCCGCTTGGGGGTGTCGTCCTCCAGCTCGCTCAGCGCACAGACCTTGACGAAGGACATCAGACGGACGCCTTCAGCTCGGTCTCGATCTTCTCGATGAGACGCGCTTCGACGTCCGGCAGACCGATCTGCTGGACCAGCTCGGCGAAGAAGCCGCGCACGACGAGACGGCGGGCCTCCTCGGCCGGGATGCCGCGGGACTGGAGGTAGAAGAGCTGCTCGTCGTCGAAGCGGCCGGTCGCCGAGGCGTGGCCGGCGCCGACGATCTCGCCGGTCTCGATCTCCAGGTTGGGCACGGAGTCGACCCGGGCGCCGTCGGTGAGGACGAGGTTCCGGTTCATCTCGTAGGTGTCGGTGCCCTCGGCCGCGGCCTGGATGAGGACGTCGCCGATCCAGACGGCGTGCGCGCCGTCGCCCTGGAGGGCGCCCTTGTACACCGCGTTGGACTTGCAGTGCGGGGTGTTGTGGTCGACCAGGAGGCGGTGCTCCTGGTGCTGACCCTTGTCGGTGAAGTACAGGCCGAAGAGCTCCGCCTCGCCGCCGGGGGCCGCGTAGGCGACCCGGGGATGCAGGCGCACGACGTCGCCGCCGAAGGTGACGACGATCGACTTGAACGAGGCGTCCCGGCCGACCAGCGCGTTGTGCTGGCCGACGTGGACGGCCGTGTCGTCCCAGTCCTGGACGGAGACGACGGTCAGCTTCGCGCCGTCGCCCAGCACGTAGTCGACGTTGGCGGCGAGCACCGCGTCACCGGTGTGGTCGATGACGACGACGGCCTCGGCGAAGGCGCCCAGCTGGATGAGCTGGTGCCCGTAGGCGACGCCGCCCTCGCCGTGCACGGCGATCCGGATCGGCTCGGTGAGCACGGCTTCCTTGGCGACCGTGACGACCGAGGCCTGCTCGAAGGAGCTGTACGCCTGGGCGGCGACCCGGTCCACCGGGGTGCCGGCCTTGCCGAGCCGGGAGTCGTCGCGGCCGACGGTCTCGACCGTGACGCCCTCGGGGGCCTCGATGGCGACCTTCACGCCGCCGCCGTTCGCGACCGCGGTGCCGTCGTGCAGTCCGCGCAGTCGCTCCAGCGGCGTGAAGCGCCACTCCTCCTCACGGCCGTGCGGGACGGGGAAGTCCGCGACGTCGAAGGACGGGGGTGCGCTCATGCGGGTGGCGACGGTCGACTCGGCGGCCACCGCGATGGAGCCGGCGGTGGTGGAGCCCACCGGAGTGTTCTGAGCCTCAGCCATGGCTGTCGTAGTGCTCGCTTTCTCAGTCAAGAAGGGGGGTGGTTCGGTGGGGGTGCGGGGACGGCCGCGAACGGCCGTCCCGGTGGTCCTCGGACGAGGACCTAGCCGACCGAACCCTCCATCTGCAGCTCGATCAGCCGGTTGAGCTCCAGGGCGTACTCCATGGGCAGCTCCTTCGCGATCGGCTCGACGAAGCCGCGCACGATCATCGCCATGGCCTCGAACTCGGTGAGCCCGCGGCTCATGAGGTAGAAGAGCTGGTCCTCGGAGACCTTGGAGACGGTCGCCTCGTGACCCATCGACACGTCGTCCTCGCGGACGTCGACGTAGGGGTAGGTGTCCGAGCGGGAGATCGTGTCGACGAGCAGAGCGTCGCAGAGCACGTTGGACTTCGCGCCCGGCGCGCCCTCGCCGATCTCGATCAGACCGCGGTAGGACGTGCGGCCACCGCCTCGCGCCACCGACTTGGAGACGATGTTGGAGGAGGTGTTCGGGGCCATGTGGACCATCTTGGCGCCGGCGTCCTGGTGCTGGCCCTCGCCCGCGAAGGCGATGGACAGGGTCTCGCCCTTGGCGTGCTCGCCCATCAGGTAGATGGCCGGGTACTTCATGGTCACCTTGGAGCCGATGTTGCCGTCGACCCACTCCATGGTCGCGCCCTCGTAGGCCACGGCCCGCTTGGTGACCAGGTTGTAGACGTTGTTCGACCAGTTCTGGATGGTCGTGTAGCGGCAGCGGCCGCCCTTCTTCACGATGATCTCGACCACGGCGCTGTGCAGCGAGTCCGAGGAGTAGATCGGGGCGGTGCAGCCCTCGACGTAGTGGACGTAGGCGTCCTCGTCGACGATGATCAGCGTCCGCTCGAACTGGCCCATGTTCTCCGTGTTGATACGGAAGTAGGCCTGGAGCGGGATGTCCACGTGGACGCCCTTGGGCACGTAGATGAACGATCCGCCGGACCAGACGGCCGAGTTCAGCGAGGCGAACTTGTTGTCACCGACGGGGATGACGGTGCCGAAGTACTCCTTGAAGAGCTCCGGGTGCTCCTTCAGCGCGGTGTCGGTGTCCATGAAGATGACACCCTGCGCCTCCAGCTCCTCGTTGATCTGGTGGTAGACGACCTCGGACTCGTACTGCGCGGCGACGCCGGCGACGAGGCGCTGCTTCTCCGCCTCGGGGATGCCGAGCTTGTCGTACGTGTTCTTGATGTCCTCGGGCAGCTCCTCCCAGGAGGCCGCCTGCTTCTCCGTGGACCGCACGAAGTACTTGATGTTGTCGAAGTCGATGCCCGACAGGTCGGAGCCCCAGTTCGGCATGGGCTTCTTGCCGAAGAGCTTGAGGCCCTTGAGCCGCAGCTTCAGCATCCATTCGGGCTCGTTCTTCTTCTCCGAGATGTCGCGGACGACAGCCTCGGAGAGACCGCGCTTCGCCGCCGCGCCTGCCGCGTCGGAGTCGGCCCAGCCGAATTCGTACGTACCCAGACCCTCGAGCTCAGGGTGGGCAGTCTCCGTGGGGAGCGTCATGCGGGGTTCCTCCCGGCCGTGCTTGCAGATGCTGAATGGGTGGTCTGTGGGGGTGGAGCGTGGCCGCTTCTCGGCACGTAGGTCGTGCACACACCATCGCCGTGGGCGAGGGTGGCCAGACGCTGCACATGGGTCCCGAGAAGGCTGGAGAAGAATTCCGTCTCCGCCTCGCACAGCTGTGGGAACTGCTCGGCGACATGCGCCACCGGGCAGTGGTGCTGGCACAGCTGCTCGCCCTGCTGCGGGCCCGGCGCGCTTCGCGCCATAGCAGCGTACCCGTCGGCCGACAGGGCCTTGGCCAGGGCCTCGGTGCGCCCTTCGGGCGCCGCGGCCTCGACCACGGCGCGGTACGCCTCGCCCACCGCGGCCATCCGGGCGCGGGCGAAGGCGAGGACCGCCTCGTCGCCCCCGGACGCGGCGATGAAGCGCAGGGCGTCGGCGGCCAGCTTGTCGTAGGACTGGTCGAAGGCGTCCCGGCCGCAGTCCGTCAGGGCGAACACCTTGGCGGGCCTGCCGCGGGTCCTTGCCCCGTAGACCCGCTGTTCGCGGGCTTCGACGACATCGTCGGAGACGAGGGCGTCCAGGTGGCGGCGGACGGCGGCCTGGGTGAGGCCGACGCGCTTGGCGAGGTCCGCGACGGTGGAGGGGCCGTGGTCCAGGATGGAGCGCGCGACCCGGTTGCGCGTCGAGCGCTCACCGGTCGCGAGTTCCTCCTGGGGAGCCCGTCCGTCGTATTTCACAACACCATTGTTGCGTAATTCATTCGACTCTGACAACCACGGTCCGGAACGATCAACGGTGTGGTTCGTCACTTAGGGTTACCTAATCCGGCCCCGGGAGACGCCCCCTCCCGAACGCTGCCTAGACTGGTGCGCCATGGAGAACGAGCCCGTCGTACAGGTCAAGGGCCTGGTGAAGCGGTACGGCACGAAGACCGCGGTGAACGGCCTCGATCTGGTGGTCGCGACCGGCGCGGTGACCGCCGTCCTCGGCCCGAACGGCGCCGGGAAGACCACCACGATCGAGACCTGCGAGGGCTACCGCCGCCCCGACGCCGGCACCGTACGCGTCCTCGGCCTCGATCCGGTCGCCGACGCGGAGCGGCTGCGTCCGCGGATCGGGGTGATGCTCCAGTCCGGCGGCGTCTACTCCGGAGCGCGCGCCGACGAGATGCTCCGCCACATGGCCAAGCTGCACGCCCACCCCCTCGACGTGGACGCCCTGACCGAACGCCTCGGCCTCGGCGACTGCGGCCGGACCACCTACCGACGGCTCTCCGGCGGCCAGCAGCAGCGCCTCTCGCTGGCCATGGCGGTCGTCGGCCGGCCCGAGCTGGTCTTCCTCGACGAGCCGACCGCCGGGCTCGACCCGCAGGCCCGCCGCTCCACCTGGGAGCTGGTGCGCGAGCTGCGCGCCGACGGGGTGTCCGTGGTGCTGACCACCCACTTCATGGACGAGGCCGAGACGCTCGCCGACGACGTCGCGATCATCGACGCGGGCCGGGTCATCGCCCGGGACAGCCCGGAGGCGCTCTGCCGGGGCGGCGCGGAGAACACCCTGCGCTTCACCGGCCGCCCGGGCCTCGACCTCGGCTCGCTCGTCAAGGCGCTGCCCGACGGCTCCGGGGCCGCGGAGCCGCTGCCGGGGACGTACCGGATCACCGGGTCCATCGATCCGCAGTTGCTGGCCACCGTGACCTCCTGGTGCGCCCAGCACGGCGTGATGCCCGAGGGCATCTCCGTGGAGCGGCACACCCTGGAGGACGTCTTCCTCGAACTGACCGGCAAGAAACTGACCGGCAAGGAGCTGCGCGCATGAGCGCCGGTACGTACACCCCGCGCCCCGGCGCGGCCCCGCTCCCCCGGATGATCGCCGCGCAGACCGCGCTGGAGACCCGGATGCTGCTGCGCAACGGCGAACAGCTGCTGCTGACGGTGATCATCCCGACGCTGCTGCTGGTGCTGTTCAGCGCCGTCGACATCGTGGACACCGGCTCGGGCGCGTCGGTCGACTTCCTGGCCCCGGGCATCCTGGCGCTCGCCGTGATGTCCACCGCCTTCACCGGCCAGGCCATCGCCACCGGCTTCGAACGCCGCTACGGGGTCCTCAAGCGCCTCGGGGCCTCTCCGCTGCCCCGCTGGGCGCTGATGACCGCGAAGACGCTGTCGGTGCTGGTCACCGAGGTGCTCCAGATCGTGCTGCTGACGGCGATCGCCTTCGCCCTGGGCTGGTCGCCGCAGGGCAATCCGCTCTCGGTGCTGCTGCTCCTGGTGCTGGGAACGGCCGCGTTCTCCGGGCTCGGGCTGCTGATGGCGGGGACGCTCAAGGCGGAGGCGACGCTCGCCGCCGCCAACCTGGTGTTCCTGCTGCTGCTGGTCGGCGGCGGGGTCATCGTGCCGCTGGAGAAGTTCCCGGACGCCGTGCAGTCGGTGCTGGGGCTGCTGCCCGTATCGGCGCTCTCGGAGGGCCTGCGGGACGTCCTCCAGCACGGTGCGTCGATGCCGTGGACGCAGGCCGGGATCCTGGTGGTGTGGGCGGTGCTGGGGCTCGGCGCGGCGGCGAAGTTCTTCCGCTGGGAGTAGCCCGACCGGGGCATGTTCCGGGGACGTGTGCGGGCAACCGGGTACGAACCCACCCCCTCGTGAAAACATGCACAAGCCCCGTCCTACGATGGTCCGCGTGGAAACCCCCATCTCCCTCATCGCCAAGCGCTGGACGCCGTCCACCAGGGTGGTGAAGCGCGCCGCGCTCTCCGCCGTCATGATGAGCGTCTTCATCATCGTCACCGGCGGGGCCGTCCGGCTCACCGGTTCGGGCCTCGGCTGCGACACCTGGCCCAAGTGCACCGACGACAGTCTGTTCGCGACGCCCGAACAGGGGCTGCACGGCGCGATCGAGTTCGGCAACCGGATGCTGACCTACGTCCTTTCGGCCGCGGTCGGCTGGGCGATCATCGCCATCAGTTCGGTCAAGCCGCGCCGCCGCAAGCTCGCCCGGCTGGCCTGGCTGCAGTTCTGGATCGTGCTGGGCAACGCCGTCCTCGGTGGGATCACGGTCTGGGCGGGCCTCAACCCCTGGACGGTGGCCGGGCACTTCCTGCTGGCCAACGCGCTTCTCGCGGTCACCGTGATCACCTGGGTGCGGGTCGGCGAGGGCGACGGTCCCGCGCGCCCCCGCACCCCCCTGCCGGTGCGGCGCCTGGCCTGGGCGATCGTGGCGACCACGGTGATCCTGATCGTGCTGGGCACCTCGGTGACCGGGTCCGGCAAGCACGCCGGCGACAGCAGCGACGTACCGCGCATGCCGTGGGACTGGTCGGCCGCCGCCCATGTGCACGCCATCTCCGCCTGGGTCGTCTGCGCCCTGGCCATCGCGATGTGGCTGGCCCTGCGGGTGGTCGACGCGCCCGCCGACACCCGGGCCCGCGCCCGCGACCTGCTGGTCGTGCTGCTCGCCCAGGGAGCGATCGGGTACGTCCAGTACTTCAGCGACGTCCCCGAGATCCTGGTCGGCGTCCACATGTTCGGCTCGGCCATCCTGTGGATCGCCGTGATCCGGCTGGTGCTGAGCATGCGCGAGCGCGGCGACGACGCACCCGCCCCGCTGCCCTGCCCGTCCGCCGAGCGGCCGGAGTCGACACCGGCGGCGGTCTGACGGACATCCGTCACTGAGGGGCGGCGGGCCGCGGTGGCCCGCCGCCCCTCACATGTGCCGTGTCCCCTAACATTGCCGCGGCCCCTCACTCCAGCCCGTACACCCGGCGCGCGTTGCCCGACCCGACCATCGCGGCGACCCGGACCGCGTCCCGCCGGGTCCACGCGCCGTCCGCGACCCAGCCGCCCAGCACCCGCCCCAGCGCCTCGCGGAACTGCCGCGCGCCCACCAGATGCAGCTCCGGCAACCCCTGCGCCCCGCTGGAGAACAGCAGCTTGCCGAACGGCGCGAGCTCCATGACCTCCGCCAGCACGCCCGCCGCCCGCGCCCCGGTCCACGCCGGTACGGTCCCCAGATCGGCGTAGACGTGCGGGTGCCGGCCGGCCAGGGCTGCGGCCTGCCGGTGGTGCGGGTAGCCGTGCAGAAGGACGAGGTCGCAGCCGTGGCCCTCGGTCGCGGCGGCGA
This sequence comes from Streptomyces sp. NPDC102283, assembly GCF_044766265.1. Lineage (NCBI taxonomy): Bacteria > Bacillati > Actinomycetota > Actinomycetes > Kitasatosporales > Streptomycetaceae > Streptomyces > Streptomyces sp. NPDC102283. Next base: position 96,509 of record NZ_JBIWLQ010000027.1, read on the forward strand.
AGCCGGCGAGGCCGGCCGGATCCGCGGCGCCCAGGCGCAGTTGCAGCGGCAGCCCGCAGGCCACCGCGGACCAGCGCAGATGGTCCAGCAGCTCCGGCTCGGCAAAGGCCCCGCCGCCCCTCTCCCCCGCGCCCCGGCGGGCCGCCCGGCGCGCCTCCTCCCGCCGGGCCAGCCAGCGCCCGGCCGCCGCCCGCAGGAGGACCGGCCCCGGCGGCTCGGGGGCGACGAAGGGGGCGGCCCCGCCGAGGGAGGCGACCGCCGCGGCCGAGGTGAACGCGACGGCGGAGGCCGCGGCGGTGTGGACGGCCTCGCCGAGGTTGACGAGGAAGGCGTCGACGGTGCCCGAGGTGTCGGCGACGTGTTCGGCGAGGACTTCGAGACGGACGATCTCACGGGCCTCGGACCCGGCCGCCGAGGCCAGCTCGGCCGGTCCCGTGAGGTCGCCGGGGAGTCCGGTGTCGACGAGGTGGGCGGAGACCCCGGTGGCGCGCAGCAGGCGGCGGGAGGCCTCGGCGACGCCCAGTTCGCGCCGCCTGGCCAGGTAGTGGGCGGGCGGGCAGTGCGCTTCGAGCCCGAGCAGGGGCGGGCACCAGCGGCGTACCGCGAAGCCGGTCTGGGTGTCGAAGAAGGTGGTGCCGGGCGCCGCCGGTGCGCGGGCGGCGGTGAGCCGGGCCTCGAAGGTGCCGAGGCCCAGCTCGGTGCGCAGGACGCCGTGGCAGTTCTGGTCGACCAGGTCGGCCACGGGAACGGTGTCGGTCATCCGGGGCTCCCTGGGGAAGGCGTGCGTGTGCACGGCCTAACGGGCGGGCCCCGCGTCAGGTGTTGCCCGGCGGCGCCGGAAGCGGCGCCGCGCCTCGGCGGTCGGCTGTCGTCTCAGCCGTCGTTGGAGGGGCCGCCGACCTGGATCCCGGCCATCCGGGACCACTCGTACGGGCCGGTGCGGACCTTGAGCGCGAACTCGCCGTCGAACTCCTCGTGCATCGTGATGCCGGACTTCCGCGCCGCGCTCTCGGCCACCGCGTAGGTCGGGGCCACGAGGTCGCCCCAGGCGCCGTCCTCGCCTACCAGCACGATGCGGGCGCCCGCCTGGCCGATGTAGGCGACCTGTCCCTCGGCGCCGCCGTGCTCCTTGGCGAAGGAACCGATCTCGCGGGCCAGCTTCGCCGCCCTGCGCTCGGCGCGGGCCGCCTTCCTGGCGTCCGTGCGTGAGGTCTGCCCGCTGCCGCTTACGTCTGCTGCCGTCTCTGCCATGAACAGGATGCTACCGACGGGTAGATGAACTGGCGACGGGGGGGGGGGGGGGGGGGGGGGGGGGGGGGGGGGGGGGGCCGGGCGGCGGGGGGGGGGGGGGGGGGGGGGGGGCGCGGCGGCCGGCCGCCCGCGCGCCCCCCCGCCCCCCGCCCCCCCCCCCCCCCCCCCCCCCCCCC
>NZ_JBIWLQ010000028.1:0-87275 GCF_044766265.1 Streptomyces sp. NPDC102283
TCAACTCGGCCTTCGGCCGCCCAGTACGCGCCACAGACCAAGCCTATACATCTGAACAGAATTCCTGACTCAGAAGACTAGGGCGTGTTTCGAAAATCCCGCCTGCTCGGCGGCGCCTGGCACTTCCCCAGGCTCTCGGCTTCGCTCGAGCAGGGGAGGCCCCATCCCTCGCCACGTTGTCGGGATCGCCCCGATACATCCAGTATCGGGGCGACCCTCCGCCTTGCGATCGCACGCACCGGACGCCGCCGCGCCCGCCCTCCGGGCGGACGGCGCTACTGTCGAAACACGCCCTAGATGACCCCCTCTGGGGGCCCGCCCTGAGGCAGGCCGTCGAGCGGTCGGAGGAAGCGGCGTTCGTACCGCTTGATGCAGCGGGTGTCCCTGGCCAGCCGAAACGCTTCCTGGCACTCCGGGTCGGACGTGCTGTCCGTGCGGTACTGCTCGTACGCGGCCAGGTTGGGAAAGGAGAAGAGGGCGTAGGCGATGTCGCTGTCGCCCTCGCTGGGCAGGAAGTAGCCGTGGTGCGTTCCGCCGAAACGGTTGACGAGCCGGACCCAGCGGCGACCGTACTCCTCGAAGTCCTCGATCTTGTCCGCGTCGATCTCGTACTTCAGGTGAATGGTGATCATGCCCGCATGATGCCGTGTGCCGGTTCGGACCTCGTGAGCCGGGGTGGCCGGGCCAAGTGACACCTATCGAACGCCCTCCTTCGCCGGGTCCCAGGCCGCCGAGCACAGGGACTCGGCCACGGCAGCCGTGTAGCGGGCGGCGGCCAGCCAGTGGATGGCGAAGCCGTCGATGTCGGCAGGGAGCAGGCGGCCGAACAGATCGCGGTCGCGTCGGGCCGCCGATGCACACAGGGCGGTGAGGAGCCCGGCGGCCGTGGGGAGACCCGCGCGGCGGATCCGGCGGGCCTCGGCGGTGACGTCGCCGAGCACGCCGAGAGCGGCGCGGCCCGCCGGGACCGTCTGTTCCACCCGACGCTCCAGGAGGTACAGGGGCGAGTGCGCGCCGGCCCCTCTGGGCCGGGGCGGAGCCGGGTGCACGGGGGCGTTCGGGTCCGGGAGGTCCGCACGGCGCAGGCGGTCGAAGCCGAGGTCGATCGTGCCCTCGCCGGAGGGGTGCGAGCAGGCGAGGAGGGTGAGCCGGGGATGAGGGGCGGGCACCAGGCGGCCGATGACCCTCAGCCGTGTCCCCGGTGCCGTGGCCAGCAGCATCACGTTGTCGCGGTGGGCCAGCGCGGGGTCGTCGTCGGCGACGGTGAGCCGGACGTGACCGCCTCCCTCGCACCGGGCGAGCAGGCAGGAGCCACCCGACTCCTGTACCGCGCCGAGGATTTCGACCTCCAGGAAGAGCAGGTCGCTGCCGCCGCCGTCGGGGTCCGCGTAGCGCGAGACGGACCCCAGGGCACGGGCGGCCTGTTCGGACGGCGGCGTCTCCCACAAGGCCGCGAGCGGCGGCTCCGTCCACGCCGCACCCCTGGCGGTTACGGCCTTGACGCTCTTCCCCGCTCCCAGCCTGCCGTCCGGCGAGACCGTCGCCCCGGCGACCGCCAGGCCGGCCCGGCCCAACTCCCGATGGGTGAGCGCGCTGTCCCCCAGGCGCACGGCGCGGTCGGCCACGCCCAGGGCGCGCCCGACGCCTCCGGGCGCCACGTCGCCGACCGTGAAGAGGCGGCCGTCGGATCCGGCGACCCAGGTGCGGACGCCGCCGTGACCCGAGTCGGTGACCACGGGTTCGGTGAACAGGCCGTACAGGCGCAGCGAACCGTCCGGGCTGTACGGACGGCGCGCGCGGCCCCGGACGGCGGCCAGCTCCGCCCCGGACGCCGTCCTGGCTCGGTGTGCGGTCCCCAGGAGTTCGGCCAGGGCCGTGACGAGATCGGCGGTGCGGTAGGCCGGGTCGCCGACGCGGGCCGCGCGCAGCAGCGTGACGACGGACAGCGCGGCGCCCGCGGCACGCGGCAGCTGCCGGAGCCGGGCGGTGTGCGCGGCGCGGAGGAGGGCCGACTGGGCGACGGCACCGGCCCCGTCGACGCCGGCCTCCAGCACGGCGGCGCCCGCCGCCCACAGCGCCTCGGCGGCGGCAAGCTGATCCGGGCTCGCCAGCTCGGGCGGGGAGGCGGCTTCGGGGGCGGGGTCGGGGTCGGCTACGAAGGCGGGGTCGGTCGCGGAGGCGGGGTCCGTCACCGAGGCGGGGTCCGTTACGGAGGCGGGTTCGGGGGCCGCCGCGGGGGGCTGGTCGGCGGGCTCCGGGGGCGGGTCCGCCGCGGGGGCGGCGCAGGCGGCGGCCGCGCGGTGGACGCACGCCGGGGCGAGAAGGCATCCGCAGGTGATGGCGTCCGTCGTCGCCACCACGCCGCTCGGAGCGTGCAGGCGCAGCTCGGTCTCGTCGTCGACCTCGATCGTCACCGTGTCCGCGTCGCGGCGCGTCGGGCGGGCGCCGAGCTTGGTGACCGCCGCGTCCAGCCGCTTGCGCAGCCGCGGCGAGAGGTTCTCCACGAGCGTGGCCGTGACCTCCGGCGCGACGGGTGGCAACCGATCCTCGTTCATGCGGTCTTCTCCCCTATCCAACGGGCCAGTTCGAGTGGGCTGAGGGCTGCCACGGGCATGCCGGCGGCCACGAGCTGCCCGGCGACGCCGGTCGAGTAGCGGGGCCGGCCGGCGTCGTCGAGGCTCGCGCACCCGAGGACATGACAGCCGGTGTTCACGAGAGCCCGCACCTCGGCCAGCAGTCCGGCGAGCGGCGCACCCTCCTCGAAGTCGCTGATGACGACGACGAGGGTGCGGCTGGGCACCTCGATCAGGCTGCGGGCGTGCCGCAGCCCGGCGGCGATGTGCGTGCCCCCGCCCACGCTCACCTCCAGCAGGAGGGAGAGGGGATCGTGCACATGACCGGTGAGGTCGACGACCTCCGTGGAGAAGGCCAGGAAATGGGTGCTCAGAGTCGGCACCCCGGCGAGCACGGAGGCGGTCAGCGCGGACCAGATCGTGGACGACTCCATGGATCCGGAGACATCGGTGACCAGGATCAGGCGCCAGTCGGCCGACCGGCGGGCGCGACTGCGGAACACCGGCTTCTCCGGGACCACCTGGATCGTTCCGTCGGCCGTCCGGCGGGCGGTGGCCAGGTTGGCGCGCAGGGTGCGCGGCAGGTCCAGCCTCCCGCCGGGGCGGCGGGTGGGCCGGGCCGACATCGTGCCGGTGAGGGCGGGGCGCAGCCGGGTGGCGAGCTGCCGGGTCAGTTCGTCGACCAGGTGGCGGACCAGGGGCCGGAGCGCCGCGAGACGGGCTTCGGGGAGCCCGCCCGCGTACCGCAGGATCGTCCGGAGCAGTTCCACGGAGGGAGTCGCGGCCGCCGGGTCGAGTTCGGCGAGGACGTCCTGCCGTCCTGTCACGGCCGCGGCGGCGAGGACCTCCTCGCGGACGCCGGGGCCGAACAGCGCGGCCAGTTCCTCGGACCACTCGCGGACGCCGGGGAACGACGGCTCCCGGCCGCCGCGCGGTCCGGAGCCACCCCGACCGGGCAGACCGCCACGGGCCCCCTCGCCGTGCCCCGCGCCGTAGAGCTCGTCCAGAGCGGTCGCCAGGCGGGCGGCCCCGGAGGGCAGTTGGTCGGCACGGCGGCCGAGTACGAGCCGCCAGCGGTCGGCGGGCGCGAGCGTACGCGCGGGGGCCGAATCGACGGAGCGCCCGGGCGCGGGTGCCGCCTCGGTGAAGGGGGCGGGTGCCGCCTCGGTGTCGGGTACGGCGGTGGGGCGGCCGGGCTGCGGTGGGATCCGGTCGTCCTGCGCGGGTGGGGGGACGGGCAGGCCGAGGCCGGTCAGGAGTTCGCGGGCCGCGAGGTCGGCCGCCGTCCGGCGGGCCAGCTCGCCCGGGTCGTCCGCGTCGAGGGTGGCCACCCGTTCGCCGAGCCGCTCCTCGACGGTGTCCAGCAGGCGGTCCCGGGCGGCCGGGCTCAGGGTGTCGAAGCCACCCCGCAGGGCAGGCAGCCGGGCCAGGAACGCGGTGTCGTCCAGCTCGACGACCCGGTGCAGCAGCGGGTCCAGGGCACCTGCGCCAACGGTCAGGAGCGGGCCCGCCACCGTCAGGACACCGGTGAGGCGGGCGGTGAGCGCGGCCCTGGAAACGCTGTCCACGGCTCCGTCCACCCAGGAGGCCACGCGCCCCCCGAAGGAATCCGCCTCTTCCTGGCCCGTGAGCACCCTGACCGCTCCGGCTGCGGCGGCGATCAACGGGGTGCCGTCGGCGGCCAGTCGGGCGAGGGCGTCGGTGAGCCGGATGCCGCCCACCCGGTCGGCCCGCTGGGCCAGTTCGAGCAGCGCCCGGGCGTCCTCGGGGTCGTCGGAGCCGGTCAGGCCGTCGACCTGACGTACCGCGGCCGAGGTCAGGAGTTCGGCCGCGTGCGCGGTGCGGGCGGCACGCGCGGTGGCGTCCGGCGCGGGGGATCCGTCCGGCGCGGCCAGGCCCGGCAGGTGGCCGGCGTCGACGCGGTCCAGCAGGTCGAGCCCGGCGAGGAGTTCGGGAAGGGTACCGCTCGCGGGGAGCACGGCGGCGAGTTCCGCCAGGCGTTCGTCGGCCAGGGCGGGGAGCCCGCACTCGGCGGCCTCCGCGAGGCCGCCGACGACCTGGGCGGCCGTCGGGCCGCCCTCGGCGCGCTCGGCCGCGAGCCGCCGGCGCAGCACGCCCTCGGCCGCCTGGGCCGGGGTGACGCCGCGGACCCCGGCCGCGGTGAGCATCGCGGCCGTCGCCGGGGTCCACCGCACCTGCCAGCGCGTCGTGAGCCCTTCGCCGCCCGCCGCGCCGGACACCCCCTGCTCCTGCGCGTAGGGGATGCCGCACACCCTCAGCCTGCGCAGCAGCAGCTCGCGGCGTCGGTCCAGGGTGGAGCGCGCCGGGTCGAGCCGGAGGTCGCACGGTGTCTTCTCGTGCGCGTCCTCCGGCCCGGGAAGCGCGAGCGCCGCGGTCTCGGCCTCCACGGCGGGGGCCAGTCCGCTGCGCGGAGCGGCGGGGGCGGGCCGACCGGTGCGGGCTCCGACCAGTACGCGTTCGAGGGCGTGGGCGACGGCGCGGCCCGTGCCGTAGGTCTCGCCGCGCCCGAGCACCGTCTGTACGGCCTCCAGGAGTTCACCGCGGCCCGGGGCGGGAAGGCCACGCAGGCGGGCCAGGTCGGCGGCCACCCGGACGACCTCCCGGCCGTCCGCCGGGCCGTACGGGTGGCCCTGTTCACGCAGGGCTGCGCAGACGCGGACCGCGGTGCGGATCAGCGCCTCGTGCAGCGCCGCCGGATCCCCGGCGGCGTCCAGGACGGTGTGCTGCCACTCCGGGTCCCGGATGCCGGCCGGGTAACCGGAGCGCGAGTCGAGCAGCGGGTAGGTGTACGGGACCAGGGAGACCGTGCACTCCGTCGCCCCGGTGGTCCCGTGCGTGTGGCTGTCCGTACCCGACCCGGGCGCGGCGGTGCGTTCCGGCACCGCTGGTGCTTCCGGTGCGTCCGGCGCCTCGGTCCCGCCCGGCGCGGGACCTCCGATGGCCTCGGCGGCGGACGGCAGCAGCGCCGGGGCGTGGAAGGCTCCCACCACCACGGCCGGCCGACGCCCGCTCGCCAGGGCCTCGGCGACATGGCGGCGCATGCACGCCTCGCGCACCAGATCCGTGCCCTGCACGCCGCCCCGCGCCTCGGTCTCGTAACGCAGCGCCCAGCCGGTGAGCAGGGCGGCGCGGCGGAGCGCCTCGGGTGTCGAACCGGGTGCGAGGGCCTCCACCAGCCGGTCCCACAGGTCGTCGCCGTCCCGCCCGGTGAGCCGCGACCGGAGCGCGGCGGACAGCCCGCGCCCCTCCCCCGGCCCGGGTACGGAGTCGGCCCCGGGCAGGGGTGCGGTGGCGTCGGGGCCGCCCTCCGCCCACGCCCGGTCGGCCAGCGGCAGATCGCAGGCCACCGCCGGGACTCCGTTCCTCGCCGCCCAGCGCAGAGCGACCAGCTCCGGCGAGAAGTCTGCGAACGGGTAGAAGGCCGGCCCCCGTTCGCCTGCCGAGCCGGGTCCGGGCCCGGCGGCGGGTACGGCGGCCAGTGCCACCGGGGCCTCGGTCTCCTCGTGGGCGAGCCAGCCCAGCCACGGCTGGAACTCGGCGGGCAGCTCGACGAGGAGGACGTCGGGGGCCGCCGCGTCCAGCAGCGCCGGGAGGGCGGCCGCCAGTGAGGGCGCGTGGTGGCGCACCCCGATCAGGAACGGCAGCCCCGGGCCGGTCGCCGCGAGGGCCGCCACAGCGGCTTCCGAGATGACGGGACCGGCTTCCGGGGAGACGGGGCCTGCCGCCGAGACGGCAGGCCCGACTTCCTGGGCGGCGGGCCCGGCCGTCGGTCCCTGCTCCCAAGAGGCGGCCGACGCGTCGGCGGTGGGTGCCACCTCCGCGGTGGGCACCGCCTCCGTGGTGGACCGTGTCCCGGGGATGGTCGATTCGCTCATCCGTCAGCTCTCCAGCACCGCGCGCAGGTCCCACAGGGCACGCCAGGTGGCAGCCCCCTGCTCTGCGCGCCTGCGTACCGGCCCGTCCCAGTAGCCCAGCAGCCGTGCCGCGTCGGCGGGGTCGTCCTTTCGGACGACGCCGAGAAGATGGCCGGGCAGGAGGGAGAGCACGTCCCGGTCGCCGGGGAAGTAGGCGGCGGCCAGGCCCAGGGAGCCCGCGACGGAGACCGCCTCCGCCGTGCTCATCACCGTGGAGGGACGCTCGACCTCCCAGCCCTCCGCGGAGCGGCCCTCGCGGAGGTCCCGGAAGGCGGTGACCAGGGCTTCGAGGACCGCGTCGTCCACCTGGTAGGCCGCGCCCACCCGTTCGACGGCTGCCCGCGACTGGCGCCGTACGAGCGCGGTCTCGGCGTCCACGTCCCCGATGGGGCCCACGGTCTCGAAGTTGAAGCGCCGCTTCAGCGCGGCGGACATCTCCGAGACGCCCTTGTCCCGCAGGTTGGCGGTGGCGATGAGCGTGAATCCGGGCGCCGCGTGCACCTGGGCGCCCTCGCCGCCCGCGAGTTCGGGAACCGCGATCCGCCGCTCGGAGAGCAGCGACACGAGTGCGTCCTGGACCTCCGGCAGGCAGCGGGTGACCTCCTCGACGCGGGCGACGGCCCCCCGGGTCATGGCGGCGAGTACCGGAGAGGGCACCATGGCCTGCTCGGTGGGTCCCTGGGCGAGCAGCAACGCGTAGTTCCAGCCGTACTTGAGCTGGTCCTCGGTGGTGCCCGCGGTCCCCTGCACGGTGAGCGCGCTGGTCCCGCAGACGGCCGCCGACAGCAGTTCGGAGAGCATCGACTTGGCGGTGCCCGGTTCCCCCACGAGGAGGAGTCCGCGCTCCCCGGCGAGGGTGACCACGCACCGTTCGACCAGGGCGCGTTCGCCGACGAACTTCTGCTCGATCACCAGGCGGCGCGGCACCCCGGCTCCGGGCCCGGCGCCCTTGGGCAGGCCCAGTGTCTCGCCCGCGCTGCCCGTCACGAAGGTGACGACGGCGCGCGGGGTGAGCAGCCAGCCGGGCGGGCGGGGCCCGGGGTCGTGGGCGGCGAGGAAGGCCAGCTCGGTGGCGTACCGGTCCTCGGGGAGCGTGATCTGGCGGTGCTCCCGGCCGGGCGCCGTCGCCCGGCCCGGCACGGCGCCCGTGGTGGTGCTGTCCGTGCTGGTCGTGGTGCTGGTCGTGGTGTCGTTCGTCATCGGCGGCGGCCCTTCCGGGTTGTGCGGGTGTCCAGTTCTTCGAAGGCGGGGGCGTCGCCGCCGCGGACCCGTGCCCAGGCGGCTGCGAACAGCGCGGACACCGGGAGGTGGGGCAGGGTCCGGGCGGACCCTGCCACGGGGTACAGGCGTTCCTTCCAGGTCTCCAGCGGCAGTCCGGGGGTGCCGCGTTCCAGCCAGCCGCAGGGGAGGAACAGGGTGCGGCCCGCGCGGGAGCGCTTCGCCTCCACGACGAGTTCGGTGGCGGCGAGTTCCGCCCGGGCCTTCTTGATCCGTGCGGGCTTCCACTCGGTCCAGCGGACGCAGTTGCGGTCCGTGGGATCGGGCAGTGCGAGCAGCATCAGATAGAGGGCTGCGGCGTCCGCGCCCAGGCCGAGGGCGTCGGCTGCCTCGGCCACCAGCTCCGGCACCGTCCGCGTCGGGTCCTGGGCCGGGTGGGGTGGGGCGCCGTCCGGGGCGCCCGAGGAGGCCAAGGCGTCGGCCTCCTCACCCAGCAGTGCGCGCAGGGCGAGCAGATCGCCGGTGCCGTGACTGGCGACGGTGCCCTCGACCAGGCCGAACGCCGGGTCGTCGGGGCCTGCCAGGCCCGCCGGGCGGATCAGCAGCTTCTCGTTGTTGCCGTAGCCGGGGGCGAGGAGCAGCGCCGCGCCGGCCCGGACCAGTCCGTCGGCTTCGGCGCCGCCGGACTCGGGGAGCCCGTGGGCGGCGCGGACCGTGGCGCCGATCGGGCCTCCCGACTCGGTCCAGTGCAGACCGAGGTCCAGCACCAGGTCCGGGTCGGCGAGGCGGTCGCGCAGGGCCGCGAGCCCGATGGGCAGGTGCGCCCGCAGAGGGTGCCCGTACGGCAGCGCGTAGGCGAGGGTGGACAGAGCGGTCAGGGCGGAGGCGACCGTCCCGCGTGCGCCCGCCACGCGCAGGCCCGGGCGACCGGTGCCGTCCTGGACGGCGGTGCCGTGGGCGAGCCAGGTCCGGGAGGCGGCGTTGAGGACCAGGTCGATTGCGCCCGAGGTGGCGCCCGAGAGGTCGAGGTCCAGTTCTTCGGGGACGCGTACGAGGGAGGCCAGGCGCTCCTGCCAGACCTCGGCGGCGGCGCGGATGTCGGGGCCCGCGGACCACAGCTCGGCAGGGTCCTCGGGCAGCAGCGCCCGGAGCAGGGCGTGCCGGTCGTCGCGCGGCAGGGCGTCCAGCCTCGCCTGCGCCTCCTCGAAGACACGTGTCTTCGCGCCGAGCAGCGCGAGCGCCTCGGCGCCGGTCTCCTGGACGGCTGCCGACAGCAGGGCGGTGGACTGGAGGGAACCGATTCCGGTGGCCGTGTGGAACGCCTCGGCGGCCTCCGGGCGCCAGGGCGCCGGGCCCTGCTCCCGTACGAGGGCGGTGAGCTGGGTGAGCCGGTCGCGGGCGATGCCCTGCCGGTGAACGCGCTCGCGGTCCAGGGTGAAGCCGGGGACGGGACCGAAGGCGCCGCTCGGGTCGTGGTCCAGAGCGATCCAGCAGGCCGCGTCGTCCCGGGTGTTCCGGCCGCGGTCGGCGAGGACAACGACCGTCCGGGCGCCCTTGCGGAGCACCTGGCCGAGGCGGTGCACGGCCTCGGGACGGCCGCGCCCGGGAGCCACTCCGCCGAGCGGCTCGACGAGATCCACCAGCCTGACCGTGCCCGCCGGGTCGGCCAGCGGGCCCGCGGCGAGGGCTTCCAGCAGGACGAGGAGGCCGGTGCGGTGTTCGGGGGAGGTGGCCGCCGAGGCCGCCCGGTAGGCCAGTTCGGGCAGCTTGTCGAGGACGGAGGTCCAGGTGAGGGAGTCGCCGGGCACGGTGTACTCGTCACGCTGCCAGCCGTCCACAGAGGTGAACGGGACCTTCGACGGCGTGGGCGGGCCGAACGCCGGCTCACCGCCGAGGACATGGTTGACGGCGAGGATCTGCCGGATCGCGGTCCACCGCTTCCCGCCTCCCCACCAGGTGCCGTGCATCCGCTCGGATCCCCAGGCGGAGGCGTCCCGCAGCGTCGTGTCGTCGCCGTGCTCGGGCTCGTGGTCGAAGAACATGCCCTTGGTGCGCGCGGTGTCCCGGGGGGTGGCCGGCTGCACGGGCTCGGGCGGTTCCACGTACCGGGCGGCGGAGACGGCCCGGTCCACCGCATCGCGGACGAGCGCGGTGACGCCCGCGAGGAGCCGGGCGTCGGACACCTCGGGCAGCACCCGGGCGGCGGCCTCCTCGGTCAGCTCCCGCGAGGAGGGCCCGGTGTACTCCTCGACGGCCCGGAACGCCTCCAGGTGCCGGACGACCGCGGCGGCGACCTCGTTGAACAGTTCCTCCGCCCGGGAGTCCGTCAGGTTCCGCAGGGCCATGGAGCCCCGCTCGTCCCTCGGGCGCAGGGCGTGCCAGTAGGAGACGGGAGGCACATAGGGAGTGCCCGCCGCGTCGTTCCCGCCGGAGGAGTCGGTGGTGACGGACCACAGCCTGCCGCCGGTGCCGTCGGTGTCCGCCGGGTGCGCCTCCACGGAGCGGTGGTTCAGGGCCGCGATCAGCCGTGACCCGCCGGGCAGGGCGAGGGCGCCGAGCGGCACCGGGGAGCCCCCGCCGGGCAGCGGGTGCGGCAGGGTGACCGTGTGGCCGTCCGGGGTGCCGGCGACGGTGCGGTGCCCGTCGGCGGGGGCGGCCGTGCCGGGCTCGGTGACCGTGCGACGGACCCAGCGGCCGAGAACCGTGCCGTCCGTGCCGAACGGGGTGGTCTCCAGGCCGGGCTGGAGGGGCAGCACCTGGCAGTGCTCGGCGAGCAGCCGGGCGCCGTCCCGCACGCCTGAGCGGAGGAAGGCCGGGAGGGACGCGCGGCCGTGCGTGCCGCCGACCGGGTCGTACTCCAGCCACACCCGCTGCGTGCCCTGGTGGCCCTCGCGCCAGTGGCCGGTGCCGTCGGAGATGACGGCGCGCTGAGGCGGGAGGGAGGTGTCTCCCGCGTGCAGGGCCTTGCCGCCCGTGGCGCGGCCGCCGCCGGGCAGCGGCAGGCAGACCTCGTCCGAGGGGCCGGAGCCGCCCCAGCGCGGGAGCTGTTCGCCGCCGACGGGGAACACCTCGGCGGGGCGGTGCGACCAGTATCCGCGCTGCTTGCCGTCCTCCCACCAGATGACCAGCAACTCGCCGTCGACGTACCGCAGGGCGATCGTCCGCCAGTGGTCGATGCCGGCGGGGAGTCGCAGAGTGTGCCGCAGCAGGACACCTTCCGGGCCGATGACGACGGCCCGCTCCACGGTGTTGAGGATCAGTGCGGGCCAGGCGCCGGTGACGCCGGCGGTCTCCCGCCTGTTGTGTCGCTGACGCCCGGCGGCCGCGGCCTCGGCGGCCAGTTCGGCGTAGGTCTCGTCGAGCGCGGGCCAGCCCAACTCGTCGAGGACGCCGGCGCGCAGGGTGGCGGCGAGCAGCGGCACGACGTCGTGGCCCTCGATGAGTCGTACGGCCTCCGGGGCGACGTCCGCGACCACGGAACCGAACGACGAGAGCCTGTTGAGAGCGGCGCGCAGCCCGGGGAGCCCTCGCGCGGCCGCGTACTCCTCGGCGCGGGCGGTCAGCCACTCCCGCAGGACGACGGAGAGCACCGGGTGCGCCGCGACCTTCGCCAGGCCGGCGTCGCTCAGCCGCTGGCGGTGTCCGTCGCCGAGGTTCCCTATGTTCCGGCTCAGCAGGGCGCGGAAGAACGGGCGCTCGGCGACGGCGGTGAGATCCCGCGCGCCGGGCGTGGTGTCGGTGAGCCACGGGCCGATCGGGAATCCGAGGGACCGCGCGGTCCCCGCGTCCTGGTCGTCCGGCTCGGCGACGGGGATGCCGGAGGCCAGGCAGAGGTCGAGGAGGTCCAGGTCGGCGGTGCGCTGCCAGCGGCCCTGGAACAGTTCGACGGGGTGCCCGTCGGCGCGCAGCCGGTCCGCCATCCGGGCGACCAGGCCGAGGGTCCCCGGGCAGCGGCCCGAGGTGACCCGGCTGCGCCCGCGGTGTGCCTCCCAGCGTGCGAGCCAGTCCGCCGGGGAGACGGACGGCGCGGCGGGGGCGGCGGAGTCGGAGGCCGGGTCGCCGGAGGTGTCCGGGAGGGCGGTCAGCAGCTCGTCCGCGCCGGACTCGGCCAGCAGGGCGAGCCAGCCCGGTGCGCCGTCCGCGTCCCGGCCGCTCTCGCCGAAGGTCTCCGGGAAGAAGCCGAGGAGCCGGGCCTTCACGGCCGCGTCCCGTCGCGCGAGGTCGATGAGCGAGGAGCGATAGGTCTCCCAGAAGGAGGCGGGGGCGCGGACGACTCCCGGCGAGCCGATCAGATCGGCCACCAGCTCGCGTTCGGCGGCCTCGCGGTCCAGCCCGGCGGCCTTGACCAGCGCACGCACGTCCTGCGGCAGAGCCGCGTACGGCGGCATGCCGGCCGCGCAGCGCTCGACCAGCAGACGGCGGAACTGCGCCCAGGCGTCCGCCGGGGCGAGCCGCGCCACCAGGTCCCGTACGTACTGCCGGAGCGCCTTGACGGTCAGCGCGCCGACGAGGGCGAACTCCAGGAAGACGGCCCGCTGCCGCTCCTCGTCCACGACCAGCCCGTGGACCCGCTCGGCTTCGCGGGCCTTGCCGAAGAAGGAGGCGGCGTAGGTGGGGTTCTCTGCCTGGAGGAAGAGACGTGCCACCTGCTCGTAGTAGGTGGGAAGGAAGTGGGGCACGGCCCGGCCGAGCCGGGCGCCGAGTGCGTCGAAGCCCTCCTTGGCCGCTCCGGCACGGCCCTTGGCCTGCCGGCCCAGCCGCTCGATGTCCTTGACCAGGGCCAGGGCGTGGTGCCCGTTGGCCGGGTCGTTGACCAGCGCCCAGGCCGGGAAGCCCAGCGTCTCGCGGCGCACCTGACCCACGACGGGGGCCTCGGCGGTCCGGGCCAGCCCGAGGAACTCCAGGGCCAGGTCCTCGGCTTCTCCGAGCGTGCCGGGCACGAGCCGGATCACGGGGCGGTCGCCGAGGGCGGTGTGCGTGTAGGTGCGGGCGGTCAGCGCGTCGGCGTCGTCCCGGTCGGTGGTGCCGGCGGGGAGGACCGCGCCCGCGTCCAGCAGGGCCGTCGCGCGGGCCTCGGCCGCGGAGCCGGAGGTGCTCTGGTCCCGGACCTGGCCGGGAAGGACCGCCGCGTCCGCAGCCGTCGTGTTCGCGTGCGCTGCCGCCGTGTTCGCGTCAGTGTTCGTCGTCGTGATGCTCATGCCGCCCGCTCCTCGTCCTCGACGTCGCGGCCGGCGTAGAGCGCCGCCGCCATCCGCATGCCCTCCGACCACGCCACGGGGCCGACCTCGGCAACCGTCAGCGCACGCCCCGAGGGGTCGGTCCAGCCCAGGGGGCCCGTCTCGGTGCCGTACTCGTCGTATCCGTCGTGCTCGCCGATCCAGATGCGCGCCTCGGCGGTGGCGCCGTCCTCGACCACCGGGCAGACCGCGTAACCCCCGCGGGACCGGTACCCGAGCTGAGTGACGCGGCCGTGCAGGAAGCGCAGTTCCTTGAACACGCCGCCGGCGTAGGTATCCACGGAAGTGGTCTCCGGGGCGAGGCCCGGCGGGCGGTGCCACACCTCGCGGAACAGCTGCTCCACGTTCTGGCCCACCCCCAGTTCGACCGCGAACTCCCGCAACTCGTCGAGGTCGTCGAGGAGGACCGGGTGGGGCACGCTGACCACGTCGGGGGTGATGCGGACCGTGTCACCGTCCAGGTCGACGAGGCCGAGACCACGCTCGGAATCGACATCGCGCAGGAACCCCGCGACCCCGCCGCCGGCGCCGGTGACGACCACGTCCCGCAGGGCCGCCTGCCACGCCGGGTCGGGCCAGACCCGGGCGAGCACGGCCGTGGGAACGGGCAGCGAACGCACCATCCACTGCTCGACGTCGGTCAGGCACCGACGTTCGTGCCGCTCCAGCCACTCGGTCAACTGCCGGAGACCGACGACCGCCGGGTCGTCCTTCAACTTGGCCGGAACGGACTTCAGCCGCCGCCCCTTCCCGTTGCGGCAGACCACCTTGCCCGACTCCAGGGCGACTTCGTAGTCGCCTGCCGACACCCACCCCATGCGCTGTTCTCCCCTGTTTTCCGAACGGCCGCCGAACCGGTGGCACGCTGATGAGACCCGTCGACGGCGACACGCCGTGACGAGTGGGAGAGACTCTAAGCGGCCCCAGTGACAATGCGTTCGGACGCCCTCCGCATCGCCCCCGCGACCCGGGTCCCAGAAGGGCTCCTGTCGTGCCCGCAGCCGGGCCGAGGGCGCCGAGAACCTCGCCACTTCGGCCCGGACTCCCGCGCCGGAGTGGCCCTGAAGCCGGCGCCGAAGTGGCTCTGAAGCCCGCCCGGGGGAAACGGAACCGGCCAAGAGCTCGTACGCTTGCCCGGTGCCCCAGGATTCCGGCCCGAACGGCCCCGAAGAACCGCTGACGACCGGCTCGGTGACACGCATCGTGCTGCGCCCGATCGCCAGCCCGCTACCGCTGGGCTTCTTCGCCCTCGGCATGGGGAGCACAGTCCTGTCCTCCCTGCAACTCGGCTGGGTACCGGCCGCGCAGAGCAGCATCCTTCTGCTCCTCGTCCTCATCTTCGTGGTGCCGCTCCAGCTTGTCGGCGGGATCTTCGCCTTCCTGGCCCGCGACGCCGGCGCCGGCACGGCGCTGTTGCTGCTCGGTGCCGCCTGGGCGGGTACGAGCGTGACGTCGCTGGACTCCCCGCCCGGCAAGCCGGTAGTGGCCCAGGCCGTCTTCCTCCTGGCGCTCGTCCCGTTCGTGCTCGCGCTCGCCGGGGCCGCCGCGCAGTCCAAGCCACTGTTCGCCGTCCTGCTCGTCCTCACCGCGGTGCGTTTCGCCCTCACAGGCCTCTACGAGGCGGGCCTCGGGAACACCTTCCAGATCGCGGCGGGCTGGACCGGCCTCGGCATCGGGGTCTTCGCGCTCTACGGCGGGCTCGCCCTGCTCGTCGAGGACGGCAAACAACGCACCGTGCTGCCACTCTTCCGCCGCGGCAAGGCACGCGAGTCCATCGAGGGCGATCTGCGCGAACAGCTCACCGAGGCCCAGCAGGAGGCCGGTGTCCGCCACCAGCTGTGACCCCGGTGTCGCACGCGGTGCGGATACGCACGCCGTTCGTCGCTATCGGGGGCAGACAGGGTCGGTTCGCATTCCTCGGAGGTACCGGGAGCGTTCCTCCTGGGTGAAGTCCCGGCGGAGGGCCCGGCAGATCTGATCGATCGATTCCGCTGTGCCGGGACGAGCCGTGGTCCGGAGTCCCACCGTGCTGTCCTGATGCCCGGAGGCCACGGTCTTCCCGTCCGGACCGCACGTCGGCGACACCACCTCGCTCGTCCGACTGGTCAGTGGCACGCTTCGCCGCCGGCCAGAAGCCGGATCCCACGACGTTGCCTCACCATCCCTGTTCGTCGCCGCCAACGAACGTCCGTCGGGGCTGAACACCAATCCCCTCACCCGTTCGCCTGATCCGGTCGGCAGCTCGCCCCGCTGTTCTCCGGATAGCAGGTCCCACAGTCGTACCGTGCCGTCCTCGCTGCCCGCGATCACATGGAGCAGGACGTGCACGGTGCAGCGCTCTCCGCGTGAGAGCACGGCACGCAAGCTCGTCCAGCAGAAGGGCACCGGACGTGGAACCGGCTTCCCGCGCCCCTCTCGCCGGTGACCCGCTGCGCCCGGCCGCCGCGCGACGGCCGATGGCCGCTCACTCCGCGTCCACACCACGCCCGGGTGACCGACGCGGGCGGCGGGGTGCTGCGGCCCGTGAGTATCAAGGGGTGCGTTCGACGACGCGGTCGGCCCGGGTTGTTGTGTAGCGCACCTGTGCCAGCAGGGTGTCGCCCGAGGCGGGCGGCGACAGGTCGTCGGGCAGGAAGAGGACCGACTCGTGCGCGTGGGGTGGTTCCGCGAAGGGGCGCCTCTCTCCAGCGTGGACGAACGGGGAGAGATGCCGGTCGGTTGCCGCGCGGATGGCGCCGGCGAGGTGCCGGAGACGTGGTCGCAGCCCGTGCAGGACCTGGGGGGCCCGCAGCCCGATGCCGTGCGACGTCCCGCCGGCGACGACGACCAGGTGCCCCTTCGACCTGGCCCTCTCCTGTGCCGTGCCGAAGCGTTCCCCGGCGTCCACGGGTCTCACTTCGAGGACCGTGGAACGGTACTCGGTGACGTCTCGGCCGCCCAGCCACAACCGCGTTCCGGTGCGCAGGCGGAAGTCCGTGTCCGGGTGGCGGTGGCGCAGCCAGGACAGTTCGTCCGCCGAGAGATGGGAGACGAACAAGGTGCGCACCGGCAGCCCAGCCGATTGCAGTCGGTCGATCCAGTCGGCGGCCTCGGTCTCGGGCCGGTACGGCCGGGGGCGGTTGATGGGAAAGTGGAGGGAGAAGCCTTCGCACCGCAGGTGCTCCATCGCCCCGCGCAGAGCGGGCAGCTCCTGCTCGGTGATCCCGTGACGCCGCATGGCGGACCGGAGCTTGACGACGGTGCGGGCGCCCGCCGGTTCGCGAGCCGCCGTCACCGTGGCAACGGTTGTCAGGACCCGGTGCGACGGCAGCACCACATCATCGGGAGCAGGACCGGGCGTCAGGACCATGATGTCCCCGTCGAAGACGTGCTGAATCTCCGCGGCTTCCCGGACGGTGCCCACGGCGATGACACCCGCGCCGAGCCGTTTCGCCTCCTGCGCGATCCGGAGCTGTCCCAGGCCGTAGCCATTGCCCTTGCAGACCGGCACGAGCCCTGGGAACTGCCGCACGACCGCTTGCTGGTGTTCCCGCCAGCGGGCGACGTCGATAGAGAGTGTCAGTGTCACAGCCGCTCCTCGTTCGCCTTCTGCTCAGTCTGCTCAGGCCCGCTCCCGCTCCTGACAGGTCCGCCCCCTGGCCGTCGCATCAGCCTGATGAAGCGGGGACCGCCACAAGATTACGGGCGGAGAGCGAAGCCACCCGACTCCGTCTTCGACATGGCGTCTTCGACAGTTGCCTCGCCCGGCACCGCACTGCGCGAACCCCCACGGCGACACTTCGCAAGCAAGGTCAGTAACCGCTGCCTGATTGGTCTTCGACGCCGTTGTCCGGTTCTCCGGTTCTCCGGTTCTCCGGTCAGGATTCGGCCTCGAATGCGAGTTCGTCGTACCGGCGCTCGGCGATCTGCTCCCGAGACCCCGAGACCCCGAGACCAGGGTGTTGCAGTCCCCGCCGAAGACCGCACTCTCCGGGATGGACACGAACAGTACGTCCCCTCGGTCCTCCAATGGGTCGTGCCAGGCAGGGGAGAAACCGCCGAGCTGGATGCCGTAGCCCCAGCGCACGGCGAGTATCGCCCTCATCTCGTCGATCAGCTCGTCCGCGAGGCGGGCCCGCTCGGCGTCCCCCTCGGCGTAGTCGACCGCTTCCGCCACACGTGACCGGTGGAGATGGCCGGGCAGGGTGGTTCCGGGTACCGCTTAGAGCGGGAACGACGCGCAAGGCTTCAGCGCGTCCGGCTCTGTCTCCCGAGGGCGGCGTTCGACGGTTTCGGTCCCCGCCGGCACGTGGATGGCGAAGCCCGCGTCCTGGTCCGTGATCTCGGCGAGGATCGCCACATGGCCGTCGGCGGGAAAGTCGATGTCGAGGACGTCGGTGGGTATGGCGGCGCAGTCTACGGTCACCAGGTGCGGCACGTACGCGGGCACGACCACATCCACCGGCAGATGGGCAGACCCGCCTGCCCGGGCGGCTGGACCGGCGTGCTTTCGCGACTCTTCCGGCAGTTGCTCGTAGAGGCAGGGGTAGACGCAGGGGCGCAGGAGGCGGACGAACGCCTCGGTCACCGGGTCGGGTATGCCAAGGGCCCGTCCGGCATCGCGGACGGTTTCGTGTGCGGTGGCGGTCATGGCCGTTACCGTGCCGTGCCCTACCGACACTCAACCGCCTGCGTCGGTGCCCCGTCCGGGGCGCCGACGCAGGCGGCTCATCTGCGCCGGGCCTCGCCTGTGGCTACAGGGCGCGGGCCAGACGGTCGGCGAGCAGTCGGGTGAAGCGGGCCGGGTCGGGCAGGTCGCCTCCCTCGGCGAGCAGTGCGCTGCCGTAGACCAGCTCGGCGACCTCCGGGAGTACGGGGTCGTCGGCGTCCGCGTTGTGTGCTGTGCGCAGGGCGGTGATCAGCGGGTGTGAGGGGTTGAGCTCCAGGATCCTCTTGACGGTGGGCATCTGCTGGCCCATGGCCCGGTACATCTTCTCCAAGGTCGGCGTCACGTCGTGGGCGTCGCCGACGATGCAGGCTGCCGAGGTGGTCAGACGTGATGACAGACGGACCTGCTTGACCTGCTCGGACAGGGCGGTGGTCAGCCAGGGCAGCAGGGCGGCGAAGTCCTCCTCGCGCTGGGCCTTGGCGGCGTCGGCTTCCTTCTCGCCGTCGGGGGACTCGCCGAGGTCGACCTGGCCCTTGGCGATGGACTGCAGCGGGTGGCCGTCGAAGGCCGGGACCCGGTCGACCCACACCTCGTCGACGGGGTCGGTGAGGATCAGGACCTCGTAGCCGTTCGCGGCGACGGCTTCCATGTGCGGGGAGTTCTCCACCATCGCGCGGCTCTCGCCGGTCAGGTAGTAGATGGTGTCCTGGCCGTCCTTCATCCGCTCGACGTACTCGCGCAGGGTGGTGGTCCTGTCGGGATCGTGGGTGGAGGCCGCCGACACCAGCTGAAGCAGGGCTTCGGTGTTGTCCGTGTCTTCGACCAGGCCTTCCTTCAGGGCTCGGCCGAACTGCTCCCACACCTTCGTGTAGCGCTCGGCGTCCTTGGACTGCATGTCCTTGAGAGCGCCGAGGACCTTCTTGACCAGGCGTCGGCGCACGCCGTGAATCTGGCGGTCGTGCTGGAGAATCTCGCGCGAGACGTTCAGGGACAGGTCATGGGCGTCCACGACGCCCTTGACGAAGCGCAGGTAGTTGGGCATGAGCGCTTCGCAGTCGTCCATGATGAACACCCGCTTGACGTACAGCTGCACGCCGGGCTTGGTATCGCGGGAGAACAGGTCGAAGGGCGCCTGCGAGGGGACGAACAGCAGCGCCTCGTACTCGAAGGTGCCTTCGGCGCGCATGTGGATCGTCTCGGCCGGGGGCAGCCAGTCGTGGCTGATCTGCTGGTAGAACTCGTTGTACTCGTCCTCGGTCACCTCGGTGCGAGGCCGGGCCCACAGGGCCTTCATCGAGTTGAGCGTGTCGGTCTCGCGGGTGATAGCGCCATCAGCGGCGGTGCGCTCGGTGGCCATGCGGATGGGCCAGCGGATGAAGTCCGAGTACTGCTTGACGATCTGACGGATCTTCGGCTCGGACAGGTAGTCGGCGCGTCCGTCCTCGTTGTCGGCCGGCTTCAGGTGCAGGGTGACCGAGGTGCCCACGGGGAGTGTGTCGACGGTCTGGATGGCGTAGGTGCCCTCGCCGTCGGACTCCCACCGGGTGCCGGTGTCGGTGCCGGCCCGCCGGGTGCGCAGGGTGACCTTGTCGGCGACCATGAAAGCCGAGTAGAAGCCGACGCCGAACTGCCCGATCAGACTCTCCGCCGTGGCGGCGTCCTGAGAGTCCTTGATCTTCTCCAGCAAGCCGGCGGTGCCGGACTTGGCGATCGTGCCGATCAGCTCCACCAGGTCGTCGCGGGTCATGCCGATCCCGTTGTCACGGACGGTCAACGTGCGGGCTTCCGCATCGACCTCCAGGGAAATGTGCAGGTCGGCGTCGGCCGGATCGGTCTCGGCGAGAGAGGAGTCGGTCAGCGATTCCAGCCGCAGCTTGTCCAGGGCGTCGGAGGCGTTGGAGATCAGCTCGCGCAGGAAGATGTCCTTGTTCGAGTAGATCGAGTGAATCACCAGCCGGAGCAACTGGCGGGTCTCCGCCTGGAATTCCAGCGTCTCGACACTGCTGCTCATGTGGATCTCTTTCTGTGGGAACGTCATGAAGGGACGTGGAGTCGGGCCGGGACGGACCATTGACCGTCACCGACGTGGTTCGGCGCGAGCCGGATCGCACCCGCATGGTGCGCCTCTGGGTGGTGGGAGTCAGTCATCTCCGGCGGCTGTGGTCGTGCGCCGGGCGTCGAGGGCATCCAGCGATGCGACAAGACCGGTGTGGCGGGCATCGAGGTAGGGGCGCATGCCGTCCAGAGGGGCGATGAGTTCGGCGGCGTCGGCGGTGCCGAGAGCAGCGTGCAGGGCGGTCTGGGCCGAGCGCGCGTCGGGCGCGAGGTGGGCGAGCGCGGTGATCTGCCCGGCGAGACAGCGCAGTTCTGCGGCGTTGGCGCGGGCCCAGCCGGCGGTGGCGCGACCGGCTGCTCTTGCCTGGCGGGTGGCCGCCACGCGCTGCTCGGCGGTGGCTCCGGCGGTGCCGGGGCGGCCTCGCAGGTAGCGGCGTTCGGCTGCCTGGCGGCTGGCGACACCGAGAGGGCGGGCGAGGTCGGCCCAGCTGGCGCCCGCGCCGCGAGCGGTTTCGATCAGGCCGGTTTCCCAACCGGCGAGATGCTCGCGCACCCGCCGCAGCAGCATCAGGGAGGCCAGCGCCTGCTCGGGGCCGGGGCCTACGGCGTCGGGGGACTCGCGCTGCGCGTCGCGCAGCGCGTCGTCCATGGCCGCAAGGGCCGCCGCGGCAGCGATGAAGGACGCCGGGCTGTGGGCGCCGGTTATGGCCGCGGACGGCTGGTCTGCTGCGTTCACGGGCCTCCCCCGTCCTGTCAGCGGGTCGATGACATCAGGATTGTCGTCCATTGGACGACGCATCGCAACGGTGTCAGTGCAGCCCATTGGCGGCCATGGCTCAAACCTGCTGGAGGTGTTCCACCATGCTGACGCGCACCGACTTCTTCCGTGAGATGGGCCGGATGGCGCAGCAGTTGACGGAACCGGGGCCCGGTCGAAGCCGTCGGCGATGCCGATGGACACCTACAGCGCTCCCGCCGGCGACGAACTGGTCGTCTGCCCCAGCGGGGCGGTGACGGTCACACGCCACGTGGACGGGGTCCCCGACCGCGTCACCCTCCGGGGGCCTGGCGGGGCCACCGTCAATCCGGCCGGGGCATGGCACGCGGTCCACATGGCGGGCCGGCGTCCATCCCGACCATCACCGCCGGCCTCGGCACCGACCACCGTCCCGGATCAGCACCCACCCGACCGCGCGCATCGGCACGCCCGGCCCGCAAGCGCCGTGACGGCACGCGTCACGGGGCCCGGCGACGACCTCACCCCCGTCCAGATCGCCGTCGGCTACCTGGACTCTCTCGAACGACGCCACTTGCGCGGCGACGTGCGGCTCGACCACCTCGGCGCCAACCGCTACTTCGCCCACAACCTCTCGCGGCGCCTTGATACCACCGCCGCGGACCCGCCCGACGTGATCACCGCGTTGATCGGGGCCAGCGTCGCCCGAGCGGGCTGGTGTACCCCCAGAATCCCGCTTCGAGGGCCGGCCTCCACCACCGTGGCCCGGGCAGGTGATCCGATGGCGCTGCCGCCGGGAGGGACGAGGATTGTGAGGGTTCTCGTCAGCACTCGCCGTGGTTCGAAAGCACTCGCCGCGGTTTCGAAAGCACTCGCCGTGTTTCGGAGGGATACCCGCGCCGTTCTGCCAGCCGCAGAACACCAGCCGGACCGGGCGCGACGGTCACTACAGTCCGGTCTCATGACGACGATCAGCACGCGTACGGTCGAGTATCCGGCCGATGGTCTGACGATGATCGGGCACCTCGCGCTCCCGGCCGGCGTCGACCGCCGGCCCGCTGTGCTGCTCGGGCCGGAGGGCACGGGGCTCAGCGACGTCGAACGCCGCCGGGCCGACGCTCTCGCCGAACTGGGATACGTGGCACTGGCCTTCGACCTTCACGGCGGGCGCTATCTGGACGACCCCGAGGAGATGCTGGCCCGTTGTCTGCCGCTGCTCGCTGATCCCGACCGGATGCGGGGCATCGGCCATGCGGCGCTCGACGTGCTGCACGCCGAACCGCGGACCGACCCCGACCGGATCGCCGCCGTCGGCTACGGCACCGGGGGTGCCGTCGGGCTGGAACTCGGGCGCGACGGCGTCAGCCTGCGCGCGATCGGGACGGTCAACGCACCTACCACGGGCCGACCGGGCGAGGCGGCGCGCATTCGCTGCCCGGTGTGGGCCGGGGCCGGATCGGAGGACCCGATCATGCCGCCCGCACAACGGGACGCGTTCGCCGCCGAGATGCAGGCCGCGGGCGTCGACTGGCGCCTCACGGTCTACGGCGGCGCCTTGCACGCCTTCCACCACCCGCCGGTCGGCCACCCTGTGGTCCCCGGCGTCGGCCACCACCCACGGCACGCGCAGCGAGCCTGGCGCGACATCGTCGACCTCCTCGCCGAGTGCCTGCCCGTGACGGAGGACCTGGGGCACGACCGGGGCAAGCATGCCGATGCCGGGCACTGACACGCGCACTCGCCCCGCCCGGCGGGAGCACCGGATATCCACACGATCACGGCGGCCGGGGCGGCGCGCGCTCTCGACCCCCTCAACCTGCCGCGCAACACACCACGGTCACTGCCGAGCCCCATCACCATGACCCGCTGCCCCGTCCAAGGGCGCCGGAGGACCTCAACCGGCCCCGCCCGGTCCCCGGAAACGACCAAGGGCCGGTTTCGGATTGCTCCGAAACCGGCCCTGATCAACGACTGTCTCCAGTCGGGACGACAGGATTTGAACCTGCGACCCCTTGACCCCCAGTCAAGTGCGCTACCAAGCTGCGCCACGTCCCGCTGCCCGTCTGACCTGGGGTTTCCCCTGGCTGAACGCGCATGAGAACAATACCGCACTCCAGCGGGTGGTCACCAACACCATTCCGGGCTTGACCTCAACCGTGCTTGATGTTGAACGCTCGGTGCCATGACGAACACGACCACCGCGCCGGCACGCGACCTCCGCGAATTCCATGACCTCGACCGCCTGATCGCCCTGATGACCGGCGCCGAGAAGCACGCCCCCGCCGCCCACTCCACGCTCGACGCCCTGTGGGTGCTCTACGACAGGGTGCTCCGAGTCACACCGGACACGGTCGACGCCCCCGGGCGGGACCGCTTCCTGCTGTCCAAGGGGCACGGGCCGATGGCCTACTACGCCGTCCTCGCCGCACACGGCTTCTTCGGCGAGGAGCTGCTGCCCGGCTTCGGAGCGTACGACTCACCTCTCGGCCACCACCCGGACCGCCTGCTGGTGCCGGGGGCGGAGATCGGCAGCGGTTCCCTGGGGCACGGGCTGCCGCTCGCCGTCGGAACCGTGCTGGGGCTGCGCGCCCAGGGCCTCACCGATCCCCGGGTCTGGGTTCTCATCGGCGACGCCGAGCTGGACGAGGGCAGCAATCACGAGGCCATCGCCCACGCGGGCCCGGCCGGGCTCGAACAGCTCCACACGCTGGTGATCGACAACGCGTCCGCCACCCACGGCTGGCCCGGCGGGATCGCCTCCCGCTTCGCGTCCGCCGGATGGGCGGCGGCGACCGTGGACGGCCGTGACCACGAAGCCCTGTACGCGGCGTTCACCGCGCCCCACCCGGGCAAACCACTGGCCGTCGTCGCCCGCGTGGAACCCAAGAGCTGACCCCGCCGACCGCCCCCGTACGACCACCACCGCGCGACCGCCGCTTCGCCTACCGGAGCCCCCAGGAGGGACCCCTTCATGGACACCATGCGTGACCGATTCATCAGCACCGCCTCGCGACTCCTGGACGAGGAGCCCCGGCTGGCCGTCGTCCTCGCCGACATCAGTGCCGACGGCTTCGCCCCTGCCCGGCGCGCCCACCCCGACCGGGTGATCAACGTCGGAATCCGGGAGCAGCTGCTGGTCGGGGCCGGCGCCGGGATGGCGCTGACGGGGATGCGGCCGATCGTGCACACCTTCGCCAGCTTCCTGGTCGAGCGACCCTTCGAGCAGGTCAAGCTGGACTTCGGGCACCAGGGGGTCGGTGGGATCCTGGTGAGCGCCGGCGGCTCGTACGACTGGCCGGCCGGGGGCTTCACGCACATGGCCCCCGGTGACGTAGCCCTCCTGGACACGCTCGACGGCTGGACCGTGCACGTTCCGGGCCATCCGGACGAGGCCGAGGCCCTGCTGCGGGAGTCGGTCGCCGGCGACGACCGCGTGTACGTGCGCCTCTCCCTCCAGGCGAACCGGGAGGCACTGCCGGTGAGCGGCACGGCCGGGTTCACCGTGGTGCGCGAAGGGCGGCGCGGGATCGTGATCGCGGTCGGCCCCATGCTCGACAACGTCCTCGCCGCGACCGAAGGAGTGGACGTCACCGTGCTGTACGCGACGACCGTGCGGCCGTTCGACGCGGCGGGGGTGCGTCGGGCCGCCGGTGCGGCCACGACCGCGGATGTGGTGATCGTGGAGCCGTATCTGGCGGGCACCTCCGCCGCGGCGACGGGCGAAGCGCTGATCGACCTGCCCCACCGGGTGCTCGGGCTGGGAGTGGGCCGTGCGGAGCTGCGCCGGTACGGGCAACTGGAGGAGCACCTCGCGGCGCACGGTCTGGACCCGCAGGGCCTGCGGAAGCAGATCACCGGATTCCTGCGCTCCTGATTCCGGGACCGCGCATCCGCGCGCCCCGGCCGCCCTCCCCCCTCCCTCACTCTTCTCCTCCCATCCCGCCCCCGCCCCTCTCCTCTCACCCCTCGCCCTCCCCCGCCGCCCCGCCCCCCGACGCGCCCAGCTCCGGGTGCGCCGCCCTCAGCCGGCGCGGGGCGACCTGCCGCCAGGAGTCGGCGAGGATGGCGGCCAGCTCACCCGCGTCCTCCAGGACGGACAGCCGGACGCGCATCCAGGCGTAGTGGTCGTCGTGCCCCTCACGGATGAAGAACTTCTCCGGCTCGGCGGCGATCAGCTCGGCACGGTCCTCCCGGGGGCACTTCACACCCATCGCGCTCTCGTCGTCGCCCAGCGAGGCGAAGATCTTGCCCGCAACCCGGAAGGTGGGCTGGCCCCAGGCGAGCTTCTCCGTGGTGTCGGGCAGGGACAGTGCGGCCGAGCGGACATCGGCGGCGGTGATCGCGGCGTCGGCGGTCATCCCGGGCCTCCGTTTCGAGGTGCCCCCGGCGGCTTCTCACCGGGATTCGACCGTAACGCCCCGCACTGACATCCACGCGCGACCGCGCCTCGTGCCCCGCCCGGCGCGCTGGGCCCCGCAGACCCATTGACCCCGTCGGAGAGCTGAACCTACTCTGAACGACGTACTCCAGAAAGCGCTTTCTATCCCCCTTCGTCGGCATCTACCGCACAGGGAGCGCCCCATGAGACGCCGTTCGTTACGCCGGGCCGGCCACGTCGGCCGACCCCCCGGCGGCCCCTCCCCCCTCATCGCCGTCACCTCGCTCCTGGCGCTGGTCCTCGCCCTGCTGGTGGCGTCGCCGACCGACGCGCAGGCGGCCGCCTCGTACCGGGTGCTCGTCTACTCCGAGGTCACCAACTCCGACCACACCTCGATCCCGGCCGGGATCGAGGCGGTGCGGAAGCTCGGCGCCGAGCACGACTTCGGGGTGGAGGCCACCGCCGACTCCTCGGTCTTCAACGACGCCGACCTCGGCCGGTTCCAGGCGGTCGTCTTCAACAACACCAACTCCACCCCGGAGACGGATGACCTGCTCGACTCCGAGGAGCGGGCCGCACTCCAGCGGTACGTCCGGGCGGGCGGCGGCTGGGTCGGCCTGCACTCCGCGTCCGCCAGCGAACGCGACTGGGAGTGGTACGAAGGGCTGGTCGGCGCGATCTTCGACAAGCACCCCACCCCCCAGACCGGCCGGGTCAAGGTCCTCGACCACACGCACCCCTCGACGAAGCACCTTCCCGACCTCTGGGAGCGCCAGGAGGAGTGGTACAACTGGCGCGCCAATCCCACGTCCAAGGTGCACACCCTCGCCCAGATCAAGGTGCGGGACGGGATCGACGGACTCGACGAGGGCGTCGATCACCCGTTCTCCTGGTGCCAGAACTACGACGGGGGCCGCTCGTGGTTCACGGCGGGCGGGCACGACGAGGCGTCCTTCCACGAGGAAAGGTTCGTCCAGCACCTCCTCGGCGGCATCCAGTGGGCGGCCGGCGCGGCGGAGGGCGACTGCACCGCGACCCGTACGGGTTCGTTCCAGCGGACTCCGCTCGCCACGAGCGATCTGGCCGACCCGTTCGAGCTCGCCGTCACTCCCGACCGCCGGGTGTTCTTCGCTCAGCGGACCGGCAAGCTGAAGGTGATCGACCAGGAGACGATGAAGGTCTCCACCGCGCTGGACTTCGCCTACACCCCCGAGATGACCAGCCAGTCGGACGGGCTGCTGGGGCTGACGCTCGACCCCGGCTTCGCGGAGAACAACTGGCTCTATCTGCTGTACTCCGACAAGGTCGAGAAGCGGCTGAACCTGTCCCGTTTCACCGCGGACGGCAACACCGTCGACCCGGCGTCGGAGAAGCGGCTGCTGACCGTGCCGACGCTGCGCGGTGAGGGCCGGGCCAACTCGCACATGGCCGGTTCGCTCGCCTTCGACAAGGACGGCAACCTGTACGCGGCGACCGGCGACAACACCGACCCGTTCGCCTCGGACGGCTTCACACCGATCGACGAGGGCGAGGGCCGCCGCGCCTGGGACGCTCAGATGACCGCGGGCAACACCAACGATCTGCGCGGCAAGATCCTGCGGATCACCCCCGAGGACGACGGCACGTACTCCGTTCCCGAGGGGAACCTCTTCGCCCCGGGTGCGGAGAAGACCCGGTCCGAGATCTACGCGATGGGCGTGCGCAACCCGTTCCGGATCGCCACCGATCCGCTGAGCGGGGCCCTGATGGTCGCGGACTACGGCCCCGACGCCCGCGCGGCGAAGGCGGACCGGGGCCCGGAGGGCACGGTCGAGTACACCCGCATCACCGGGGCGGGGAACTTCGGCTGGCCGTACTGCGTCGGGAACAACACCCCCTTCAACGACTACGACTTCACGACGAAGACGTCCGGGCCGAAGTTCGACTGCTCCGCCCTGGTCAACGACTCGCCGAACAACACCGGTCTGCGGGAGCTGCCGCCGGCCCAGCCCGCCACGGTCTGGTACGCCTACTCCGCCTCGGCCGAGTTCCCGGAGGTGGGCACCGGCGGGGGCGGCCCGATGGGCGGCCCGGTCTACGACTACGACCCGGACAACACCTACCGGACCAAATTTCCGGAGTACTTCGACGGGAAGGCGTTCAACTACGAGCTGACCCGGCGCTGGTTCAAGACGTTCTCGTTCCAGAGCGAGGACCAGACCTTCACCGATCCCCGGTTCGACCCCGTGGAAGCGGGTGACCTCCAGTCGATCAACGGCATCTTCGAGGACATGGAGTGGAACCAGCCCTTCGACGCGGACTTCGGTCCTGACGGGGCCATGTACGTCATCGACTTCGGCCTGGGGAGCGGCACCGGCCGCGGCGGCAGCAACGAGGGCGCGGGCATCTACCGGATCGACTACGTCGGCGACGGCCGACTGCCCGACGCCAAGATCTCCGTCGACCGGGACAGCGGAACGGACCCGCTGACCGTGAAGTTCTCCAGCGAGGGCTCGGGGCTGCCCGGAGACCAACCGGTCGGCTATGCCTGGGACTTCGACGGCGACGGCACCACGGACTCGACGGAGGCCAGCCCCTCGCACACGTACACCGCCAAGGGGCTGCACACCGCACGGCTGACCGTGACCGGCCCCGACGAACTGACGGCGCTGGCGGTGCAGGACATCACCGTGGGCAACACCAGGCCCGAGGTGACGATCCAACAGCCGCCGGAAGGAGGCATGTTCAGCTTCGGGGACACGATCCCGTTCACGGTGAAGGTGACCGACAAGGAGGACGGTCGGCGCGGTCCGATCGACTGCTCGCGGGTCGTGGTGCAGTCGCAGCTCGGTCATGACACCCATCTGCACCCGCTGGACAACTACACCGGCTGCACGGGCGAGATCGTCACGGACGCCGGGGACAGCCACGGTCCGGGACAGAACCTCTACTACGGCATCACCGCGCAGTACGAGGACAAGGGGGCTGCCGACGCCCCGGCGCTGACCGGCTCGACCTCGCTGACCCTGCGCACCTCCTTCCGTGAGGCCGAGCACCGCACGGCGACGGGTGGCTCGAACGGCGGCGTGGACATCGGCAGCCGGGCCGACGCGTCCGGCGGCAAGCGGCTGATCGAGATCGAGGACGGTGACTGGATCGGCTTCGACCCGGTGAACCTCAAGGGCGTCGACTCCGTGACGGTCGGCGCGTCGTCGGGCGGGCTCGGTGCGACGGTGGAGTTCCGGGCCGGCTCCCCCATCGGCGCGCTGCTGGGCTCGGTGAAGATCCCGAACACCGGCGGCTACGAGAAGCTGATCTCTCCGACGACGAAGCTCAAGAACCCGGGGGGCACGACCACGCTGTACGCCGTCTTCACCAACCCGGACTGGGCTCCCGGCAAGGCCGATCTGCTCTCGGTCGACTGGCTGCACTTCAACGGCCCGGGCGTGGAGAAGAAGGCCGGGGCCAAGGTGACGGTGAAGGCCGGGCCCACCTCCGGCACCGCTCCGCTCGCCGTGTCGCTGACCAGCACGGTCAGGCCCGCTCAGGGCCGCACGATCGCCTCGTACCACTGGGACTTCGGCGACAACGTGAAGCCGTCCGGGCCCGAGGGCGCGACGGCGACGCACACCTATGACCGCAGGGGCGCCTACACCGCGCGTCTGACGGTCACCGACGACAAGGGTGACACGAGCAGCGGCGCCGTCCGCATCGACGTGAAGTGAGGAGCCCCATGGGAACGAAGCAAGCGCATGGAGCCCGAAGAGCCTTTCTCGGTACGGCGTTGGGGGCGGTGGCCGCCGTCGGGCTCGGCGCGGCCCCGGCCGCAGCGGCCGACCGCCAGGGCTGTCGGCGCATCCCCACGTCAGGGATCGGGATGCACCTGTACACCATGCGGACGCCGCTCGCCGCGGACTTCTCGGGGACGCTGGAGCGGCTCGCGGAGATCGGGTACGCGACCGTCGGCGTCAGCGGCCGGCACGGCAACGCCCCCTCCGGGATACGGCAGATGCTGGACCGTTCCCGGCTCAAGGCCGTGCTGGAGCACGTCGGCTACGACATCGTGACGGGCTCCGGACTGCCGCAGGCGCTGGAGGACGTCCATACGCTGGGCGGCAAGTGGATCGTGGTGCCGAGCCTGCCGGGTTCGCTGCACTCGCCGGACGGATACCGGGAGGTGGCACGGCAGTTCAACCGGGCGGGTCTGGCCGCCCGGGAGTCCGGGCTGAAGCTGCTCTACCACAATCACGGCGGCGACCATGAGGTGGTGGGCGGCGTCAGCCTGTACGACATCCTGCTGAACGAGACCGATCCGGAGCTGGTCGGTTTCGAGCTGGACGTGTACTGGGCGGCCGAGGGCGGCTCCTCCGACCCGGGCGAACTGTTCGTCCGGCACCGGGGCCGCTTCCCTGCCCTCCATGTGAAGGACATGGCGCCGAACGGGGACTTCGCGGACGTCGGGTCGGGGATCCTGGACTTCCCGGCCATGTTCGACACCGCGCGACAGGGCGGGGTCAAGCAGTGGCTGGTGGAGCACGACGCCCCGGCCGATCCGTTCGCCTCGGCGCGGACCAGCTACCGGTATCTGTCCCGGTTGCGCTACTGAGCGAGGGAGCCGGCGGTCCGGCCCCGGGCGCGCGGTACGGCGCCCGGGGCCGGACCGCGTTCGGCGCCGGGCGGACGCGCGGCGCCTTCCGGGGTGGCCCCATATGGCCCACCCACCGAACGAGGTTCTGTCGCGGTGCACTTCGCAACGGTCCACTGGTCGACCACCTGCGACGCATGCGGGGCGGCCACACGCTGTTCGGGAACGCAGGCCGTGGTGGACGACCGTTTGCACGGGGACGAGGAGCCCCTCGGCTCCCTCCGAACTGCTGGCATGCGAATGGCGCGCGGCCGGCATCGACGCCGTGACCGTACGGCCGTAGCCCCGCCGCGCGCCGCGTGCCCCGGCACCCCGTTACGCGACCGTGCCGGGCAGGAGGCCTGCCCGGCACGTACCGTTCCACCGCTTCCCGCCGCCCCTCGGGCTCCCCTCAGTCCTGCGCGGACATCAGTCCTGTGCGGACACCGCGCCCAGCAGATCCCGGATGTGCGCCGCCGCGGCACGGAACTCCGGGCGGCCCAGCGTCTCGCTGTAGTCGCGCTCGGCGGGCAGGCCCACGTCGATGATCTCCGTGACGGTGCCGGGGCGCGGGCTCATCACCACGACCCGGTCGGCCAGGTAGACCGCCTCCGAGATGGAGTGGGTGACCAGCAGGACCGTGGTGCCGGTGGTCCGCCAGATCCGGTTCAGCTCGGTGTTCATCTGCTCGCGGGTGAGGGCGTCGAGCGCGCCGAACGGCTCGTCCATCAGGAGGACCGGCGGTTCGTGGAGCAACGCCCGGCAGAGCGCTACGCGTTGCTGCATTCCGCCGGAGAGTTCGTGCGGGTAGGCGTCCTCGAAGCCGGTCAGGCCGGTCATCCGGATCAGCTCGTCGGCCCTGGCGCGCGCCACCGTCGGCTCCATGTGCCGGATCTCCGCCTGGAGCAGGATGTTGCGCAGCGCCGAGCGCCATTCCAGCAGGGCCGCGCGCTGGAAGACGTAACCGATGTCGTGCCGGGGCCCGGTGACGCGCTCACCGCCCAGCAGGACCTCCCCCGAGGAGGCGGTGAGCAGGCCGGCCACCAGCTTGAGGAGGGTGGACTTGCCGCACCCCGACGGCCCGACGATGGCGACGAACTCGCCCGGCGCCACGTCCAGCGAAACATCGCCGATCGCGGTGACGTCGCGCTTCTTGCTGCGGAAGCGAACCGACACGTCCGCGAGCCGGACCGCCGCCGCAGGGCCCGACCCGACGGCCGACCCGGCGCGAGGGGTCGTCTGCTGCTTCTGCATCGTCATCCCTTCAGCGCCTTCTCGGTGTCCCAGTACTCCGCCACGGCCTTCGGCTTCGTGACCATGCCGGCCTCGGCGAACACGTCGATGGTCTGCTGCCAGTCCGCCTCGGTGTTGACTCCGGGCGCCTTGCCCTTGGTCGCCGCCGTGTGGAGCAGGGTCAGCGTCGTCGCGAACTGCTCGGACAGCACCGCCTTCGGCGGCAGTTGCCCGGAGGCTCCTTCCATCGCCGCCACGGCCGGTTCGGGCGCCTTCGCGGCGGCCGCCCACGCTTCACTGACCGCCTTCACCATGCGCTCCGCCACCTCCGGCTTCGAGCTGAGGATCTTCTGCCCGGCGAGCAGCCCGTTGGAGTAGAAGTTCAGTCCGTGCTCGGAGAACCGGATGTAGGACACCGGCTTCCTGGCCTTGTCCTGCATGATCGGGCCCTGGTCGCTCGCGTAGCCGAGCAGCCCGTCGGTCTTCCCCGATATCACCGCGGCGATCTTACCCGCCGGGTCGGTGTTCTGGACGGTGACGTCCGATTCCCCCATGCCGTTCTTCTTCAGGAAGATCGGGAAGGTCTTGGACAGCGCGTCCCCGGCCGTCCCGGCGATCGTCCGTCCCTTCAGGTCGGCGGGCCCGCCGATGCCCTTGGCGTCGAAGGACTGTACGGAGGCCGGGGTGGTCTGGAGGAAGACGCCGAGGCTCTTCACCTGGACGCCCTGGTCGACGCCGGCGAGCAGGGCCGGGGTGTCGGCCCAGCCGAAGTCGGTCTGCCCGGCGGCCGTCGCCTGGACCGTCTTCTGGGAGCCCTGGCCCGCCCGGATGTCCACGTCGATGCCGTGCTTCTCGAAGATCTTCTGCTGTTTGCCGTAGTAGAACGGCGCGTGTTCGCCGTACGGATACCAGTTGAGCGTCAGGGTGACCTTGTCCAGCTTCTTGCCGGAGTCACTGGTGCTGGTCGACGCGTCCTCGCCGCCGCAGGCGGTGGCGGCCACCAGAGCGAGGGGTACGACACCGATCAGGAGTCTGCGCGCATGCATGGGATGGCCCTTCTCGCGACGGGGATTCAGAACGTGGTGGTGGCCGAGGACTCACGCCGGCTGGCGTGCCACGGCAGGAGCAGCTTCTCGGCGATCTCGACGATGACGAACAGCACGACGCCGATCAGCGACATCACCAGCAGCCCCGCGAAGAGCATCGGGGTGTCGAGGTTGCCGTTGGCCTGGAGGATGACGTAGCCGAGTCCTTCGTTCGCCCCGACGAACTCGCCGACGACCGCACCGGTCACCGCGAGGGTGACGGCCACCTTGAGCCCGGAGAACAGGTGCGGCAGGGAGGCCGGGAACCGGATCTTCACGAAGGTCTGCCAGGGCTTCGCCCCCATGGTTGCGGACAGTTGGAGCATCTCGGGATCGACCGCCTTGAGCCCGGTGACCATCGAGATCACCACCGGGAAGAAGGCGATGAGCACGGCGATGAGGATCTTGGGGGCGATGCCGAACCCGAGCCACACGACGAACAGCGGGGCGATGGCGATCTTCGGCACGACCTGGGCGAAGAGCAGGATCGGGTAGAGGGTGCGCTCCACCGTCGAGGAGTAGACCATCACCACCGCGGCGAGCACACCGACGGCGACCGCGATGACGAAGCCGAGGAGCGTCTCGTACGTCGTCACCCAGGTGTGCTGCCAGAGGTACCCGGTCTTCGAGGTCAGGACGTCCAGCGTGGCGCCGGGCGACGGCACGAGATAGGGCTCGATCAGCTCGGCGGCCGCGATCACCCACCAGACCACCAGAGCGGCCAGCAACAGGGCGAGGGGCCGCCAGCTCTGCTCCGCCGCGCGGGCGAGCCGCTCCCCGGTCGTGGGGCCATCCCTGCGGGCGACCCCCGCCACATCGGCGGGGCGCTTGGCCAACGCGCTCTGGCTCACGATGAACTCCCTGGACTTCGGGGGCAGTTGTGGAGACCTGTGCAATGCTGCGATGCTGCGGACCCTTACCGTGAAGGCGCTTTCAGAAAGCGCTTTCTGGTAAGGTGCCGCCACGCTAATGACTGCTCCCTCGCACGGTCAATAGGTCGTCCCGAAGTTTCGGGACCCTGCCACCACCGCACCCCTGGGGGTCGAGTTGAGTGAACGGGAAACACCGGTCCGCCCCGATACGCGACGACGGGCCCCCGCAGCCCATGTGACGCTCGACGCGGTGGCGCGCGAGGCGGGCGTCTCGCTCGCCACCGCGTCCCGGGCGCTGAACGGCACCACCCGGGTCCGCGACGATCTGCGCGGGCGGGTCCGCGCGGCGGCCGATCTCCTCGGCTACATCCCCAACGCCCACGCCCAGGCCCTCGCCAGCCCCGAGGGCAACCGTACGGTCGGGCTGATCTGCCACGACGTGGGCGACCCCTACTTCGCGGGCATCGCCAGTGGGGTGATGCGCGCCGCCGCCGAGCAGGACCTGCTGGTGATGCTGGCCTCCACCTTCCGCGAACCGGCCCGGGAGATCGCGTACGTCTCGATGCTGCGCGCCCAGCGGGCCCGGGCCATCCTGCTCATCGGCTCCGGCTTCCAGGACCGGGGCTGGGAGCGGGCGATGGACGCGGAGCTGGAGCCCTACGTCCGGGCGGGCGGGCGGGTCGCGGTGGTCAGCCGGCACCGGAGCATGCGGGTGGACACCGTGCAGCCGGAGAACCGGGCCGGGGCGGCGGCGCTCGCGGCCTCGCTGGTCGCCCTGGGCCACCGGGACTTCGCGGTGCTGAGCGGGCCTCCCGAACTGACCACGGTGGCTGACCGGTTGGCGGGATTTCGCGAGGGTCTCGCCACGGCGGGCATCGCTCTGGAGCGGGTGGTGCGGGGCGCGTTCACGCGGGAGGGCGGACACGCTGCGGCACGGCGGTTGCTGGCCTCCGGGGGCCCGCGGCCGACCTGCGTGTTCGCGGTGACCGATGTGATGGCCGTCGGCGCGCTCGCCGCGCTGCGGGAGGCCGGCGTACGCGTCCCCGAGGACATGTCGCTCGCGGGGTTCGACGACATCCCCGTCGTACGCGAGGTGTCACCGCCGCTGACCACGGTGGCGCTGCCGCTCACGGAGATGGGCGAGCAGGTGATCGCCCTCGCCCTGCGGACGCCTTCGGGGGCGGGGCGCTCCCGGGTGCTGCGGATCGAGGGGAACGTGGTCCTGCGGGGCAGCACCGCCGCACCGCCGGGGAGTTGAGCACGGCACCGCCTGTGGAGGAGATGGCGTCAGAGGGGGTGGTGGCCCTCCCGGTCGTCGATCTGGAGGACGAGTTCATGGGCGAGCGACTTGATGGTGTCGAGCCCGGCCCGGCCCCAGGGGCGCGGCACGGTGTCGACGGCACAGACGGTGCCCAGCGCGATGCCGGTGCGGTCGATCAGCGGCGCCCCGAGGTAGGAGCGGATGCCTATGTCGTCCACCACCGGATTCCCCGCGAAGCGCGGGTAGTCGCAGACGTCGTCCAGGACGAGGGCCTTGCGCCGGACGAGGACGTGCGGGCAGTAGCCGTGGTCGCGGGCCATGTACCGGCTGCTGCGGTTGCTGCCCGCCGCGGCCGAACCGAGTTGGTGGCCGCCGCGGTTGCCCGTGGGCGTGTGCAGTCCCGCGAAGAACTGCCGGTTCTCGTCGATGAAGTTGACCATCGAGAAGGGTGTGGCGGTGACTTCCGCCACCTTGTCGGCGAAGGCGTCGAAATTGTCGTAGGAGGCGTCGGGGCGTTCGCCGAGATCCAGCTTGCGCAGCCGCTGCGCGCGGGCCGGGCCGTGCCGGTCGGTGGGCGTCAGGAGCATCCGGCCGGTGGCGAAGGATGTCACGGGTGGGCTCCGAAGGTCTGTAGTGGGGCGGGCGCCGTGGTGGCGTTGATGAGGTGTTGTACGAGGGTGACGAGGGCGCCCGTGCCGGAGCTGGCGATCCGGGCGTCGCACAGGACGACGGGCACCTCGGGCCCGAGGTCGAGCGCGGCACGGACCTCGTCCGGCTCGTAGCGGTAGGCGCCGTCGAACTCGTTGACGGCGACGATGAATCCGATGCCGCGCCGTTCGAAGAAGTCCACGGCGGCGAAGCACTCGGCGAGGCGCCGGGTGTCGGCCAGCACCACGGCCCCGAGCGCGCCGTGGGAGAGCTCGTCCCACATGAACCAGAAGCGTTCCTGGCCCGGTGTGCCGAACAGGTAGAGCACGTGCTGCTCGGAGAGGGTGATGCGCCCGAAGTCCATGGCGACGGTGGTGGCCGTCTTGGACTCGACGCCCTCCAGATTGTCCGTCCCCACGCTCACCTGGGTCAGCAGTTCCTCGGTGCTCAGCGGGGCGATCTCGCTGACCGCGCCCACGAACGTCGTCTTGCCGACGCCGAATCCACCGGCGACCAGGACCTTGAGTGCCACGGGGAAGAACTCGGAGGTTCGGGTGCGGTCAGAGCTGTCGTCGTAAACCATCGAGCACTGCCTCCAGCAGGGATCGGTCGGTGGGCATGTCGTGGAAGGCGGGAGCGTGCGCGGTGACCGCACCGCAGGCGACCAGGTCGGAGAGGATGACCTTGGCGACGACCGCGGGCAGCCGGAGGTGCGCGGCGATCTCGGCGACGGACATCGGCCCTTCGCACATGCCGAGGGCCACGGTGTGCTCCGGTCCGAGCGGAATGTCCGGCTCGATGCCCGTGGCCATGATCAGGGACAGCAGGTCGAACTCGGTGGACGGCCGGGTGCGGCCGTTGCTGATCGTGTACGGGCGGATCAGCCGGCCGGCCGCGTCGTCGAGCAGGGGCCCGTCCTGCGGGACCGGCATCCTCAGCGCCCCGGGGTGAACGGCGCCCCGGCCGGCTGCCGCAGCGGGGTCGCCAGATAGGGGCGGACACTCTTGACCAGCATCGCCATCTCGTAACCGAGCACCGCGGCGTCCGCCTCGCGCCCCGAGAGGACGGCGAGACAGGTGCCGGATCCGGCAGTGGAGACGAACAGGAGCGTGGAGTCCAGTTCGACGACCACCTGCCGTACGTCCCCGTTGTCCCCGAAGCGGGCGCCGGCACTGCGGCCCAGCGAGTAGAGGCCGGCGGCCAGGGCTGCCATGTGGTCGGCGCTGTCGGGGTCCATGCCGTGCACGGATTTCACCAGCCCGTCGGCGGAGAGCAGGACCGCGCTGCGTGTGTAGGGCACGCGTTGGACCAGTCCGCTCAGCAGCCAGTCCAGGTCCGAGACCTGACCGGACGGCATTTCGGTCGTCATGGTGTCTGCTCCTTGAAGGTGGTGTCTTTTCGGGGTTCCGGGACGATCCGGCCCGGCAGGAAGGTCTCGGCCGCGAACGCTCCGGGCTCGCCCGGTTCGCGGTCGTGGGCGCTCCCGGCGTAGGTGCCGCGCTGGTACGCGGGGCTGTCGTGCGGGTACGCGTCGGGCGGGTAGCTGTCCGGTACGGGCAGACCGGCCACGGGCCGTGCGTGGTCCGGTCGCGACGCCTCGGCCGGACCTGGGCGGCCGGGCGGGGCAGGGCGGTCGGGCGGGATGGTGGCTCCGCGTACGGGAAGGGGCGAGAGGGACTCCAGCGGGGCGTCCAGCGCGGTCCGGCCCCCGGTCCCCGTGGCACCCGGGCTTCCGTATCCGTCGTCGGCGCTCTCCTCCCGGGCGGTCTGGGCCTCGGCGAGATCGACGCCGCGGCGGAAGGCCGCCATGAGACCCGGGTCGTGCACGGCGTGCTCGTCCTCGACACGCGGGACGGGCGCCTCGCGCAACTGCGGGACGAGGGATTCCTGATTCGTCCGCTTGGGCAGGTCGGGCCGGGAGCGGGACGGGGCCGGGCCGTCGTCGCGCTCGGGCAGGGAGGCGTGCGGCGCCGGGCGGTCGAGGCGCTCGGCGCGCGGCGGGAGGGGTGGGGCCTCCCCCGCGGGCGGTTGCGGGCTGCCGTTCTGCCGGTGATCGCCCGCCGGCGGCCGCGGGCCGCCGTTCTGCTGATGGCCGGTCCCCTGCGGCGGTGCGCCCGTGGAGGTCATGGCCGGAGCCGAGGACCGGGTCGTGCCGCTCCGCGGCGGGGCGGCGGGGGCCTGGGCCTCGACGGGCGGCCGGTGCACGGCGCCGGGGGGCGGTACGGGCACGGCGCCGGGCGGCTGCGGGGCGTCGGGGTCGGTGCCGAGCAGCGACTGCGGGAGGACCAGCACCGCCTGCGTACCGCCGTAGATGTTGCTCTGCAGCCGGACGGCGATGCCGTGGCGACGAGCCAGGGCCGAGACGACGAACATGCCGATCCGGCCGTCCTGGAGCAGGTGGGCGACGTTGACCTGGTCGGGGTCGGAGAGCAGGGCGTTCATCCGCTTCTGCTCGTGGTCCGGCATCCCGAGACCGCGGTCCTCCACCTCCAGGGCGAGGCCGGCGGTGACGTGCTGGACGCGCAGCAGCACCTGGGTGTGCGGGGCGGAGAACACCGTGGCGTTCTCGACCAGCTCGGCCAGCAGGTGGATCACGTCGGCGACGGCGTGGCCGCGCAGGGTGCCCTCTATCGGCGGGACCAGCTTGACCCGGGGGTACTGCTCGACCTCCGCGATGGCCGAGCGGAGCACCTCGGTCATGGTGACCGGGTTGCTCCACTGCCGCCGGGAGACGGCCCCGCCGAGCACGGCGAGGTTCTCCGCGTGGCGGCGGATCCGGGTGGCGAGATGGTCGACGTGGAAGAGGCCCTTGAGGAGATCGGGGTCCTCGACCTCGTGCTCCAGCTCGTCGAGGATCTGGATCTCGCGGTGGACGAGTGATTGCAGCCGTCGCGCGAGGTTGACGAAGACCTCGACCTTCTGTTCGTTGCCGGCGCTGCTGAAGAGCTGGGACGCCTGGACGACGGCGGCCACGGCGGCGCCCTGGGCCCGCGCCATCTCCTGTCCGAGCAGGTCGAAGGCGTCGGCTCCGGGCGCGGGGGGCTGCGCCGGCGGCCGGGCGGCGACGGCTTCCCCGTTGCTGAGCTGTTCCATCACCCGTCGCAGCTCGGCCTGGCCCTGGGCGCTGGCACGCCGGAGCGCGAGGGCCCGGTCGAGCACCTGGCCGGCGACGCGGTTGGCGCCGAGGTAGGCGGCGGCGACGGCGGCGACGGCGAGCGCGCCGGATCCGCCGAGCGCCGCCCAGAGGCTGGGCGAGGCGTCGACGGCTCCGGCACGGACGGTGAAGATGACGGCCGCGGCGCCGCTGAGCACGGCGGCGACGGCCGGGAGCAGCGCGGTCCGCAACAGCTGGGGCCGTATGCGGGCGTCGGGGGCAGGCACTGCGGCGCGCGGCCTGCTCGTGGCCGAGTGGGCGCGCGTGCCGGGGCGGCCGTGCCGCCCGCCCTCACGGCGGTCCGGTCGCGCGTCGGGTGCGCGAAGTTGAGACATCAGCGTCCTCGGTACAGGGGGCACGGGAGATCGGCGGTCGTGCCGGCGTCCATGAGGTGGCCCCTACGGTGGTCGGTCAGGCGCGGGTCATCGGTCGGGCAGGCCCGAACGTTATGAGCCCACCGTTGATCACCGGGCACACACGGTAGTCGTCAATGGCGTATGCGCGACGGGCAGTTGTCGAACTTGCCCGCCATCCGTCCCACTCTGGTATGACCTCTCGCACGTGCGCCCGATTGCGCCACCTTGACCCCGATTCGACCCGGGGCACCGCGGCGCCGCCCACATGCTGGACACTTCGGGGCCGTCCAGGCCGCGTCCGGGGCACCCCTGCGGGGTTTACCCGCAGGTAAGGGACCACCCGACGGGGCGAGGGCCCGGCCGGTTACCATATGAGCGCCGCCTAGCTCGAAAGATAAACTTGTGACTGTCAATGACGACTCGTTCACCAACTGGATGCACCGCGAGGAGATCGCGGAGTCGATGATCCCGATCATCGGGAAGCTGCACCGCGAGCAGGACGTCAATGTCCTGCTGCACAGCCGCTCCCTGGTGAACAAGTCGGTGGTCAGCATCCTCAAGACGCACCGCTTCGCCCGGCAGATCGCGGGCGAGGAGCTCTCGGTCACCGAGACGATGCCCTTCCTGAAGGCCCTGACGACGCTCGATCTCGGCCCCTCCCAGATCGACATAGGCATGCTGGCCGCGACGTACCGGGCCGACGGGCGCGGACTCTCGGTCGAGGAGTTCACCTCCGAAGCCGTCGCCGGGGCGACGGGCGCCAACAAGATCGAGCGCCGCGCTTCGCGTGACGTGGTCCTCTACGGCTTCGGTCGTATCGGCCGGCTCATCGCCCGCCTGCTCATCGAGAAGGCCGGCTCGGGCAACGGCCTGCGCCTGCGGGCCATCGTCGTCCGCAAGGGCTCCGGTCAGGACATCGTCAAGCGCGCCTCGCTGCTGCGGCGCGACTCGATCCACGGCCAGTTCCAGGGCACGATCACCGTCGACGAGGCGAACAGCAGGATCATCGCCAATGGCAACGAGATCCAGGTGATCTACTCCGACGACCCGACAGAGGTCGACTACACGGCGTACGGCATCAAGGACGCCATCCTGATCGACAACACCGGCCGGTGGCGCGACCGCGAGGGCCTCTCCAAGCACCTCCGGGCGGGCATCGCCAAGGTCGTACTGACCGCGCCCGGCAAGGGCGACGTCCCGAACATCGTGCACGGCGTCAACCACGAGACGGTCAAGCCGGACGAGCGGATCCTGTCCTGCGCGTCCTGCACGACCAACGCGATCGTCCCGCCGCTGAAGGCGATGGCGGACAAGTACGGCGTACTGCGCGGGCACGTGGAGACCGTCCACTCGTACACCAACGACCAGAACCTGCTGGACAACTACCACAGCTCCGACCGCCGTGGCCGTTCGGCGGCGCTCAACATGGTCATCACCGAGACCGGCGCCGCCTCGGCCGTGGCGAAGGCACTGCCCGAGCTGAAGGCGCCGATCACCGGTAGCTCGATCCGCGTCCCGGTGCCGGACGTCTCGATCGCGATCCTCAGCCTGCGGCTGGAGCGCGAGACCACCCGTGAAGAGGTCCTCGACTACCTCCGCAACGTCTCGCTGGCCTCGCCGCTCAAGCGCCAGATCGACTTCATCAGCGCGCCCGACGCGGTCTCCAGCGACTTCATCGGCTCGCGCCACGCCTCGATCGTCGACGCGGGCGCCACCAAGGTCGACGGCGACAACGCCATCCTCTACCTCTGGTACGACAACGAGTTCGGCTACTCGTGCCAGGTCATCCGGGTCGTCCAGCACGTCTCCGGCGTGGAGTACCCGACGTACCCGGCCCCGGCGGTCTGACCCCGGCACGCTCCTCGGCACGCACCTCCCCCGGTGCCCGGCAGGCCTCCTGCCGGGCACCGGGCGTGTGCGGGGACGGCCGCCTCGGCGCGGGGCGGCCGGACCCGGGCGGGAAGGCTCGGCGGTAGTCGGTGCCCATCGCCTCTCCCCATCAACGCGCCCCGGGGCCGCACGACATGGTGTCGGCGGCCCCGGCAGGCGTCACACCGCGTCGCCGTCCAGCCCGGTCAGCCGGGCCGACTCGTCCCACAACGCCCGCGCCATGACCGGGTCCTGGGC
The DNA here is from genome assembly GCF_044766265.1 of Streptomyces sp. NPDC102283. Taxonomy (NCBI): domain Bacteria; kingdom Bacillati; phylum Actinomycetota; class Actinomycetes; order Kitasatosporales; family Streptomycetaceae; genus Streptomyces; species Streptomyces sp. NPDC102283. The sequence goes on from NZ_JBIWLQ010000028.1 coordinate 40,120, forward strand.
GCGCCGCGACTTCCGGGCGGGCGCCGGGGCTCCCCGGGTCTCGCCCAGGCGGGCGGGGCCGTAGTAGGAGCCGCCCGGGGCATCCGGCAGCGTCGCCGCGTACAGCACGGGCAGAGCCCCCGCCGATGCCGACTGGGTGTACAGACGCGAGGCGCGCTCCAGCTTCGCGGCCCAGTTCCGCCCGGCCAGACGCGGTCCGGCCTGCCCCAACTCCGTTGCGGAGAGCCCGGGATGGGCCGCGAGCGCGACCAGGTCCCGGCCTGCGGCGCGGGCCCGCCGGTCCAACTCGTTCGTGAACAGCAGGTTGGCGAGCTTCGACTGGCCGTAGGCCCGCCACTTGCTGTACGCACGCTCGGCGTTGAGGTCCCCGAGGTCGATACGGCCGATCCGGTGGCCGATCGAGGAGAGAGTCACCACACGCGCCGGACCCCGGACTCCGAGGACGGGCAGCAGCCGGTTGGTCAGCGCGAAGTGGCCAAGGTGGTTGGTGCCGAACTGCATCTCGAAACCATCCGCCGTACGCAGTGGCGGCAGGGCCATCACCCCGGCGTTGTTCACCAGGAGGTCGAGCCGCCCGTCGACCTCCTTCGCGATGACCTCCGCGGCCTCGGCCACACTGCTCAGATCGGCCAGATCGAGGCGGACGAGCCGGGCGTCCGAGCCGGGGGCGGCTCGGTGGACGGCGTCCACGGCACGCCGACCGCGCTCCGGATCGCGGCACGCGAGAACGGTTCGCGCGCCGGAGCGGGCCAGGACGAGGGCGGTCACCGCACCGATGCCGCTGTTGGCGCCGGTGACCACGGCGGTGGAGCCGGAGAGGTCGGGCATGTCGTCAAGAGTCCAGGAGTGCATGGTGCGCGCCTCCCCCGTGCCGGCGTCGCCACACATGGAAGGCGCCCGGCGCCCGGCCCGCCGGGGCAGGACTCCGCCGCGCGGGCCGCACAGCCGCGGCTCAGACCCGGCCGAGGTCCGAGCTGACCCAGCGTTCGGGGCGCAGGGTGATCACCACCTGTTCGCCGTGGTTCTCCCAGGCGAAGTCCACGTAACCGGCGACCTTCTCGGCCGGAAGGTAGCGCGCCGACACCTCCTCCAGGTCCGCGCGCGTGGCGGGTCGGGTGTCGACGACGGGCCCCTCGACGGAGACGTACCGGATGGTCGGCTCCAGCCGGTCGACCAGCAGCGTGAACCGGCCCGCCTCGTCGATCAGTTCGGCCTTGCGCGAGGTGCGGCCGGTGAGGATGCGCACGTCGCCGCCCGGCGCGTACTGATACCAGATCGGAACGCTGAGCGGGGCCCGGTCGCCGCCCCGCGAGGCGACGGCCAGAGCGGCGACATGGGGTTCGGCGAGGAACTGTTCACGCTCTTCACGGGTGAGTGCCACGGCACGCTCCTTCGTACGGGTTCCGGGGGCTGGACCAGTGTGCCCCGTGCCGGGCGTGCCTCCCGTCACCGGCGCCGGAGTGCGCGGCGTGTCGTGCGGGGTGCCCCGCGGACCGCAGCGGGACACCCTTCGACCCGGCGCGCAGGGGCCCTAGGAGACGCCGGGAGCGTCCTGGGACCGTCGTACGACGGCCGCCCCGCGCAGCGCGACGGCGCACCAGAGAGCCACCAGGAGCAGCGCGGCCGCGGCCAGGCCCGCGACTTCGAGCGGTTCCGGCCGCCAGCCCAGGGACAGCCGGGTGCCGATCATGACGGTGCCGAGGAGGACCTCCGACGGGGAGTAGACCGGCACCCTGGCCGCCACGAACCGCAGGACGGCGCCCAGCACCAGGCCGATCGCGGCCCAGGCGAGCAGATAGGGCCAGAGCGCTCCCGGAGCGGCGGGCGGCAGGCCGTACTCCTCCGGGCCGATACGGAACAACGCGCCCAGCCATCCCAGCGCCAGTCCGGCGGCGGTGACGAGCGCCGCCCACAGCGCGTGGCGCCACAGCGGGCCGGACCGAATTCGCTCGTCCTCGTGCTCGTCCTGGGTGTCGACGGGATACGTGGTCCCGGGAAGATCCATCACACCCGATGAGACGCGCACCGGCCTCCGATCGTTGCGTCGTCGGCGGTGTCGGGAGCATGACGAAGACTCCACGGCCCGCCCCGAGGGCCGTAGCCCGGCGGCGACGGGCCAGGAGCGATCCGAACGGGAGGCCCTAGGCTCCCGCACATGAGCAAGGATCATGACGACGAGCCGATATTCGTCCGCTCGAACTGGGGAACAAGTCGCTACGTCTACAACCCGAACCATCCGATCGGTGTCGCCCTCATCATCGGATCCCTGCTGTTCGCCGCCGGGGGCATGTACTACCTCCAGGCGAGTTCCTCGTTGAGCGAGGGCGAGCTGCGCGACGCCGTGCACACGGCCGTCCGTGACCTGGAGTCGGAGCGACACACCTTCAACACCTGGACCGGTGGATACGACCGCCTGATCCGCGACGCGCTGGAGAAGAGCGGCGAAGGCCCCTCGACCGGCGGAGCGGTGTACGTCGAGGACGCGAACGATCCCCACGACGAGGACGCGGACCCGTCCGTCGACCTGTTCGAGGTCACGGCGAAGGACGTCGACGACGCGTTCTGTCTTGGCGTGTCGCCGCCGGAGCCCGAGTCGGCGCTGGAGAGCGTCACGGTCAGCCTCTCGATCACCGTCGAGGAGGGCCGGTGCTGAAGCCGGCCGCCACACCCTGGTGGGCCGGTCTTTCGACCGGCGCGGATTCAGCCTTGAAGGTGCCGCTGCGGCAGCTTCTACGGTCATGACCAGGGCCGGAAGAACCGGCCCGGCAAGGCGCTCGTGAGGGAGTGACGATGGACTGGCCGATCGCGGAGGTCGCCCGGATGTCGGGCGTGACCGCCCGGACCCTGCGGCACTACGACGAGATCGGTCTGCTGCCGCCGGCCCGGATCGGCTCCAACGGCCACCGCTACTACGAGGATCACCAACTCCTGCTGCTGCAGCAGATCCTCGTGTTGCGGGCCCTGGACGTCGGACTGCCGGAGATCGGCAGGGTCCTCGCCGACCAGGTCGACACGGTGGAGGCCCTGCGTGGGCACCACCAACGGCTGCTCGCGGAGAGAGACCGGCTGAACGCCCTGGCCGCGACCGTCTCCCGCACGATCGCCGAGCTGAAGCAGTCCAGAAAGGACGGTAGGCCCATGACCTCCATCAACCGACCGGAGAACCTGTTCGAGGGCATCCAGCCCTCTCGGTACGAGGAGAATCTGCGCGACTTTCCCGGGCTCGCCGAGAAGGCCGCCCGACGGGCGGCCGCCCTGACCCCGGCCGAGACCGAGGCCGGGCAGCGCGAGCGCACGGCGCTGATGATCCGGCTGGCCGAGCAGTTGGCCGCGGGCTCCCCGGCCGACGCCGGGCCCGTACAGGCCGAGATCGAGGGTCAGTACCGCGCGCTCACGGCATTGCACCCCGTGTCCGCCGACGAGTTCCGTGCGATCGGGCGCTCCTGCGTGGACAACGAGCAGTGGCGGGCCGCCTACGAGGCCATCGCCCCCGGCCTGGCCGCGTATCAGCGGGACGCCATCGAGGCCTACGCGGACTCCCGGCTCGCCTGACCGGCCACAAGGTCGCCGCCGGACGATCGGCGGCGACCGTCAGCGGTGAACGGCGAAGGCGGAGGCGCGGGTGGGCGGCTTCGCCGGGAATCCGGTCAGCGCTCCCAGGCAAGGTCGAGATCGCCCCGCGCCGCCGGTGCCGGGCCGGGTCCAGGTCCGGCCTGCTTCCCGGTGCGGCGCCACGGGCGGGCGAGGGAGGTGGACAGCGGCCGCCACCACGGCTCCACGGGGAGGTCTCCCGCAGGCTCGAACGGTTCCCCCGGCCGGGGGAAGGCCACCGCCTGCCCGGCGTCCTCCCCGGCGTCCTTCGTCCACTCCCCGGGCTCCGCCCACGCGTGCGGCGCCAGATTGAAGGTGCCCCAGTGGATCGGCAGCAGCACACCGTGCGGGCGGCCGCCCTGGAGGTCCAGGTGGGCGCGCATGCCTTCGGCGGGGGTCATGTGGATGTCCGGCCAGTACTCCGAGTACGCACCGATCTGGATCATGGTGGCGTCGAAGGGCCCGTGCTCGGCCCCGATGTCCCGGAAGCCGGGGAAGTAGCCGGTGTCCCCGCTGTGGTAGATCCGGTGCTCCGGGCCCGTGACAGCCCACGAGGCCCAGAGGGTGTGCTGCTGGTTGCGCAGTCCGCGGCCGCAGAAGTGGCGTGCGGGGGTGGCGGTGAGGCTGATTCCGGCGACGGTCGCGGTCTCGTTCCAGTCGAGCTCGCGCATCCGGCTCGTGGGGACGCCCCAGCGCTCCAGATGGGCGCCGACCCCGAGCGGCACGGCGAAGACCGTGTCGGTGCCCGCCAGGGCGCGGATCGTCGGCAGGTCGAGGTGGTCGTAGTGGTCGTGGGAGATGACGACCACGTCGACGGGTCCGAGCGCGGCCAGCGACAGCGGAGTGGGGTGCAGGCGCTTGGGCCCGGCGAACGGGAACGGGGAACAGCGCTCGCCCCAGACCGGGTCGAACAGGATTCGCCTGCCGTCGATCTCCGCCAGCACGCTGGAGTGGCCCATCCAGGTGAGCCGGAGCCCGGTGGCGGGGGGCGCGGCCAGGTCGGCGAGGGTCGTGGCGTGGACGGGCACGGTGCCCGTCGGTGTCCTGCGGGCCCGCTGCTCCTTCTGGAAGTAGATCTTGGCGAATTCGACGGTGGACCCGGAGGGCCGGGTCCTCGCCCCGACCGGGTTCTGGAACATCCCGTCGACGAAATGGGGCGAGCGGCGGATGCGCTCCATCCGCGCTCCGGCCGGATCGGCCCCGAAGGACTCGGTGCGCATCGAGCGCAGTTTCGTGCGGAACGGAAGCAAGTAGTCAGCGCCGGTCACAACATCTCCTGAGGGAGTCGGTGTCGTCTCATTATGGTCGGCCTGTACGACAGGGCGACCAGAAGATGCTGAACGGGGCAACCGCCCCGGCGGCGGCGACGTCAGCCACGCGATTGCCCGTAGACGTGGTCGATGCGCAGGGTGAGCAGCACTCTGCGGTCCTGGACCATGGCCCGCCGGTAGTCGTCCCAGTCGGGGTGCTCGCCCTTGACGTCCCGGTAGAGCGTGATCAGCGCCTCCACCGTGGCGTCGTCCGGCGCCGCGGCGGGCGGGGTCAGTTCCGCGGTTCCGTCGGCGACGGTCCAGGCCCAGCGGTCGTCGCTGGTGACGTGGTAGCTCGCCCGGGGGTCCCGCCGCAGGTTGCGGGTCTTGGCCCGGCCCTCGGTGATCGAGACGCGGACCACCCGCTCCTCGGGATCGAAGGCGTGGTTGACGTTGGACAGCTGGGGGCGTCCGTCCCGCTTCAGCGTGACCAGGACGCCGCCGTCGTGCTCACCGAAGAGACGGAGCAGTGCTTCCTGTGCCGGTTCGATTCGCGTCATGCAGGATGCAACGTCCGGGCGCTCCGGAGGATTCCGGTGTGCCCCGGCCGCCGCCTGCTCCGTGCGCCGCCCCACCCTCGCTGACCTGGCGCACTGGTTAGGGTGGCCCGATGGCGAGAGTCCGGTTGAACGTGGCGGAGCGGCGTGAGGAGCTGCTGCGCGCGGCGGTCGGACAGATCGAGGCCCGTGGCGTCTCGTCCGTGCGGATCGCCGATGTGGCCTCGGTGCTGGGCGTGAGCAACGCGCTCGTCCTCTACCACTTCTCGACCAAGGAGAAGCTGGTCGCGGCGGCTTTCGCGTACGCGGCCGAGGCCGATCTCGCCCATCTCCGCAAGCTGCTGGCCCGCCGCACCACCGCCGTACGACGGCTGCGGACGGCCGTGCGGTGGTACGCCCCGACGGGGCAGGCGAAGGGCTGGCGGCTGTGGATCGAGGGCTGGGCGGCCTCCCTGCGCGATCCCGTCCTCCGGGAGGTCGCGGGCGACCTCGACCATCGGTGGAAGGCGGAACTGGCCCGGGTCATCGAGGAGGGCGCCGCGGCCGGAGAGTTCCGGTGCGAGGATCCCCGGTCGGCGGCCTGGCGGCTGACCGCCCTGCTGGACGGGATGGCGGTGCAGACCACCTCGTACGCGGGTCCGCTCTCCCGGGCCACGATGCTGCGGTGGACCGACGAGGCGCTCGCCCGTGAGCTGGGCATCGATCCGGCGGACCTGACCGGTCCGCCGACCACCGGTCCCCACGGAACGGGCCCCTCCGCGACCGGCTGACGGCACCGCCCGAAGGCCCGGCCCACCGGCCGCGCCGCGCTCAACCCGCCGTGCCCCCTCCCCCGGCTCCCTGGTCCCTCGGCCCCGGCTTCTCGGCCCGGCTCCTGCCCGCGGCGCCTCCGCCCCGACGACTCCCCGGGTCAGGTCTGGCGCACCGGTGCGTAGGCCGCCCCCTCCAGTCCGAACGTCCAGGCGACGCCGTCCTTCGCGGTCCGGGTCGCGGGCGGCACGCGCAGCCAGTAGGTGCGGTACGTACCGTCCGGCTCGGGGGTGGAGTTGACCACCTCGACCATCACCACGTCCTCGTCGCCGTCGAGCGCGATGCGCCAGAGGATGCCCGTCTCGTCGCGGTGGACGGGCTCGGCGCCCGACTCGGTGAGATACCGGTCGTAGCCGTAGTGCTCCAGCATCACGCGGCGCAGCTCCGCGTTCTCCTCGGCGCGGATCCGCTCGGGCGTGAGGGAGGGCAGCTCGGCCAGGAACGCGGCGGGAACGGGCATGCCGCGCCAGGCGTGGAGGGCGAATCCGTCACCGTAGGCGAGGGCCGGCCCCTCACCGTGGTCGAGCCGGCCCGCCTCGTCGCGGTGGAGGACGTCCGGCCGCTCGCTGATGACCGCGGCGTGTTCGTAGGGCCACCACCAGCCGGCGTTGCGGGCCACCTCCGCGAGCCCCGCCAGCCGGTCGCCCCGGCCGTCGAAGGCGGCGAGCCAGGCGGCGTCGTGCTGGCCGAGCACGGCGTCCAGGAGCACCATCCGCACGGCACCCTCGTCCTGGGGCCGGGGCGCCAGGTCGGCGACGACACCGGTCCGTATGCGCTCGGCGAGTGCGCTCGTGGTCTCCCAGAGCTGGGCCCCGGTGGCGGACCAGAGCGCCGACCAGCCCGCCGGGCCCAGCTCGTCGTACATCCGGCGGCGTTCCTCGGCCCATGGACGGGTGCGGACCTCCTCGCGCACCGACCGTCCGGCGTCGGCCAGCTTCTCCAGCGTTTCGACGGCGGCCCGGGGCGATGCGGCCCAGATGATCCGGTCCGGCTCGGCCAGGCCGGCGGTGCGATAGGCGCGCCGCACACCGGCCTCGGCCGCCGCCCGGTCCGCCCGGCCGGTCCCCGCCGCCACGCTCCGCCAGGAGTTCACGTTCTGCATCGGTTGTCCCCGTCCCCTGCTGTGCTCGTTCTGAATGGCCGTGCCCGCTGTGGCCGTGCCCGTTCTGGAAAGCCGTACTTGCTCCGGCATGGCGGAGCCGTCAGTCCGCCACGATGCGGATCGCGCCGGGTGCGTACTCCCGCTGCCGTACGACGCGGAACCAGCCCTTGGGGAGCGGGATCACGGCGTGCTCCTCGTGCACCACCCGCCCGCCCTCGGGGAGATGGAGCAGCATCGGGCCGAACCGGCCCGCTTCCCTGATCAGTCGGCCGGGGCCCTGCACGGCGTGCGCGTGTCCGGTGACCTCTCCCAGCGCGAGCACCAGCCGCCCCCGCCCGTCGCGCAGTTCGCCCGGTGCCTCCAGGAAGGGGGCGGGCACCGCCGACTCCTCCAGTTCCATGATCAGTACATCGCCCTGCCGGTACACGGACGTCTCCCCTCGGTTGCGGCACCCGCTGTGCCGACCACGGGAAAAACGCTACGGGCAGGGTCTGACAACGGACCGGCGCGACGGCCGTGGGCGGGTCCCGGTCGCCGCGTTGTCAGTGCGACTTGATAAACCTTGCGGACATCAGCCGTCCCCAGGATCAGGAGTTCAGGGCCATGTACGGTGCGCAGCATCTGCACGAGTTCGGCGGCCTTCCGGTCGCCGACTTCCAGCACACGACCGACGGGGGCGCCCGGCCCGCCCCGGACGCCGTGGCCTGGCGTGTCTCCGTCGACCCGTACGACGACGACCGGCCCTGGGAGGAGGAGTTCGCCGACTTCCTGGACCAGGTCGACCCGTCCGGCGTCCGGGCCCTGATCATCGGTCAGTGGGGTGAGTCGTACGAGGAGACCTCCTCGGTTCCGATCAACCTGGTGATCGCCGCCGCCGACCGGCTGACCTCGCTGGAGGCGGTGTTCGTCGGGGATCTGGAGGCGGAGCAGGCCGAGATCACCTGGATCCAGCAGTCGGACGTGACCGTGCTGCTGGCCGCCTTCCCCGCGCTGACGGAGTTCGGCGTGCGCGGCGGCTCCGAGCTGGTGTTCCCACCGACGAAGCACGAGCGGCTGCGGGCGCTGACCCTCCAGGCGGGCGGTCTCCCCGCCGAGGCGGTGCGGGGTGTGCTGGACAGCGAACTGCCCGCGCTGGAGCGGCTGGACCTCTGGCTCGGCGTGTCCGCCTACGAGGGCAACACCAGCCTCACCGACCTCGCTCCGTTGCTCTCCGGCACCCGTTTCCCCCGGCTGAACCACCTGGGCGTACGCAACAGCGAGATCCAGAACGAGATCGCCTCGGCCGTCGCCTCGGCCCCGGTCGTCGCCCAGCTGCGGGTGCTCGACCTGTCGAACGGGACGCTGGGCGACGAGGGGGCGGCCGCCCTCCTAGAAGGGCAGCCGCTGACCCATCTGGAACTCCTCGATCTCCACCACCACTTCCTCACCGACGCGATGGCGGAGCGGGTCCGCTCCGCCCTGGAACCGCACGGCGTGCGGGTCGATCTCGCGGAGAAGCGCGAGCCCTGGGGCGACCGGGGCGCCGAGGGCCGCTACACCGCCGTCTCGGAGTAGGCGTCATGACGTACCTCGGCATCCAGCACCTCGACCGCTTCCACGGGCTGCCGGTCCACTCCCCGGAGCAGTCTCCCGGGGCCCTGCCCGCCGCCGACTCCGTCGCCTGGCGGCTGGAGGGCGACTACGGCCAGGACACGGATTTCGCCACCGTGTGGCAGCAGTTCCTGGACACGGTCGACTCGCACCAGGTCCGAGCACTCGTCATAGGGCCCTGGTGGCATGACGAGTACCTTCCGTTCGCCCCGGTGATGGAGCTCGTCGTCGCCCACGCGGACCGCTTCCCGGCGCTGCGCGGGCTCTTCCTCGCCGATGTGGCGGACGAGGAGTGCCATGTCTCCTGGCTGCGCATGTGCGACATCACCCCGGTGCTCGAAGCCCTGCCGCTGTTGGAGGAGTTCGCCGTGCGCGGCTGCGGCCGGGAAGGGCTCGGACTGCGCCGGCTGCGCCACACGGCTCTGAGGACGCTGCGCTTCGAGTCCGGCGGCCTTCCCGGCGAGCTGGTGCGGGCGGTCGCCGCGAGCGAACTGCCCGCGCTGGAGCGGCTGGACCTGTGGTTCGGCAGTTCGTGGTACGGCGGCGACGCCACCGTCGACGACATCCTGCCGGTCCTGTCGGGTGCGGTGTTCCCCCGGCTGCGCCACCTGGGGCTGCAGAACAGCGAGATCCAGGACGAGATCGCCGCCGCGGTGGGTTCCGCGCCCGTCATCGCCCAGTTGGAGACCCTGGCGCTGTCGATGGGCACCCTGAGCGACGCGGGCGGCGAGGCCCTGCTCAACGGGCAGCCCCTGAGCCATCTGTCCACGCTGGACCTGCGCCACCACTACCTCACCGAGCCGGTGCTGGACCGGGTCAGGGCCGCGTGCGCTCCGGCCGTCGTCGAGGCGGGCGAGGCCGAGGAGGACTACGGGGACCCGGACGACGAGGACTACGAACCGGAACGCTATGTCGCCGTCAGCGAGTAGCGGCGGGGACGGCCCGGTGCCGCGCTTCGCGGTCGTCGGCAATCCGGACAACCGCCGGGTCGCCTTCTTCGAGGAGGCCGTGCGCTCCGCCGGTCTGCCCCCGGCCCGGGTGGTGTCCTGGCTCCAGGTGCTGCGTGGCGAGGTGGTGTTCGCGGCGGGCGAGAGCGTACGGATCGATTCCCCCGGTGAGGACGCCGAGGTGGAGCGGCTGCTCCGCGGGGTCGACGATCCGACCCGGGTGGAGGGTTCGGCCCGGTGGTACGCGCGTTTCACCGCGGCGGTGGACGCGGTGGCGGGCGCGGCGTCTGCCGCGGGCGCCGAGGTGCTGGGCTCCCCCGGTGACATCGCCGCGCTCTTCGACAAGCGGCTGTGCCACGGGCTCCTCGACCGCTCGGGGGTTCCCGTGCCCGCCTCGCCGACGTCCGGCCCGGGTGCGGTCCCGGTGCGCGGCTGGTCCGACGTACGGGAGTCGCTGCGCGAGCACCGGATGCCCCGGGCGTTCGTGAAGCTCGCGCACGGTTCCTCCGCCTCCGGGGTGCTGGCGGTGGAGACGGCGGGTCCCGGCCGGGTCCGTGCGAGCACCTCGGTGGAGCGGGACGCGTCGGGGCGGCTGTTCAACTCGCTCCGGGTGCGGCGCTACACCTCGGAGGCGGAGGTCGGCGCGATCGTGGACGCGCTGGCCCCGGACGGGCTGCACATCGAGCGCTGGCTGCCGAAGGCGTCCCAGCGGGGGCGGGTCGCGGATCTGCGGATCGTGGTGGTCGGCGGCCGGGCGACGCACGCCGTGGTGCGGACGAGCGCGAGCCCCATGACCAATCTGCACCTGGGCGGGGCGCGAGGCGACCTCGACGAGGTCCGGGCCGCCGTGGCGGCGGCCGGCGGCTGCTGGCGTGAGGCGCTGACGATGTGCGAGCGGGCGGCGGCCTGCTTCCCCGCGACGCCCTGTGTGGGCGTCGATCTCCTGCCCACGGCCGGCTGGCGGCGTTTCGCCGTCGGCGAGGTCAACGCCTTCGGCGACCTGCTGCCCGGACTGACCGGTCTGCCGGGCAGCGGCGCCGAGGGCCTGAACACCTACGCGGCGCAGGTCGCCGCCGTACTGGACCGAGCAAGGAACCACCGTGCCGTCACCCCTTCCTGACCTCGACACGTCCCGGCCGCCCGGCGGGCCCGGCCGGCCCGACATGGCCGAGGTCGTGGGCAGCCACGATCTGCTGCTGGTCACCCTGGACACCCTGCGCCACGACGTCGCCGTCGAGCTGGCGGCCGCCGGGCGCCTCCCCAACCTCGCCCGGCATCTGCCCGGCGGCGTCTGGGAGGAGCGGCACGCCCCGGGCAGCTTCACCTACGCCTCGCACCAGGCGATGTTCGCCGGGTTCCTGCCCACGCCCGCCTCCCCGGGGCCGCATCCCCGGTTGTTCGCGGCACGGTTCGCGGGCAGTGAGACGACGGCGGACGGCACGTTCGTGTTCGACACGCCGGATCTGGTGTCGGGGCTGGCCGCCGAGGGCTACCGCACGGTGTGTGTCGGCGGAGTCGGCTTCTTCAACCGTCAGGGGCCGCTCGGTTCGGTGCTGCCCGGGATGTTCCAGGAGAGCCACTGGGAGCCCGGCTTCGGTGTCGCCTCCCCCACCTCGTTCGAGGAGCAGGTGGCCGGGGCGGAGCGGATCGTCGCGGCGCTCCCCCGGGAGCGGCGGCTGTTCCTCTTCGTCAACGTGTCCGCCCTGCACCAGCCGAACTGGTTCCATCTGCCCGGGGCGACCCGTGAGGCGGGCGACTCCCGGGCCACGCACGCGGCGGCCCTGGAGTACGTGGACCGGCACATCGGCCGGCTCTTCGCCGCCGCGAGCAGCCGCCGCCGGTGCTTCGCCATCGTCTGCTCGGACCACGGCACCGCTTACGGCGACGACGGCTACACCGGTCACCGGCTCGGCCACCCGGCCGTCTGGACCGTCCCGTACGCGCACTTCTTCCTCGAACCACCCGCACCGTTCGCACCACCCGCACCACTGGAACCGGGGGCCACCCGATGACCGCCACCACCGCCACGGACACGGCCGCTGCCACGCTCCCCGCCGTCCGGCCCTACGAGAGTTACGTCTACGCCTATCCGCACAAGACGGCCTACCGGCCGCTGGAGGACCGCCCGTCGCTGCGGTCGCTGTGGGCGGCGGAGCCCAAGGACGCGCTCTCCCTCTATCTCCATATACCGTTCTGCGAGGTCCGCTGCGGCTTCTGCAACCTCTTCACCCGGATCGGCGCGCCCGAGGAACTGACGACGCGCTATCTGGACGCGCTGGAGCGGCAGGCCGTGTCCGTGCGGGACGCCCTGGGCGACGAGGAGCCGGTGCGATTCGCCGCGGCGGCGTTCGGCGGCGGCACACCGACGTTCCTGACCGCAGGTGAGCTGGAGCGGCTCTGCGACATAGCGGAGCAGCGGATGGGCGCCGACCTGCGCTCGGTGCCGCTGTCGGTGGAGACCTCCCCCTCCACGGCGACGGCGGACCGGCTGGCGGTGCTGGCCGACCGGGGCACGACGAGGATCAGCATCGGTGTGCAGAGCTTCGTGGACGAGGAGGCCAGGGCGGCGGTCCGCCCGCAGCGCCGCGCCGATGTGGAGGCGGCGCTCGGCCTGATCCGCGAGGCCCGGATCCCGGTGCTGAACATCGACCTGATCTACGGGATCGACGGGCAGACCGAGCGCAGCTGGCTGGCCTCGCTGAACGCGGCGCTGGCCTGGCGGCCGGAGGAGTTGTATCTCTATCCGCTGTACGTCCGCCCGCTCACCGGTCTGCACCGCCCGGGTGCGGCGGCCGGCGCCGGGGCGGAGGCCCTGGAGCAGGCCGCCTGGGACGAGCAGCGGCTGCGGCTGTACGCGGCGGGACGGGACCATCTGCTGGCACAGGGCTACGAGCAGGTGTCGATGCGGATGTTCCGGCGGACCGATGCCCCGCGGGAGCAGGAGGGTCCCGAGGACTACGCCTGCCAGACCGACGGCATGATCGGCCTGGGCTGCGGGGCCCGGTCGTACACGGGCGCCCTGCACTACTCCTTCGACTACGCGGTGGACATGCGGGAGATCCGGTCGATCATCGACCGCTTCACCGTTGCCGAGGACTTCTCCCGGGCCGAGGTCGGCCGGTACGTCGACGCGGACGAGGCACGTCGACGGCATCTGCTGCAGTCGCTGCTCCAGGCCGCGGGGCTGCCGGTGGCGGACTACCGGGCGCGGTTCGGCACGGACCCGGGCGCGGACTTCCCGGCCGAGCTGGCGGGGTTCGCGGCCCGGGGCTGGCTGGACGCGTCGGCGCCGGACGGTCTGCTGAGGCTGTCCCCGTCGGGCCTCGCCCACTCCGACGCGCTGGGTCCCGCGCTGTTCTCCCCCGGGGTGCGGGCCGCGATGGCCGCGTACGAGCGGAAGTGACGGGGCCGTGGACCTGACGATTCTCTACCGGGGCCCGCTCGCCTCCTGCGACTACGACTGTCCGTACTGCCCGTTCGCCAAGCGGCGGGACAGCCGCGCACAGCTCACGGCGGACCGGGAGGCGCTGGAGCGGTTCACCGGCTGGGCCGCGGAGCGGACCGGTGACCGGCTGTCCGTGCTGTTCACCCCGTGGGGCGAGGGCCTGGTGCGCTCCTGGTACCGGCGGGCGCTGACCGATCTTTCGCGGCTGTCGCACATCGGACGGGTGGCGATCCAGACGAACCTGAGCTGCCGCACCGACTGGCTGGCGGACGCCGATCCGGAGCGGATCGCGCTCTGGTGCACGTACCACCCGGGCCAGACACCGTACGAGCGGTTCCTGGGCAGGTGCCGGGAGCTGTCCGCGAGGGGAATCCGCTACAGCGTCGGCGTGGTGGGCTTCGACGCCCATCTGGAGGAGGCGCGGCGGTTGCGGGCGGCGCTGCCGCAGGAGGTCTATCTCTGGGTGAACGCCGCCGAGGGGCACACCTACACCGACGAGGAGGCGGCGCGGTGGACGGAGCTGGATCCGCTGTTCCCCTACAGCCGTGATCCGCACCGTTCGGCGGGGCTGCCCTGCCGGACGGGCGAGTCGGTGATCTCGGTGGACGGTGACGGCACGGTGCGCCGCTGTCACTTCGTCAAGGCGGAGCTGGGGAATCTCTACGACGGCAGCTACCGCCGGGCGCTCGGCCCGCGGGCCTGTCCGCTCGCCGTGTGCGACTGCCACATCGGCTATGTGCATCTGGAGTCGCTGCCGCTGTACGACGTGTTCGCGGGCGGTGTCCTGGAGCGGATACCGGCAGGGCGCCTCCTGGACGGGGGCACGCCGCCGGACGGGCTCGTGGTGCCGAGCCCGTCCCGGCGTGCGCTTCCCCTGCTGGGGCCCTGACCGTCCCGTCGGCTACAGCGGCAGAAGGTCCGGGCGCTTCGCCGCGACGTGGTCGCCGGAGGACTCTCCGCGCAGTCGTCGGCCGATCCAGGGCACGAGGTATTCGCGGGCCCACTGGATGTTGTCGCGCCGTGCGTCGAAGGGCCGGCGCTGGACCTGCGGGGGCCAGGGCTGGTCGGGGTCGGCGGGCACGTCGTGGCCCAGGACCTGGGCGGCGCGCAGCGCGACGCGGGTGTGGCCCTCGGGCGACAGGTGCAGCCGGTCGTTGTCCCACGCTCGCCGGTCCTGCACGGAACGCAGCGACCACAGGTCCAGCACGGGGCAGTGGTAGCGGTCGGCGATGGCCCGCAGGTGGACGTTGTACGTGGCGATCTTGCCGCGCATGTGGCGCAGCACCGGAACGCCCCGGGTGTCGAAGCCGGTGGTGACCATGACCGTGCCGACGGCGTTGCTCAGGTCGGCGACCGCCCGCTCGAAGCGCTCGGCGAGGTCGTCGGGGTCGGTGCCGGGCCGGATGATGTCGTTGCCGCCCGCGCAGAAGCTGACCAGGTCGGGGGCCAGTTCCTTGGCGCGCGGGATCTGCTCCTCGACGATCTGGTCGAGGAGACGTCCTCGTACGGCGAGATTGGCGTAGCGGAAGTCCCCGTGCGGGGAGTCCTCGGGGCCGGCCACCGCGTCGGGGGCCGGGAGCCGGTCGGCGAGGAGTACCGCGAAGCGGTCCGCCCAGCCGAGATACGTCCCGTCGGGGCCGGGGTCGCCGACGCCCTCGGTGAAACTGTCGCCAATCGCCGCGTACGACCCGATGGTGTGCTGCTGGTTGTTTCTCGAATCGTCTGCCACAAGCACTTATCCTGCATCGTGCGATGTGACCTACGCGACCGTAATACGGGGTTGACGGGTGGTGAGATAGACCACCCGGTCAGTTTTTGGTAAAGCCGGAATAAGTGGAGGGGCGGTGCGCCGCCGCGCACCGCCCCTCGATCACTCCTCGCCGTGTCCGGTCAGACGGAGACGCCGTGCTGGCGCAGGTACGCGATCGGGTCGACGTCCGAGCCGTAGCTCGGGCCGGTGCGGACCTCGAAGTGCAGGTGCGGGCCGGTGGAGTTGCCGGTGGAGCCGGAGAGACCGATCTGCTGGCCGCCGGTGACGGTCTGGCCGACGGAGACGTTGAGCGAGGACTGGTGGGCGTACTGGGAGTACATGCCGTCCTCGTGCTGGATGACGACCTCGTTGCCGTAGGAGCCGCTGTTGCCGGCCGAGACCACGGTGCCCGGGCCGATGGCGAGTACGGGGGTGCCGGAGGCGGCCTGGAAGTCCGAGCCGGTGTGGTAGCCGCTGGACCAGCTGGCGCCGGAAGCCCGGTACTGGGTGGTGACGTTGGCACTGGCCAGCGGGGCGGACCAGCCGGAGCCGGTGGCCTCGGAGGAGCCGGTCCGCGACGGGCTGCCGGAGCCCTCGGAGTCGTCGGCGGAGACGGTGTCCGCCTTCGGGGCCTCCTTCGGGGCGGCCTTCGGCGCCGGTTCGGCCTTCTTCGGCGCCGCGGACTTCTCGGCCGGGGCGGAGCCCTTGGCGCCGAGGGTCAGCTTCATGCCCGGGTGGATCAGGCCGGGGTTCTCGCCGACGGTGGAGCGGTTGTCCTGGTACAGCTTCTCCCACCCGCCCTTGAGCTGGTGCTCGGCCGCGATCTTCGCCAGGTAGTCGCCGGAGACGACGGCGTACGTCTTCGGGGCGGCGTTCGACGCGGTGGGGGCGGCGGCCGGGGCGGTGTGCGCGGCGGCGACCGAGGCGGCGGCGGGCTTCACGGCCGGGGCGGCCTGGTCCGCGGCGCTCGCCACGGTGGCGCCGATGAGCGGCAGGACGAGTGCGGCGCCGCCGGTCCCTGCGACGAGGACGCCGCGGGAGATCGGGCCGGACTTCGAACGACGGTGCTTACCCTTTGCGGGCATGGGATGGTCCTCTCCGGCGCCTGCGAGGTGAGCTGTCGGGTTCGGGCTGGAGATGCCCTGTCGCGTTGCGGCGACTTCACCCCGAGCCGGTCCGGATCGCTCCGGATCGGCGGCTTACCTGGTTCCCCCGCTCCTGCCACGCGTTTGTGGGTGGGTGCGAATTCCGGGCGGCGGCAGGATTAGGCGGTCCGTCCGGATTGCGGCGACCGTAAACGAGTCAGGACGAGCGGAACAAGCCATCGGTTGCCCGCCGGAATCATCGATTCAATATCGCTCCGGAATTCCCGTCACACTCCGTGGATTACGGATCTTGGATTTCCGTGCGGGCAACGGGAATACCCCGGGGCGCGCTCACCACGGACCGTCACGGATATGATCCCGCTCACCTCCGGAATCCCATCTCCCCCATTAGCGGGGCATGTTCTGCGAAATGCACCAATACGGACATGCGGTCTGCCTCGCTTCTGACGCCAGGTCAGACCGGTCGCCTCGACACCCGCACCGGGGCGCGCGACCGTGATGATTTTCCGTCTAATCGATGTCGTATCGTCACGGGAGCGCCCTCGCCGGCGAGCCGCGCCGACGCCAGAGACCCCAGGAGTGACCGTGACGCAGCAGGTGCCGCAGGTCCCGCCGACAGAGACCGTGCTGACCGGAGTCCGCAACTTCCGCGACGTGGGCGGGCTCCCCACCGCGGACGGGCGGCGCACCGCCTTCGGGCGGCTCTACCGGAGCGGCCACCTGGCCCACGCCACCGCCGAGGACGCGGCCTTCCTCGGCGGGCTCGGGCTGCACACGATCTTCGACTTCCGCCACTCCGCCGACCACCGGCTCGACGGGTACGACATCGAGCTGGCCGGTGTCCGCAATGTCAGCATTCCGCTCTCGGACCCGGCCGACGGCGCGGAGTTCTGGCGGCTGGTGAGCGACGGAAACATCGAGCAGTTGCGCTCGGTCCTCGCGAACGGCAAGGGCGCCGACCGCATGATCCGGATGTATCGCGCGACGATCGAGGAGCGCACCGCCGAGCACAGCCGGGTGCTGCACTCCCTGGCCGAGGACAGCGTCCCCGCCCTGATGCACTGCGCGGCGGGGAAGGACCGGGCCGGTCTCTCGATCGCGGTCGCCCTGCTGGCGGTCGGCGTCGAGCCGGAGGCGATCGAGGAGGACTACCTCAAGTCCGACGACCTCCACCGCCGCTACGCCGTGAAGCGCTCCGAGGCGTCCGGCACCGGGATGTCGCCCGAGGTGCTGGAGCTGCTGGACCCGCTCTTCGGGGCGCGGCCCGCCTACCTCGCGGCGGCCTTCGCGACCATCGAGGAGAACTGGGGAACGACGGACCGCTACCTCTCGGAGGGACTGAAGGTCTCCCCCGAGACCCGGGAGCGGCTGCGTGAGCGCCTGCTCGACCAGGGCTGACCCGAACGGCGAGCGATCCGTCCGGGGCGGGCGGTCGTCCGTCCGACCGCGTCACTTGCTCCCGGCCACCACGAAGAGCAGGTAGAGGAAGCCCGCGATGACGTGGCCGGCCACCAGGTAGGCGAAGAGGCGGATGACAACACCGCGCGGCATCCGCTTCTCCTGCGGGTCCTCGTTCGGGCGGCGGCCGGGGCCCAGCGGGTCGTAGTGCTCGGAATCGGACATGACGGTCCTCTCTGTCGGCCTCGCGGCCGGTGGAGCGAAGGATGGAGCCGGCCGGGGCAGCCGGTTCAGCGCGCGTGGAGGGCGTTGCCGAGGCACAGCTCGGCGGCGGGGCTCTGCAGCAGGGAGTGGACGAAGAGCAGCTCCGCGCCGCAGCGGTCGACGGCCGCGATCCGGTGCGGGGTGAGCGAGTCGAAGTGGGCGCTGTCGCCGGGTTCGAGGTCGTGGACGGTGTCGCCGAGGCCGATCCGCAGCCGCCCCTCCAGGACGTACAGCCACTCCTCGCCGGGATGGACCCGGACCAGGTCGCCCTGGGCCCCGTACGGAACGCGCACCCGCAGCGCCTGCATCGCGCGGCCGGACCCACCGGCCTGCCGGTACATCCAGCCGTCGGCCTCCGCCCCCTCGAAGCCTCCGCCGCGGACGATCGCGTCCCGTTCGGGCGGCTGCTCGCCGAGCAGCTCGGAGACCGTCGTACCGTAGATACGGGCGAGCCCCAGCAGCATCGGCAGCGAGGGCTGCCTGCGGCCGGTCTCCAGCCGCGAGAGATGTGCCGGGGAGAGTCCGGCCCGGCCGGCGGCGGTCTCCAGGGTGAGACCGCGGTCACGACGCAGGTCGCGCAGTCGGGGTGCGACGCCGGGAAGCTCGTCCGGCACCCCTTCGTCCGCAGGGTTCATGCCTCCATTGGGCCAGGATCTTTCCTCTGAGGCAAATAACTTACCTCAGAGGCAATTCCCGCCCCGGACCGGTCAGCGGTTGGCCACGGCCTGTTTGACCAGCGTCCGGCCGAAGTCCCACATCAGCCCGCCGCCGCTGTGCGCGTCGTCCATGACGGACGTGAAGGCCGTCATGAAGCGGTCCACCTCCGCCTCCCCGATGACCAGCGGCGGGATCAGCTTGATCACTTCCAGGTGGTCGCCGGAGACCTGGGTGAGGATGCGGTGCTTCCGGAGCAGCGGCACCACGACCATCTGGGCGAAGAGGCCCTTGCGGGCCGCCTGGAGCATGGTCCAGCGGCTGCGGAGCTTGAGCGAGGCGGGCCGGCCGAACTCGATGCCGATCATCAGCCCGCGCCCGCGGACCTCGTGCAGCAGCTCGTAACGGTCCACCAGGGCCGCCAGCCGCTCACGCAGCAGGTCGCCGGTGCGCCGGGCGTTGGCGACGGTCTCCTCGTCCTCCATCACCGTCAGGACGGCGAGCCCGGCCGCCATCGCCTGGGCGTTGGAGCCGAAGCTCGCGGAGTGGACGAGGACCCGGTCCATCGAGGAGTAGACCTTGCGGAAGATCCAGTCCTTGCCGAGGGTCGCGCCGACGGGCACATAGCCGCCGGAGAGCGCCTTGGCGACGCACACCAGATCGGGCTCCACCCCCTCCTCGTGCTGGTAGGCGTAGAAGTCCCCGGTCCGGCCGAGACCCGTCTGCACCTCGTCGACGATCAGGAGAGCCCTGTGCCGGTGCAGCAGCTCCTGCGCCTCGCGCAGATAGCCGGGCGGCGCGGCGTGCACGCCCTTCCCCTGGATCGGCTCCACGACCAGGGCCGCGACGTCGCCCCGCTTCAGCTCGCGGCGCAGCGCTTCCAGGTCGCCGAGCGGCACGGCCGTGTCCGGCAGCAGGGGCGCGAAGCCGTCGCGGAAGCCGCTCTCCCCGTTGACCGAGAGGGAGCCGGTGGTGAGTCCGTGGAAGGCGTGGTCGCAGTAGAGGACCCGGGGCCTCCCGGTGGCGTAGCGGGCGAATTTCAGCGCCGTCTCGACCGCTTCGGTGCCGCTGTTCCCGAAGAAGACGCGGTCCAGGTGCGGGCTGTGGGTCAGCAGCTTCTCGGCGAGCAGTCCGGGCAGCGGCTGGCAGTCGAAGCGGGTGAGGTCGGCGAGTTGCGCGTCCAGGACGTCGTGCAGGGCCCGGCGGACGACGGGATGGTGGCGGCCGAGGCCCATGACGCCGAACCCGGCGAGCATGTCGAGGTAGTCGTTGCCCTCCGCGTCCCAGAAGTACGCGCCCTCGGCCCGCTCGTAGACCTTGTCGAAGCCGATGGTGTGCAGCATGCGCGGAAGCTGGTGGTTGAGGTGGCGTGCGTGCAGGTCGTACCGCTCGGCCCCGCGCTCGGCCAGGAGCCGGGCCAGGTCGAAGCCCCGGGATCCGCCGTCGGTCATCGCCCGCTCTTCCCTTCGGGTGTGCTGCGCCATGGGGGCCGGCCGCCCCGGGAGACCCGCGGCGGCCGGCCGTGCCTCGTCGGACACCGCCTCAGCGGTTGCTGCTGATGGTCTCCCGCGCCGCGCGCAGGGATTCCTTCAGGGACCCCATGGTGGCGAGCACCGCCGTGGGCTCGTAGCCGCAATGTGCCATGCAGTTGGCGCAGCGCGGGTCCTTGCCGCGCCCGTACTTCTCCCAGTCGGTCTCCTCGATGAGCTGACGGTACGTCGGTACGTAGCCGTCGTTCATCAGGTAGCAGGGGCGCTGCCAGCCGAAGAGCGAGTAGTTGGGGATCGCCCACGCGGTGCACGGGAAGTCCGCCTTGCCCTCCAGGAAGTCCAGGAAGAGCGGCGAGTGGTTGAGCCGCCAGCGAGCCCGGTTGCCGCCCGCGAAGGCCTTCTTGAACAGCTCCCGGGTCTGCTCGACGCCGAGGAAGTGCTCCTGGTCGGGGGCCTTCTCGTAGGCGTAGGCGGGAGAGATCATCATCTCGTCGACGTGCAGGTCGTCGTTGAGGTAGTTGAGGACCTCGATGATGGTCTGCGGGGTGTCGGTGTTGAAGAAGGTGGAGTTGGTGGTGACGCGGAAGCCGCGCCGCTTGGCCTCCTTCATCGCGGCGACGGCCTCGTCGAAGACGCCTTCCTTGGCGACCGACTCGTCGTGCCGCTCGCGCAGTCCGTCGATGTGCACGGCGAAGGCGAAGTACGGGGACGGGGTGAACTTGTCGAGCTTCTTCCGCATCAGCATCGCGTTGGTGCAGAGGAAGACGTACTTCTTCCTCGCGACGAGCTGACGCACGATCTCGTCGATCTGGGGGTGCATCAACGGTTCGCCACCGGCGATGGACACCATGGGGGCGCCGGATTCGAGCACCGCGCCCACCGCCTGGGCGACCGGCATGCGCTGCTTCAGGACACCGGCCGGGTGCTGGATCTTCCCGCAGCCCTCACAGGCGAGGTTGCAGGCGAACAACGGCTCCAGCTCGACGATCAGCGGGAACTTCTCACGCTTGCGGAGCTTCTGTTCGAAGAGATACGTCGCAACCTTGATGGACTGACGGAGCGGCATGGCCATCTGGCTCACCTCCTGGGGAGCAGTAAAGATCGGTGCCATTCGTAGAAAGCCGGAAGGACGGAACGAAGAACGCGGAACGCCGATATTCCACCGCGTACGGTGCCGATACGGACGAGCTCATGCTCTGGAGCGTCCACGACCACCCGGACGGCCGCAACCGGGCGCGGCCCGTGGCACAGGGCGGTACGCAGCGTCGCGGCGGACTCCATGTCCACCGCGATGGCCCCGCCGGCCCGCAGCGCGGCCCGCTCGGAGCCCCGTACGACGTGGTCGGAGCCGGTCAGCGGGCCGGTGTGGACCCTGCGGCCCGGAACGGCCCTGGCGAGCGCGGCGACCAGGACGCCGGTGCCCGCGCAGGGCGTGGTGCCGTCCGCGTCCCGGGTCTCCTCGGCGACGACCAGGTCCCCCGGGTGCATCCCCGGGGCGAGGCCGGCGCAGAAGCCGGAGGCGATCACGGCGGCGTCGGGGATCCCTCCGGAGCCCAAAAGGCGCGCCACCGCCGCCTCGGCCGCCCGGGGGCCCATTCCGGTGCGCAGGACCCGGACCGGGCCCGGGGCGCCCCTGCCGCTGCGCAGGGCCACCTGCTCGATGCCGAGGGCGCAGGCGACCAACAGGGGAGTCACGGGGCTCCCGGGCCCTCTGGGATCGCCCATCAGGCCCCCTCGGCGGCGCCCGCACGGTCGGCGAACGGGTCGCCGTACACAAAACGCCCGAGTGCGGTGAGAGGGAAGACCTGGCGGTAGAGGTGGTAGTTGATGGAGAAGTCCCAGGGGAAGCCGGTGCCGGTGAAATACGGCTCGTCCCAGGAGCCGTCGGCCTGCTGCGCCTCGGTCAGCCAGGTGACACCGCGGACGACCGGGAGGGTGTCCCGGCGGCCGGCGGCGAGGAGGGCGAGCAGCGCCCAGGCGGTCTGGGAGGCGGTGGACTCACCGTGCCCGATCCACTTCTCCTCCTGATAGGAGCGCAGGTCCTCGCCCCAGCCGCCGTCGTCGTTCTGGACGGACTCCAGCCAGGCGACGGCCCGGCGGATCGCGGGATGCCCGGCGGGCAGTCCGGCGGCGATCAGGGCGGGCACCACGGACCCGGTGCCGTAGACGTAGTTGACGCCCCAGCGGCCGAACCACGCCCCGCACGCCTCCTGTTCGGCGAGCAGCCACGCGATGCCCTCGCGGGTACGGGGGTGGTGGGCGAGGCCCTCGACGGCGAGCATCTCCACGACATGGCCGGTGACGTCCGCCGACGGCGGGTCGATGACCTCGCCGAAGTCGCAGAAGGGCAGGCGGTTGGGGAAGGGGCTGGTGTTGTCGGCGTCGAACGCGCCCCAGGCTCCGTTGCGGGACTGCATCCCGAGGCTCCAGCGGACCCCGCGGTCGATGGCCGCCTGCATGCGGGCGGGGTCGGGGTGCCGTACCCGGCGCAGCGCCAGGACGACTTCCGCGGTGTCGTCGATGTCCGGGTAGTTGTCGTTGTGGAACTCGAAAGCCCAGCCACCTGGGGCGAGTTCGGGTTTGCGCACCGACCAGTCACCAGGTCTGGTGATCTCCTCGGCCAGCATCCAGTCGGCGGCCTTCACCAGAGCGGGGTGGTCGGGTCCGAGTCCGGCGTCGGCCAGCGCGATGGTGGCGAGGCAGGTGTCCCAGACGGGCGACTGGCAGGCCTCGACCATGCGGGCGCCGTCCTCGCGCCGGACGGCGAACCGGTCGAGCGAGGCCAGGCCCGCCTTCATCACCGGGTGATCGAGGTCGTAGCCGAGCAGGTGCAGGGCGATGACGGAGTAGACGGCGGGCGGCTGGATGCCGCCCCAGCAGCCGTCGTTCTCCTGGCGCTCGATGATCCAGCGGGCGGCCAGGTTCATCGCGATGCGGCGCAGTGGGCGCGGGGCGACCTTGTGGTAGAGGTGCAGTCCTTTGTCGAGGCGCTGGAAGAGTCCGTCCCAACTGGCGGGCGGGGCGAGCTTCCTGGCCGGGTTGGGGTGGACGGGGTCGGTGTGCAGCTCGTCCAGGGCGAAGGGCGCGGGGCGCACCGGGCGCTTGGCGGAGACGACGGTGAGCGGCACGATGGTCTGCCGGGCCCAGCAGCCGAAGTCGTAGATGTTGAGCGGGACCCACTTGGGGAAGAACATCAGCTCGGGCGGCAGTTCGGGGAGGTCGTCCCACTTCCACCAGCCGAACAGGGCCAGCCAGATGCGGGTGAAGACGCGGGCGGCCGCAATGCCGCCCCGCTCCCTGATCCAGCCGGAGGCGCGTGCCATGTGCGGTTCGTCGGGGCGGTCCCCGGCCAGCCGCAGGGCGACGTACGCCTCGATCGTGGCGGAGAGGTCGCCCGGTCCGCCGTAGAAGGTGTTCCAGGTGCCGTCGCCGAGCTGTTCGCCGCGGATGAAGAGGGCGGCCGCCCTGGTGGTCGCGGAGTCCTGGATGCCGAGGAACTGACGCAGGAGCAGGTCCTCGGCGTCCATCGTGACGTTGGTGGCGAGGTCGCCCTTCCACCAGCCCTGCTCGTCCTGTCTGCCGAGGAGGTGCTCCACCGAGCGTTCCGCGGCCCGCCGCGCGGCGACCGTCACGTCGTCCGTGGCGGTGGTCGTGTCGGTCGGATCGTATGCCGGGGCACCGCAGAGGTTCGCGGCCCCGGTCGATCCGTCGGTCGTCGCTGTCATGAGCTTCCCCTTCGTGCAGTGGTTTCTCTGCTGTGCTGGGGTCTCCGTCGGCCGGCGCCCGGTCAAGGGGCGCCGGCCGGCGACTGCGAGTCATATGCGAAGAGTGGTCATCTCTTTCGTACCACCACGAAGTCGGCGAGCTCGGTGAGCTGCTCCCTCACCCGGTGGGGCATGTCGACGGCGTGCAGCGCCTCGATGGCGACCGCGTGCTGGCGACGGGCTTCCTGGGCGGTCCATTCACGGCCGCCCGCCTCCTCGATGAGTGCCGCGCGGGCGGCGAACTCCTCTTCGGAGAAGCTGTCGAAGTCGTTGCTCTTCGCGTCGGCGGCGAGCAGTTCGCCCAGCCGCTCGGAGGCCTCGCCGCCCGCGGCGAGCGCCGCGACGACGGGCAGGGACTTCTTGCGCTGGCGCAGGTCGCTCCAGGTCTGCTTGCCGGTGGCCTCCGGGTCGCCCCAGATGCCGAGGAGGTCGTCGACGGCCTGGAAGGCGAGGCCGAGGTGGTAGCCGTACGCCTCCAGGGTGTCGGCGGTGCGGTCGTCCGCGCCGCCGAGCACCGCGCCGATGGAGACGGCGCAGGCCAGCAGCGCGCCGGTCTTGTTGCCCTCCATCTCCAGGCACTCCTCGACCGTGACCCGCTCGCGGTGCTCGTAGGAGATGTCCTGGGCCTGCCCGTCGATGAGCTTGCGGGTGGCGGTGGTCAGCCTGCGGGCCGCTCGGCCTGCCTCGACCGTGCCGAGCTCCAGCAGCAGGTCGTAGGCGAGCGCGAAGAGCGCGTCGCCGACCAGGATCGCCTGGGCCGGGCCGTGCACCTTCCAGACGGTGTCGCGGTGGCGGCGCTGCTCGTCGCCGTCCATCAGGTCGTCGTGCAGCAGCGAGAAGTTGTGCACGAGTTCGACGGCCACCGCGCCGGGGATGCCGGCCTCGGCGGGGGCGCCCGCCGCCTCGGCGGACAGCAGGGCGAGCGCGGGGCGCACGGCCTTGCCGCCGTCGCCGTCCGAGGGCCGCCCCTCGGCGTCGATCCAGCCGAAGTGATAGGCGGCGACGGTGTCCATGGGCGGCGCGAGCCGGCCCACGGCAGCCCGCAGGACCGGCGCTGACAGGGCTCGTCCGCGCTCCAGAAGCGCGGTGACGTCCGCGGTGTCCGCCACGGTGTCGAAAGCCGGATTCGCCGGGGTCACAGACTCTCCTCTTGTTCCGGTGGTACTGCTCATGCCGCCTCCTGCAGCGGATGTCCTGGGGTGCGGCCGAGATCGTGGAGCGCCGCGTCGGCGGCGTCGGCGCCGCTGCGCACGGCGCCCTCCATCGTCGCGGGCCAGCCGGTGTCGGTCCAGGCCCCCGCCAGCTGGAGACCGGGCAGCCTGGTGCGGGGGCCGGGGCGCAGCCGCCCGACGCCCGGGGCGGGCGCGAAGGTGGCGGTGCGCTCCCGGGTGACGAAGAAGTCGCGGATGCCCGCGCCGCGGGCGGCGGGGAGCAGGCGTTCCAGCTCGGGCAGGTAGCGGGCGCGCAGTTCGGCGACGGGGAGGTCGATCTCGTCCTGGACGGCCGACTGCGAGACGGCCAGATACTGGCCGGGGCCCTTGAGCCCCGAGGAGTGGGTGCGGTCGAAGACCCACTGGACCGGGGAGCCGATGGCGGCGAAGAACGGCCTGCGCAGGACCTTGCGGTCGTAGACGACGTGCACGTTGAGGATGGGCGCGCAGGCGATGTCGAGCAGCAGGTCCGGTTCGTCCAGTGCGCCCTCGGGCAGCAGGTCGTGGGTCTCGGTCTGCGGCACGGCCAGCACGACGGTGTCGGCGGTGATCCGCTCCCCCGCCGTCTCGACGTTCCAGCGGCCGTCCTCGGTGCGGGTGAGGGAGCCGGCCCTGGCGCGCAGTTCGGTGCGGACGCCCGCGGTGTCCAGGGCCTTGCGGGCGAGGGTGTCGTGCAGCTCGCCGAGCGGCACGGTGGCCCAGCCGATGTCGGCGGCGCCGGGCTCGGAGAGCAGGCCGGTCTTGAAGACCTTCGCCGCGAGCGCCATGGAGGCGTTCGGGGCGGTGGCGTTGAGCGTGGCGACGCCGACGAGGTCCCAGAGGGCCTCGATGGCGCGCTCCGACTGCCCGTGCCGCCGCAGCCAGGTCGCGAAGTCGACGCGGTCGAGCTCGGGGTCGGCGGGGTCCAGGCGGCCGAGCGCGAGGGCGGCGCGGCCCACGCTCGCCTTCTCGGCGAGCGAGAGGTGGGGATAGGCGGCCAGTCCGCCGGCGAGGTGCAGCGGTACGGGCAGGCCGGTGCGCCTCAGCCGTCCCAGGCGCGGCCCCGCGGCCCGGCCGACGTCCAGCACGGGCACGTCCAGGCGGTCCTGGACCGGGGCCAGGTGGGCGGCGCCGATCCGGTCGAGGAACCAGCGGTAGCCGGTGCAGCAGCGCAGGTAGACGTGCTGGCCGTTGTCGACGGTGAGGTCGCCGCGCTGGAAGGAGAAGGCGAGTCCGCCGAGGCGTGGCCGCCCTTCCAGGAGGGTCACGTCGAGTCCGGCGTCGGCGAGGCGGAGCGCCGCCGTGACGCCGGCGAGGCCACCGCCGACGACGACGGCGACGGGACGCGGACTCTCGTCGTTCATGCGTGCCCCTCTCGCCGGGTCGGTGCGCATCGTCGGGTCCTCACCCTGGAGATCGTCGCAGTCGGTGACGCGTCGGGCCACTGGAGGGTTGCCCGGGAGTCGGAGCGGCGAGGGCGCATCAGGCACGCCCCCTGGCGGTGAGCTTCGAGATGTGGCGGGCGTCCAGTCCGGACAGGCCGCGCACCGCGACGTAGGCCTTCTCGTGACCGGGCAGCGAGACCCGTCCGCGCAGCACGGCCTCGGGATCGCGCTCGATCCGGTCGAGCAGGCGTCGGTAGATCCCGGCCATCGCCGCGACGCAGGCGCCGCTGCGGCGGTCGAGCATCGGCAGCAGCCGGTAGCCCTCGGCGAACAGGGCGCGGGCCCGGCGGACCTCGAAGTGGATGAGGCCCGCGAAGTCGGAGCCGGGCGGCGGGGTGGTCCGGTGGAAGCCGGCCGAGCAGCCGAATTTGGCCAGGTCGTCGGCGGGCAGGTAGGTGCGCCCGTTGCCGGCGTCCTCGCGGACGTCGCGCAGGATGTTGGTGAGCTGGAGGGCGAGGCCGAGGGTGTCGGCGTACTCCGCGGCGCGCTCGGCCCCGCGGGCGCCCGGCGCGGTGCCGAAGACGCCGAGGCTGAGACGTCCGATGGCTCCGGCGACGCACCGGCAGTAGGACTTCAGGTCGTCCCAGGTCTCGTAGGTGGCGCCCCGGACGTCCATCAGGACGCCGTCGATCAGCTCGTCGAGCCCGCCGAGCGGGAGCGGGAACCGCTGGGCGGCGTCGGCGAGCGCGACGGCCACCGGGTCGGTGTCGTCCTCGTCGACCGCGTCCTTGCGGATCCGCTCCAGCAGTTCGCGGGTGCCCTCCAGCCGGGTCCGCTTGGTCTCCGGGTCCAGCTCCCCGTCGCCGATGTCGTCGACACGACGGGAGAAGGCGTACAGCGCCGACATGGCCTGCCGCTTCTCGTACGGCAGCAGTCTGATGCCGTAGGCGAAGTTACGGGCCTGCTGTCCGGTGACGGCCTCGCAGTAACTGTATGCGGCCTGCACCGGCGGCGACATGTACGTCGTCTGTCCCTCCACGGTCCGGCTCACCTCTCTCCACGCGCTCTTCGCAAGACGATTCCCACTTCGCGCAGCAGGCTGGGCTTGGTGGGCTTGGGCGGTCCGGGCAGTACGTCGAACCCGGCGGCCGAGATCGCCGTGAGCGCGCTGCGCCCGCCCCCGACGAATCCGGCGAGGAGCAGCTTGAGCCTGCCGTTAACGCTGCCCACCAGCGGGGGGCCCTCGTCCAGCAGTTCGCTCGCACGCTGCGCCTCGTACGCGATCAGGGCGCGTACCGAGGCTCCGGCGGAGGGCGCGGCCAGGTCGGATTCGGTGACCCGGAAGCGTTCCATGTCCTCGGCGGGCAGATAGATCCGGTCGCGTTCCAGATCCTCGGCCACGTCCTGAAGGTGCTCGACGACCTGGAGCGCGGTGCAGACCGCGTCGGAGCGGCGGACGCGTTCCGGACTCGCGGTGCCGGTGAGGGCGAGGACCAGGCGGCCGACCGGGTTCGCCGAGAGCTCGCAGTAGGCGGCGAGGTCGGCGTAGGTGCCGTAGCGGCGGATCTTCTGGTCCTGGCGGTTGGCCTCGATCAGGCCGAGGAAGGGCTCGGGGGTGAGTGCCCGGCGCCGCACGGTGGGGCGCAGACCGCGCAGCAGCGGGTGGTACGGCTCCTCACCGGTGACGGCGAAGACCCGGTGGAGGTCGGTCTCGAAGGCGTCGAGCATGGCGAGGCGGTCGTCGCTCTGCTCCGGCTCCAGCCCGAGGTGCCGGGCGTCGGCACCACCGGGGGCGAGGTCGCCGTCGCCGATGTCGTCGACGAGCCGGGCGAAGCCGTAGACCGCCATCAGGTCGTCGCGCCAGGCGCGGGGCAGGAAGAAGGGCGCCACGGGGAAGTTCTCGTCCGCGGCCTTGCCGAGGGTGGCGTCACCGATGCGCGTGTCGGGGGTCGAGGTCACTGCGGACCGCCCGGCGCGGGGACGGCGAAACCACGCCGGAGCTGGAGATCTTCCGTCATTGCCGTCACATCTCCCGTTCTACACTGCTGATCCAAAACAACCCTTTTCGGACACGCCGCTCAGCCTTCCGAGTGCACTGCGGCAGAGCGGCCGGTGCCGGGGCGTATCGCCCTACTTGCCATGAATCAGCACCGCTACAGCTTACGTTGTACAGCTCACAGGGGATCGGCGGGGTGGAGCGCCCGCCACCGCTTCCCGGCCGTTCCCGTCAACCTTCCCCGCGTGTGGCGGAATTGACGTCATCCGCCGGGAGGAGATCGCCCCTGGGCCCTCCTGCGGACCGTCCGCACGGTGCCGGGCACCGCGCGGCCCCCGCCGGACCGGTCCGGCGGGGGCCGCGGAGAACACCCGGGCTACTTGCCCGTTTCGCGCTCGTACGCCTTGAGGACTTCCTCGGTGGGGCCGTCCATCAGGAGTTCGCCCTTCTCCAGCCACAGCGCGCGGTCGCAGGTGTCCCTGATCGACTTGTTGTTGTGGCTGACCAGGAAGACGGTGCCCGCCTCCTTGCGCAGCTCGCGGATCCGCTCCTCGGAGCGGACGCGGAACTTGCGGTCACCGGTGGCCAGCGCCTCGTCGATCATGAGGACGTCGTGGTTCTTCGCGGCGGCGATGGAGAAGCGCAGCCGGGCAGCCATGCCGGAGGAGTACGTCCGCATCGGCAGGGTGATGAAGTCGCCCTTCTCGTTGATGCCGGAGAACTCCACGATGTCCTGATAGCGCTGTCGGATCTCGTCCTGGCTCATGCCCATCGCCAGTCCGCCGAGCACGACGTTGCGCTCACCGGTCAGATCGCTCATCAGCGCGGCGTTCACGCCGAGCAGCGAGGGCTGACCGTCCGTGTACACCTGACCGGATTCGGTCGGCAGCAAGCCGGCGATGGCACGCAGCAGCGTCGACTTGCCGGAGCCGTTGGTGCCGATGAGGCCGATGGCCTCGCCGCGGTAGGCGGTGAAGGAGACACCGCGCACGGCGTGCACCTTGCGGACACCGCGCGGCTCGCCCTTGCCCCGCCGCATCATGCGGCTCAGCGCGGCGGTGGCGCTGCCCCGGCCGCCGCCCGTGCCGTTGACCCGGTACACGATGTGCACGTCGTCCGCGATCACCGTGGGGATGCGCCCCTGTGCGTTGTCCTCAGCCACGGCCGTACCGTTCCTCTGCCTTCCAGAAGTACACGAATCCCACGACCCCCAGCAGCACGGCCCAGCCCAGGCCGACGGCCCAGACGTGGTCCGGCAGGTTCTCGGAGCCGTATCCGTCGATCAGGGCGAAGCGGACCAGGTCCATGTAGATCGCCGCCGGGTTGTACTGCAGCACGTCCGCGATCCAGGCCGGCTTGTCCTTGAGCATCACCGGGATGGAGAACATGACGCCCGACGCGTACATCCAGGTCCGCATGACGAACGGCATCAGCTGCGCGAGGTCGGGGGTCTTGGAGCCGAGCCGTGCCATGACGAGGGCCAGGCCCGTGTTGAAGAAGAACTGGAGAATCAGGGCGGGGATCACCAGCAGCCACGACAGCGAGGGATAGCTGCCGAAGATGATGGCGACCGCGACCAGCACGATCATCGAGAACAGCAGCTGCTGGAGCTGCTGGAGCGAGAAGGAGATGGGCAGTGAGGCCCGCGGGAAGTGGAGGGCCCGCACCAGTCCGAGGTTGCCGGAGATCGCGCGGACGCCCGCCATCACCGAGCTCTGGGTGAAGGTGAAGACGAAGACGCCGGTGACCAGGAACGGCACGAAGACGTCGTGGGGAATCCCCTCCCTGGTCCCCAGGATCAGCCCGAAGATCAGGTAATAGACACAGGCGTTCAGCAAAGGTGTGACCACTTGCCACAGCTGGCCCAGCTTGGCCTGGCTGTACTGCGCGGTCAGCTTCGCCCGGGAGAAGGCCAGGATGAAGTGGCGTCGTCCCCAGAGCTGTCGCATGTATGCGATCAGCCCCGGCCTGGCGCCGCTCACGGTCAGGCCGTACTTGGCGGCCAGCTGGGCCGCGTCGAGGCCCTCGTCGGCGGACGGCGGGGTCCCGAGGGCTACCCCACCGTCGTGGGTCGTGTCACTCACAAGTTGAAACTCTCGTCTTCACGCGCAGCCAGTCGCGGGCGCGGCTCAGGCGGACAGGTTCCGGAAAGAAAATACGCCTCATGCTCTCAGAGGAAAGCCTCTCAGATGACCGGAGGTCGGCCCAGCCTCGTCAGCCGCCACACCGTACGCCACTTCATCGGGCGACGAGGCCCGCAGGGGGTGGACCAGCCTTCCCCGAATCCGCCGAACCATGCCTTCAGCGCGGGCGCCGAAGGACGTCTGACCAGGGTCAGCAGCACCCAGACCCCCAGGTAGAGGGGGACCAGCGGGGCGGGCAGGTTGCGGCGGGCCAGCCAGACCCGGTTACGGGCGACCATGCGGTGGTAGACCGCGTGCCGGGACGGGGCGGTGGTGGGGTGGTTCAGCACCATGTCCGCGCGGTAGTCGATCATCCACCCCGCGTCCAGCGCCCGCCAGGCCAGGTCCGTCTCCTCGTGGGCGTAGAAGAAGTCCTCCGGCAGTGGACCGACCTCGGCGATGACCCGGGTGCGCACGGCGTTGGCGCCGCCCAGGAACGTCGTCACGCGCGAGGAGCGCATCGGGTCGGCGGCCCGCAGCCGGGGCACGTGCCGCCGCTGCGTGGCGCCGGTGTCCGGGTCGGCGATCCGGAAGGTGACGATCCCGAGCTTCGGGTCCGCCGCGAACGCCTGCCGGCACAGCTCGGCGGTGTCCCGGTTGGGGAGCAGCCCGTCGTCGTCCAGGAAGAGCAGCGCGTCCACGTCCGCCCCGCAGGGGCCGAACGCCTCGATGCCGACATTGCGGCCGCCGGGGATGCCCAGGTTCTCGGGCAGTTCCACCGTGCGCACCCCGGCGGGCACGTCGGGGACCGGGGCTCCGTTGCCGACCACCACGACCTCGATCCGGTCACCGTGCTGGGCGGTGACCGAATCGAGGAGGGCGCGGAGCTCCTCCGGGCGGTTGCCCATGGTGATGATCACCGCGCCCAGTTTCATGGGAAAGGTCACTTCAGCCTGCTGGACGCCAGGACGGACACCAGGTGCAGCAGAGTCTGCAACAGGGCGATGCCGGCCATCACCGCGACGGTCAGGCGGGTGTAGAAGAGGTCGCCATCGATCGCGTCGACCACGGCCACCACGAGGATCACCAGCGAGGCCTCGATGCCGAGGATCAGCCGGTGGAACTTGAGCGCCCCGGCCGCCCTGCGGGCCAGGGCCATACCGGAGGAGCGCGGCTCGGAGGCCGCCTCCTTCACCGGGGGCATCCCGCCCTGGTGGCGGGCCACGCCGACCAGGTCCGTCTCGGCCTTGATGAGGATCGCGCCGAGCGCGGCGAGGGTTCCGAGGAACGCCCAGAGCCAGTCGATCCGGCCCTCGCCCCAGATGTCGGCGGCGCGCAGGCCGAGGCCGACGAGCACCGCCGCGTCGCACAGATAGGCGGCGACCCGGTCCAGGTAGACCCCGCTGAGCGAGTACTGCTTCTTCCAGCGGGCCAGCTCGCCGTCCACGCAGTCGAACAGCAGGTAGAGCTGGACCATCACCACGCCGAGCACGGCGCCCCAGATGCCCGGCACCAGCAGCGCCGGGGCGGCCAGTGCCCCCGCCAGCGTCATCACGTACGTGACCTGGTTCGGCGTGACGCGGGTGTTGACCAGGTAGCGGTCCACGCGCAGCGAGACCTCACGCATGTACATGCGCCCGGCCCAGTGCTCGCCGCTGCGCCGGTCCTTCACCCCCGGGGGGTGGACGACCGGACGGAGTTCAGCTACTGATGGTCGTCGCATAGTCGGCGTACGCGTCCCTGATCTGGTCGGTGGACAGGTTGAGGTGCTCCAGGATCGTGAAGCGTCCCGGACGCGTCTGCGGCGCGTAGTCGACGGCGTGTACGAACTCGTCGACGCTGAACCCGATCTCCTCGGGCAGGACCGGCAGACCATGGCGGCGCAGTATCGATGCCATCAGGAGGGACTCCTGACGGGCGCCGCGCAGATGCATGGCGAAGCAGGCGCCGAGGCCGACCTGCTCGCCGTGGCTGGCCGCGCGCTGGGGGTAGAGCAGGTCGAAGGCGTGGTTGATCTCGTGGCAGGCGCCGGAGGCCGGGCGGGAGTCGCCCGCGACCGACATCGAGATGCCGGTCAGCACGAGCCCCTCGGCCAGCACCTTCAGGAAGGCGTCGTCGCCGACCCCGCCGGGGTGGCGCAGCACGGCCTCGCCCGCCTGGCGGGCCATCGCGGCCGCCAGACCGTCGATCTCCTCGCCGTTGACCTCGTGGGCCAGCTCCCAGTCGGCGACGCAGGAGATGTTCGAGATCGCGTCGCCGATACCGGAACGGACGTAACGGGCGGGCGCCTCACGGATCACGTCGAGGTCGATGACGACGGCGATCGGGGTGGGGACCCCGTAGGAGCCGCGCCCGTTGTCGTTGTCCAGCGTGGCGACCGGCGAGCACAGGCCGTCGTGCGAGAGGTTCGTCGCGACGGCGACCATGGGCAGCCCGACCCGCGCCGCGGCGTACTTCGCCACGTCGATGATCTTGCCGCCGCCAAGGCCGACGACGGCGTCGTACCGGTTGCCCTTGATGCCGTCGGCGAGCTTCACCGCCGAGTCGATCGTGCCGTCGGACACCGGATACCAGTCGGCACCCGGCAGGACCGGGGCGAGCCTCTCCCGCAGGGCGCGCCCGGAGCCGTCGCTGATCGCGATGGCGAGCTTGCCCGAGGAGGAGATCCGCTGATCGGCCAGGAGACCCGCCAGATCGTCCATGGCGCCGCGCCGGATGTCGACGACGACCGGGGACGGAATGAGCCGGGTCAGTACTGGCACGCGATCTCACGGCCCTTCTCGAGGTCGTCGTGGTTGTCGATCTCGACCCAGGTCACGGTGCCGATGGGGGCGACGTCGACGGCGAAGCCGCGGTTGACGAGCTCCTGGTAGCCGTCCTCGTAGTAGAGGTCGGGGTCGCGCTCGAAGGTGGTCTTCAGCGCGTCCGCCAGCTCCTCGGCGGCCTCGGCCTCGATGAGGGTGACGCCGATGTACTCGCCGGTCGCGGTGGCCGGGTCCATCAGCTTCGTGATGCGCTGGACGCCCTTGCCCTCCGCCGTGATGACCTTCATCTCCTCGTCGGCGAGGACCTTCTCGGTGTCCAGGGCGAGGATGATCTTCTGGCCCTTGCCGCGGGCGTCCAGGAGGGTCTTCTCGACGGAGACCGGGTGCACGGTGTCGCCGTTGGCGAGGATCACGCCGCGCTTGATGACGTCACGGGCGCACCACAGGGAGTAGGCGTTGTTCCACTCCTCGGCCTTGTCGTTGTCGATGAGCGTGAGGGTGACGCCGTAGGTCGCCTCCAGCTCGGCCTTGCGGGCGTAGACGGCCTCCTTGCGGTAGCCGACGACGATCGCGACCTCGGTGAGGCCGACCTCGGCGAAGTTGGCGAGCGTGAGGTCGAGGACCGTCTTGTCGCCGTCGACAGGGACGAGCGCCTTGGGCAGCGTGTCCGTGTAGGGGCGCAGACGTCGTCCTGCACCGGCTGCCAGTACGAGGCCGATCATGCGAGTTCTCCTTCGTCGTGTACGGCGGGGGCCGAGGAGGACACCCAGAAGCGGATGGACTCCACGAGCACCACCAGAGCCACGGCGACCGCGAGCGCGGTCAGGGCCGTGGTGAAATCCGAGGTGTGGGTGAGCACGGCGGCGAGGACGGCCACCAGCGTGGTCCGGCCCTCGTGTCCACCGATCGTCCGCACCAGCCACTGGGGCGGCGCGCCGGTGCCTCCGCGAATGCGGTACACCGTGTCGTAGTGATGGTAGGCGACGGCGGAAATCAGCCCGAAGGCCGCCGGAACGGCGTGCGGGGCGTCGCTGCGGGCCGCCAGCACCAGGATCGTGACGTACTCCGCGGCCCGGAAGAACGGCGGCACCAGCCAGTCCAGCGCACCCTTCAGCGGGCGGGCGACGGCGAGGCCGGAGAGGAGCACGTACACCACGGCCGCGGCGACGGTGAGCGGGCTGCCGTACGGGAGGAAGAGGGCACCGCCGACCATGACCAGGGTGCCGACGAGCGCCACCGCCGGGGCCGTGAACGCGCCCCGGAGGCCGGGGGCGACGGCCGCGACGGCCTGCGCCAGGGTGCCGGAGTCGGCGAGGTCCGCGAGGGCCCGCGCGGCGCGGTCGGTGCGGCTGGCCCTGCGGGTCAGCGAACGCAGCAGGCGGCCGGCCGTGGTGTAGCAGGCGGCCAGGGAGCAGCCGACGAGCAGGGCGTAGAAGACGATGCGCGGGGTGGTGAGCGCGGTGAGCACGGCGATCATGGCCCAGCGCTCGCCGATCGGCAGCACGATCATCCGCCGCACCCAGACCGTCCAGCCGACGTTGTCGAGCTTGTCGGAGAGAGCGGCGGTGGGGCTGGTGTTGGCGACCGCGTCGTGGTTGGCCTCGTTGAACGAGAAGTCCACGACATGGCGGCAGGCCTGGAGGACCATCGCGCCGAGTGCCAGGACCCACACGTCGTCGCCGCCGCGTACGGCGCCGATGGCGAGCCCGGCGTAGTACGCGTACTCCTTGGCCCGGTCGAAGGTGGCGTCCAGCCAGGCGCCCATCGTGGAGTACCGCAGCGAGTAGCGGGCGAGCTGCCCGTCGGTGCAGTCCAGCACGAAGGAGACCAGGAGCAGGATCCCCGCGGCGACGTAGCCGCCCCGTGTTCCGGTGGCCGCCGCTCCCGCCGCGATGAGCGCGGTGATCAGGGATGCGGTGGTGACCTGGTTCGGGGTGAGGTCGCGGCGGGCGCACCAGCGGGCGATGTAGCGGGAGTAGGGGCTGATGCAGTACGTGGTGAAGAAGCCGTCGTGGGCCTTGACCGCGTTGCGCAGCCGTACCGCCTCGTCGTCGACCGAGGCGAGGCCCGCCTCGGCGGCGGCCTGCTGCTCCGGGTCCGTGGGGACGGCCGCGACGAGCGAGCCGAGGGCGGGGCGCTGCACGGGGGTGCCCTCGGCCTCCAGCGCGACGGCGATCCGGCCGGGGACGGTGCGGTCCTCGGGCGCGGGGTCGGCCTCCGGCTCGACGACCGGGGCGCCCGCGCCGACCGCGGCCGCGGTGCGGTGCAGGGCGCGCAGCAGGGCGCCGCGCGCCTCGGGCTGGGCGGTGAGCGCGCCGGGGACGGTGGCGGCGGGGAAGCGCGGGTCGGTCAGCCCGAGCCGCAGCGCGTGGACGTGGCCCACGAAGCGCGGGTCGACGAGGGCGACCCGGCGGCCGGCCGGGACGGCCGCGAGGAGGGCCGCGGCGTCAGCGGCGTCGGTGGCGCTCTGCACCTCGAAGCCCAGGGACCGCAGATCGTCCGCGAGCGGCGACCCGGGTGCCGGCGTACCGGTGAGGATGGCGGTCGACAGACGAACTCACTCCTTGGCACTGACGTGGACGACACACTGCGGCACCGCCACGAGGCGGGCCGGCGGCGTGTCGGCTGAGGCTATCGGATGAACGGAAGGCCGAGTTCACCGCCCGTTTGTGCGCTGTACGGGTGGACCTGCAAGCCCGGGCGGCGTCGGCGATCATCATCATCGATCGGAGGCCCGGCCCACAAACCGCGCCCGGGCCAGGTGAGCGGGACGCTTAGGCTGGCGCTCATGACATGGCTGATCACAGGCGGGGCGGGATACATCGGGGCACACGTGGCGCGGGCCATGGTCGCGGCGGGCGAGCGGGTCGTGGTGCTCGACGACCGCTCCAGCGGCATCGCGGACCGGCTGCCGGACGCCGTCACGCTGGTGGAGGGCTCGACCTCCGACCGGGCCCTGCTGGACCGGGTGCTGGCCGACCACGCCGTGAGCGGTGTGGTGCATCTCGCGGCGAAGAAGCAGGTCGGCGAGTCCGTGGAGAAGCCGCTGCTGTACTACCGGGAGAACGTGGCCGCACTCGGCGGCCTGCTGGAGGCCGTGGTCGCGGCGGGGGTTTCGCGCTTCCTCTTCTCCTCCTCGGCGGCCGTCTACGGCGTACCGGACGTGGACCTCATCACGGAGGAGACGCCCTGTCTCCCGATCAACCCGTACGGCGAGACCAAGCTCACCGGCGAGTGGCTGGTGCGGGCCGCCGGGAAGGCCCACGGGCTCTCGACCGCCTGTCTGCGGTACTTCAACGTGGCGGGCGCCGCCGCACCGGAGCTCGCGGACACCGGCGTCTACAACATCGTGCCGATGATGTTCGAGCGGCTGACGCGCGGCGAGGCCCCGCGGATCTTCGGTGACGACTATCCGACGCCGGACGGCACCTGCGTCCGCGACTACATCCATGTCGCCGATCTGGCGGAGGCGCATCTCGCCGTCGCGCGGCGGCTGGACGGGGCGGGCGCCGGCGACCTGACGCTGAACGTCGGCCGGGGCGAGGGCGTCTCGGTCCGGGAGCTGGCCGAGGTGATCGGCGAGGTGACGGGCCACGGCCTGAAGCCGGTGGTCGAGCCGCGCCGGGCCGGTGACGCGCCGACGGCCGTGGCGTCGGCCGCACGGATCTCCGAGGAGTTGGGCTGGACGGCACGACGGGACGTGCGCGAGATGGTGGAGTCGGCCTGGGAGGGCTGGTGCCTGCGCCACCCCGAGGCGCGTTCGTGATCGTCGGCGGGTGGCGGCGGCGATCGCGTCACTGCTCTGACCTGCGGAACGTTTCCGCAGGTCAGAGCAGATGACAACGGTGTTCAGTGCCGTGTTGCCCCATACCCCCCGCCCGTAGTTCACTGGCCGTGTCGGGGCGGTTTCGCCCCGGTACCGTCACATGGACCTGGAGGCGTTTCGCATGGGGGCTGGCCACGATCACGGGCATACGCACGGCGGTCCGCCACCGACGGGCACGGCGGCCGCCGCGTACCGGGGCAGGCTCCGGGTGGCCCTGGCGATCACGCTGAGCGTGATGGTCATGGAGATCGTCGGCGGGGTGCTCTCCGACTCGCTGGCCCTGATCGCGGACGCCGCCCACATGGCGACCGACGCCCTGGGGCTCGGGATGGCGCTGCTCGCCATCCACTTCGCCAACCGTCCGGCCGGGCCGAACCGCACCTTCGGTTTCGCCCGCGCGGAGATCCTGGCGGCGCTCGCGAACTGTCTGCTGCTGCTGGGGGTCGGCGGCTATCTGGTCTTCGAGGCGGTCGAGCGGTTCATCACGCCGGCCGAGACGAAGGGCGGCCTGGCCATCGCGTTCGCCGCGGTCGGCCTGGTGGCCAACATCGTCTCCCTCTCCCTGCTGACGCGCGGGCAGCAGGAAAGCCTGAATGTGCGGGGCGCCTATCTGGAGGTACTGGCCGACACCCTGGGCTCGCTCGCCGTGATCATCTCGGCCGGCGTCATCATGGCGACCGGCTGGCAGCCCGCCGACCCGATCGCCTCCCTGGTGATCGGCCTGATGATCGTCCCGCGGACCGTGAAACTGCTGCGGGAGACCCTGAACGTACTCCTGGAGGCGGCGCCCAAGGGTGTGGACATGGCGGAGGTACGCGCGCACATCACGGAGCTGCCCGGGGTCCTGGACGTCCACGACCTGCACGCCTGGACGATCACCTCGGGCATGCCGGTGCTCTCCGCCCACGTGGTGGTCCGCCAGGAGATGCTCGACTCGATAGGCCACGAGAAGGTGCTGCACGAGCTCCAGGGCTGCCTCGGGGACCACTTCGACGTGGAGCACTGCACCTTCCAGCTGGAGCCGAGCGGCCACGCGGAGCACGAGGCGCGGCTCTGCCATTGAGGCGCCCTCCGAGTGCGGGCCGAGCCGGTGCTAGGCTGATGCCGCTGAGACGTTCGAGTCTCACGGTGGAGCGGAGCCCGGTGGCACCGGGACCTTTCGAGAGGGGCTGAGGTTGATGACGGTCGCGACGACGCCTTCCCGGCGCGGCAATCGATCCTTCCCCATCTCCCGGGTTTCCGGCTAGGTCCACTTTCTTATCGGATCGGGTCGGAGCCCTCACACGCAAGGGTTCCCACGTTGACCGACCACACTGACAACGCCTCGCGCACCGAGGCCTTCCTCACGCCCGACGAGCCCAGCCACGGCGCCCATGTGCCGCACCCCGCCGATCTCCGGTGGGCCACCCGCCCGGAGACACCCGCGGACCGTGCGGCCGTGCACGCGGTCAACACGGCCGCGTTCCCGACCCGCGACGAGGCGGACCTCGTGGACGCCCTGCGGGCCGACGCCGAGGCCTGGCTGCCGGAGCTCGGCCACATCGCCGAGGCCCCGGACGGTTCCCCGGCGGCGTACGCGCTGCTGACCCGCTGCCGGGTGGGCGACGCCCCGGCGCTCGCCCTGGCCCCGGTGGCCACCTCTCCCGCGTACCAGCGGCAGGGTGCGGGGCAGGCCGTGGTGCGGGCGGTACTGGACGCCGCCCGG
This sequence comes from Streptomyces sp. NPDC102283, assembly GCF_044766265.1. Lineage (NCBI taxonomy): Bacteria > Bacillati > Actinomycetota > Actinomycetes > Kitasatosporales > Streptomycetaceae > Streptomyces > Streptomyces sp. NPDC102283. The sequence continues at coordinate 78,828 of NZ_JBIWLQ010000028.1, forward strand.
GTGCGCGGTGAGGCGCTGGTGCTGGTGCTCGGCCATCCCGAGTACTACCCGCGCTTCGGTTTCGTGCCTGCCTCGCGGTACGGGATCCGGCCAGGTTTCGAGGTCCCGGACGAGGCGATGATGGCCCTGGTGCTGGATGATTCCGCCCCTGTTCCGGCGGGCGTGATCCGTTACCCGGCGGCCTTCGGGGTCTGACGGCCCGTCCGGCCCGCCGCGCTCACCGGGCGTGGCGGGCCGGACATGCCCGGACCCGAAGTGCGGACAAGCGGCTTTTGTACGGCAGACTTGACCGGACTCCAGGGGCCCGGCGCACGAGGCCGGGGACCAAAGCGAAGGATGGGTATGCCGACCACACCAGCCACCGCGACGCACAGCTCGTCGAACGGCACCGCAGAAGCGATCATGCTCGAACTGGTCGACGAGAACGGCACCACCATCGGCACCGCGGAGAAGCTGGCGGCCCACCAGGCCCCCGGGCAGCTGCACCGCGCGTTCTCCGTGTTCCTCTTCGACGAGCAGGGGCGGCTGCTGCTCCAGCGCCGGGCGCTCGGCAAGTACCACTCCCCCGGCGTCTGGTCGAACACCTGCTGCGGGCACCCCTACCCCGGCGAGGCCCCGTTCGCGGCCGCGGCCCGGCGTACGTACGAGGAGCTGGGGCTCTCCCCCTCGCTGCTGGCCGAGGCCGGAACGGTCCGCTACAACCACCCGGATCCCGCATCGGGACTGGTGGAGCAGGAGTTCAACCACCTGTTCGTGGGGATGGCGCAGACGGCACCGAAGCCGGACCCCGAAGAGGTCGGGGAGACGGCCTTCGTGACGGCCGCGGAGCTGGCGGAGCGGCACACGCGGGCGCCGTTCTCGGCGTGGTTCATGACGGTGCTGGACGCGGCGCGGCCGGCGATCCGTGAGCTGACGGGCCCGACCGCGGGCTGGTGAACCCTCGATCGAATCCGTACGGGGCGGTCAGAGCTGCGTCTTCAACGGCAGCGCCGCCCAGATGATCTTCCCGCCGCTCGCGGTGTGCTCGACGTCGCAGGTGCCGCCCGCCTCCTCGGTGATCACCTTGACCAGCAGCAGGCCCCGGCCGCCGGTCTGCGCGTAGTCCGTCTCCAGGGCGGTGGGGCGGTAGGGGTGGTTGTCCTCGACCGAGACCCTGACCCAGTCGGCGGCGATGGCCACCTCGACGGCCAGCTCCGGCGAGAGGAGCGCCGCGTGCTTGACGGCGTTGGTGACCAGCTCCGAGACGATCAGCAGGAGTCCCTGGAGGATGTCGTCCCCGATCGGCACGCCCTGCCGGTCGAGGAGATCGCGTACGGCGTGCCGGGCGCTCGGCACGGACGCGTCCACGGCGGAAGCGGTGAAGCGCCACACCCCCTCGTACGACACGGGGTCGGCAGGGGCACTCCCGAGGCTCTCCATCGTCCGGCACCAGCTCTCACTCGCACTGCACTGACCGTCGAGTAAAGAGTGTTGGGAATGGCCTGGTCCGGACCGTGCCACTGACCGGAAGTAGCCAGGTATCGGCGCTTTTTGACCAAACACGCGTGTTTCCGGCAGTCCAACGACTACTTCCGCTCGTCTTCCGGTGACGTGATCGGCTGGTCCGAGGTCGGAGGAGATTCATCGAGCCGCTCCGAGACCATGCTGACGATGCACCGGCCGCCGACGCCGATGGCGATCAGACCGAGCCCGTCGAACAGCAGGGCCAGCGAGAAGAAGCAGCCGAGAACGTAGAGGCTGCTGTGCGGCCAGTCGAACAGCACCAGCAGGCCCAGGAGCAGGCCGAAGGCTCCTTGCAGCAGCGTCCAGCCCATCTGCGGACCGCGCACCACGACGCTGCCGACCAGCCGGAACACCCCGCCGGTCAGGAAGAGCAGGGCGGCGAACATGGTCAGTGCCTCGGCCGTGCCCTCGGGGTGCTTGATGACGACGACGCCCGCGGCGATGTTGAGGGCCGCGACCACCACGCCCAGCCAGAAGTAGTTCGTACCGCGTGACTCGATCGCGTGCAGCAGCCCGACCAGACCGCCGACGAGCAGCAGCCAGCCGAAGAGCAGCATCGAGGTGAGCGTGGCTACGCCGGTGTAGACGAGGCCGATGACGCCCGCGATCACCAGCAGCGTGCCGAGCAGCGCGAGCCAGCCGAAACTGCGGCTGAGCTTCCGGCCCTCGGCGGTGGGCTCGTTCATCGACGACTCCTTACGGTGCGTACCCGCCCCGCGACCCCTTCTTGATCATAGGTTCGAACCCTGCGGATAGCATCCGGCGCATGGACCGTACGGAACCCCGCCTGACCACGTCCGTCGAGCGCGGCGTCGCCACCGTCGTGATCACGAACCCCGCCAAGCGCAACGCGATGACCACCGCGATGTGGCGGAGCCTGCCGGAGCTGCTGGAGCGGCTCGCGGCCGACCCTGCGGTCCGGGTGCTGGTGCTGACCGGAGCCGGGGAAACCTTCTGCGCCGGGGTCGACATCTCCACGCTGCGTCAGGCCCCGGAGTCCGCGCAGGGCCTGACGGTGGCGGCCGAGGAAGCGCTCGCCGCGTTCCCCCTGCCGACCCTGGCCGCGGTGCGCGGCTACTGCGTGGGCGGCGGCAGTCAGCTCGCGGCCGCCTGCGACCTGCGGTTCGCGGAGGAGGGGGCCTCCTTCGGGGTCACTCCGGCCAAGCTCGGCATCGTCTATCCCGCCTCCTCGACCCGGCGCCTGGTCTCCCTGGTCGGCCCGGCCACGGCCAAGCACCTGCTGTTCTCCGGTGAGCTGATCGGCACGGAACGGGCGCTGCGCACCGGCCTGGCCGACGAGGTGCTGCCCGCGGGCGGCCTGGACCAGCGGGTCGAGGAGTACGCACGGGTCCTGGCGTCCCGGTCCCGGCTCACCCAGGCCGCGGCCAAGGAGTTCGCCGCGGGCCGGACGGACCGGGACGCCCACTGGGCCGGTAAGGCGCGGGGCAGCGGTGACACGGTGGAGGGCGTCGCCGCTTTCCTGGAGCGGCGCGCGCCCCGGTTCACCTGGGCCGGGGGTTCTACCGGTCCTACGGGTCCTACGGGTTCTACGGGTTCTACGGGGTGATGTGACGGCTCCTGGCCCGCCATTCCTCGACGAGGGCCGCGGGCGCCTTCTCCGGCGATCCGCAGTCGTAGGGCGGCTGCGGGTCGTACTCCGTGAGCAGCTGCACCGAGCGCGCCGCGTCGTCACCCGCGATCCGTCCGAGCAGGGTGAGCCCCATGTCGATGCCGGAGGAGACCCCGGCGGCGGTGACGTACTTGCCGTCCAGGACGACGCGCTCCCCGGTGGGCTCGACGCCGTATTGCCTCAGCGCCTCCAGCGCCAGCCAGTGCGAGGTGGCCCGCCGGTCCTTCAGGAGCCCGGCCGCGGCCAGCAGCAGCGAACCGGTGCAGACGGAGGTCGTCCAGGCGCTGGTGGCGTCGGCCGAGCGCAGCCAGCCGAGCAGGGCCTCGTTCTCCATCTGGTCGCCCTGGCCGGGGCCGCCGGGGACGATCAGCAGGTCCGGGGAGGGCACCTCGGCGAGCGTCTTCTCCGCGACGAGCACGAGGCTCCCGCTGTCGTTGCGGACGGGGCCGGTCCGTTCGGCGACGAAGACGGGCTCGGCGCCGGGCGCACGGCTGAGGATCTCGTAGGGGCCCACCGCGTCCAGGGCGGTGAAGCGGTCGAAGAGCAGGATGGCGATCTGCACGGGAGCTGCCTCTCGGTTCGGCCGGAAGGTCGGAAGGTCGGAAGGTCGGACAAACGGTCGGGCACACGGTCGGTGCGGTTCAGGCGCTGGACGCGGGGGTGCGGAAGCGGCGGCGGTATTCGGCAGGCGCCGTCGCGAGGGTCTTCACGAAGGCGCGGCGCATGGCTTCCGGGGTGCCGTAGCCACTGGCACGGGCGACCCGCTCCACGCCGTCGGCGGTGTCCTCCAGGAGCCGGCGGGCGTGCTCCAGGCGGACGCGCTCGACGTACCGCCCCGGGGTCGTTCCGGTCTCCGCCCGGAACGCGCGGGCGAAGTGCCGGGGCGAGAGGCGGGCGCGGGCCGCGAGGGCGTCGACCCCGAGGTCGCCGTCGGGGTGCTGGGTGATCCAGTGCTGGACCTCGCGCAGTGGTTCGCGCCGGGCGGTCTGGGCGGAGAGCTGGGCGCTGAACTGGGCCTGGTTCCCGGGGCGGCGCAGGAACACCACGAGGTGCCGGGCGATGTCCAGGGCGAGGTCCCGCCCGTGGTCCTCCTCGACAAGCGCGAGGGCGAGGTCGATGCCCGCGGTGACGCCCGCCGAGGTGGCCAGTCGTCCGTCCCGCACGAAGATCGGTTCGGGATCGACCCGGACGGCCGGGTAGTCACGGGCCAGCAGCTCGCAGTAGTTCCAGTGGGTGGTGACCCGGTGCCCGTCCAGCAGTCCCGCCCCGGCGAGCAGCAGCGCCCCGGTGCACACGGAGACGAGTCGCTCCGCCCGCGGCGCGTGCTCGCGCAGCCAGTCGGTCAGCTCCGGCTGCGAGTCCCGGGTGCCGTGCCCGCCGGGCACCAGCAGGGTGTGCGGTGCGGGCGCGTCGGCGAGGCTGCTGTCGGGCATCAGGGTCAGGCCGCTGGTGGAGCGGACGGGGCCGCCGTCGAGCGAGGCGGTCCGCAGGTCGTAGGAGACGCCCGGAGCCCGGGAGGCTCCGGCGAAGACCTCCATCGGGCCGGTGGCGTCGAGACTCTGGATGCCGTCGAAGAGGACGACGAGCACGGTTCGCTGCTTCACATCCGCCATCCTGGGCGGTGGGCGACGATGGCCGCAATGACGAGTACCCCACCCTTCCTGCCATCGAGGTCGGCCTCGGCCTGCCCCGGACCTGCCCTTGACCTGTACGGGATCCGTTCTGGTGGATCGTTCCGCTCCCGGGGTTCCGCTCCGTACCGACCAGTCGGTAACGTGCTTGTATGAGTACTCTCCCGGCCCGCGCGGAGCGCCGCTGCCACAACGCCGTCAACCCCCTGCACTCCTCCCTCTTCTTCTCCCCCGACCTGGGCGCGGAGATGGCGAAGATCGGCATCGAGGACCACAGCGCCGCCTACTTCGCGACCCGGGCCGCCGCACTCGGCGCGGTCGGCGCGGGAACCGTCACCGCCACCTTCTACAACTTCAACCCGGCGCTGGTGGCCCGGCATGTGCCCGCCGTCTGGGAGACAGCCTCCCCCGACGTGGTCCTCGCCGCCCGGCTGCGGGCGGCGGACACGACGCTGCGCCGGCTGCTCGGCGAGGAGGTCATAGCCTCCGACGCGATGGCGGAGGCGGCCCGGCTCGCGCTGCGCGCCACCGAGGCCTGCACCCCGCACGCCCGCCCGCTGTACGCCGCGCACGCGGATCTGCCGGTGCCCGAGGAGCCGCACCTGGCGTTCTGGCACGCCGCCACCCTGCTGCGCGAGCACCGGGGCGACGCGCACCTCGCCGCCCTCCTCACGGCCGGCCTGGACCCGCTGGAGTCGCTCGTCAGCCACACGGCCACCGGCAAGGGCATGGCGATCCGCTGGATCCTGTCCTCCCGGGGCTGGCGGCGCACCGACTGGGAGGCGGCGTCCGGCCGGCTGCGGGAGCGCGGGCTGCTGGCCGACGGCGAGGAGTTGGCGCTGACCGAGGCGGGCACGGCGCTGCGCGCGGAGGTCGAGGAGGCGACGGACCGCATGGACAGCGCCCCGTACGAACACCTGGGCGCGGAAGGTGTGGAGCGGCTCACCGAACTGGGGCGCGGCTTCCTCTTCACGGCCGCCGCCGCGGGGGCGTTCCCGGCCTCGGCGACCGGTCAGGGCTGACCCCGCACCGTCCGGAGCCCCCGCACCCGCTGCGGGGGCTCCGGGCGTGTTCGTCGAGGTCACGCGACACGGCCCCCGGCCACCCGGCACAATGCAGGCCAGGGGGGATGACCCCCGGCAAGCAAGAACGTGCTCATCGCGACACGAGCACGGCCAGCACAGCCAGTACGAGAAGGCGAGTCGGGAAAACCGTGACGACGTCCATCGAAGGCAGGATCGCCGAGGAGCTCGGCGTACGTGAGCGACAGGTCAGGGCGGCCGTCGAGCTGCTCGACGGCGGATCGACCGTGCCGTTCATCGCGCGCTACCGCAAGGAGGCGACCGAATCCCTCGACGATGCGCAGCTGCGCACGCTGGAGGAACGGCTGCGCTATCTGCGGGAGCTGGAGGAGCGGCGTACGTCGATCCTCGACTCCGTACGCGAACAGGGCAAGCTCGATGCCGCGCTGGAGGCGAGCATCCGGGCCGCCGAGACCAAGGCGCGCCTGGAGGACATCTACCTGCCGTTCAAGCCGAAGCGGCGGACGAAGGCGCAGATCGCCCGGGAGGCGGGGCTCGAACCGCTGGCGGACAGCCTGCTCGGCGACCCGTCGGTCGATCCGCTCGCGGCGGCCGCCGCGTTCGTGGACGGTGACAAGGGCGTCGCGGACGCGGCCGCAGCCCTGGACGGGGCCCGGTCGATCCTCACGGAGCGGTTCTCCGAGGACGCCGACCTGACCGGCGAGCTGCGCGAACGCATGTGGACGCGCGGCCGGCTGGCGGCGAAGGTCCGCGAGGGCCAGGAGGAGGCCGGCGCGAAGTTCGCCGACTACTTCGCCTTCGCCGAGCCGTTCACCGCGCTGCCCTCGCACCGGGTGCTCGCGATGCTGCGCGGCGAGAAGGAGAACGTGCTCGACCTGGTCCTGGAACCGGAGGAGCCGGAGGCCGCCGAGCGGCCGGGCCCTTCCCGTTACGAGAACATGATCGCCCGCCGCTTCGAGATCGCCGACCGGGGCCGCCCCGGCGACAAGTGGCTGGGCGACACGGTGCGTTGGGCGTGGCGGACCCGGATCCAGGTACATCTGGGCATCGACCTGCGGCTGAGGCTTCGCACCGCGGCGGAGGACGAGGCGGTGCGGGTCTTCGCCTCGAACCTGCGCGATCTGCTGCTCGCCGCCCCGGCCGGGACGCGGGCCACGCTGGGCCTGGACCCCGGCTTCCGTACGGGGGTGAAGGTCGCGGTCGTCGACGCCACCGGCAAGGTCGTGGCCACCGATGTGATCCACCCGCACGTGCCCGCGAACAAGTGGGACCAGTCGCTGGCGAAGCTCGCACACCTCGCGAAGGAGCACGCGGTCGACCTGATCGCGATCGGCAACGGCACGGCGTCCCGCGAGACGGACAAACTTGCCGGTGAACTTATCGACAAGCACCCGGAGTTGAAGCTCACGAAGGTGATGGTCTCGGAGGCGGGCGCCTCGGTGTACTCCGCCTCCGCCTTCGCCTCGCAGGAACTGCCCGACATGGACGTGTCGTTGCGCGGCGCGGTCTCCATCGCGCGGCGGCTCCAGGACCCGCTGGCCGAGCTGGTGAAGATCGACCCGAAGTCGATCGGCGTCGGGCAGTACCAGCACGACCTGTCCGAGGTGAAGCTGTCGCGTTCGCTGGACACGGTCGTCGAGGACTGTGTCAACGGGGTCGGCGTGGACGTCAACACCGCTTCCGCGCCGCTGCTTTCACGGGTATCGGGGATCAGCTCGGGGCTCGCCGAGAACATCGTCGCGCACCGGGACTCCAACGGCCCCTTCCGGTCCCGCAAGGCCCTCAAGGACGTGGCGCGGCTGGGACCGAAGGCGTACGAGCAGTGCGCGGGCTTCCTGCGGATCCGGGGCGGCGACGACCCGCTCGACGGCTCCAGCGTGCACCCCGAGGCCTACCCGGTGGTGCGACGGATGGGGAAGACGGCGGGCGGCGAGGTCGCCTCGCTGATCGGCAACGCGGAGGCCCTGCGCGCCCTGCGGGCCGCGGACTTCGTGGACGACATGTTCGGGCTGCCGACCGTGACGGACATCCTGAAGGAGCTGGAGAAGCCGGGGCGCGACCCGCGTCCGGCGTTCCGGACGGCGACCTTCAAGGAGGGCGTCGAGAAGCTCGGCGACCTGGAGCCCGGCATGGTGCTGGAGGGCGTCGTCACCAACGGACCCGCGCGACGTCGTGAAGCCCGGGGACATCGTGAAGGTCAAGGTCATGGACGTCGACGGGCCGCGCAAGCGGATCTCGCTGACGCTGCGTCTCGACGACGAGCCGGGTGCGGGCGGCGGTTCCGGCGGCGGGCAGCAGGGCCGGGGCGAGCGGGGCGGCCGTCCCCCGAAGCAGCGCCAGGGACAGAGTCAGGGACAGCCGTCCGGTGGCGGCCAGGGCCGGCAGGGCGGCGGCGGCCGGGACCGGCGCGGTGGCGGCGGTGCGTCGCGGCAGGGCCAGGGCGCCCCGGCTCCGGCGAACAGCGCGATGGCGGACGCGTTGCGGCGGGCCGGGCTGACCGACCCGAAGCAGGGCGGCGGCCGGGGGCGCTGAGACGGACGGAGGTGGGGGGGGGGGGGGGGGGGGGGGGGGGGCCCCCCCCCCCCCCCCCCCCCCCCCCCCAACCCACCCCCCCCGCCGCGCCCCCCCCCCGCCCGGCGGC
>NZ_JBIWLQ010000029.1:0-7937 GCF_044766265.1 Streptomyces sp. NPDC102283
TCGTCGGACAGGATCAACTCGGCCTTCGGCCGCCCAGTACGCGCCACAGACCAAGCCTATACATCTGAACAGAATTCCTGACTCAGAAGACTAGGCGGTGCCTTCAAATGATCATCGCTGGTGGATCATGATGTCGTGATACGTCGCCATGAACTGTCCGATGCTGAGTGGGAGTTCGTCCGGCCGTTGCTGCCCGAGTCATCGCGGGGGCGGAAGCGGCTTGACGACCGCAGGGTCCTGAACGGGATCGTGTGGAAGTTCCGGACCGGGACGGCCTGGCGGGATGTGCCCGACCGTTACGGTCCGTGGGCCACGCTGCATACGCGTTTTCGCAGGTGGGCGGCGGACGGGACGTTCGACCGGATGCTGCGGGCCGTTCAGGCGAAGGCGGATGCGGCGGGCGACATCGAGTGGCTGGTGTCCGTCGATTCCACGATCGTCCGGGCCCACCAGCATGCGGCGGGGGCCCGAAAAGGGGGCTCCGCGACCCGGCCCTCGGCCGGTCCAGAGGTGGTCTGACCAGCAAGATTCACCTGGCCCGTGACGGCCGGGGCCGGCCTCTCGCATTCGTCGTCACGGGCGGCAACTCCAACGACTGCACCCGGTTCACCACCGTGATGGACGCGATCAGGGTGCCCCGGATCGGACCGGGACGGCCCCGCACCCGGCCCGATCACGTCCTGGGCGACAAGGGCTACAGCTCCAGGGCGATCCGCGCGTGGCTCCGCCGCCGGGGCATCCCGCACACGATTCCCGAGCGGGCCGACCAGGCCAACAACAGGGCCCGGCGAGGCCGCCGCGGTGGCCTTCGACCGTGAGGTCTACAAGCACCTCAACGCACAACAACTACGCCGACAACCCCTTCCTCACCGCCCTGGGATACCGCGGCGCGTGGGCGAAATGGCGAGAACGCGACGCCACACTCACCGAAGCGAAAAGGCGCGGCATCGCCTGACAGCCTCTGGTCCCGGCAGTCGTACGCACACCTTCACCGCTGCTCGGCCTTCCAGGCGCGCCCGCCCCAGTACGCCTGAAGGCAACTGACCTCTCTCCTAGCGAGAGTTGACCTGTTTCCACGCTCTCCCGCCTGCCGCAACAGCAGTTGTCCGGGAGCAGGCCCCGCACACCGCGATGGAGAGACCCTATGCCGCCGTTATCGAGCAAACGCACCACCTGGCACTCACTGCTGAATCCGCTGACCAGACGCAACCGCAGCGCCCTGCCGGCCGAAGCCGCACCGCTCATCGGGCCTTGCCCCGCCGTGGCTCTGTACGCCGTAGTACCACTGCAGGCAGTCGCGAACCTGATCCTCGACGACCTCGCCGCCTACGCACAGGACCGGGGCTGGATCGTCCCGACCGGCTGCGCGGTCGCCGACACCGGGCCCCTCGACCAGTCCCCCGACATTCGGGCCGGGTGGCAGCGGGTACGGGCAGCAGCAACCGGCCGCCTGGTCCACGGGGTGGTGGTCCCCTCCTTCGCACACGTTGCCTACCGCGCCGCGGACTGGGACGGGGAGCGGGCCTGGCTGCTGGAGCAGGGGCTGTTCGTCGTCACGACCGACCCCACCGAACTCCAGGCAGCCTGGAACCGGCGGAGCTGAGGGCATGAGCGGCACCGTGGTGTACGACCCGACCGGCGCGGTGACCGGCGGGCTCCCGCTGAACCGTGACCCACACCTCGCACTCGCCGCCACGGTCCTGGCCTCGGACTCGAAACCGGCCGGCGCGCAGGCAGCGGACCGTGCGCAGATCGGCCGCCAGCCCACCGGTCACGCACGATGCGTCGCCACCGGCCTCCGCCAGCGGATCGAGACCCTGCCGGCGGACACAAACTGCGCCCGCCGACCAAAGCGGTACTGCGGGAAGCGGTGAAACCGCCTCCCGACCGGCCCCGCCACCCACGTCGCCAAAGTGCAGAACCGGGCCCGGCTGATCGGAGCCCTGTACCGGGCACTCGACCGACTCGACACCACACAGAACCCGCGTCGGCCCTCCGAGCGCAAGTTCTGACGTCACATGGCACGCCCTCCTGACCCGCTTGGGCGACCCCGCACAGCCGTTCTTGTGTCCCGCACCGCCCTGGCCGTGTTCGCGCGCTGGCCACTGCCCTGCGGGCTAACATGCGGAAGGTCCGCCCCGGCAGCTCCAGTGCCGGGGCGGACCTTCCGCGGGGGTGGCGGGTCAGGCGGCCCAGCCGATCGAGGACACGTAGCTGTACCCGTCGTAGTCCGAGCCGATCAGGTCCAGGACTTCGTCCCACACCGCGTCCAGTTCGGCCAGGTCGTCGTTCATCCAGGCGTCGACCGCCCGGTCCCAGACGCCCCGGACGCTGACGCTGCGGCTGGACAGGTCCCGCCGGTACTTCTGCTCAACGCCGTTCTGGTTGACCGGGTTGATCTCCACCCGGGTCCCCCGGCCGTTGTTGTTCAGCCGGTGCTTGAGGTCGGCGGCGACGTTGCGGCGGCGCAGGTCCCAGTACGCCGCGTCGAGGCGGGCGAGGTTGACCTTGTTCGGGGTGCGCTCCTCCGCGAGCCAGGCCATGAGGGTGCGGGGGGAGACGTGGACCCCGGCCCGGTCCATCGCCTCATAGCCCGCGTCGGACTTGGTGAGGTAGTTCAGGCGGGCGGCGAGGCCGCGGTCGCTGTCGACCGGCGAGCTGATGCCGTGCACCATGCCTTCCATGGCGGTGCCGAGGGCTTCGGCCCCGGGTGCGCCGTTCGCGCCGTAGCGGCCGAAGTCCTTCCAGCGTCCGGCCATCAGCCGCCCACCTTCCCGACCAGGTACTCACCGGAGGCCTTGCCGTCACCCTGCTTGATCTTCAGTTCGGCCACGCCCCGGCCCTCGGTGAACACCTGCCGCCAGTCCCCGATCACGTGCAGCTCGTCGGTGTGCTTGAGCGCGACGATGTCCAGCCCGGCCTGGTGGGCCTTGTAGGCGCGGCCGCAGTGCAGCGCGTACGCCTGGGAGTGGATGTTGTGCATCCAGTCGGGGCGGGTCATCTCGCGGTTGTGCTGCGACTCCCCCATGGTGCTCACGAACTTCGAGTACATGGCCTTGACGTACTCCAGCGTCAGCCGGTCCCCGGCAGCGATCGCTTCCGACCGGGCGGCGACCAGGAGCTTCCGCAGGGCGTCCAGGAAGTTCTCGGTCGCGCCGGACGTCCAGGACTCGTGAACCGTGGGGGCCTGGGTCAGGCCCCACTTCGGGCCGGAGAGGCGCAGCAGGAGGCGCAGGGTGGCGTCGGTGATCCAGAGGGCGCCGGGCTCGTCGCGGTCCCCGAGCGGGTCGGGCAGGTGGGGATGGGTCCACTCGGCAGGGGTGATCAGGTGGACCCCACTGCGCTTCGGGCCGACGCCGTCCATACCGGTGGTGTGCTCCAGCCTCCCGATCGGCAGCCACACCTTCAGCGCCGACAGGTAGGCGGCGTTGACGTCGAGAGCGGTCACCCGCAGGTCCGCACCCGGGGCGCGGAGGGAGTAGGCGGGGTTGTTGTAGGCGGGGCGGGCCTCCCAGATCTGGTCCGGGTCCTTCTTCGACGGCTTGTGCAGGATGTCCGGCAGTGCCGGGTAGGCGGTGTATTCGTAGCGGGCGGTGGCCCTTGTTTCGTTGAAGAGGTGCATGACGTCGGGGATCGCCCGGCCGATCAGCGCTTTGAGCGCGGCGTCCTCGTCCCCGCCGGCGCGCTCCGCTTCCTGCTCGACCGCACCCCGGATCAGGCCCATGAGGTCCGCCTCCGCGCGCGCGGCGCTCTTGGACCGGCGCTGCGGACGGGTCGGCACCCGGGCCGGGACCGGCGACACCGCAGCCGCAACCAGGGCGACCGGGGTCGGGGCGACGGCGGCCGGGGCGGGCGGAGTGGCGGGGGGCTGGCACAGGGCGCCGGAGTGGAGCGGGTGGCCGTCCGTGGACTGGTAGGTCGTCTCCACACCGCACCGGACACACGGGCCGGGGTCGCCCTCGATCGCGCGGCCGTCCGGGCCGCGCAGTGTCTCCAGGCCAGTGAACGCCGCAGGCACCGGGGCGGTGGGGGCGGGTTCCTCTGCGAACAGTGCCGCGATCGGGTCCCCGTGGGCGGCGGCGGGGGGCGGGTAGATGTCCGCTAGGCCTTTCAAGATCCGCAGGTACGGGTAGCGGGCGGGCGGAGTCGGGTCGGAGACGCCGGTCTCCCAGTTCGCGATCGTCTGCCTGCCGACGCCGACCGTGGCCGCGATGTGCGCGCGGGAGAACCCGGCCGCCTCGCGGAGCCGGAACCGCTCCTCGGGGGGCGGCATCGCAGCGGCAAGGCGGGCCTCTTCCAGCAGTGCTTCCACGCTGTCCTCTTCACTCATACCGGTAACCGTACAACAACTAGGCGTCACATGGTGCTATATTGGGCATTCATTTGACAGCTCGTGACAGGCAGGGGAAACGCGGCGGTGATCTGGACCTCGGAGGACGTGGCACGTGACCAGGTACGCCGCCAGGCGGCGTGCCGTGCGGCAGGTGGACCAGGCCGTGGACACGGCGGTGCGCGGGAACGCGAGACCCGCGAGGAACTGCGCTCCCCGGTGGTCCGTGGAGAGTTCGCGCCGGACCCGGAGGAACTGACCGACCGGTGGGCGGCCCTGCTCACCGAGTGGCAGCGGGTCGCCGCTCACCTCGCCGCCTCCGGTGCCGGCGTCTACGACGCCGACCAGGACGAGACGGGCCACGCCAGGGCGCGGGAGCGGGAAGACCGGCACACCAGGGCGCTGCGGGACCACACGGCGTGGACGGAGCAGCAGCGGGAAAACGGGATGAGCTGCGGGCAGAGTTGTGGCTGGACGCGGCTGCCGGGCGGCAGGTCCGTGCGGCAGCCGCGCGGGCCGGGCTGACCTCGAACGAGATCCTGGCCCAGCTCGCTGAGCGGGTGACCGTCGATGATGACGGGGCGGTGTCCGTCGCCCCGTTCACCCCCGGGCCGGGCGCCCGTGGCGCGTGAGGAGCGATGACGATGCAGGGGATCACGCTGCGGCCCCACCAGGTCGAGGCCGTGGACGCGATCGCGCGGGGCCTGTCCTTGCCGGTGGACGGGACGCTGCCCGTGGGCGGGCTGCGCGGGCAGGTCCACATGGCCACCGGATCAGGCAAGACCATCACCGCGGCGATGGTCGCGCTCAAGCTGTGCCCGAACGGGGTGATCGGCGTCCTCGTCCCGACCCTGGACCTGCTGACGCAGACCATCGAGGCGTGGCGCAGGGCCGGACACCAGGGCCCGGCCGTCGCCGTGTGCTCCCTCGGGGCGGACCCGCTGCTGGAAGCTCTCGGGGCGCGGTGCACGACGAACCCGACGCAGCTCGCCCTCTGGGCAAGCTCGGGGCCGATGCTGGTGTTCGCGACGTACGCCTCCCTCGCCCCGCAGGGCCTGGCCGACGACCAGAACGACGCCCCGGACGCCGCCGCCCCCGGGGTCCTGGAACAGGCGCTGCGCGGCTCCTACGGGCAAACCATGGCCCCCTTCGACCTGCTGGTCGTCGACGAGGCCCACCGCTCGTCCGGCGATGCTTCGAAGGCGTGGGCGTCCGTCCACGACCAGGGCCGGATTCCGGCGGAGCGGCGCCTGTACATGACCGCGACACCGCGCCTGTGGGAAGCGGGCCCCGGTGCGGCGGGCGACGCGGAGAAGGAGGACGTCGACGCCGACGCGGGGGTGTCCGCCCCGGCCGGGACCGCCCCGCAGGGCGGCGGTGAGGTGCTGGGCGGGCGGCTGGTGGCGTCGATGGACGATGTGGAGCTGTACGGGCCGGTTCTTCACGAGACCGGCCTGATGGAGGCGGTGGAGCGCGCGATCCTCGCCAGGTTCGAGATCGATGTGCTGGAGATCCGCGCCCCCTCACCGCTCGCCGACGACGCTTCGCTGGAGGAGCGGCGGGGCCGGCGGCTGGCCGCGCTCCAGGCCGCGCTCCTCAAGCACGCCGACGAGTCGGGCACCCGCACGTACATGACGTTCCACTCCCGCACCCTGGACGCGATGAGCTTCGCCCGTGCGATGCCGGAGACCGCCGCCCGCCTCCACCTCGCCGACCCAGCCGCCTACCCGGGGCGGGTCGGCTCCGACTGGCTCTCCGGCGAACACCCCGCCCCCCACCGCCGCGACGTCCTCACCCGCTACGCGGACGGACTCGACGCGGACGGGTGGGTGTGCGAGCTGTCGTTCCTGGCGTCCTGCCGGGTCCTGGGGGAAGGGGTCGACATCCGGGGCAAGCGCGGCGTCGGGGCGGTGGTCTTCGCGGACACCCGCAGCAGCCCGGTAGAGATCGTGCAGGTCATCGGGCGGGCCCTGCGCCAAGAGCCCGGTGACGGCAAGGTGTCGCGCATCCTGGTGCCGGTCTTCCTGGAGCCCGGGGAGGACCCCGGCGACATGATGGCGTCCCCCAGCTACCGGGGCCTCGTCGCGATTCTCCAGGGCCTCCGTGCACATGACGACCGGGTCATCGAGCGCATGGCGCTGCCCACCACTACCGCGCGCGGACAGATCACGTCCGTGCTCGCGCTCGACCCGCAGCAGCCCCCGGCCGACGAGCACGAGAACCGGACGGCCGGCCCCGGCGACGACCAGGACGACGACGCCGACGAGCACCAGGGCTACGAGGAGACCGACGACCAGGACGAGGAGAACAAGGAATGGGGCGAGGAGACCGACGCGACCCCGGGCGTCGCGGGCATCAGCACGCCCCTGCTGCGCTTCTCCCTCCCCCGCGACCCCGAGTCCGTCACCCTGTTCCTCCGCACCCGCGTCCTGCGCCCCGACAGCGAGGTCTGGCTCACCGGGTACAGCGCCCTGCGCGGCTGGGTCCGCGAGCGCGGGCACGCGCAGGTCGCCAGCGAGACCACCGTAGAGCTGGGCGACGACGGCGGCACGTACAGGCTCGGTAGTTGGGTCACCGAGCAGCGCCGCGCATTCCGGGCCGGAACCCTCAAGCCGTGGCGCACCGATCTGCTGAACGAACTGGGGATGATCTGGTCGGTCGGCGACGCGGCGTTCTGGAAGAACCTCGGTGCCGCCCGCGCCTACTACGCCGCACACTCCACTCTGGCCTGCCCGAGGGGCGCGGTGATGGACGGGGTGGCGGTGGGCCAGTGGGTCGCCAATCTCCGCAAGGCCGGCGGGCTCGGCAGCGACCCGGTACGGGCCGACGAGCGGCGCCGGGCACTGGAGGCGATCGACCCGGACTGGAATCCGCGGTGGCCGGTCGAGTGGCAGCGCCACTACGCCGCCGCCCGCGTCCTCCTCGGTGAGGAGCAGGGCCCGGCCGATGTCCTGCCCGGCGTCACCGTGAACGGGATCGACGTCGGCACCTGGATCACCAAGCAGACCGACCCCGCCGTCTGGAACACCATGCTGCCCGAACAGTCCGAGCGCCTGACCGCACTCGGACTCACCCCCCGGACCGCCCCGGCCGGGAAGGGGAAGGGGGCCGGGGCGTTCGAGCGGGGTATCGCCGCGCTCACCCAGTACGCCGCACGGGAGGGACGCGTCGTCGTACCGCGGGCCCACATCGAGGAGACACCCCACGGAGCGGTCAGGCTGGGCACCTGGATCAGCAACACCCGCACCCGGCGGAACAAGCTGAGCGACGAACAGCGCGAGCAGCTCGCCACGCTCGGGGTGGAGTGGGCGACGGCCACCTGACCCGTCCCCGGGCGGCTCTCGTCCGCTGAGGTGCTCGCCCACGCGCGGGCGCCGAAGGCATCCGCCGGTCTGTCAGTCGCGTCACTGCTCAGGACACAGCTGGCCTCCGGCCCCCCGGGGGGGGGGGGGGGGGGCGGGCCCCCCCCCCCCGCCCCCCCCCCCCCCCCCGCGGGGGGGGGGGGGGGGGGGGGGGGGGGGGGGGGGGGCGCCGGGGGGGGGGGGCCCCCCCCCCGCCGCGCTGTCCCCCGCCGGGCGTAGGCTCGGTCCTGGGCGCACACGCCCCG
>NZ_JBIWLQ010000029.1:7945-77096 GCF_044766265.1 Streptomyces sp. NPDC102283
CGCGGGCGGCCCGGGGGGGGCGGGGGGCCGCCCCCCGGGCCCCCCCGCCCGGGGGGGGGGGCCCCGGCCCCCCCCCCCGGGGGGCCCCCGCCACACGTTGCCGGCTTGGTCAGTCCTGGCGGTCGCCGGTGTACCGGTAGATGTTGCCGTTGCGGTTGACGCCCCAGACGGTGCCGTCCGCGGCCGCCCCGATGTCCGTGAGGCTGCCCGTGATCTGGTTCCACGGGCTGGAGGTGCGCTCGTCGTCGCCGGAGAAGCTGTAGATGTTGTCCCCGGAGTTGACGCCCCACACGTTCGTCCGCGATCCGGCTGCGATGCGGGTGAGGTTGCCGGAGATCTCGAACCAGTGGTTCTTGTTGTGCTGGTCGCCGGCGTAGCGGTAGATGTTGCCGTTGCGGTTGACGCCCCAGACGGTGCCGTCCGCGGCCGCCCCGATGTCGGAGAGGCTGCCGGGGATCTGAATCCACGGGCTCGGGGTGAGGAAGTCGTAGCCGGAGAACTTGTAGATGTCCCCGGCTTCGTTGACGCCCCACACGTTCGTCCGCGACCCGACCGCGATGCGGGTCAGGTTTCCGGGGATCTGAACCCACTGGTCGGCGCTCTCCTCCTGGTCGCCCGCGTAGCGGTAGATGTTGCCGTTGCGGTTGACGCCCCAGACGGTGCCGTCAGCAGCGGCCCCGATGTCGGAGAGGCTGCCGGGGATCTGAATCCACGGGCTGGAGGCGAGGTCGTCGTAGCCGGAGAACTTGTAGATGTTGCCGGCCGCGTTGACGCCCCACACGTTCGTCCGGGATCCAGCCGAGATCGCAGTGAGGTTTCCGCGGATCTGCTTCCACTCAGGCATGCTCAGTGACCTTCCATCGAGGATGAAACCCAGAGTTTTATCGCTGCGACAGAAGGTCACATGCGAGGTAAGCACCGGGCAGACCTGAAAACGATGTTTGGCTACGGAGCGGCCCGCACCCCTGAAGGGATCCACGCTCCGACCGCAATGTTCTTGGCCTGATCGGGCATCACCCGTACGAGTCACGCGGTACTGCTGCACTGACTCTCAGCTCGCCGTGCTGAGCAATCTCCCCAGCCATCCACGGTCATGGGCACCTGGATCAGCAACACCCGCAGCAGCCGGGACAAGCTGCCCGACCAGCAGCGGCCTGACACACCCGCAGGCGAGTCCGGTCGGTTCGGGCCGTACTCCGAAAGACCCGCCCTGACCCGCACACCCATACGGCACGGACCACCCGAAACCTATCCAGCGCGTCGGGCTGTCACGGCCTGTTGAGCACGGTGTCAGGGCGGCGCACCCCGCAGGCCTGGACCCCGTCGGCCAGCTCAGCACGGGCCCGCTGGCTTCGTTCACGTTCAGCAGCGGCGTTTGTTCACTGGTTGCGGCAGCAGTTGGTGATCGGCAGGCTCGTAGATGTTCACGAGGAATGACGGCGCTGTCGCTCCGCGGCGGGAAATTGCCGTGCGGAGGTCCGGTCCAGGTTTCACACTGCGGGCATGGATGAAGTCAGCGTTCCCGCGGCCGTCGCGTCTTCGGAGCGGTCGAGTGAGTTGCTGGGGTATCCGCCTGATGCTCGGCTGCTGATCGTCAACTGCGATGACTTCGGGATGTATCCAGCGATCAACGCCGCGGTGATCGAGTCGGTCGAAGAGGGCATTGCCAGTTCGTGCAGCCTGATGGTCCCCTGTCCCGGGGCACCGCAGGCCATGAAACTGCTCAGCCGGCGGCCGCAGATCCCGTTCGGGATCCACCTCACTCTGGTATGCGAGATGCCCGACATCCCGTGGGGGCCGCTGAACGCCAGAGAACGGGTTTCCTCACTGCTGGACCCTGCGGGCGAGCTGTTCTCGCCGACGCCTGTCGGCCGGGCGGCCTTGCTCGGCCAGGCTCGGCTCGATGAGATCGAACTCGAGTTCCGCGCCCAGATCGATGCCGTCGCCGACGCTGGGCTCACGCCGACCCATCTGGACTTCCATTGCCTGGCTGATGGCGGCCGCGACGACATCCTCGACCTGACCGTGGTACTGGCAGCGGAGTACGGCCTCGCGGTCCGGGTCTGGCTCGAACCCGGGCGCCAAGCGATGCGGGAACGTGGCCTGCCGGTCACCGACAACGACTTCCTGGACAGCTTCTCCCTCGACATTGAAGGCAAGGCGGCCCGATACGCTCAGATGCTGCGTGACCTGCCTGCCGGGCTCAATGAATGGGCGGTGCATCCCAGTCTGGGCGACAAGGAGTCGCAGGCCGTCGACGATGGCTGGACCGTGCGTCGGACGGACTACGAGTTCCTCACATCGCCGCAGGCCCGTGAGGTTCTCCAGCAGGAGGACATCACGGTGATCGACTACCGAACGATTCAGCGAGTCTGGTCCCGGAGCATGAGACCTCGATGACCGATCGGGCCCGTCGTCCATGCGGACGACGGGCCGCTGAGCTGACTATGGAGGTCAGCCTGCGACGGCCGTTTGTTCGGCCCGCGTGCAAGTGGTGGCCAGGCGGTGCGCTGCGGTGGGCCAGAGGTTCAAAAACGGGCAGTCAGGTACGCAGGGACAGGTAGTAGTCGCCGACCTCGGACAGGTAGCCGGGGTCGGCTGTCTCGCTGTCGGTGGTGAAGCGGGGAGCGGATTTGATTTCCTCCCGGGACGGTGCGACCTCCACCTTCTGCGCCTCGGTGTCGATGGAGGTGACGGAGCCGGCTGGGATCAGGACGCTTCTGCCGAATTTCCACACGCCGGTGTCGACGACGAGGTGCTGCATTCCGGGCTGGTCCTGATGGCGGTCCACGTGCCCGATGACCCCGTCAGCGGCCTCCACCGTGAAACCCACCATCGACTGCTGGGCCCCGTACCCGCTGTCCGGCGCGTACATCCACACACTTCCCACCGGTCCCTCTCCTCGTCTTCGGCGACCCGCACTGCGGATCTTCCCGTTGTCTGCCGCCCTCCTTCCCCGGCGTCCGGCGAACAATCGGGGCCGCGGACCCTCGCAGGACGCATTCCCCTCCAGGCCGCGGAAGAAGGGTTCACCGGGCGGTGCGGTGGTGTTCGGCGTTGATGCGCTGGGCTTCTTCGAGCTGGTCTTCGAGGATGACGATGCGGCAGGCGGCCTCGATGGGGGTGCCCTGGTCGACGAGTTCGCGGGCGCGGGCGGCGATGCGCAGCTGGTAGCGGGAGTAGCGGCGGTGGCCGCCCTCCGAGCGCAGGGGGGTGATGAGGCGGGCTTCGCCGATGGCGCGGAGGAACCCATGTGTGGTGTTGAGCATCTCGGCTGCCCGGCCCATGGTGTAGGCGGGGTAGTCGTCGTCATCGATACGGCCGAACGAGTCGCCTGCTGCCACTTGCACCTCTCTGTGGAACACACTGGAGGGGCCCTGGTGCCATATGGCACCAGGGCCCCGAAGGAACTGCTACACCATCGGCCGGCCGTGATCGGCTGCGCCGGCTCTCTGTTTCCGCATGCCCGCCCCGGGAAGGGTCGGGAGCTGCGGGGATCGCGGTTGCTTGACCGGAGACCACCTCACTATCGATGTCCTGCGGTACCCGGGCCCACCTCTTGCACCCGGGCGATCCAGATGGTGACCAACTCCTCCGTTCTTCCCTCTGGGCCAACTGCTTGCGTACTGCTGATACTGCGTCCTGCTCGGTGACCTGTGGCAGCGTCACTCTCCGGCAGCCAGCCCCGTCGCCCGTCCCGCGTCTGCTCCGGCTTGGAACCCCGCTGCCGAACCTCCCACTTCTCGCGGCGGCCCCTGATCACTGCGGGCCACCCGGTCCGGTCGTCAGTCCCGTCGCCTTCCTGCAACAACCCTGGCTCCGGAACTCCACCACCGCACCGTCCTGCGCACTGCAACTGCCTGTACTGCTGCCCGCCAGTTCGTCTCTGCCGGGCCCTGTTGATCTCAGCTACGAGAGAAACCATAACCACGCCCTCACCAGATGTCTACTGTGGCCGACACAGATTTCCGATGGCCTGGTGCAGAGGTAATCGAGCGTTGCGGGGTTGAGCGGGGCGGGACGGGGCACATGGGACAGCCAGGCAGAGCCAGGCAGAGCCAGGCAGTGACGAGCAGACGAGACCAGGGTGAACCTGATGAACACGATGCGCGTCGACGCCACCGCCATCCGTCCCGCGACCACCGTCGCCGGTGCGCGCGAGAAGGCCCGGAGCTTCCTGGAAGCCCTTCGGGAACCCGCCCTCGCCCCTGGAGCGGCAGACAGCGTGATCCCGGTCGTCTCCGAGCTCGTCACCAATGCCCTGCGCCACGGAGGCGGCACCTACACCCTTCGCCTGACCGCCCACCCCGACCTCATCGAGGTGGCCGTGGATGACCCCAGCCCACGGGCCCCGCGCATGCGCACCCCCGACCTGACCGGCGCCACCGGCGGCTTCGGCTGGCACATGGTCACCCAACTCGCCCGCACCACCGCAGCCATCCACCGGCCCTCCGGAGGCAAAACCGTCAGCGCCTTCCTCGCCCGCTAGCACCACGACGCCGGACGACCTCCGACCCCACGCCGCAGCGAGATCGAGCCCGCTGGCGGGGCAGCGGCAGCCGGCTGGCGGGGCAGCGGCAGCCGGCTGCGCAACGCAGCGGCGAACGGCGCCAACTGAGCTGCTCAGATACGTGGCTGCGCACGGTAGCCGTCGGTCAACGCCGACTGACCTGCACCGTCACAGGGGTCGAGGACGGCGCACATCCGGGCCACCCCGAGCGCGAGCGCGGTCCCCGGGTCGTCCGCGAGAAGCCGCACCGTCCCCGTGGCCACGGAGGCGACCGCCAGCAGCCGCACCTGCTGGTGCGCAGTGAGCCAGGCCGGCTCCGCGAGAACGCACGGCACCACAGCCAGGACTATGTTCACGAGGGCGAGAGGTTGGCGGGGCGCGGTCGAGGAGGACCGCCTCGGCTACCTGGCGGCGGGATGGCAGAAGGGGTCGCGCATCGCGGGGACGATGGGGAACCGCGGCTGACTGCCGCTCAGGGCAGGATCAGCGGGCGGCGGAGCTGGTGGCGGTAGCCGTCGCGGCGTCCGGGTGGATGGTGAAGACCTGGTCCAGCCCGACGATGCCCAGGATGCGGGCGGTGTTGGCGGGAACCGCGGCCAGGGCGATGTGGCCGCCTTGTTCGATGGTCAGGTTCCTGGCCGACAGCAGGGCGTTGATTCCGCTGGAGTCGCAGAAGCGCAGACCGGCCAGGTCCAGAACCAACAGGCGCCCCGCGGCACCGGTGAGGCCGTCCACAACCTTGCGCAGTTCGGGCGCTGTGTCGTAGTCGAGGTCACCGGCGATCTCGATGACGGGACCGGTGGCGGCCTCGCGGGCGGTGATCGTCAGTGGGTTCATGTCACTCCTCGCTCGCAGTGGTGGGAAGCGGGGCGGGTGCGCCGAGGGCGAGCAGCGCGGTGTCGTCGTCGAGTCCGTCGCCGAAGGAGGCGAGCAGTCCGCTCAGGGCCGTGATCAGCGCCTGGGGGCCGGCTGGTGGCTGGGTGGTGGTGAAGGTGTGCAGGGCGTCCTCGCCGTACAGCTCACGGTCAGGTCCGGTGCGCGCTTCGGTCAGGCCGTCGGTGTACAGGAGCAGAGTGTCGCCGGGCAGCAGCCGGGTGCGGGCGGCTGCGAACGGGGCGTCGGGCAGGACACCGATGAGCAGTCCGCCCGGGGTGTCGAGGTAGTGGGCGCTGCCATCCGCGCGCTGGATCAGCGCGGAGGGGTGGCCGCCGGAGGCCAGGTGCACGCTGATGTGCCCTTCGGCAGGTTCGAGGACGCCGAATATGGCGGTGCAGTAGCGGGTGTCGCCGCTCGCGTACCGCTCGTGGAGCACGGTGTTCAGGGTGGTGAGGACGGTGACGGGGTCTGCGTCGTGCAACGCTGCGGCGCGCAGGGTGTAGCGGGTCAGGGAAGTGACGGCGGCGGCCTGGGGGCCCTTGCCGCACACATCGCCGAGGAAGAACGCCCACCGGCCGGCGTCCAGGGGGAACAAGTCGTAGAAGTCTCCGCCGAGCAGGTCCGGGGAGGCCGTGTGGTAGTAGGAGCCGGCCTCCAGGCCCGGGACCGCGGGCAGTTGGGAGGGCAGCAGGCTCTGCTGGAGGGCGGCGAGCGCTTCCTGGAGCCGCTCGCGGTCGGCCTCCGCTTGCTGGCGGGCCGTTTTGGCCTGGAGGGCGGCTTCCTCGGCCACTTGGCGGCCGCGCAGCAGCTCCTGCTCGTAGGCGCGGCGGTCGCGGGCGTCGAAGACGGTGGTCCGGATCAGCAGCGGTTCGCCGTCCTGGCTGGTCTTCACCTTCGAGGTGACCAGCACCGGCATCCGCTGCTTACCGGCGGCCTTGAGGTCCAGGGCGACGCCGCTGACCTCGCCCTTCATCTGCAACAGCGGCGCGAAGTGCGTCTCGTGATAGAGCTTGCCGCCCACCGTCAGCAGGTCGGTGAACCGCATCCGCCCCACCACCCGGGACCGCTCCAGGCCCAGCCACTCCAGCAGCGTGGCGTTGACCTTCGCGATGGTGCCGTCCATCAGCGTCGACAGGTACCCGCAGGGCGCCTGCTCGTACAGCTCCTCCGCACTGTCCTCCAGCAGCGAGGTGAACATCGCGTCCGTGGGGTCCACGTCCTGCTCCTCACCCGGCTCGGGCACCTGTTCCGTGCGGCACATCACCGGCTTGTCCCGATGAACTCGATGATCGCGCCCGCAGTGGCCTCGGGTGCGCTCAGCTGCGGGCAGTGCCCCGTCGCCTCCAGCGTGACCAGCCGGCTGCCGGGGATCGCCGCATGGACGTACGCGCCGACCTCACGGGGGGCGATCACATCCTGCTCGCACTCAAGGACCAGCGTCGCCGCCGTGACCGTCTTGAGGTCGGCGCGGCTGTCGGACAGGAACGTCGTACGGGCGAAGACCCGCGCCATGTGCGGATCGGTCGCGCAGAACGACGTGGTCAGCTCCTCGCCGAGCTCCGGCCGGTCCGCGTTCCCCATGATCACCGGGGCCATCGTCGCCGACCAGCCCAGGTAGTTCGAATCCAGCGACTCCAGCAGCTCGTCGATGTCCTCCGCGCTGAAGCCGCCCCGGTAGCCGTCGTCATCGATGTAGCGGGGCGAGGGCGCGACCATCACCAGACGGGAAATACGCTCCGGGGTCTTCGCCACCGCGAGGACGCCGACCATCGCGCTGACCGAGTGCCCCACGAACGTCACGTCCCGCAGATCCAGCTCCTCGCAGACCTCCAGCACGTCCTGTACGTAGCCCTCCAGGGAGCTGTAACGCCGCTCGTCCCAGGCCGAAGGGTCCGCCCGCCCCGAGCCCACGTAGTCGAAGAGCACCACCCGGTAGTTCTCAGCAAGCACCGGCACGACCAGGCGCCACATGTTCTGATCGCAGCCGAACCCGTGCGCCAGCAGGAGCACCGGACCGTCCACACGGCCGGTGACGGTGACGTTGTTCCTGCGACGGAGATCCATACCCGCCAGTTTCCCACCCCCCTTCCCGCCCGAGTCAGGGGCCCTGGCACTCCGGCCGCTGGGCGGTGTCGTCGAGTACCACGTCCGGATCAGAGGCAGCAACTACGAGCGGGGCCTCGCACGCGGTACGGTCGGCAGCCGCCGGGCGTTGTCATGGCCACCTGGCAGCAAGATCGGGGTGAGTGAAACCACTGAGCCTGAAGAGAACGCGGTTGCCGCTGTTCTGACCACGCCGGAGGAGCGGCGTGTCTTTCTGAAGCGATACGGCGAGCTGTGCGTGAAGGTCCGTGCCGACGGTGAAGAGTTGGTCGATCTGCTGGATGACGATCAGCTAGAGGTTCTGGATCGAGGGCGGCGGAGCTGTGGTTGGGCAAAGCACCTGCTCGGGAGGAGGCTCTGGTGACATCCGAGGAGCGGCTCGGAGTGGAGTTCCCACCGAGCCTGCGGGGATTCTTGCTGGCGAGCGACGGGTGGACGCACCTGGATGCCTGGGTGGACGGCGTCCATCCGTGTGGCCGCGTCTTGTGGATGCGGGACAGCGATGCCGGCAGACGGGTAACCGAGATCTACGACTCGATACCCGGCAACAAGGACGATGTTCAGTTGTTTCGCCGGTCCATAGAAATCGCCCAGGGAGAGGACTTCTGGCTGCTCGATCCGACCGACGTCGGGCCGGACGGCGAGTGGGCCGCCTACGAGTTCGCACCGAAGTACGGCAACCCTACGAAGTACCCCAGCTTCTCCGCGCTCTTCCACTCCGGGTACGAGAGTATGGAGGAGGACGAGGACATGGGCTGAGCTTGTCGTTAACATCTCTGCTTGATCATCAGGCCCATGCGTTGAAGAGCGTTCCGCCCAGCGTGGTGATGCCGTAGGAGCGGATTTGGCGCCATTCGCTCTGCGTAAGCACCGAGGTGTCCACGTCGGAGAGAGGTGTGGCGAGCTGCTCGGTACTCAGAACCATGAAGCCTGCTTCAGTGAAGGTAGCGGCCCACGGCGGAGGGGGGAGAAACTCCTCTGCGTACCAGTTCCGGCGTTCTTGTGCGAAGGCGATCCACGGGTGATGGGCGTGACACAGGATGACGCACTCGCCGGTGCGGTTGACGACCGACGCGGTGTGGAAGGTCAGGGGATACTCCTGGTTCCCGATCTCGCCCACTTGGCCTTCGACGACTCGGGCAGCGGCATACAAGGCGGCCCGGAATGCCCGCAGGTCGGTTTCCGGAAGGGGGCCGTCCGCCGGTACGAAGAAGCCTGTCGCACCCCGCGGCAGCGTGAAGCCCGTGTTTCCCTCATTGCCCATGTCGCTCATCTTGCCCGGTGCGAGAACCACTTGGTCGTCGTAGGTGCTGTGGGCTGCGGGTTCATCCAGGGCGGCGGGGCTTGGTTCCTGTCTTGTGGTGTGCGGGGCGGGTGTATGCCTGGCCGGTGGCCAGGCTCGCCCCACGTCGTAGCGGGGTGCTGTGCGGTGGTTCTTCGAGCCGAGTGGCCGGCCTGGGCCGGGGCGGGCGGGTTTCGGTGCACCGGCCGGGGGACCGGGAGGCTGTCGCTCAACTGCTGCTTGCTGGCCGTCACGTACGAGTCGATGTTCGGTTCCGGTCTTGCGCAGGGCCTCGGAACCTCGGTCTGTGGGGCGAACTATCGTCTCCCTTCGCGTTCGGGCCCTACGGCTGCGGGAACGGTCACGGGCCGGGATCCGCAGGTCACCGAGTACGCATCAACTCTGCTACGAGAGTGATGAATTGGGTGGCCGTCGACCTGACAACGCCCGGAACAGGCCCAGTCGATGCCCCTTCTTTCGGCCCGAAGGACGCCGATGGGCTGGAAGAATCGCGGTCATGACTTCGATCCGTGCGCTGCTGGTGGGGATCAACGACTACCCACCGGGCGTGGCGCCTCCGCTGAGCGGCTGTGTCAACGACATCACCGACGTGCGAGCGCTGCTGGCCGGGCGGACCGCGGCAGGGGTCGCGTCGGCCGTCCAGGTCCTGCTGGACCGGGAGGCGACCGCCGCGGCGGTGGAGGAGGGTATCCGGCGGTGCCTGGGAGCGGCCGGCCCGGGTGACACCGCGCTGTTCTGGTTCTCCGGGCACGGCACCGAGACGCAGGCGCACGGCGCCGACCTCCTGATCGAGGCGACCGGGCGCAATCAGGCGCTGGTCTGCGCGGACGGCCCGCTGTCCGACAAGCGGCTGCGGGTGCTGCTCGACGAGGTGGCCTCCCGGGGCGCAAGGGTGGTGACCGTCCTGGACTGCTGCTTCTCCGGTGGTGCGACGCGCGACCCGGTGTTCACGGCGAGGTACGCGCCCGGCATCCGGCCGCCGGTGCGGCCGTCCGCGTCCCGTGAGGCGGTCCCCGCGGAACCCACCGGGACTCCGGGCACGGAGGGTGCCCTGCTGCTGGCCGCCTGCCGGCTGGACCAACGGGCGTACGAGACCCATTTCGAGGGCCGGCGCCAGGGGGTGTTCACCCGCGCGGTGCTCGACGCGGTGCGGGAGGGAGGGCCGGACATCACCTACCGGGAGGTGCTGGCCGCCGCTGACGCCCGGGTGCGGTGTTCGGGCGCTCACCAGCAGCCGGTCCTCTTTCCCGCCGGCCCCGACGGTAGCGCCGATACGCCGTTCCTCGGGACCGGCTCCGGCCGGCTCCCTGCGGGTGAGCACCTGCTGCGTCACGGGGCGGGGGGCTGGGAGGTGGACTGCGGGGCGGGCCACGGACTGCCCGAGCGGGACCGGGCCGTGGGCCCGGCAGCCACGGAGTTCACCGTCGTGGACCCGCAGGAGGCCGGCCGGAGCGTAGCCGTCCGTGCTGTTCTGCCGGACCGTTCCCTGGTCGAACCGCTCGGCTGGGCCCCCGCACCGGGCCGGGTGTATCCCGTGGCACTCGGCGCGCTGGGGCTGCCCGCCGCCACGTTCACCCTTCCGCCCGCCGCCGGCGCGACGGCCGCACTCGTGGAGGCCCTTCGCCGGGCGTTCGCCACCGCCGGTCCGAACGCGGGCCCGTCCCCACTCCTGCGGCAGGTTCCCGATGCGCGGCAGGGGGGCGACCTGCACTTCCGCCTGGAGGTGCGCGGACCGGCCGTCCACGTCCTGCGCCGCGACGGCAGCCCCTTCGTGGCTCCGCTGCCGCTGTCCGGGCCCCAGGGCGCACGGCGGATCGCCGACTGCCTGACCCACCTGACGCGCTGGCACCGGCTGCGGGACCTGCCGCCGCGCCCTTCGCCGCTCGACGGGCTGGTGAGGGTCGAGATCGTCCCGTGGGGCGACGGGGACGGGCGGCCGCTCACACCCGACGGCAGCGGCGAGATCGTCTGCGCGTACGGTCCGGGTACGGACGCCCCGGTCCCCCCGCTCCTGTCCGTACGGCTGCACAACCGCTCCGCGGACCGGCCCCTGTGGTGCCTGCTCCTCGATCTGACCGACGGTTACGCGAGCCACTCGACGCTGTACCCGGGGCACTTCATCGCCCCCGGCCACACCGGGTACGCGCTGGACGGACAGCCTGTGCAGTTCTCCCTGCCCCGGGACCGCCCGCCTGTCGCGGGGGCGGAGGCGAGGGACTGGCTGAAGCTCGTCGTCGCCGAACGCGAGCTCAACACCGTGCCGTTCCATCTGCCCGCGTGGCGCACGGACCCGCCCGGCATACGGGCCGTCTCCCCGGCCCCCGACGACGGCGTCCTGCGCTTCTCGCCTCCACGGCCGGGAACGTCGGCCAGGGATCTCGGCAGGCCCGCGGACCGTTCGCACGGCCGGTGGACGACCCTTACGGTGCCGCTGCGCATCGTCGTACCGAACGCCTGACCGGGCGGTTTCTCCCGCGCCCGCCCCTCCCTACCGGCCGAGGTGGAGGAAGCCCGCCCACGCGCTCAGATCGCGGGGATCCACCCGTGCAGCCAGTGCGGCCCGGCCCGGGGGGAACCCCTCGGGCAGGTCCCGTTCCCGTCCCAGCATCCACAGTTGGGCCCGTCGCAACGCTCCCGCAGGGGACTCCTGTTCATGCCGCAGGTAGTGGTGCGCCAGGAGCATCAGCACGGACGTCGCCTCGTCCGGCACCGGCCACAGCGAGCCGATGACCGAGCGGGCGCCCGCCACCAGGAACGCTGTGGCCAGGGTGAACGCCTCGTTGTGCCCATGCCCCGAGACATGGCTCCGGCAGGCCGCCAGCACCACGAGCGCCGGACCGCCGTGCCCCGTGTCGCGCACCGCCTCGGCGATCTCCTCCGCGTACAGTGCGCCCCCGCGCAGGGCCAGTCCCGCCGTGTGCCGGGCGTTCTCCACGACCGAGGCGTGGCAGGCCAGGTGCAGCACACCGGCCGCGCTCCTGTCCCCCTGCAGCCAGGCGAGCACCTCGGCAGGTGTTCCCCCGCCGTCCACCGCTCCCCCCGCACGCCGCCCCAGGAACTGCCCGCGGGGGTAGTACGTCCGCTGCACGACGTCCGCCTCCTCCCCCGCGTAGCGCAGGTCGCCCGTGGGGTCACCGACGACGAGGGCACCGGCCGTCCGTGCGGCGGGCCGTGCGGCCACCTCGCAGAGCAGCCGCGCGGAGGCGGTGTAGGAGAGGTCGGCGTCCTGCAGCGCGTATCTGCGGCCATGGGTGTCCGCCCGGTAGGCGGCATGCCAGGGGACGGTCCCGAGGCGGCCCATCGGTACGAGGACGAGCCGCGGAACACGGTGCGGGCGGCTGGGAGCCGCGAAGACCTCCAGCAGCGGACGCATCGCCGCGGACCAGGCCCAGCCGCACAGCCGGTCCAGCGCGTCGCGCAGGGCGGGGCGGGCGGACGGTGCTCCGGGGGAGGGTGTGGCCGGCCCGAGGTCCCGCCCGGCGCCGGGAGCCGGGTCGTACTCCCGCAGCGGGCCCGCCTGCTCGCTGAGTGCCGGGAGCGCCAGCGCGTGCGCCTCGCCCGTCGCGGTGACGATGACGGCCGCGCCGCCGCCCTCGTCCGATTCCGGCACGAGATAGACCAGTGCGTCCCGGCCGAGGGCACGCAGCGCTTCCGCTACGGCGGCGATGTCCGGCGGGTCCAGGAGATGGTCCTGAGGGGTGTCCGTCCGCGCGCGCAGCGCGGTGAGCACCCGCCGCCGCAGCGCACTGGGTACGGCCCCTTCCCCGCCGCCTCCGCTGAACAGCCCGGCCGGCGCCGGGTCGTCGAGGGCCGAGCGCCACTCGTCCGCGAGGGAACCGAGTCCCGCACCGGCCAGCCGCTGCGGCAGCGTGCGGGAGGTGACGGCGGCGTGCAGGGTGAGGCCCCGGCATGCCTCCAGTGCCTCGACGGCCGAGACCGGATCGCCGTCGCGCAGTGCCCAGGCAGCGACCTCCCGCGCCTCCCCGGCCGCCTGGCCCACGGCCTGCGCCGCGTACTCCGTACCCGACTGGAGAAGTGCCGTCCATGCGTATCCGCGCAGCCCGTCCAGGCCGAGGCTCAGGGACGTTTGCAGGTCGCCGGCCGCGTTGCGGGGCACGCGGGCGGCCCTCTCCCGGCGTGCGCGGGCGAGGGGCAGCGCGGACGGCGCGTACAGATGGTGTTCGGGGCCCCCGCACATGTCCACGGCCTTCTCCAGCAGGGCGACAGCCTGCGCCAGGTGCTCGTCGCGCGCGCGGGGGGTGCTCAGTGTGCACGCCAGGATCAAGTGGCCGGTGCCCAGCAGCCCGGTGTACCTGAGGTGGTCCTCGCCGCCGGGCCCCGAGAGGTCGGCCGCTTCGCCGACGAGGTCCATCGCCTCGGCCAGCGCGTCGCTGTCCTGGTTCAGCATGGCCGCGGCGAACCGGGCCCCGCCGTTGGTGCCCAGCACCCAGGCCCGGTGCCCCCGGTGGAACGACAGGCAGTCGCGGCGCAGTTCGGCAGCGGTGGGGGCGTCGGCCGGCGGGAGCGAGGAAGCGCCGACGCGCAGGGCGAGTTCCTCCCGCGCCACGCGCATCGTGGCCAGCGCCGTCCACACCTCGACCCGCGCCGGATCGTCCGGGGCCAGTTCCCCGTGAATGGCGGCCGCCCGGTGGACGCACCGGTCCACCGCGGCGAGGTCCCGCCGCCGGCCGGCGGCCCGCGCTTCCATGAACAGCTGTTGCGCCTCCACCAGCAGCAGCATGTAGGCGGGCACGGACGCGTCGTCACGCAGGCGCTCGTGAATGGCGCGCATGGCGTCGAGCTCGTCGAATGCCCCCTCGGTCTGCGCCCTGTACATACGGGCGGCCAGGGCCATCAGGTCCAGGCCGTAGTCGTGGCCCGCACCCGGGTCGCCGGGCACGGACCGGTCCAGGTGGGCCATCACCCGGTCCATGCCGGGGCCCTTCCCTCGCACCTCGTACCGCAGCAGCACCCAGCCCACCAGCCCGTGGGCCCGCCGTTGCCAGGCCGGGTCGTCCTGATCCGTCCGCAGCATCGATTCCATCAGGGCGTCCCGCTGTTCCCCGGTGCCGGTCTCCGCCTGGAGATCAGCCAGGACCGACATGGTCAGCAGAGCCGCCGCGTACTCCGCGCGCCGGCGGCTGCCCTCGTCCATCCCGGCCCAACGCGCGTACATCAGGGCGAAGTCGGTGTCCCGGCGGCGCCTGGCTACAGCGCTCGAGAGAGTGCCGGGCAGGTGGGGATCCGTACCTCCCTGGTCCGGGTGGAACTCTCCGCTCTCGGTGTTCGCGACGAGGGCGTCCCATATCCTGCGGACCTCCCCCGGGTCCGTCGGCGGGAGCGAGCTGTCGTCCGGTCCCAGAAGCCCCCGCTCCTCCAGCACGGTCCTGGCCCAGCCCCGTATCAGCAGGGCACCGTCCGTCAGCGCGGGCTCCTGCTGCTTCTCGGCCAGGGCGCGTGCCGCCAGCCGGCCGACCTCCCTGATCCGCCGCGGGTCCTGGTCTGCGTAGTACCTCATCTGCTGGTAGCCGGCCATCAGCAGCAGCGTTCTGATTACTGGTCCGTCGCGCTCCGGCTGCCACAGCCGGAGCGCCCTGCGCAGCATGGCGACGGCACGGTCCTGGCCCGCGCCGTCGGAGCGGCGGCCGGCCCATTCGTAGACGACACGGGCGAACGCGTCCAGGAAGACGGGATCGAGCCGGTCCTCCGCGTCCGGCTCGGCCAGCAGCAGGCCCACCGCCCGAGCGGCGGCCTCACCGCGCGCCGGGTCCTTCCAGACCGACCAGACCACGGCATGGACGTAGGCCAGCCGGATCAGGGCGTCCCTGGACCAGGGCTGCTCGCCCGCGCCCGACGCGTCCGCCCGGGCGAGCGCCTGCTCGAACGCCTCACCGGCTTCCTCCCACAGGGTGCGGTCCCCTGTCGCGCGCGCCCTCACGAGCAGGGCCATGCCCATCGAGTGCCGGATGCAGGGGAGATCGCTGGTGGGCAGGCCGGCCTCGAGCACCGCCCCGTAGTGTGTGGCCGCCAGCAGTGCGGCCTCACTCTCGCCGGTCAGCAGGGCACGCTGGAAGTGCAGGTAGCCCTGGGCCTCGTGGAGCTCGGACAGGGTGCCCGGATCGGCGTCCGGGTGGCCGGCCCGGCCGGCGAACCTGACCACCGCCTCGGTGTGCAGCCGCACGGCCTTGTCCAGCAACGGCAGACGCGGGCCGGTGCTCCCGCCCTCGCTCGCCATGAAGCGGAACTTCGCGGCGTTCGCGGCCAGCACATGCGCCGTGGTGCGGGTGCCGTCCTGCTCACCGCTGCCGTCCGGGTCCGTCGCGAGTGCGCGCAGCCCCTCCTCGAGGAGGTGTTGCGCCTGGCGCAGCAGACGGTCCGAGGGAGCGGCGTCGTACTGGATGCAGCGCACATGCCCGAACATGACGTGCCATACGGCCCAGTCGGGCCCCGTACCGGGGTCGGCGAACATGTCCTCGAACGCGTCGATCGCCCGGAGGAGTTCACTCTGCTTCCCGGTTTCGCAGTAGGTCCGGTAGGCGGTCTCGGCGACGGACGCTCCGGCCGTACCTGTCTCCTCGTGCATGCGGCGCCTCTCTGCGCTCAGCGGTGTCCGGCCTGTGGTGACAGCTGGACGCGATAGGGCTGCAGCACCCCGTTCAGCCACTCCTCACCGTCCGGGGTGGCGAGGTCGAGCGTGCTGTCGGCCGTCGGTCCGAACACGTCGGAGGGGCACCGGTCGCCGAAGAGGACCACGGTGCGGTCACCGGGTTCCCTTTTCGAGGACCAGACCATTCCCTGGGCCCACGGATCGGTGTGGCTCCGAATCCAGTGCGCCCAGTCGCGGGTGTAGGCGTATTCCTGTGCCTCTGTGTGGACGAGCCAGGTGTCCTGGTGGACCGCGGCCAGGTCCGTGGCGTTCATCAGGGAGACGAGGGTGACGTTGGTCCTCAGCCGGAGTGTGGAGAGCGACCGGCCCTCGACGGCGACGCGCGGAAGGAGCCGCGCGCCGCCCGCCGGATCGAAGGGAAGCTGGCGCAGCAGCGTCTCGCAGACGGCGGCCGCCGCCCCGAGGCCCGCGTAGAGATAGCCGTACCCGTCGCAGGCGGTGGCGTCGAACCGGCCCCCTCCGTAGAGGCAGTGTGCCGGTACGAGGTTGAAGGCCACGGGTGCGCGGTGTGCGGCGTGCACCCGGTACAGCGGGGTCCCGGCGGGCAGTTCGGCCTTCGTGGGCGACTCTCGCATACAGGTGGGCGGACGGTAGTTCGGCACGGCTACTCCTGCTCCATCAAGAATCGTGCGGTGTCGAGCAGCCGCGCCTCGTCCGTGGTCCCGACGAGCGCTTCGGGGCGGACGCCGAGCCAGGCGTTGGCGGAGAGCCACCAGTCCGCCGCGCCCCACGGATCGCGGTCGGCGGCCAGCACCGCGTTGACACCCGTGACGATCGGCTGCGGCCGGGTGGTCACGGTGAACTGGAAGCTCGGCAGCCGCGCGGCGCCGCCGGGCCCGGTCAGCCGGATCAGCACGGGCGTGTCCGGGTCGGTGCCTGCCCGCCTCAGGGTGTCGGGGTCCAGTGCCGGGGCGGCCAACAGCCGTCGGCGTACGGGGCCGAGCAGCGGGCCCACCATGCGGTGCCCGTCCAGCAGCAGCACCGCCAGATCCTCGGCGGAGAAGCCCTGGTGGGTCGCGTGCTGAGCCCCGGCTCCAGAGGGCGGTGCCGTCAGGGTGAAGCGGCCCTGCCGGTCGCCGCCGAACAGGTCGGGCAGTCCGGCGGCAAGCAGTTCCGCGGCGTCGAGCGCGGCCGCGTGACGCCGCTCCTCGGACCGTTCTCCCTGGTCACCCTCGCGGCGGACTTCGCCGAGCAGACCGGCCAGCCGCTCCAGCGGTACGGGACCGAGCAGACCCCCGATCCGCTCCCACCGGGCAGCCGCGGAGGCGAGTACGGCGTACGGGTTCACGGTCGCCCCCTGTTCACGGTTGCCCGTTTCCGGACGGATCGGCGAGGAGCCGTTCGATGAGGTCCGCGCGGGCGTGCCGCCGGACCACGAAGTGGATGTCCCAGGTGGCTCCGCGTGCCAGTTCGGCCTCTACCGCGGACCACAGGGCCCCGAAGCTCTCCAGCGGCGAGAGGCCGCCGCGCCCCGCTCCGAGGAGTGGCAGGCACAGGGAGCGCAGTGGCGGGGCGTGGCCGGCGGACTCCTGCGCGAGGAGGGCGAAGACCGCCGTCACCGCGCGTGTGACGTCCACCGGCAGGACGTCGTAGTCGTTGCTGTCGAGGTGCGGGACCGCTGTCGCCGCGTGGTAGACCCGGCGTATGCCCTGGCGTCCCAGTGCGCCCGCGGAGGTGGCGGCCACGGTCCCGGGCAGGGCGGCCCTGCCCGGCATTCCGTGGCGTACGGCCCACTGCCGTAACTCGTCGTGGATGTGGTCCTCGACCAGTGTCCCGGTGGGGTCCTTGCGTGCTCCCGCCCGCCTCAGGGTGGCGGCCACCGATGACTTGTAGGCGGCGGGCAGGGCGAAGTAGACGTTGGACGGGGAGACCACGACGTCGATGTCGCGCAGCAGATCGACCGAGTGGACATGGACCGTGACGCCGACCCGTCTGCCGTGCACGAGCGGGCTGAGCACGCGGTGCGCGGAAGCGAGCGAGAGGGCTTCCGAGGCGGCGTCCGGGGCTGCCGGGGCTGCCGTCGGCCGCGCCCCGGTGGTCACCGCGACGGCGATGACGAGGATCTGCTCCGCCACCTGTCCCAGCACCATCAGCTCATGGTGCTTGCGGAACCGCTCGATGCTGACTCCGTAGACCTGTGCCGCGCGTCGGCGCCGGTCGGCGGCGGGCCAGTCCCTCGTTCCGTCGGCGAGGCCGAGGCTGTACTCGGCGGCGTTCTGCAGGGTGCCGCCGCCGATACCGGCGACCGCGCTCCGCAGCAGCCGCTCAACGGTGACGGGGCGGTCGCCGGTCGCGGCGGAACTCCGCAGGTCCGCGATGCGGGAGAGTTCAGGGGTGATGAGCGCACGCAGTCCCACGACCCCGGCCCGTCGTATCATCCGCACCTCCGCGAGTACCGACCCGTGATCCGGCAGGTGAAGGGGGTGCGCCATACCGCCAACCATGTCACCGGCGTTCCCCGCCCCACAAGCCGTTCGTCCACTCCCATTGCACACGTCGCGCCGGTCGGACTCCGGTCGCTTCCGGGGCGGTTTCCGGGGCCGTTCCCGAGGCGGTTTCCCGGGGCCGTTCGCCAGACCGTTGCCGGGGCCGTTGCCGGCGGGGGCTCCCCGCACCGGCCGGCGCCGGACATCGGGGAAGAACGCACACCTGCTGGACGCACAGCACGACGAACCGCAAGCCGGCGGCGCCGAGCATGCCGCTGCTGCTTCTCCGAGTCCGGACCTAGGAAGATCTGACGGGTCGTCCGGCAGCCAACCGGGCGCGCCTTCGGCGTCGGGGACGTCAGGGCTGTCGACCCGCAGCCCGCCAACCAGATCGGTCACCGTTTGCGGTGAGGCCGCGCCGGAGGTCGCCCACCCGGCTTCGTCGCCGAGAAATGTAAGGAGCGCAATGCCGTCGAGCGGTGCATCGCCCGACTCAAGCAGTGGCGCGGCCTGGCCGAGAACGGACAAGCCCGCCGTCACCTGCCGGGCCGCACTCCACGTCGCGTCCATCTTGATCTGGGTCCGGTGCTGAACAGGTCGCTGGACCCTGGCATTCGGATCGTCAGTTGCTGAGGGCCAGCCTGATACCGAAGGCGCCGATGACGGTGCCGGTGATCCGGTCGAGCAGGCGGCGGGCCTGGGGCTTGCGGAGCCACCCCTGCAGGACGCGAGCGAAGCCGATGAGGACGGCAGACCAGAGCAGACCGATCACGATGTGCACCGTGGTGAGCAGGAGACCCACGGTGAAGTGGCCGGTACCTGAGGGGATGAACTGAGGCAGGACGGCCATGTAGAAGGCGCCCGTCTTCGGGTTCAGGAGGTTGGCGGGCGTCCCCTGCCGCCAGCCTCCGCTGACCGAGTCCGCGGATGTTCACGAGAAATCGCGTGCCGGAGAGCGGCCGCGTCACGGAAGTTGAGCCAGAGCCACTACTCGTGAATAGAGCCAGACGCCCAATCACCGACATCAACCCGGCACATCGCAACCAAGCATCCCCTCTTCCCGGAACCCGCCCAATGCCGCCAGCGCCCCCTCCCCACCAGTGGGGGCGTGGCATGCGGGGCGCAGCCGTGAACCGGGCGTTCCCGAGGGGGTCAGCGGACGCGCCGGATACAGATCGGGCCATGGGCTTCGGCCGGCCCGACAGGGCGGCCGCCCTGCGTGATCTCCACCTGGCCCGCTTCGGCCAGCCGCTGAGCAGCGCGGCGGGCTGGTTCCATCAGGGAACGCCAACCGTCATCGTCGCCCTGGTAGACCCTGCGCGCGGCTTCGGAAGGGCAGATGGAGGCGGTCGGGCCGCGGCGCTCCAGGAGGTCGCGGATCGCCTGTTCCAAGCGTCTGTCGATCTGCTGCTCGCTTCCGGTCATATGGCCAGGATGACATCGGTGATGAACGTGCGAACCCAGGCAGGGTGCCGCGCACGCTCGAAGCAGCCTGATGGGACAAGCTCCGCTATCCATACCGGAGAGCCCCGGGCGGGTCGGGCCGGCCAGGGCGATACACCGCCCCTTCACGGCAAGGGAGCCACCTCAGGCGTCTTCTCCGGGATCCAGGAAGACCGGGGTGCCGCACCCCCTGTTCGTCCCTTCTCCGTGTCAGCCGGTCCCAGCCCCGGTCCGTCGCGGACGCGAGGGACGGGTACCCGCGCTCCTGGAGCCCGCGGTCGGCAGCATCCGGGCCGACGGCCGTGAAGAAGCCGCGGACGATGCCCTGCTCCCGCAGGAGGCTGATGTGCCAGCCGCCGCCGGTGGCGGGGCAGGCCACCGCGTACCAGCGCGCCGGAGTCACCCGGACCGCCTTCAGCACCTCCGGTCCCCAGACCACGCCCGGTTCGGGCGCGCAGCGGCCTTGCTTGGGCCGGGTACGGCGGGTACGGGCGAGTCGGGTACGGCAGGCGCGGACGCAGATGGGGCGGGTGGGGGCGGGGCGGGCGCGGCTGGTCAGCGGGTTCTCATGGGGAGGGGGTGCTGTCACGGGGCGAGTAGCCGGTGTGCGGGACCGCTGTCCTAGGGCTTCGTCCCGTGGCGGGTGATGCTGTCCCCGTTCCGAGGGTTCGCACAGGGCCGGCCCAGCCGTGACCGTCCCCGCAGTTGATCGTTGCCCACACGTACTGGTGGCCGGAGCCGCGAAGGCCGACGAACGTGGACAGGACAGCGAAGCTGATGAGTGTGGACAGGACAGCCTGCCCCGGACAACCGTTCGTGCCGCCGCCCGGCGCGGGAGTGCTCGCCCACTCCCGCGCCCTGCGGTTCTGGCTGGACCCGGCCAACCTCGCGGCCCGCCTCGAGCAGGCGGGCCCGGTCGTTCCGACCAGGACAGGCCCGGCGACCGCCTTCCAGATCAACGACCCGGCACTGCTGCGCAAGGTCGGCAGTGATGAGGACACCTTCCGGTTCTGGGGCCCGGACCCGAGCCTGCGCGACTTCGCCGAGGACGGGGTGGTCGGCCTCGAGGGCGCGGCCCACCGGGAGCGGCGCGCCGTGATGAGACCCGCGTTCGCCGCGTCCCGGTTCACCGGTCTCGGGCCCAGCGTCCAGGCCCGTACCCGGCAGCTTCTCGCCGACCTGCCCGCGGACCGACCGCTCGACATGCGGGTGGAGATGAGCCGGATCGCCTGCGGCCTCCTCGTCAGCTGTGTCCTCAACAGTGAGCTCGCTCCCGACATCCTGTCCAAGATCGCAGCCGCCCGCTCCACCCTGTCCGGTGGCATGTTCTGGCGCTACGCCCTCGCGCCCTGGCCCTGGGTGCCCGTGCCCCGGCGCCGGGCCTGCCGCCGCGCGCTCGCCGAACTGGACGAGGCCGTCCGCCAGGTGCGAGCCCGCCACCGGCCCGACCCGGACGGCCAGGACCTGGTGTCCTTGCTCGAAGCTGCCGCTCCCGGGAACCCCCAGGTGGTGCAGCGCGACGTTCGCGCTCTGCTGATCGCCGGCATGGAGACCAGCGCCTCCACCCTCGCCTGGGCCTGCTACGAACTGGGCCGCTATCCGCACTACCAGCAGGCGCTCCAGGACGAAGCCGACGCCGCGCCCGATACGAGCCGCCTCCACGCACACCAGCTCCCGCTCGCGACCGCCTTCGTTCAAGAGGTCACCCGCCTCCACGGCATCCCGTTCCTGGTCCGCCGCACCCGCCACGAGACCTTCCAGGGCGGTGTACGGATCCCGGCCGGATCCGTGGTCACCCTGCCCCTGGGGGCTCTGCGCCGCGACAGGAACCGCTACCACGACCCGGACGTGTTCGACCCGCGGCGCTGGCTCCCCCACGCCGAGCCGCCACCGGCCCCCACCGCGCTGTTCGCCTACGGTCTGGGGCCCCGGTACTGCCCCGGCGCAGCCGCGGCCGATGCCATGCTGCCCGTCGCCCTGGCGACCCTGGCCGGCTCCCGCACGCTGCGCCCGGCGCGGCCGGGCCGCAAGATCGGCGTGAGCCTGGAACTCACACCGACGCCCAAGGGCCTGACCATGTACGCCACACCATGCGAACCCCGGCTGCCCGGTACATCACCGGAGCCCGGTGTGCGTCACCTTGGCGACGTACACCGCTGAACCGGGCCGGCGGGCCTGTGGAGGCCAGGGCCCCGGAAGCCGCCCGGGGCCCGCCGGCCAAAAGGGAGGAGGTGCCGTCCCCGTTTCGCTCACCGGCCCGTCTGCGGGGAGGGGAGCGGGACCCGTGCCCTGCACTCGAAGGCGTGGTGCCCGCTGGCCAGTCCAGTGACCGAGAGCAGGTCGAGGTCGGCCTCGGTGAGCAGTCGCCGCATGTCCTCGGGCGTTTCGAAGGCGCCGGCGCCGCTTCCGGAGATCACTGTCCGGAAGAGGGCGTGGACGGAGTCGGTTTCCCGGTCGAGGAGTGGTTCGAGCACGATCAGGCGGGGCGGGGCCGCGCCGGGCGCGCGGGAAGCCGTCGAGTGCGTCATCGCGTTCCGCACGGACGCGAGAATGCGCAGGCACTGGTGCCAGGGCCAGTCGTGCAGGACGTTCTTCAGCAGGTACAGGTCGCCGCCGTCGGCCACCGACTCGAAGATGTTTGCCGGGTGGAAGCTGAGCCGCCCGCCGTGGGGATGCCCTGCCGCCGCCATCCGGTCGGCCGAGCGGGCACAGACGCTGGGCCGGTCGACGCATACGCCCTCCAGGTGCGGGTTCCTGGCCAGGATCGTGCCGAGTACCGTGCCGTTGCCACCTCCGATGTCGACGACACGCCGTACCGGGGAGAAGTCGAACTGCTCGGCGATCGCCTCCGCAGCCGACCGTGCCAGCTCGGCCATCGCGGCGTCGAAGACCTGCTCCGTGTCCGGGTCGCCTTCGAGGTACTCGTACAGGGAGGATCCGAAGACCTCGTCGAATCCGGGACGGCCGGTCCGTGCGGTGCCGAGGAGTGCGCCGAAGGCGTCGTCGTAGGTTTCCGCGAGCAGGATGCAGCGGTTGCGCACAGAGTGGGGATGGTCCTTGCGGAGCGCGGTGAACTCTTCGGCCAGGGCGAAGGTTCCGTCGGGGCGCGTTCGAAGATCTCGTACTGGGACAGCACGTGCAGGATGCGGAGCAGCACGTCCCGGTCGGTCCGGGTACGTGCCGCGAGGTCGTCCGGCGTCATGGAGCCGCCGTCC
This sequence comes from Streptomyces sp. NPDC102283, assembly GCF_044766265.1. Taxonomy (NCBI): domain Bacteria; kingdom Bacillati; phylum Actinomycetota; class Actinomycetes; order Kitasatosporales; family Streptomycetaceae; genus Streptomyces; species Streptomyces sp. NPDC102283. Next base: position 30,489 of record NZ_JBIWLQ010000029.1, read on the forward strand.
AGGATGTCCGCGAGTCCCAGTCTGGCCGTCACCGCCAGCACGCGGGAGATGCAGCCGCCCGAGGCCAGCGCCGCGAGCCGGGTACCGCCCAACGTGTCGTGCGTCCGGTGCAATGTCTCATCCCTCACAGGTGCTGGTGCCCCCGCGCCCGGCGCGGTCGTGGGCACGGTGTCCGGATGTGGCGCCTGCGGGTGTCAGCAGGTGTGGTTCCACCGCTCGGCGCGTGAATGAACAACGAGACCGGGGTCGGTAGGGGAACGGGCCCCGGCGCGGACCGGGCGGCGAACACACGGCCGGAGAAGCCCCATGGGGGATGAACGTGACCGTTTCGGATGGCGTCCCGGACCGGTGGGTCGGCACTCTGGTCAGGGGTCTGTCCGGCGCGTCGCAGGATGCCGGGGGGCCTCCGCCGCGGTGGTGGGCCGGGTCCTGGGGCTCCCGTCGCGTACGGGATGGGTGACCGGTCCGCGTGCGGCCCGGTCTTGGGTGAGGATGACGGTGACAGTTACCCCTTTGGACGCGGGCCGGGCTCCCGCGTACCCGATGGACAGGGTCTGCCCTTACGGAATGCCCCCGGGTTATGTCGCGCCGCGGGAGCGCAGGCCGCTCTCACGGGTGTCCCTGGGCGATGGCCGCGAGGTGTGGCTCGTGGCCGGGAACGCCGGCGTCGCCCGGAAAGCGCGGGCCGTTCGGGACGGACGGCAGCGGTCCGGAGAGCGATGCGGACGCACACAGCCACGTGCACGCCGAGCCGGTGGCGGCCAGGATGACCACGCTGGGGCGGGCCGCCGTCCTGACCGCCCCTCTACGGGCTCTGACGGGCTCGTAGAGGGGCGGTCGGAGCTGGTGTGCGAGGTTACCGGTGCCCTGCCGTCCGAGCCGAATCCTCACCGGTTCCGGGATCGAAATCCTGACCCGCTCGGGGCTCGTGGCGGCCGGCCGGTCGAGAGGCGCCGCCGGTCACCCCGCCCGGGTGGTCCAATGGCCGCTGCCACCAGGAGGCGGGGAGTATCAGGGGTTGCCGTTCACCAGGCGGAGGGCAGGTGGAAGGGGCTGCGGGTGACAGTGCCGTGCCGCCACACGATGTCGTCGGCGGCGATGGTGAGGCGCAGGGCGGGCAGGCGGCCGGCGAGGCGGTGGAGGGCGAGTTGGAGCTCGGCCCGGGCGAGCCAGGTTCCCAGGCAGTAGTGCCGGCCCGCGCCGAAGGCGAGGGAGGGCTTGGGGAGGGGGGTGAACAGGTTGTCGGGGTCGTGAGGGTTGCCGGGGAAGGCCGCCGAGTCGCGGTTGGCGGCGACATGGTCGGTCGTGACGAAGTCACCGGCGCGGACCGTCACGCCGCCGAGGCGGATGTCCGCGGTGGCGGCGAGTACATGACCGGGGCGTTCCTCGCGGTCGCCCAGGGGAATCAGGTGGAGCAGTCGTTCGGTGAGGACTGCGGCAGTCTGTTCGTCCGAACCCAGCCGGTGCCAGGCCGCCGGCTGTTCGGTCAGCAGGTAGAGCAGGGAGTTGCTGAGCATGGTCATGGTGGTGTCGTGACCGCCGACGACCATAGTGGCGATCAGGTTGACCAGTGCGGCCTCGGGGATGCCGCCTTCACGGTCGGTGGCTTGGACGACGGAGCTGACCAGGTCGTCGCCGGGTGACCTGCGCCGCTCGGTGATCAGCGTGGTGGCGAAGTCGGTCAGTTCGCCTCGGGCCTGGTCACCGTCTTCCGACGCCGCGGAGGCCCCGGGGAAAGCGTGTTCGGCCCAGTGGATGAGCCGCTCGGTGGGAACGTGGTCCACGGCCAGCAGCCGGTGGATGACCTTGCAGGGCAGGGGCAGCGCGTAGTCGGTGACGAGGTCGGCGGGCGGCCCCTTCGCGACGAGGTCGTCAAGAAGCTGGTCGACGACTTCGGCCACCCACGGTCGCAGGTGCTCGACCGCGCGCGGAGTGAAGGCCTGGCCGACGGCACGCCGCAGACGCAGGTGCCCGTCACCGTCCTGCCGTCCGATGGAGTCGCGGCTGTCCAGCAGGCTGGGGCTGTCGAGGACCGGCGGAGTATCGGGGGCGTGGACCGGTGAGCGCTCGAAGCGGGGGTCGGTCAGAACTTGGTGCACGTCGTTGTACCGGGTGATGAGCCATACCGGTGTGCCGTTCGGCAGCTCGATGAGCCGGGGCGGCCCTGGCGCCGGGGCATTCACCTGGTGCAGGGGGACAGTACGGACGACGGGCACGGTGTTCCTCCTGGTTGCTGCGACGTCGCCCGGCCGGCCGGGCATGCCTCGTACCCGGTCAACGACAGATCTCCGATTCAGGTCACCGGGCCGTTCTGGCCCCTTCCGTGCGCCGGGGCGTTGTCCGCGTACGGGTCGGGCAGCGCGCGGGATGGCGTCCGCTTCAGGAAGCACATCGTTGCCCTTGCGGCGCGCGGCCCGTGCCCTGGTCGATCTGGAGCTGGACATACATGTCGAAGGGCTCGCCGTTCGGGGTGTCTTGTGCCCATACCTTCAGGGTGGTGATGCGGGTCCATGAGCTGCCGGATGTTTCCGGCACGATGAGAGCGTCGCCGATCGCTACCGTGGTCTGCGGGCAGGAGACCGAGGGGGTGGTGACGAAGAGCGTGGAGCCATCGCTGGTGGATGCGCCGGGCACGCGGATACGGACGTTGTCGTCAGGCGACACCCAGGATTTCTCGTTCACGGTCAGCACCGTTTCGTAGGTGCCGGGCTTGAACCGCAGCCGCGCAGCGTCTTGCGGGGCGTCCGCTGCCGTTCCCGGTGTTCTGTCGCTGGGGCGTGCCTGGTTCCGGTCGTCGATGAGGGTGACGGCTGCCCAGGCCGCTGCTGCGACGCCCAGCGCGGTGACCGTGCTCACCACCCACACCGGAAGCGACTTCCTGCGCGGACCACGGACCGGCGCCTCGTCCCCGCGCGCTCCTCGATCCGGATCAGCCGCCTCTGCGCCCCCGCCCCGGGCGATGGAAAAATGGCTCGTCGCCGACCCGGCGACGGCGCCCCCGGTTGCCGGGCCGGGGGCGAGAGTGTCAGGGATCGGTGCGGTGTCGCTCTGCGCGGTGGTCGGGGTGCGGGCGGCGTCGGCCTGCTTCCAGCGGCGCAGGCATTCCTCGGCCGCGGGCGGGCCGCCCAGGACCCGGGCGATCGGCTCCACCGTCGTCCAGCGCGGGAGGCGTTTGCCGTTGAGGGTTTCGGAGATCGTGCTGACGACCACGCTCGCGGTCGGATCGGTCACCCGGATCCGACGCACCATCTCGGTGTAGCTGGGCTTCTTCGCTTCCCGGTGCAGGTGGCGCAGCCAAGCGGCGAACTCCTCGACCGGGTCCATCGCCACCTCCTGCTCTCGTCGCTGTTCGGCGTCGTTCGCCGTCCTTCGGCCCGCCCCACCGAACACTTCGGGGCTGTCTCAATGAGTGGCGTCAGCCCGATCCCTACCTGAAGGCGCTCTCGTGATGATGCTCATTGTGCCGCTCGTCGGCCTCGTACTGGGCGTACTTGGTCCGCTCCTGGCCACCGCGGTCGCGGTTCTGGCCCACGATCCCGCCCGGCGCTCCGACGCCCGCAAGGTCCTCTGTCTCCTGTTGACCCGCCCCAGGCTCAGGCGAAGCCGGGACGAGTGCTCTCCGCCGTCACCGGCCCCATGGACCCGTGACCACCCGGGACTGCCTCAGCGGCACGCAGAATGACGAGGACTCCGAGGAGCGGTGTACAGCCCCCTCTGGCCGTCTGGCCGGTACGAGGAAACGATCCGCACCGAAGGTCTCGACGCCACCACCCGCTCCGCCCGGCCGGGGGTACCTGAGTAGGGGCCGCAGACGCGCGGACCCTCCACCGGACTTCGGCCAGGGCACGGGGCCTGCCGCTCCTTCGGCAATTGACAAGTGTGTTCGCCTGGCCACGCCAGGGACGGAAGTGTCGGACGGGGTCCAGCCGGGAACGCGTGATCAGATGGTCACAGGGGATAGAAGGAGGACGCTGTGGAAGCTGGCCTGGTGCGATGGGTGGGCGCGGCGACCGCTGCCTACGGTGTGGGTGTCCTTGTGCGCCCGGAGTTGATGGCTCGTCCGTGCGGTCTGGACCGTGAGGACGGGTCCGTTCCCGCCCCTGCCGCTCTGCTGATCCGGGCCATGGGCGTCCGGGATGTCGCGATCGGCCTCGCCATGCTGGTCGCGAAGGACCGTTCGGTCCGGCGAGCAGCAACCGCCTGCCGGGTCGCGGCGGACCTCGGCGACGCGCTGATCTTCGGTACACAACTCCCTGATCCGGCCGCGCGCGGTAAGGCCGCCGCTGTGGCGGGAGGCTGGGGGGCGCTCTGCGCGGTGGCAGGTCTGGCGTCGGACGGACCGCGAGGACGCGACACGGACGGACAACGCTAGCCTCGGGTCAGCTCGCCGCTCCGCCTGTTCTCGAAGCCTTTGCTGTCGCGTGGAGCCGACCGGCAGATGGGAGGAGGACAGGTCCCGCAGGGCACGGATCGTCGCGATGTCCCCGGCATCAGCCGGTTCCGCGACAGCGGTAGGGACTGTCGCGCGAGCCCGTACGGGAACGGGCTGCGGCACCGAGGTGGCGGCGCTCCCGACGGGCCGCCCGGCTCTGTCCCCCGGTACGGGGCCGCTGCCGGGGGAGCCAACCGCTCAGGATCGGGGCAGGCGGCCCTGCTCGCATACCTGCCGGGCGGCATCGCCGGAGTTCGACGTTGCGGTCCGGGAGGAGTGGTACGGGACGTTGAGCGCTTCGTTCCGGGTGATGTGGTGGCGGGCCGGGCACGGGGCCGCGGGCGCCGGGAAGCGATGGCCTGTCAGCCCGGTCAGCTCTTGAGCCCTCCCCCCCCTCTCGGAGTCACTGCGAGGAACCCGAGCACAACGCAATTGCCTCGTCGCCAGGACGAGCCGGCACGAGTGTTACCCGATGAGCCCGCGTGCGTGGTGACCGTCGCGGCTGTCAACGGAGAGACTCCGGACTCCGACGGAGTGATGTGTGGTCACGGCGGACGAAGTCCTCGGCGATGAGCGCCGCAAGGTCGAAGTACGCCTCGCGCGTCCTGGGGCGCAGCATGTCGAGGTCGATCTCCGCGCCTGCGGACAGGTGCTCGTCGAACGGCACGACCACCACGCCGCGGCAGCGGGTTTGGAAGTGCGCAACGATGTCGTCCGCCTTGATCGTCTTCCCGGTCTCAGGGTGACGCGATAGCGGGCGCGCCCGGAGACCTCACCGGTGAGTATCAGTACGCCCTCCTGTTCGAGGAAGTCGTGCAGTGAGCGAAGGGCGCTCTTCCACTGTGTGGGCGGGATCCGATCCGCTTCGAAGGCGTGACGCAGTTCTGGACGTCTTCGATGCCGGGCACATGCGCCCTGGCTGGAAGCTGCTCGCCGGCGCCGAACGGGTCTACAGGCTCGGCGAGTCCGGCTCCCCGGAGGAGATCTCCGCGGTTGCGGCCGGACTCTCGCTGCGGGGTGCCGCCGGAGACCGGCTTCGTCGACGCCGATGAGGTCCAGGGGCGGCGGGTGGTGGTCGCGGTGACACCGGCCCGGGGATGGGGTGAGGTGGGGTGCGGTGGCATGTTGCACCGCACCCCGGGGGTCATTCGGCTGCTTCGGTGATGACGGCGAGGGTGGAGCCGGTGGTGGCTTTGCGTACGTGGAGGCGGTGGGGCGGCGGCGCAGTTCGGGGATCACTTCGGGACGCTCGAAGCCGGCTGGGGTACCGCGAATGCGGGCGCACGCGACCGGGTCAAGTTCACCGTCTCCCGCTTGCGCGGCAAGCTCGACACGACACCGGTGGGCGGCGGGTCCATCGTCTCGGTCCGCGGGATGGGCTATCTCTACCGCTCCCCCACCGCCCCTGCTCTGCCACCGCCCCCCGCACCCGTGTCCGTATCAACTGGGTACGGCCACACAGGCGCCCTTCGCAGCACGTCCCCCCAGCCTCACCGGACGGGGCGCGGGAGCGGTTGACTCCGGGATGTCCGGGCGAGGGAAAGGAGGTCCGGACGGGCTCGGACGCCGGTGTGGCGCGCTTCGCCCGGCTCGGGGCACCCGGCGGCCCGCGCAGCCTGCTCCGGGGTGCCACAGGCAAAGCCGTCCGGCCGGGGCCGGTGTTGCCTCCCGCCCCGGCCCGCAGAGGGCCATGAGGAGCCCTGGGCGTACCCCGCGGGCTGGGGGGAGCCGGCACGCGGGCAGTCGGTCAGGGCCGTCAGTGGCATGAACCGGCTTGCCGGCCACCTGTCTGAAGCGGCCGGCGCCGGCTACGAACCGGAAGGGGCCGAGGCGGGGGTGGTGGGGTGGTAGAAGACCGAACGTCCCTGCTTGGAACGCTCCAGCAGCCCCTGGGCGACCCCCTGTTCCAGGGTGTTGCGCACGACCGTCACCTGGACCGTGCGCTCGGGGTGCGTCTGGGTGAGCGAGGCCGCTACTTCTGCCGCGGACCTGGGCTCGCTCTGTCCTCCCAGGTAGGCGGTAGTCAGCTCCAGCCATGTCGGCTCGCCCGCCTTCTTGGGCGACGCGGTCTTCTTGGGTGCCTTGCGCCCGGTGGCGGCTGCCGGCTTCCCTGCCGCTGTCCTGCGGTTGGAGCCCCGGGCCGCAGGAACCGCGCCCCCCTTGCGGTGCTTGCGCTGCTTCGCTGCCTGCTCGGGCGTGCCGCCGAGCACTTCCTGCATCTTCGTCAGGACCTGCTCACTCTCTTCCAGGCGGACGAGCTCTTCCTGCGACCGTGCCAGTTCGGTGCGCACGCGCTCCTGATCGCTCCGGTTCGCCGCCAGGTCATCAGCGACCCGCTGGGCATAGTCTGCCGTGACACTCTGAACGGGAAGGTTTCCAGACATGTAGTCCTCGGCTCTCGACGTGGGGGGCGTTTAGCGACGATCGTACCCACACGAATCAAGCCAACCCGCCAGTGTGTCTGGTGGGAAGGCGGCAGCCGAGCTGTTCTCCCCCGGTCGTGAGGTGCACACGCACCCGCTCACCAGGTGTTCGCGCCCTGTAGGTGTGGCTGGGAATCGGTGCCTGCGAGCTCCGGGCAGTCCGGGACGGAGAGCCCCTCGGACCGGCGTCGGGCCGGTGCCGGCGCAGGGCCTTCCCAGTAGGACGAACGTGTTACGGGTGACGGCGGGATCCGCCCCGTCGGCATCGGACCACTCCCCCGCCGCAGGGCAGGAAAGACAGTGTTCGGGATTTCCGCGGCACCGGCGGTCGGCAGGTCGATGCGGAGCGTTCGGTCGCGGTGGACCAGCACACCGTGTGGGTATCGGGCAGGACAGTGGTGCGGGCCCGCCGGGTGAAGTCGGTTGCTCCGAGGCGGGGTTCGCGGTTTGGGCGCGGCTGAGTGCGGCAGGGGGCGATGCGCTCCGCCTTGGCCTTCTCGTGTCCCGCGCGTGCGGTGATCTTGCGGACGCGGTCCGTCTCCGGCTTCTCCGGCGCGGCTTCGCCTTCTTGATGCCGTCCCGCCGGGACGCGCAGCTCGGCCGGCTCCGCGTTGCAGGTCTTTGTGACCGTCACGATCGGTGCCGAGGAGGCGGGTTGGCCCCGGCCGGGCTGATCCTCCTCTGATCGATCCCGCCTCCTGACGGGATCGACCCGTGCCATCGGAACGCCGGAGGGCGGGGTTCAGGCCGTTTCGTCGCGGATCAGCTGCGCCGCCCGTTCGCCGAGCATCACGGCCGGGGCGTGTGTGTGGCCCCGTGTGATGTGCGGGATGACGGATGCGTCCACCACGCGCAGGCCCGGTACGCCGTGGACCTTCAGGGTGGGGTCCACCACCGCGGTCCCGTCGTCCGGGTGGCCCATGCGGCAGGTGCCCACCGGGTGGAAGAGCGTGTCGGCGTTCTCCCGGATGTGTTCGAGGAGGGTGGTGTCGCTCATGCCGTGGGTCCAGGGGGCCATCGCCCCGTCGACCAGGGGGCGCAGGGCCTCGGTGTCGAAGAGGCGCTCGGCGAAGCGGGCGCCCGCCGCGAGGGTGTGCAGGTCCTCTTCGGCCGAGAGGTAGCCGGGGTCGATCAGGGGCGGGAGGGCGGGGTCCGGTGCCGCGAGGGTGATGCGGCCGCGGCTTCGGGGCTGGAGCAGGATCACGGCGATGGTCAGGCCGTGGCCGGGGCCGCCCTCCTGGAACGCGACGGGCGCCCAGATCACTTCGAGGTCGGGCGGGCCGGGGCGGCCGTCGCTGCGGAACAGGCCGACCGCCTCGGCGATGTTGGAGGTGAGCGGGCCCGTCCGGTCCTGGTCGAACTGCCGCTGTGCTTCCGGGGTCGCGCTGCCCGCGAGGCGGACGGGGGACGTCGCGCTCATGACCAGATCGAGGGCGATGTGATCGTGCAGGTTGCGGCCGACGCCCGGCAGGTGGACGCGCGGTTCGACGTCCGCCGCCAGCAGGTCGTCCCGGTCTCCGATGCCCGAGAGCAACAGGAGGTGGGGGGAGCCGATGGCGCCCGCGCTCAGGACGACTTCGCGGCGCGCGTACAGGGGGCCCGCCGCCAGTTGCACTCCGTGCGCGCGGCCGTCCTCGATGAGGATCCGGTGGACCTGTTCGCCGGTGATCACGGTGAGGTTGGGCCGGTCCAGGGCCGGCCTGAGGTATCCGTCGGCGGTGCTCCACCGGGCGCCGTCGCGCTGGTTGAGCGGGGTGGTCGTGCTGCCGCGGTGGTCGGGTCCGCCGAGGCCGCCGGGGACCGGGCCGAGCCCCAGTTCGGCGCACGCTTCGAGGAAGTGCGCGGTGGTGGGGTCGGGGTCCCTCGGCGGTGAGATCCACAGAGGGCCGCCCCGGCCGTAGGTGGTGCCGTCCTCGGGGGGACCTGCCCAGTGCTCGGCCCTGCGGAAGTAGGGCTCCACGGCGTTCCAGGACCAGGAGGGTCCCGCCGTGTCGGCCCAGGCGTCGTAGTCGGTGGCGCAACCAGGGATCCACATCTGGAAGTTGAGCGATGAGGAGCCGCCCAGGACCTTTCCGCGCGGCCAGGGGACCGTGCGTCCTGCGATGCCCGGCTGCGGCACCGTCCCGTAGCCCCAGTCGTGTTCGCCGCCCAGCAGCCCGAGCGACCCCGCGGGCAGCCGGAAGGCCGGGTCCGTGTCGGGGCCGCCCGCCTCGACGAGTGCCACCCGCACCGCGGGGTCCTCGGAGAGGCGGGCGGCGAGGACGGCTCCTGCCGATCCCGCGCCCACGATCACGTAGTGGAAGTGCTTGCCGCTGTCGCTCATGCTGATGCCTGCTCCAGGTGGACGGACAGGGCGAGTGGGGACTTCGGGCGGGCGCCGAGGACGCCGGGCAGCTCCGCGCGCGCGGCCTGTCCCCGCTCGCGCGGGGGCTCGTCCGCCGCCCGGATGCCACCGGCGCCGGGGGCGGGGAAGAGGGGCGGCCGGCGGGTCATCGGCTGCCCAGCACGGTCGGGGTGCTCACCGGACGAGGATCTGGCCCGCGGCGCGCAGGCCGGACTCGATGGCGCCGTCGACCCAGCCGCTCCACCCGGTGGCGATGTCGCTGCCGGCGAAGGCGAGGCGTCCGACGGGGTTCTGGACGGTACGCAGGGGGCCGGTGAGCTGGCCCGGCTGCTTGTAGGTCCAACCGCCGCGCGCGTAGGGGTCGCTGCCCCAGTCGTGGCCCTTGACCGCGAGCACCTCGGCGTCGGGGACCCAGCGTCGCAGCGACTGCTGGACCTGGGCGGCGTTGTTCACATCGAGCGAGGGGTCCAGGCTGAAGCCGAAGGCGAGGTGTCCGTCGGCGAGCTTGTGGACCGGGGCGACGTCCGAGAGGCCGGGCTCGCCCTCCGCTCCCGCCGCGTAGAAGAGGCCCTTGCTGCTGCGGATGTGGAGGAAGAGCTTCTTGGCCTTGGGAACGGCGACGGTCGCGGCGGCGAGGCCGCGGTACACCTGCGGTAGTCCTGGGGTGAAGGTGATGGTGTTCCATACGTTGACCGGCACCGCGATGACGACCTCGGGGGCCTGGTAGACGGTCCCGCCCTTCGTGGTGACGCGGACGCTCCGGCCGTCGTCCGCGATCGCGGTGACGGGCGAGTTGAGGCGCAGCTGCGAGCCGGAGTCGTCGAGCATCGCCTTCAGGAAGGCGGCGGTGCCGTGGACGAGGCGGGAGGACTGGCCGCCGGAGAACTTCTGGAAGTCCCAGTCGGACAGGGCCCACCACTGGGCCATCTGCGTCAGCGAGCCGCGGGTGGAGTTGCCGGACAGGCCGCCGAGGTTGCCGGTGACCCACTTGCGGTCGACGGGCGAGTAGTTCAGGGCGTTGATCCGGTCGATCAGGCGCAGCTTGTCGACCGGGCGCAGGAGGTCCTCGCGGGCGAAGGGGTTTCGCGGGGTCGGGAGATAGTCCCGGGAGCCGTCGAAGACGGGGGTGACGAGGCTGGCCAGGTGGCCGAAGCCGTCGACGGGGGCGTACGCGCGAAATCCCTGTTCGGCCGGGAAGTAGGCGACCTCCGGCCCCGGGTCGCTGGTGAGCTGCAGCTTGTAGTGCTGGATCTCCTTCCAGGCGTGCGGGTGGGTCGCGTCGAAGAAGGCGCCGCCGAGTTCGACCTTCTCGCCGACGAAGTCGTGGGTGTAGGTGCGGCCGCCTATGCGGTTCTGGGCTTCGAGGATGAGCGGCTTGCGTCCGTTGCGGAACAGCTCGCGGGCGGCGGTGACACCGGCGAAGCCCGCACCGATGACGATGACGTCGTAGGTGGCGGCCGCTGCCCGCCGGTCGGCTGCGCGTGCGGTGCTCAGGCCCGTCGCGCCGAGGAGTGCTGTCAGGCCGGCGGCCTTCAGCATGGTCCTTCGTGTGCTGTCGGGGGCGTTGCGCGGTGTGCCGGAAGGGTTGTCGGTTCTCACCGTGTCTCCTTGGGATCGTTGTGATGAGGTGCCGGGGTGCGGTGGGGGTTCGGGGTGCGTGTTTCGGGGGCGGGTCCTGCCTGTGCGGGATGGGTCCTGCCGCCTCAGGTGGTGGGACCGCGCTGTTCCTCGACGAGGCTCCGCGGGCTGTCGGTGCCGTGGCCGTGTGCGGCCCGGTGGTTGAGCCGTGCGGTGGCGTACGGGTCCGGGGCCGGGGCGGCGTGCGCCCGGTGGGTCTCGGCGGGTGCTGTCCCGGCGTCGCGGCGGACGGTGTTCACGCGGCGGACGGTGTTCCTGCCCCGGCTGGTGTTCGTGCGCCGGCCGCCGTTGAGTACGCGGGTGTCTGCGGTGGGCAGGCGGGTGGCGGTGGGGGTGAAGCCGCCCGGGACCGGCACGGGTGCGATCCGGTGCGTCGGGGGGCGGTCTCGCGCGGCCTCCGGCTGTTCCGTGGCCGGCGGGCCGAGCCCGGCAGAGCGCTTCGTTTTCGTCCTGCCGAACAAGCCGTCGCCGTGCAGGGGTTGGTAGTTCTTCTTGGGGTCCCAGTGGCACGTCCCCGCTTCCGGGCTGTTCTCCGGGAGCGGGGAGACGATGCCCTTCACCGCGTACACGACGGAGTCGGCGTCGACGGCTGCGGGGGTCACTGGTTCTCCTTGGCTTGTTGTCATCGGGACCGCTGCGCGGTGCCGGCGAGGATCGCCGCGCGGGTCGTCGACGGCGTAGGGAATTCAGCAGGGTTATCTGCGCGATTCCGGGCTCGACGAGATTTCAGGGAATCATGTTTCCGGGCCCTCGCTGAGCGGTAGGAACGTTATATACGGGCGCGCTTAATCGACGGCGAATTGCCAGGTAATGATCCGTCCATCGGCCAGTCATTCCCCTATTTCGCGGGAATTGTCCGAGGTCGGGTGGTTATGCGGAGGAGTTCGTTCGGTCCGCGGCAGGAGTGCTCTCGGGAGCCGTCCTCCGGGCCACCGGGGCCGTTCGTCCGTCCGGGGAGCGGGGCCGGCACCGATGTCTCCTGCCGGATGGCCTGGTGGCGGCGCGCGTCATCTCGCACGTCAGCCGGGCCGGTGCCCCGTTCCCGGTGGAGTTCGCGGTCGAGGCGGATGTGCATGCGTTGGCAGTCATTCCGTTGGTGTTCGCTTTGCCCGTGCTCCGGGCAATGGCACCGGCGGCGACGTGCGGTACCGGTCCCGGAGGGTCGGCGGCGGCGACGGAATTCGTCGGACGGCGTGGAATTTCCGCTCGTCCTGGCGGTGCGGGCGTCATGTTTCGCGTGGAACGCGCGGCGGTGGTGGGCCCGGTGCCCGGCCCGGTGGCTGCGGCGTTCGCGCGGGCGCCCTGCGCTCACGGGGCGGTGGCGCCCCGTGGTGGGGGACGCGGTCCGGCCGCTTCGGGGTCTTCGGTGTGCGACCAGGGGGCGCGGCGCCCGTTCGCGGGGCGGCCGCGCCCCCTCGTACGGCAGGCGGAACCTCGGCAGAGGGGCAGGCGGGTCAGGCGGCGTTGAATCCCTGCTCGTCCTGGCGGCGCAGTACGCCGGCCACGTCCCGCAGGGCGGTCTCCAGCTGGGCGATGTCTTCGTCGCTCAGGTAGATGGGCGGCTCGAAGCGGAAGGTGTGCAGGGCGCTCGCCGTGGTGAAGGTGCGGATCCGGTGGTTGCGCAGCAGGTAGCCGGCGACGGCGAAGCCGATGTAGCCGCTCTGGGTCTGCTCCCTGATGACCTCGGAGGCGGCGTCGGACTGGTCGTGGAATTCCAGTCCCAGCATCAGGCCCCGGCCGCGGACGTCCTTGACGACGTCGGGGAAGTCGGTGCGGACCGACTCGAGCGCCGCCCGCAGCTTCTCGCCGCGCTCGGCCGCGGTGCGGTAGGCCTGGCCGTTGTCGGCCTCCAGGGTCTCGATGACCTTGAGGGCGATGAGGGAGGAGAAGCTGTCCTTGCCGAAGGTCGAGCTGTGGATGAGCTCGAACCCCTGGCGGTAGCGGGCCTCGCGCACCAGCACGATGCCGGTCTTGGCGATGCCGCCCGCGAGGCTCTTCGCCAGGATGATGTAGTCGCCGCGCAGCCCGATGTGCGAGGCGGCGAAGAAGGCGCCGGAGCGGCCCGTGCCGGACTGGATCTCGTCGGAGATCACCGGGCAGCCGAGCTTGGCGGAGACCCGCTCGACCTCCTGGGCGAACTCCCGGCTGAGCGGCCGGATGCCCGCCTCGCCGCGGATCGGCTCCAGGAAGAAGGCTCCGAAGACGGGGAAGTCGCGCTCGACGACGCGGACGGTGGAACCGTCGACGACGACGTCGAGGGCGGCGACCCGCTCGTCGTCGACGACCTTGGCGAGGGCGTCGGGCTGGTCGGCGGGGACGAACCGGGCCTGTGCGGACAGCGACTTGAAGGGGGTGCGGAAGGTTTCGTTGTGGGTGAGCTGGATGCTGCTGCCCAGCTTGCCGTGGAAGGAGCCTTCCAGGGTGAGGAAGAGCGGCGGCACGGCGGAGGTCTCCTCGTTGCGCCGGGTGACCTCGGCGATGAGGTTCTCGAAGCCGGTGCCGCCGGAGGTGCGGTCCGTGATGCCGAGCAGTTCGTACGCCTCGTCCGCGACGTCGGCCGTGCCGGCGTGGACGGCGGTGCGGGCGGCTTCGGTGTTCGTCTCGATCGAGCCGAGGAGTTCCTTCGCGCGCTCCAGCCGGTCGTACTCGGCGTGCTTGATGGCGATTTCGACGGCCTCGGCGCCGGAGTTGCCGAAGAGGGCGTAGTAGGGCTCGTCCGTGTCCAGCTCACGCTGGATGATGTTGTTGAGCGCTGTGGCGAGGTCGTTGGTGTGCGCGTGCACGGCGAGCTGCGCGTGGACGGGGATCTGCGAGTCCAGGATCTCCTTGGCGCGCGCCGCTATGTCGGGGTTGTTGTGGCCCAGCATCAGGGATCCGAAGCCGCAGGCGAAGTCGAGGACGCGGATCTCCCGGCCTTCGTCGTCCTGGTAGTAGAGGGCGTTGCCTTCGGCCCGGGTGTATTCGACCGCGAGCCCGAACGGGGCGATCATGTCTCGCACGTTGGCGTCGGCGTACACCGGTGCGGTGGGTGAGTTCATTTCGTCCCCAGATTCTCGGTCGATGGTGTGGCGTAGGGCCGGTTCGTCCGCCGGCGCGGTCCGGCGGAGCGGTGGGCGCCCGGGCCACCGCTTGCAGGCACTGCGAGGCTAGGGGCGGCCTCTCATCGAGTGGTCACTGCTCGGTCTGGCGGGTCTGGCGGTCCGACGGCCCGGCGGTCATGGTCTGCGGCCGGTGCCGGTGGCCGGTGCGGGTCGGGGCAGTGGTCGGCGTACGGGCTGATCAGCCGTGTGTGGGGGCGGTCAGGGCCTCTTCGGGCGTCATCGCGCGGCCCCTGCGGTACGCCGCGTCGTAGGCGTTGCCATCGAGGCGGGCGTGTGCGGCGGCGGTGATCCGGTCGACGTCGCCCCGCTCGGCAGGGGGCAGTGGCATGCCCACCGACTCGCGGGCCGCGTACGCCGCTCCCAGCAGCAGGGCGGCCTGTGCGGGGCGGTCTGCGAGGGCGTGTGCTCCGGCCAGGCCTTCCAGGGCCAGTGCCAGGGCCCTGGCGTCCCCGGTGCGGCATGCGGCGGTCCAGCCTTCCTGGTGCAGGCGCAGGGCCCGGTCGGCTTCGCCGCGCTGTTCGGCGATGAAGCCGAGTTCGGCCAGGACCAGGGCGCGGCCCGGTTCGAAGGCCATCCTGGACAACCAGTCCAGCACGCGGTGCAGATGGGCCTCGGCGGTGTCGAACCTGCCCTCGCGGCGTGCGCCGAGGCCGAGGCCGGTCTCGGCGTGGATCTCGCCCGGTTTGAAGCTGTGCTCCGCGGCGAGGCGCAGGGCGCGCTGGTGGTAGTCGCGTGCTGTGGTGTGGTCGCCGGTGAGCATGGCGGTGCTGCCGAGGCTCGTCAGCCGGTCGGCGGCCTCGGGCCACAGCCCGAGGTCCTCGGCCAGGCCCAGGCCCTCCTGGTGCAGGCGGGCCGCCAGGGCGTAGTCGCCGCGCATCTCGGCCAGCGCGGCGAGGGGTTCCACGGTCTGCAACTGGCCCCAGCAGTCGGCGAGTTCCGCGAAGAGTGCGGCGCTCTCGCGGCCGTCGCGCTCCAGCCGTTCCAGGTCTCCCCTGACATGCGCCTGGTTGGCCCTCACGCTCAGGGCGGCGGCGGTTCCCCAGGTGTCGCCGAGGGCGCGGAATCCTTCCAGGGCCTGGTCGATCAGGGTCTCGCTGGCGGCCTGGTGGCCGACGCCGAACAGGGCGAAGCCCAGGAACCACTGGGCCCTGGCCCCCTCGCGCCGGTCGGCGATGTCCCGGGAGAACTCCACGGCGACGCGGCTCCACTGGGTGCGGTCGCCGTCCTCGTCGACGAGGACGGCGAAGCCCGCCTGCCAGGCCCGGGTCCTGGCGCGGGCGGAGGCGACCGGCTCGGTGCCCGCCGCGGTGCCGGTGTCCTGGGCCGCGGAGAGCGCGGCCTCCAGGGACCTGCCGGCCTCCCGGAGGCGACCGCGTGAGAACCAGTACCAGGCCAGCGCGTTGACCAGGCGCAGGGCCTCGTGCGCGGCGCCGTGGTGCACGGCGTCCTCCAGGGCGCGGCGGAAGTTCGCGGTCTCCGCGTCGAGGAGTCGTAGTCGGCGTCGCTGGTCGGGTCCGTGCAGCAGGGGTGCGGCGCGTTCGGCGCGTTCGATGTAGTAGTGGCGGTGCCTGCGGCGTACGCGTTCGGTTTCGGCTGCTTCGTGGAGCCGGTCCAGGCCGTACTCGGCGACCGATTCCAGGAGCCGGTAGCGGGGGCCTTCGCCGTCGTCGGCCATGACGACCAGGGAGCGGTCCACCAGTCGTGCGAGCAGGTCGAGTACGTCGTCGGGGTGTGTCCCCTCCCCCGCGCAGACCGCCTCCGCCGCTTCCAGTGTGCAGCCCTCGATGTGGACGGCGAGGCGGCGGAGCACCATGCGCTCCGGCTCGGTCAGCAGCTCCCAGCTCCAGTCGATCATGGCGCGCAGGGTCTGCTGGCGCGGTGGGGCTCCGCGGTATCCGGTGGCCAGGAGCCGGAACCGGTCGTCGAGGCGGGCGACCAGGCCGCGCACGCCCAGGGCCCGTACGCGGGTGGCGGCGAGTTCCAGGGCGAGCGGGATTCCGTCGAGGCGGCGGCAGATCACCGAGACGTCCCGGGCGTTGCCGGCGTCGAGGGTGAAGCCGGGTGCCGCGGCGGCGGCTCTGGTGACGAAGAGCCGCACGGCGCTGGAGCGTGCCACGGCCGCGGGGTCGGGTGTGCTGCCGGTGGTGTCCGGCGGGGGTACTTCCAGCGGGGGCACGGACCAGAGCACTTCGCCCGGGTTGCCGATCGGTTCCTGGCTGGTGGCCAGGATGCGCAGGTCCGGGGCGCGTTTGAGGAGGAGCAGTGCCAGCTCGGCCACCGCGTCGATGACGTGTTCGCAGTTGTCGAGGACGAGCAGGGTCCGCTTGTCGCCGAGTGCGTCGGCGAGGCGCTCGGCGGGCGGGAGGGCCGTTCCCGGGGCTCCGGGGCCGGGGGCGGGGGTCGGGGCGGTTCCTTCGCGGATGCCGAGTGCCGTCATGACCGCTTCGACGACGGCGGACACGGCGTCCGCCGTGCTGGTGTGGCCCAGGGAGGCCAGCTCGACGAGCCAGGTGCCGTCGGGGAAGCCGTCCGCGAGCTGGGCCGCCGTCTCCAGGGCGAGGCGGGTCTTGCCGACGCCGCCCGAGCCGGTCAGGGTCAGCTGGCGTGCTTCGGCGAACAGGGCTTTCACCTCGGCCACCGCGCTCTGTCTGCCGACCAGTTCACTGACCGGCGCGGGGAGGTTGGTGGGCCGGCGCGGCGGGGGGTGCGGGGCGGCGGGGACGGTGGTGGCGGGTGCCGCGGTCAGGGCCGGGTCCTGGCGGAGGATGGCCTGGTGGAGCGCGACGAGTTCGGGGCTGGGATCGAGGCCCAGCTCGTCGGCCAGGCGGGCCTGGAGTCCGCGGTACTCGGCGAGGGCTTCGCTTGCCCTGCCCGCGCCGTAGAGCGCGCGTATGTGGACCGCGCGCAGCCGTTCGCGCAGCGGGTGTTGGGTGGCGAGTGTGTGCAGTTCGGCTGCCACGTCGTTGTGTTCACCCAGGTCGATTCGGGCTTGGGCGCGTTCTTCCAGGGCGGTGAGTCTGGCTTCTTCCAGTCGGGTGGCCGCCGGCCGGGCGAAGGCGGTGTCCTCGTATCCGGCGTACGCGTTGCCCCGCCACAGTGCGAGGGCTTCGGTCAGCAGGGTCGCTCTGGTCCTGGGGTCACGGGCCGCCCTGGCGCGGGCCGTCGTCTGCGTGAACCGCGCGGCGTCGACGCTTCCGGGGCCCGTGGCCAGTACGTAGCCGTTGTCCCGGAGGGTCACCAGGTCGCGGCCGCCCTGTTCGGCGTCCTCCAGGACCCGGCGCAGCTGCCAGATCTTCGTCTGGAGGGCGGCGGCGGGGTTGCCGGGCATCTCCTCCTCGCTCCACAGGTCGTCGATCAGCCGGTCCGCGGACACGGGCCGTCCCTCGTGGGTGAGGAGGTCGGCGAGCAGGGCTCGGGGCTTGGCTCCGGGGACGGTGACCTCACGGCCGTCCGCCGTCCACACGGCCAATGTCCCCAGCACCCCGAATCGCATGGCGTCACGGTAGCGCAGGGCTGTGACGTGCCTGGAGCGGCCGACAGCGGGCTGTGAGTGCGCGGTGAGTGCGCGGTGAGCGGCCGGCCGCAGGGTTGCCCATGAGAACACCACCCCGGCGGTATGCCGGCCGAGCGCGGGAGCACGCCGATGTCCGACCACGACCGACTGCGGTTGGCGATCATCATCGGCAGCACGCGCAGAGGCCGTTTCGGGCCGACGGCGGCGAACTGGCTCACCGGTCATGCCCGGCGGCGCAGGGACCTCGACGTCGATCTGATCGATCTCGCCGAGACCCGGTTGCCGCAGACGCTGGGGGATGAGTGCGAGCCCCGGCCCCGGTCGGTGGCCGCTCTGGCGCCCCGGCTCGCGGCCGCCGATGCGTTCGTCGTGGTGACTCCCGAGTACAACAGGAGTTTTCCCGCTCCGCTCAAGACGGCCATCGACTGGTATCTGGACGAGTGGAAGGCCAAGCCCGTCGGCTTCCTGTCCTACGGCGGCCCTTCCGGCGGCCTGTACGCGACCGAGCAGCTGCGCAGTGTGTTCGCCGAGGTCCATGCGGTGGCCATCCGTGATTCCGTCAGCATTCCCGACTACTGGAACGAGTTCGACGCCGACGGCAACTGGCCCAAGCCGTCCGCGCGGCTGAAGGCCGCCGTCACGACGATGCTCGACCAGCTCCTGTGGTGGGCGCGTGTCCTGCACGACACCCGGGCCGTGCGGCCGTACGCGTTCTGACCGTTCCCCGGGGCGCCCTGTGCGGCGCTCTCCATTGTCTCCTCGAACCCTGGAGGGTTCCCCATGACTACCGTCACCCAGTCAGAAGCCGGCCTGAGAGCCGGGCCCCGGGAGTGGCTCGGGCTCTTCGTGCTCACGCTGCCCACGACCCTGCTGGCGCTGGACTCCACGGTGCTGAACCTGGCGGTCCCGCACCTGAGTGCCGATCTCCAGCCCACCAGCTCGCAGTTGCTGTGGACGGTCGACATCTACGGCTTCATGATCGCCGGTTTCCTGGTGACCATGGGCACGCTGGGAGACCGGATCGGCCGCCGCAGGCTGTTGCTGTTCGGTGCTGTCGGCTTCGGGCTCGCCTCGGTCCTCGCCGCGTTGTCCACCAGCCCCGAGATGCTGATCGTGGCCCGTGCCCTGCTCGGTATCACCGGTGCCACGCTGATGCCCTCCACGCTGGCTCTGATCAGCAACATGTTCAAGGACCCCGGGCAGCGCGGTACCGCGATCAGTGTGTGGGTGACGTGCTTCTCGCTGGGCGTGGCCGTCGGTCCCGTGCTCGGTGGTGCCCTTCTGCAGTGGTTCTGGTGGGGCTCGGTGTTCCTGCTCGGCGTCCCGGTGATGATCGTGCTCGTGGTGGCCGCGCCCCTGTTGCTGCCGGAGTACAAGGACGAGAACGCGGGCCGGATCGATCTCACCAGCGTCGTGCTGTCGCTGGTGTCGGTGCTGCCGTTCATCTACGGCATCAAGCGGCTGGCCGAGCACGGTTTCGACGCCCAGGCCGCCGGCACGATCCTGGTCGGTGTCGTTCTGGGCGTGGTGTTCACGCTGCGTCAGCGCAAGCTGGAGAACCCGCTGCTGGATCTGAGTCTGTTCGCGAACCGGGCGTTCAGTGCCGCGCTGCTGATGCTGCTGTTCGGCCTCGGTCTCATGGGCGGGCTCTACCTGTTCATCACGCAGTACCTGCAGCTGGTCGAGGGTCTGTCGCCCATCAAGGCGGGGCTCTGGCTGCTGCCCGCTGCCGTCGCTTTGATCGTGGCGTCCTCGATGACGCCGGCGCTCGCCCGCCGGATTCGCCCCGGGTTCGTGGTCGGCGGTGCGTTGCTGATCTCGATGGTCGGTTATGTGCTCGTCACCCAGGTCGACAGCAGCGGCGGTCTGCCGCTCCTGGTGACCGGCTTCGTTCTCATCTACGCCGGCATCAGTCCCATGATGGCGCTCGGCACCGACCTGGTCGTCGGCTCGGTTCCGCCGCAGAAGGCCGGTTCCGCCGCCGCCATGTCGGAGACGGGCATGGAGTTCGGCATCGCCCTGGGCATCGCGGGACTGGGCAGTGTGGTCACGGCCGTGTACCGGGACGAGGTCACCGGGGCGCTTCCCGATGGTCTGTCGGACTCCGCCGCCGGGGCCGCTCGCGACACCCTCGCGGGTGCCGATGCCGTGGCCGGCGAGCTGTCCGCCTCGCTCGCGTCGGATGTTCTGGAGCCTGCCAGGGAGGCGTTCACCTCCGGCCTGAACCTCGCGAGCGGCATCGCGGGGGTCATCGTCGCGATCGTGGCGGTCGCCTCGATGGTGCTGCTGCGGCACGTGCCGGCGGGGAAGGATGCCGAGGCCGGTGAGGCCGAGGGTGCCGAGGGTGCCGAGGGTGCCGGTTCCCCGGCCTCTGCGGCCGGTGGGGCCGAAGGCGGCGGTGTGCCCGCGACGCAGGTGTCCGCCAGGGTCGAGGTGCCGGCCGCGGCGGGCGAAGGGCGCTGAGTCCGGTCCGGCGCCGGGGTGGTGTGGTCGTTCTCGGCCGGCCGCCCCGGCGTCGGATCAGGTCGCCGGAATCTGCGGGGCGCGCGAGCGGCCCGCGTCCGCGTCCCTCGATGAGTCGCGGTCCGTCTTCGTCGTGGAGGCCGCTCCGGCAGGGGTGAAGGTGACGGTGCGGGCCGCGGCCCGTACCCCCGACGCCCCGGGCGACCGGCAGGGTCCGGGAGGGGGCGGGGGCGCCCGGTGGTCTGCTTCGGGCCCTGGCGGCAGAACCCTCGTCGCGGCGGTGCACTCTGCCACTGCGCGGGCAGCGGCCCCGGCCCCGCTCCCCCGGGCGCCCCCCCTTTTTTTCAGGAGCGGCTAGACGGCGCTCCAGCCCCCGTCGACGGCCAGGCCCGCCCCGGTGACGAAGGATGACCTGTCACTGCACAGCCACACCGCGGCCTGCGCGATCTCGTCGGGGTGCGCCAGGCGTTTTTGGATCGCGCGTACGTTGAAGCTCTCCTCGAGGCCGGGGTTCTTGCTCAGTACCTCGTCCATCAGCTCGGTCCTGGTGTTGCCGACGACCAGCGAATTGACCCGGATCCCCCGCTCGCCGTACTCGCTGGCCGCCGCCTTGGTCAGGCCCTGCACCGCGTGCTTGGCCGCGATGTAGGGGGCGGCGGCTCCCGTGGCGACGACGCCCGCGGCGCTGGATGTGTTCACGATGGTCCCGCCGCCCGCCTGGAGCATGACCGGGATCTGGTGCCGCATGCAGTTCCAGACGCCCCGGACGTTGACGTCCATGATCTCGTCGAACAGGGCGTCGTCCAGCAGGTGCAGATCCGACCTGGCCACCGCCCAGCCCGCGTTGTTGAACGCTCCGTCCAGTCGGCCGAAGGCCCCTACCGCCGTGCCGACGACGCGCTCGACGTCACCGGCGACCGTCACATCGCCGGCCGCCGCCACCGCCCGGCCGCCGGACTCGTTGATCTCCTTGGCGAGGGTGCCCAGTTCGGCCTCGCGACGCGCCATCAGCACGACGGCCGCTCCCTCCTTCGCGAACAGGCGGGCCGCGGCCGCGCCTATCCCGCTCGACGCCCCGGTAATCATGACAACCTTCTGATCCAGCAACACCGTTGCAGCTCCCCTTGATCCGGTTGGTCGGTTGGTCCACCGCGGGGGCCGGGCCCGGCCCCCGCCTTCATCTTTCACGCCGCCCGGGCGGTACGCACGTGCGTTACGGTTCGCCGCGCCGCCGGCCCTCACCGTGATCGGTTCGTACGTGCCGGGCTCAGCCCCGGCGTCCTGCCCGGCGTACCGCGCCTCGCCGCGTCCGGCGGCAGGGACCGGCAACGGCTCGGTAATCACACGTTCCGCGGGTGTTCCGCGCGCGCTCCGCACCGGCAGCTGAATCGGCGATGACTGGCCGGTGGGACGTGCGTCGCTACGTTGTGGAGAGGCTTGCGACGTTCCACAACCCACGGTCCAGGGGCCGGGGAAGAGGCGAGAACGAACGGAGAGAGGGAGCGGCTTCGCGGGTTGAGCAACCTGATCCCCGTGCGCTGCCGCACCGGGATCATCCCCCCTTTTTTTCCGGGCCGTTCGCTCATCGACTGGCCGGCCCCGATCGCACGAGAATGGATCATGATGGATTCTCTGACCGAGGCTCTCCTGTCCGGTGCATCCACGTCAGTGATGGAGCGGGCGGAGATACCCGATCAGTACACCGCCGCGCATTTGCGGGCCGAGGACGTCGGGATGTTCGACGGTACCGACGACAAGGATGTGCGCAGGTCGCTGCGGGTCGGGCAGGTGCCCATGCCGGAGCTGGCCCCGGACGAGGTGCTGGTCGCGGTGATGGCCAGCTCGATCAACTACAACAGCATCTGGTCGGCGACTTTCGAGCCCGTGCCGACGTTCTCGTTCCTCGAGCGATTCGGGCGCCAGGGCGGTTTCGCCGCCCGGCACGACCAGCCGTACCACGTGATCGGCTCCGACGCGTCGGGCGTTGTCGTGCGGGCGGGCGCCGCCGTGCGGCGGTGGAATCCGGGTGACCACGTCGTCGTCAGCTGCATTCAGGTGGACGATCACGAGCCGGCCACCCACGCGGACGCCATGCTCGGTACCGAGCAGCGCGCCTGGGGGTACGAGACGAATTTCGGCGGCCTGGCCCATTACGCGGTGGTCAGAGCCAATCAGGTCATGCCGAAGCCGCGGCATCTGACGTGGGAGGAGTCCGCGAGCGTGATGCTCACGGCGGCCACGTCCTACCGCATGCTGATCAGTGACAAGGGCGCCCGCATCAAGCTCGGGGACGTCGTGCTGATCTGGGGCGCGACCGGTGGACTCGGCGCGTTCGCCGTGCAGTTGGTGCGGCAGGCCGGCGGCATCCCCGTGGGTGTGGTGAGCTCGGAGCGCAAGGCGAAGGCCCTGCAGTCCCTCGGCTGCGACGTGATCATCAACCGGGAGGAGCTCGGGCTGACGGAACCGACGTCGCCCGAGGAGGTCATCGAGCAGGGCAAACGCCTGGGACGGGCCATCAGGCGCGAGGTGGGCGAGGACCCCCACGTCGCGTTCGACTATGTGGGACGTTCCACCTTCGGTATCTCGGTGTACGTCGTCCGGCGCGGCGGCACGGTGGTGACCTGCGGGTCGAGCACCGGCTACCAGCACACGTACGACAACCGCTACCTCTGGATGAACTCCAAGCGGATCCTGGGCAGTCACGCGGCCAACCTGCACGAGCAGTCCGAGCTCAACCGGCTGGTGTCGCTGGGGAAGATCAACCCGGTGATGTCGTCCGTCTACAGCCTCGACGAGGTCGGCGAGGCGGCCCGGCTGGTGCAGACGAACCGGCACATCGGGAAGGTCGCGGTGCTCTGCCAGGCTCCGCACGAGGGTCTCGGGGTCACCGACGCGGCGCTGCGCGAGAAGATCGGCGTGAGTGCCCTGAACCCGCTGCGGGGGCTGTGATGTCCGTGGCGAGCATCGGAATCCTCGGCACGGGCTCGTACCTGCCCGAGACCGTGGTCACCAACGCGGAGGTCGCCGCCAGGGCGGACACGACCGCGGAGTGGATCGAGAGCAGGACGCAGATCCTCAACCGCCGTTACGCGGCGCCGGAGGAGGCCACATCGGATCTGGCGCTGCGGGCCGCGGAGCGCGCGCTGGAGGCTTCGGGGCTGGCCGCGGGGCAGATCGACTACCTCATCGTGTCGACGTCCACCCCGGACTCGCCGCAGCCCCCGACGGCGTACCACGTGCAGCGCGGGCTGAACGCCTACGGCGCGGCCTGCTTCGACATCAACGTCGTGTGCAGCGGCTTCGTCTACGGGCTGGCGCTCGCCCGGGCCCTGATCACGCAGCGCCCCGGCAGCCGTGCCCTGGTCATCGGCGCCGACGTCTACTCGCGCTGCCTGGACTTCTCCGACCGCCGCACGGCCGTGCTGCTGGGCGACGGGGCCGGCGCGGTCGTGGTCGGCGAGGTCGACGCGCCGTACGGCTTCCTCGACTTCGAGCTGGGCTCCCGCGGGGACGCCCACCGGCTGATCCGGGTCGAGGCGGGCGGCAGCCGGCTGCCGGCGTCCGCCGGGACGCTGGCGGAGGGCGGTCACTTCTTCCGTATGGAGGGCCGGGGCGTGCGGGACTTCGTGCTGGACAACTTCCCCGCGTTCGTCGACAAGTTGACCACCCGTGCGGGTGTCGCGCTGGACCGGATCGACCACTTCGTGCCGCATCAGCCCAACGGGGTGATGCTGTCGCAGCTCGTCGAGCAGTCCGGTCTGAGCGCCGCGCGGACGCACCGCACGCTGGAGCAGTTCGGCAACACGGGCAGCGCGTCCGTGCCCGTGACGCTCGACGCGGCGTGCCGCAAGGGCCTCGTCCATGACGGCGACCTCGTGCTGCTGGCCGGTTTCGGCGGCGGTATGTCCCTGGGCGCCGGACTCATCCGCTGGGGAGCCACCGCATGACCACGACGACCACGACGACCACGACGAGCGTGCCGGAGATCAGCCGGGTGGGAGTCGTCGGCTGCGGGCTGATGGGCTCGGGCATCGCCGAGGTGTGCGCGAGGGCGGGCCTTCAGGTGACGGTCGCCGTCTCGCGCGCGGACTCGGTCGCACCGGGCCTGGAGCGGATCGCCGGTTCGCTGGGCCGGGCCGTCGCCAAGGGCAGGCTGACCGCGGCCGAGAGGGACGCGGCACTGGCCCGGGTGACCCTGACGCCAAATCTGGAGGAGCTGGCGGACCGGCAGTTCGTCATCGAGTCCATCCGTGAGGACGAGATGGCCAAGGCCCATCTGTTCAAGCGGCTGGACAAGATCGTCGAGGATCCGGAGGCGATCCTCGCGTCCAACACCTCGTCCGTCCCGATCATGCGGCTGGGGCGCTGCACGACCCGGGCGGACCACGTCGTCGGGGTGCACTTCTTCAGCCCCGCGCCGGTGCTCGCGCTGGTGGAGCTGACGGCGTCGCTGCTCACGGACGAGACGGTGACCGACCGGGCCGAGCACTTCGTCACCCAGGTGCTGGGCAAGCAGGCGATCCGCTCCCCCGACCGGCCGGGCTTCGTCGTCAACGCGCTGCTGATCCCCTACCTGCTCTCGGCCATCCGCATGGTGGACTCGGGCTTCGCGTCCGCGGAGGTCATCGACCGGGGCATGCAGCTGGGGTGCTCGCACCCCGTGGGTCCGCTGCGCCTCGCCGATCTGATCGGCCTCGACGTCGTGGAGTCGATCGCGGACTGCCTGTACCAGGAGTTCAAGGAGCAGCCGTACGCTCCCCCGTCGCTGCTGATCCGCATGGTCGAGGGCGGCATGCTGGGCAAGAAGGCCGGCCGGGGCTTCTATACGTACGCCCGCTGACGCATGCGGGTCCGCCGGCATCCCGCGCGGACGGACGAGGCCCCCCGGTGGGGAGTCGAGCTGTCGGGCAGCTCTCTCGGCACCGGGGGGCCCGCCCTGTGTGCGGGGGGCTTCAGCTCTGGGTGAGCCGCTGTCCGTCCTGGTCGCGCAGCAGGGCGCACAGGGCCCGCAACGCCTCTTCGACCTGGTCGATCTGAGCGTCGGTCAGTCCGATCGACGGTTCGAGCCGCAGGGTGTTGACGGCGCTTCCGGTGGGGAAGGCGCGGACGTGGTGGGCGCGGAGCAGATAGCCGGAGAGGGTGAAGCCGAAGAAGCCCGCGCGGGCCGTCTCGCGGATCGGTCCGGAGGCCGAGTCCGACTGGTCGTGGAACTCCATGCCGAGCATCAGGCCCCGTCCTCGTACGTCCTTGACGACGTCGGGGAAGTCGGCGCGGACGGCGTCGAGCATCGCCTTGAGGCGGGAGCCGCGTTCGGCGGCCCTGCGGTAGGCGAGGCCGTCGTCGGCCTCCAGCAGGCTGAGCGTCTTGAGGGCTATGTGGGTCGAGAACCCGTCCTTCGCGAACGTCGAGCTGTGGACGATCTCGAAGTCCCTGCGGTAGCGGGATGCGCGGATGAGGGTGACGGAGATCTTGGCGATGCCGCCGCCGAGGCTCTTGGCGAGGGTGAAGTAGTCGCCGTGCAGAGCGATGTGCGAGGCGGCGAAGAAGGCGCCGGAGCGGCCCATGCCGCTCTGGATCTCGTCCACGACGACGGGGAAGCCGAACTCGTCGCTGACGCGCCTGACTTCTTCCGCGAAGTCCTGGGTGATCAGGTTGATTCCGCCTTCGCCCTGGATGGGTTCCAGGACGAAGGCGGCGAATGCCGGGAACCTCTGTTCGGTGACGACGACGGTGCCGTCCTCGAGCGTGAGGCCGAGCAGTGCGGCGGTCTGCTCCTGCTCGACGGCCTTCCTGATCGCTCCGGGGTCGCCGAGCGGGATGAAGCGGGCCTGTGCGGCCAGGGACTTGAAGGGGATACGGACCGCGGGGTTGTGGGTGAGCTGGACGCTGGCGGCCAGCTTGCCGTGGAAGGAGCCCTCCGGCGCGAGGAACAGCGGGGGCCGTGCGAGCAGCTCCGCGTTCCGGCGGTTCACCTCGGCCGCCAGCTCCTCGAAGCCGGCCTGCTGGTCCGCGGGGGCGTCGATGCCCACGGCGGCGTAGGCGCCGGGGTCGACGACGGCCCGGCCGCCGCGGAGCTGGGAGCGTGCTGTGTCGATGTGCGCGGCGATGCCCTCCGAGAGTTCGGAGAGCTTGACGGTGCGGTCGAACTCGGCGTGCTTGATCGCTATTTCGACGGCTTCGGCGCCGCTGTTGGCGAATACGGCGTAGTAGGGCTCATCCGTGTGGAATTCACGCCCGATCACCGTGTTCAGTGCCGCGGCCAGTTCGTTGGCGTAGGGGTGCCGTGAGAACTGTGCGTGTACGGGGACCTGGGAATCCAGGAGTTCTTTCGCGCGGGAGACGATCTCCGGGTGGTTGTGACCCAGGATCAGCGAGCCGAAGCCGCCGACCAGGTCGAGCACCGGCACCCGTTGACCGTTCTCGTCGAGGCGGTACAGGATGTCTCCGCCGGCGGCCTCGTATTCGATGTCGAGTCCGGCGGACGCCAGCACCTGACGCAGGTAAGGTTCGGCCAGTTCCCATTCGGTTGCCCGGACACTCATACTATCCCTTTCGCTGGCATTGGACTCCGCCGGCGATCCTATCGGCGGGCGTATCCGAATACGGCTTCCCTGGTAACCGGGTGTCCATTTTCGTGTCAATTACCGGGTCATGACCGGGTGGTGGCCGGAGGACAGGGGCGGGCGAATACTTTGGGGTGTCGAGAATTCGCATGTGACGGGAGAATGGCATGTCAAGCAACAGGCGGAACCCCTCTCCGCTGGTTGATCACCCGGCGGCCGCGGCTCCACTGCGCGAAGTGATGTCACAGTTCACCACCGGTGTGGTCGTGCTGACCGTCGGTGGTGAACAGATCCACGGAATGACCGCCAATGCGTTCAGTTCGGTGTCACTCGATCCACCCTCGGTCCTGTGCTGTATTTCCCATGGCGCGGTGATGTACAACGCGATCACGTCCGCGCGGCGCTTCGGCGTTTCGATCATGCGTGCCGACCAGGGGCCAGTGGCGCGGTACTTCGCGGACAAGAGCCGTCCTCTGGGGCCTGAGCAGTTCGATGAGGTCGACTGGTTCCCCGGTGGTGAGACCGGTGTGCCGCTCCTGTCCGGGGCGCTCGCCTGGCTGGAGTGCGAGATCGCCGATTCCTACGAGTCGGGCGACCACTCGATATTCATCGGCGATGTGCTGTTCTCCGGCCTGAGCCCCGAGCTCGGCCCCGGTGCCGACCGGGACGGTCTCCTCTTTTTCGGCGGCCGGTTCTTCGACGGGATGCGGCGCCTGCCTTCCTGACGTGTCGGGACAGGGAGCGGGACACGGGAAAGAGCCATCGTGCGGGCTGCACACGATGGCTCTTTCCTGTTTTCAGTGAAAGGCGGTCAGTCGGCCTCTGCGGGTACCGGACGGTCGACGGCGACGAACCACTTGCCGCCCTTGTCCCGGGTCATGACGTCCGAGCAGGAACCGCGCATGATCGCGGTTTCGCCGTCCGGTCCCGTGATTTCGATCTCGTAGTCGGCGACGACGAGCATGGTGTCGCCGGCGGTGTAGGAGCGCTTGTAGGTGGCCTTCATGCGGGGCTTCTGGGCCAGCAGTTCGGTAATCGACTTCGTGCGCTCCGCACCGGTCAGCGGGCCGCCCGAGAGATTCGAGATCGAGTCCTCCCGGTACAGTGAGTCGAACACCGCGCCGTCTCCGGTGTTGAAAGCGCGCAGGAACACATCGCTCTGCTGAATGGGGTCTTCGGTGAGGACCAGGTCTTCGAGGCTGATTTCTGTGGTCATGGGCCGAGCCTATTCAGCCGGTGTCATCCGGCGCCCACTGACCGGTAATCGCATCGGACCGTGAATTTCTGACGCGGAGGGCCGGTGAGTGCCTGGGCGGAGTGCATTCGTGGAGTCTCCCGATTCCCGTCTCCCACGCCTGTGTCACGCGTTCGACCGGTCCGGTGTCTGCGGCCGGCCGGTGCTCGTGGCGGGTTCCGGGTCGTCCGCGGCGGTGACGCGCTTGCCGCTCCGGGCGCTCACGAGCGTCCAGACCAGCGCCATCAGGGTGATGCCGGCGGCCGGGACTCCCAGCCACACCGGGGAGAGCCACTTCTGGAGGAGGCCGCCGAGGGCGCCGCCCAGGGCGATGCCGAGGTAGATGGCCGAGGAGTTCAGGCCCAGCAGTACGGGGGTCGCCGCGGGTGCGTGGGCGACCAGGCGGTGCTGCTGGAGCACGGTCGGGACGCCGACGAGCAGGCCCCACACCGCTGCCCACACGAAGGTGGTGGCGAGGTGCTCGATGGCCGGGCGGGCGAGCAGCAGGACGACGGTGAAGGCGGCGAGGCCGCCGGTCAGGAGCCGTTCGGCCGGGTAGCGGTCGCAGAGGCGCCCGGCGAGGAGGTTGCCGCCGAGCACGCCGAGTCCGAACACGAACAGCACCCGGGTGAGCGTGGTCCCGGAGCCGCCGGTGGTGTCGTCGAGGGCTGCTCCGACGTAGGTGTACAGGAGGTACGCGCCGGTCAGGG
Organism: Streptomyces sp. NPDC102283; assembly: GCF_044766265.1. NCBI lineage: Bacteria > Bacillati > Actinomycetota > Actinomycetes > Kitasatosporales > Streptomycetaceae > Streptomyces > Streptomyces sp. NPDC102283. The sequence goes on from NZ_JBIWLQ010000029.1 coordinate 58,911, forward strand.
TGAGCATGGTGACGGCCAGGGTGCCGAGGACCCGGCGTTCCCCGAGGGGCTCCACGCGGGCGCGGAACGTCGTGGCCGGGAGCATGGTCCTCGGCAGGGCGGCGGCGACGCCGAGGGCGGCGACGAGGCCGAGCGCGGCAACCGCCCACAGGGTGATGTGCCAGTCGCTGCTGCCGATGAGGGTGCCCAGCGGGAGGCCGATGGCGCTGGAGAGCGTCAGGCCGCCGAGGACGAAGGCCAGGGCGCGGCCGCGGCGCTCGGGCGGGCTGATCACGGCCGCGGCGCTGGAGGCGCTGGAGGTGATGATGCCGGCGCCGGCCGCGGTGATGACGCGGGCTGTCAGGACGGCGGCGTAGGTGGTGCCGAGGGCTGTGGCGGCGTTTCCGATCGCGAACAGGATCAGGGCGAGTATCAGCGCCTTGCGGCGGTCCATGGAGCTGGTGGCCCAGCCCAGGACGGGTGCGGCGACGGCGAGGGTCAGTGCGAAGGCGGTGACCAGCTGGCCCGCTGCGGGGACGCTGACTTCGAGGTCTTGCGCGATGGCGGGGAGGAGTCCCGCGATGACGAATCCGTCGGTGCCGACGGCGAACGTGGCCAGCGCCAGGGGGAGTAGCCGCTTGTACACGATGCACTCAATTCCGCTGCGGAGCATGTGGGGACGGTGAGGGGGGCGGCAACGTGACGTACGGCCGGGGCCGCGTCGGGCGGCCCCGGCCGTACGTCTCCAGCGGTTTCACCTGGGCCGTCGAGGTGCGGGGGTTCTGGCCGTCACGCCTCTTCCCGGCCCAGATCGACGAGCAGTTCGCGGTGGCCGTTGGAGACGAACGACTCCATCGGCCGCACCTGCTGGGCCAGGCTGAGGCCGGGGAAGCGGGCGAACACCGCGGAGAGGGCGAGCGATACCTCCAGGTTGGCCAGCGGGGCGCCGATGCAGCGGTGGGATCCGTGGCCGAAGGAGATGTGCTCGCGGCGCGTGGACCGGGTGATGTCGAAGGTGTCCGACGTGGTGCCGTGGACGGCGGGGTCCCGGCCGGCGGCCGCGTAGGAGATGATCAGCGCGTCGCCCTTGGGGATCGTCACGCCGTCCAGTTCGATGTCCTCGACGGCGAAGCGCATCGGCAGGTTGGCGATCGGCGCCTCGAAGCGCAGCGCCTCGTTGATCACGTCCTCCCAGGACGCCTCGCCCTCCTGGACCAGGCGCAGCTGCTCGGGGTGGGTCAGCAGGCAGTGGATGGCGTGGTCGATCAGGTTGACGGTGGTCTCGTGGCCCGCGCCGATCATCAGCAGGACGGTGTCGACCAGTTCGAGCTCGCTCAGGCCCGCCGACTCCTCGTCCTCGCTCGCGTTGATCAGACCGCTGACCAGGTCGTCGCCGGGGGTCTCGCGCTTGTGCACGACCATGTCGCCGACCAGCGCGTACAGGGCGCGTTCGTTGGCCTGCACGTCCTCGATGGAAGCGGAGGTCAGGAACATGTCGCCGACCATGCGGAACATGTCGTCGCTCATGTGGCCGGGTATGCCGAGCAGTTCACCGATCACCCTGATCGCCAGCGGGTAGGCGAACTCCTGGCGGATGTCGACCACGTGCCCCGCCGGCGTCGCGGCGACGCGGTCCAGCAGTTCCGTCACGATCGCCTCGATGCGGGGCCGCAGGACGGCGGTGCGCCGGGCGGTGAACGCCTTGGCGACCAGCCGGCGCAGCCTGGTGTGGTCGGGGCCGTAGGAGTTGAGCATGTTGCGCTCGGACACCCACTGGGCGAGCGGCCAGGTCTCGGCGAGCTCGCTCTCGCCCTTCTGCCAGGTGGGCCAGTGCAGATTGGCGTCGCGGGAGACCCGGGGGTCGATCAGCAGCCGCATGGACAGGGCGTAGTCGGTCACCATCCAGACCGCGACGCCCCCGGTCAGCTGTGCCTGGACGAGCGGCCCGCGTTCGCGCAGGCGCCGTCCCTCGCCCTGGATGTCGCTGCCGGTGGCGTCGACGTGGAACGGGCAGGATCCGCCGGTCATCGTCAGGCCCCCGCCACGTGTGCGGCGGCGCGCCGCCCGGATTCGATCGCTCCGTCGATCCAGCCGCTCCAGCCGGTCGCGATGTCGCTGTTGGCGAAGGCCACCCGGCCGACGGGCTGCTGGATGGAGCGCAGGGTGCGGGTGAGCTGGCCCGGCTGCTTGAAGGTCCAGCCGCCGCGCGCGTACGGGTCGTTGCCCCAGTCGTGGCCCCGGGCCGCGAGGAGGGTGGCGCCCGGGTCGAACCGCTGTACGGCGGCTTCGATCTGCTGGGTGTTGGCGACGTCGAGTGCCGGGTCGATGCTGAAGGCGTACGCGAGGTAGCCGTCGCCGAGCCGGTAGGAGGGGATGATGGTGCCGATGGGTGCCGTCTCCTCGCCCCGGGTGAAGAGCATGCCCTTGTCGCTGCGTATGTGCAGCCACAGCTTCTTGGCCGTGGGCACGCCGATGGTCGCGGTGGAGGCTTCGCGGTAGACCGTGGGCAGGCCGGGGTTGAAGGTGATGTCCTTCCACACGTTGACCGGTACGGCCACGACGGCCTTGGCCGCCTGGTGGGTGACACCGCCCCGGGTGACCACCTGCACCCGGTCGCCGCTGTGGGTGACCGAGGCGACGGGCGAGTTGAGGACCAGGTCGGCGGAGGCCTCGGTGAGCATCGCCTGGATGAGGGCGACGGTGCCCTGGACGGGGCGGACGGAGTAGGCGTTGCTGAACTTCTTGTAGTCCCAGTTCGACAGGGCCCACCACTGGGCCATCTGCGTCAGCGCGCCGCGTGCCGCGCCGCCCGCGAGTCCGCCCATGGCGCCCGACAGCCACTTCGTGTCGGCGGGCGAGAGGCTGTACTGGCTGAGCTTCGCCCGCATCGAGACGTTGTCGACCGGGCGCAGCAGGTCCTCGCGGGCCCATGGGTCCAGGGGGTTGGGGAAGTAGTCCCTGGACCCGTCGAAGAGCGGGGTGACCAGTTGCTCGGTGTGGGCGAAGCCCTCGGCGGGTGTGTAGGTGCGAAAGCCGGTGTCGGTGGGGAAGACGGTGGCGTCCGGTGCGGAGTCGGTCGTCGTCGGCACCGCGTAGCGCTGGAGTTCGGCCCAGGCGTTGGGGTGCGTCTCGTCGAACCAGGCGCCGCCGAGGTCGACCTTCTCACCGAGGAAGGTGTCGGTCCAGGTGCGGCCGCCGACGCGGTCGCGGGCCTCCAGGATCAGGACCTTCTTTCCGCTGCGGCGCAGTTCACGAGCGGCCGTGACCCCCGCGAAGCCCGCGCCGATGACGATCACGTCGTAGACGCCCGCTGCCGACCGCTGGGCGGCCCGCGCCGGGCTGGTCGCGGCGAGGCCGAGGAGTGCGGCCGCGCCGGTGGCGCCGGCGCCCTTCAACAGCGCTCTGCGGCTGGTCCGTTGGGGACCGCTGGGGATGACGGGGTTCACCGTGTCTCCTTGGAAGGTCTGACTGGACTGGACGGACTGGGTGGGTGGTGGCCCTGGTGGGCGGGGGCGCGGCCGGCGGGTGGTCCGTCCGCGGGCGGGGGGGTGTCGGCGGGAGTGCGGCCGGTCGCCCGTCCCCGCGCGGCGGAGGCGGCAGCGCCCGGGCCGGCCGCGGGGACGTCCGGTCTGGGTCAGAGGTGCGTCGCGGTGGGGCGTGAGGGCCTTCCGGTCCGGTGCGGACGGGTGGTCCGCACCGGATCCGGAAGGCCCTCACGCGTTCGGGGTCCCCGGTCGGTGATCACGGGGTCACCGCACCCTCTCTCCGTGGACGAAGGCGCCCTAGGAGGACGGGTTCCTGAGCAGTTCGACCAGGCTCGCGAGACCGTCGGAGCCGTGGCCCTGGGCGATCCGGCGTTCGATGAGGGCCTGCATGGGCAGGGCCATGTCGGTGCCGACCCCCTGGGCCCTGCCGGTCTCCACCAGGTGGGCGATGGCGTCCTTGTTGACGTGGAGGGAGGAGGTGTCGTCGCCGTACGCCCTCTCGTCCATCTCCCGCGCCAGGTCCGGGAGCATCGGGCTCACCACGTGGTCGAGCCACTGTCCCGAGAAGGCGAGGAAGTCCTGGGCGGAGATGCCCTCGCTGCCGACGAGTGCGACGGCCTGGATGTATCCGCCCAGCGCCGACCACATCATGCCGAGCAGCGCCACGTCGTAGAGCGAGGGAAGGCCGTGGTCGGCGCCGAGGTGGAGGGTGTTGCCGCCCAGGACCCGCAGGGTCTGCTCGTGCGTCGTGAACGCCTCGGCGTCGCCTGCGTAGAAGAAGAGCCCGTCGGGGCTGCCGACCAGCTGCGGGATCGCCATGATCGCGCCGTCGAGGTAGCGCGCGCCCTGTTCGGCGGCCCATGCCGCGGTCTCGCGGGCCTCCTGGGGTGTGCCGGAGGTGAGGTTGACGAGGACACGGCCGGCCAGGTGCTCGCGCACGGGCTCCAGCACGCCCCGTACGGCCTCGTAGTCCGACAGGCAGAGGATGACCACGGGGCTCGCGGTGACGGCGTCGGCCACCGTGCCGGCGGCCGTGGCGCCCTGCTCCACCAGTGGAGCGCACTTGGCGGGCGTGCGGTTCCAGACGGTGGTGGGGTGGCCCTGGCCGGTGAATGCGGCAGCCAGGGCGGAGCCCATCAGGCCCAGTCCGGCGACCGTGACCGGGGTGACGGTCGTGCCGGTGGGGTCGGTGCTCATGTCTTCCTTCCGAGGTGGTGGTTGGCAGCGGCGGGTCGTGGCGGTGGGTGGTGTCAGCGGGTCACAGCAGCGGGTTGTCCTCGTCGATGCCGAGCAGGATGCGTCCCTGGAGTTCGAGGCTGGAGGTGAGCAGCAGGAATCCGTGGAGGGAGAAGCCCTCGATGTCACGGAAGAAGCGCTGCAGCGGCACGCTGCGCTGGATGACGGAGGCGCCGCTGGCCCGGTAGAGGATCTCGACGGCTTCCTTGGCCAGCTGGGCCGCGTAGGAGCCTTCGCCGCGGATCGCGGCCTTCTCCTCGACGGTGGGCAGTTCGCCGGCGTCGGCCCGCGCCTGCAGCACCGTCGCCCAGCGGGTCAGGAGGGCCTCGGCCGCGGCGATCCGGTTGGCGGCGGCGGCGACCTGGATCTGGGTGAGCGGGTGCTGGGCCTGGTCCTCATGGGCGGTGTAGGCGATGGCGCGGCCGGGGACGCGCTCCAGGAACAGCTCCAGCGCACCGCGGGCGGTGCCCACCAGCGTGGCGACGGTCGTGGTCAGGATGTAGGAGAACAGGCCGTAGTCCCGGCCGGTGTCGTGCTTGGTGCGGTCTGCCACCGTGTGGTAGATCGCGTCGGCGTACGGGACCACCCGGTGCTCCGGCACGAAGACGTTCTTCGCCGTCGACGTGGAGCTGCCGGTGGCCGAGGCGGAGGAGGTGTGCCAGTCGTCCGCGAGGGTGAACTCGGACATGGGCACGAGGGCGACGACCTCTTCGTGCGTGCCGTCGGCCTTCTCCAGGACGGTCGTGGCGATGTTCCAGTGGGCGCCGCGGGAGCCGGTGTTGAAGCGCCAGCTGCCGTTGAGGAGGTAGCCGCCTTCGGTGGGCACGATCGACCCGTTCGGCGTGAAGCCGCCGGAGACGCGTACGGAGGGGTGTGCGAAGACCTCCTCCTGGGCCCGGTCGGGGAACAGGGTGATCAGCCAGGTGCTGGACGCCCACACCGCGGCCACCCAGCCGGTCGAGGGGCAGCCGCGGCCGATCTCGGCCAGGACCCGGAACTGGTCGGCGACCGGGAGTTCCAGGCCGCCGAAGCGCTTGGGCGTGACGATGCGGAACGCGTCCGCCTTCTCCAGGAGCTGGATGTTCTCGTCCGGCAGCCAGCGCAGCTCCTCGGCCTTCTGGCCGTTGTCACGCAGGGTGGGGACGATGTCCGCCACCGCCTGCACGACGACGTTCGCTTCATTCTGGGCAGTTGTCATGGCGGGGGTCCCTTTTTTTTTCGACCGGGTGCGCGCGGAGGCGGCGAAGGCTGGTGGCTGCTCTGTTCAGTTGCGGGGGTCGCCGTAGGGCTCGTCGATGGCGTAGCGCCAGTTGCCCTTCTCGTCCCGGCGCAGGATGTCGGTGCCGACGCCCGATTCGTGGTCGATGCCACCGTTCTCGTTCGGGATGTCGAGCGTCCAGTCGGTGATCAGGAGGGCGGTGTCCGACGTCACGAACGACTCGCGGATCTTCGCGTTCAGCACCGGCTTGATGGCGATGAATTCGGCGAGTGCGTCCCTGCGGGCCTGGCCGCTCAGCGGATTGCCCGGCTGCCATACGGAGATCGCGTCTTCCGTGTAGAGCTTTTCGGTGCCGGCCAGATCACCGGAATTGAAGGTGCTTACGAAGTGGGCGAGGTGCTCGGCGACGCCGCCGGCGTGCTCGGTCGTCTGCAGGGTTTCGGCCATGGTGAGAGCCTCCGAAAAAAGGGGGGACCTGGGCGGGAATGGTGTCTGAAGTTTCTTTACGTCGCCCGCCCCCGGGCGACGTGCCCGCGAGAGGTACGGATCGCTGCGCACCGTGGGCAGCGGCGATCGGGTTCACGCTATCCCCGGGGCGATCATTGTCCGCACACCGGCCGGTAATGAGCTGGTCTCACCGGGTTCGCAACCGGTAGTTCCCTGGCCATTACCGGACGTTGAGGGACTCGTGCGGCGACTGAATAACATGAGTGCCACACACATGGACGCATGTAAAGAACGCACCAAACAGGCCGTTCGAACAATTCGGGCCCGCTGGGGTCGAATATGAAGGGGCACTCGATCGTGATGGCAGGCGAGCGCGACTCCGTGGAAACCGGCAAGCGGGTTGAAGAAATCGCTGTGATCGGAATGTCCTGCCGACTTCCCGAAGCGGTGGGCACGGCTGATTTCTGGGATCTGCTGCGGACCGGCACCAGCGCGGTCACGGAGGTTCCGCCGGGCCGCTGGGAGTCCCTGTCCGAGGAGGAACGGGCGGGCAGGCGGGGCGGGTTCCTCGCTTCGGTCGATACGTTCGACGCCTCGTTCTTCGGCATCTCGCCGCGCGAGGCGGCCACCATGGACCCGCAGCAGCGGCTGGTCCTCGAGCTGGTCTGGGAGGCGTTCGAGGACGCGGGGATCGTGCCGGCGCGGCTCAGGGGCAGCCGGACGGCGATCTTCGTGGGTTCGCTGCGCGACGACTACGCCGCCCTGCTCTACCAGCACGGTGCCGCGGCCATCACCCAGCACACGATGACGGGCCTGAACCGGGGCGTCATCGCCAACCGGGTCTCCTACCACCTGGGTCTGCAGGGCCCCAGCCTGACCGTGGACTCCGCGCAGTCCTCGTCCCTGGTGGCCGTGCACCTGGCCTGCGAGAGTCTGCGGTCGGGCGAGTCCACGACGGCGATCGCCGCGGGTGTGAACCTGAACATCCTCGCCGAGAACGCCGTCACCGAAGAGCGGTTCGGGGCGCTGTCCCCCGACGGGCGCAGCTACACGTTCGATGCCCGTGCCAATGGTTTCGTGCCCGGCGAGGGCGGTGCGGTGCTGATCCTCAAGCCGCTGGAGCGGGCCGTCGCCGACGGCGACCCCGTCCACGGGGTGATCCGCGGCAGCGCGGTGAACAACGACGGTGCCACGCCGGGGCTGACGGTGCCCAGCGCGGACGCCCAGGAGCGCGTGCTGCGCCGGGCGTGGGAGCGGGCGGGGGTGACGCCCTCGCAGCTGCAGTACGTGGAGCTGCACGGCACGGGCACGCCGGTCGGTGATCCGACGGAGGCCGCCGCGCTGGGGGCGGCGCTCGGCGCCGGCCCGGTCCCCGGGGTGCGGGTCGGTTCGGTGAAGACGAACATCGGGCATCTGGAGGGCGCGGCGGGGGTCGTCGGTCTTCTCAAGGTGCTTCTGAGCCTGCGTCACCGGGAGCTGCCCGCGAGTCTCAACTTCGAGACGCCGCATCCCGGTATTCCGCTGGCGGAGCTGAATCTCGCGGTGCAGCGGGAGCTGACCGCCTGGCCCCGCCCCGAGGAGCCGCTGGTCGCCGGTGTGAGTTCGTTCGGCATGGGTGGCACCAACTGCCATGTCGTGCTGGGTGAAGGGCCCGGGAGCGGCGGCGGTGGGCCGGAGGCCGGGCCGGAGGCCGGATCGGAGGCCGGGGGGCGGCCGGGCGCGCTGCCGTGGGTCGTCTCCGCGCGTTCCGGGGCCGGGCTGCGCGCCCAGGCGCGGCGGCTGCGGGAGTTCCTGTCGGCCGGCGCGGGGGGTCTGGCGGCCGGGGCCGGGCGGGGTGCGGCGGACATCGGCTGGTCGCTGGCGTCGGCGCGTACCGCGTTCGAGCACCGGGCGGTGGTTCTGGGTGCGGGAGGCGAGGAGTTCCTCGCCGGGCTGGACGCGGTGGCCGAGGGGGTTCCGGCGCCGGGGCTGGTCTCGGGTTCGGTGCAGCCGGGGCGCCTGGCCTTCCTGTTCACCGGGCAGGGGGCGCAGCGCATCGGTATGGGGCTGGAGTTGTACCGTTCCTCCCCGGTTTTCCAGGCGGCTTTCGACGAGGTGTGCGCGCACCTGGACCCGCTTCTGGAGCGGCCGGTCGGTGAGGTCATCGCCTCCGGCGACGGGCTCGGCCGGACCGACCGTACCCAGCCCGCGCTGTTCGCGGTCGAGGTGGCGCTGTACCGGCTGGTGGAGTCGTGGGGGGTGCGCCCGGACCTGCTGGCCGGGCACTCGGTGGGCGAGGTGGCCGCCGCGCATGTGGCGGGGGTGCTGTCGCTGCCGGACGCGGCGCGGCTGGTCGTGGCGCGCGGGCGGCTGATGCAGGCCCTGCCGGCCGGTGGGGCGATGGTCGCCGTCGAGGCGTCCGAGAGCGAGGTCGCTCCGCTGCTGGCGGGCCGTGAGGGGCGGGCCGGGCTGGCCGCTGTGAACGGTCCGCGCGCGGTGGTGGTCGCCGGTGAGGAGGGCGCCGTCCTGGAGGTGGCGGAGGAGGCTGCCGCACAGGGGCGCAGGACCAAGCGGCTCCAGGTCAGCCACGCGTTCCACTCGCCGCTCATGGAGCCCATGCAGGAGGAGTTCCGGCGGGTCCTGGCAACGGTGGTCTTCCACGCCCCGCGTATCGCGGTGGTCTCCACCGTCACGGGCAGGACGGTCACGGACGGGGAGTGGTCCTCGCCCGGGTACTGGGTGGATCAGGTGCGGCAGCCGGTCCGGTTCCTGGACGGGGTCCGTGCCCTGGAGGCCGAGGGGGTCACCACCTTCCTGGAGCTGGGGCCGGACGGCGTCTGCTCGGCGATGGCGGCCGATTCGGTGCTCGACCGGGACGCGGTCGCGGCCGTGTCGCTGCTGCGCTCGGGCCGGGACGAGGAGCGCACCGCGCTCGGCGCGCTCGCCACGGCGTTCGTCCGTGGTGTTCAGGTCGACTGGGCGGCCGTGTACGGCGAGGAGGACGCCCGCCGCGTCGGTCTGCCCACGTACGCGTTCCAGCGTGAGCGCCACTGGCTGGACCGCGCCCGGGGCACGGGCGCGGGCCGGCCAGTGGCGGAGCCGGTCCCTGCGGGACCGCGGGCCGCCGAGGAGGGTGCGCGGGAGACGGCGGGCGACGCGGTGGCGGGCGGGGCGGATGTCGCCGGACTGGTCTTCGCGCACATCGCCGCCGTGCTGGAGTACGCGCCGGGGCGCCGCGTCGATCCGCGGTCCGCGTTCAAGGACCTGGGTTTCGACTCGCTGATGGCCGTGGAGCTGCGTGACGCGCTCGCGGCGGCGACCCGGCTGTCCCTGCCGAGCGGTCTGCTCTTCGACCATCCGACGGCCGGGGCGCTCGTCGGCTATCTGCGTGAGCGGCTGGAGGGCTCCGGCGGCCGGGAGGGTGCGGAGGGTTTCGCTGCGGTCGACGCCGACGAACCCGTCGCGATCATCGGCATGGCCGCCCGCTACCCGGGCGGTGTGGCTTCGCCCGAGGACCTGTGGCGGCTGGTGAGCGAGGGGCGTGATGCGATCTCCGGGTTCCCGACCGACCGCGGCTGGGATGCGGAGCTGTACGACCGTGATGCCGGGCGCTCGGGCAAGAGCTCGGTGCGTGAGGGCGGCTTCCTGCACGAGGCGGGGCAGTTCGACGCGGGCTTCTTCGGCATATCGCCGCGTGAGGCGCTGGCGATGGACCCGCAGCAGCGGTTGCTGCTGGAGACGGCGTGGGAGGCCGTGGAGCGCGCGGGCATCGATCCGGAGGCGTTGGGCGGGAGCCGTACGGGGGTGTTCGTGGGCGCCACCGCCGGCGACTACGGGCCGCGTATGGCGGATGCGCCGCAGAGCGTCGAGGGGCATGTGCTGACCGGGACGGCGCCCAGCGTCATGTCCGGGCGCATCGCCTATCAGCTCGGGCTGGTCGGCCCCGCGGTCACCGTGGACACGGCGTGCTCGTCCTCGCTGGTCGCCCTGCACATGGCGGTGCGCTCGCTGCGGTCGGGCGAGAGCGCGCTGGCCCTGGCCGGCGGTGCGAGCGTGATGTCGGGTCCCGGCATGTTCGTGGAGTTCTCGCGGCAGCGCGGTCTGGCGGCCGACGGCCGCAGCAAGGCCTTCTCGGAGGCGGCGGACGGCACGTCGTGGGCGGAGGGTGTCGGCGTGGTGCTCGTCGAGCGGCTCTCGGACGCGCGGCGCAACGGTCACCGGGTGCTGGCGGTGATCCGCGGCACCGCGGTCAACCAGGACGGTGCGTCCAACGGGCTGACCGCCCCCAACGGGCCGTCCCAGCAGCGGGTGATCCGGCAGGCGCTGGCCGACGCGGGGCTGTCCGCGGCGGAGGTCGACGCGGTGGAGGCGCACGGCACCGGCACCCGGCTCGGCGACCCCATCGAGGCGGAGGCGATCCTCGCCACGTACGGGCAGGACCGTGAGGAGCCGCTGTATCTGGGTTCGCTGAAGTCGAACATCGGGCACACCCAGGCCGCCGCCGGCATCGGCGGGGTGCTGAAGATGGTGCACGCCATGGGGCACGGGGTGCTGCCCAGGACGCTGCACGTCCAGGCGCCCACGCCGCACGTCGACTGGAGCTCGGGCGCCGTGCGGCTGCTGGCCGAGGAGCGGCCGTGGCCCGAGACGGGCCGTCCGCGCCGTGCGGCGGTGTCCTCCTTCGGGATCAGCGGCACCAACGCCCATGTGGTGATCGAGCAGGGCGAGTCGGTCCCGGAGCCCGCGGCGGGGCCCGCCGGCGGGTCCGCTCCGGTGCGGGAGGACTCCCCCGGGTCCGTGGCCGGTGTGGTGCCGTGGGTGGTCTCCGCCCGCGACGAGGACGCCCTGCGGGCGCAGGCCGCCCGGCTGCACGCGTTTCTCGCCGACGCCCCCGGGGAGCGGCTGTCGGACATCGGCTTCTCGCTGGCCACGACCCGCACCCGTTTCGCGCGGCGGGCCGTGGTCACCGGCCGCGACGCCGCGGACTTCCTGGCCGGACTCGACGCGCTCGGCCGGGGCCGGGACGCGCCGAACGCCGTGAGCGGCGACGCGTCGCGCATGGGCAGGACGGCGTTCCTGTTCACCGGTCAGGGCGCCCAGCGTCTGGGCATGGGCCGGGAGCTGTACGGTGCGTACCCGGTGTTCGCCGCGGCTCTGGACGCGGCTTTCGCCGCGCTGGACGTTCACCTGGAGCGGCCGCTGCGCGAGGTGGTGTTCGCCGATGAGGGCACGGACGCGGCCGCGCTGCTGCACGAGACGCGGTACACCCAGCCCGCTCTGTTCGCGGTGGAGGTGGCGCTGTTCCGGCTGCTGGAGCACCACGGGCTCACGCCCGATCTGCTGGCCGGCCATTCGGTCGGCGAGGTGGCCGCCGCGCATGTCGCGGGTGTGCTGTCGCTGGCCGACGCGGCGGTGCTGGTGGCGGCCCGCGGCCGGCTGATGCAGGCGGCCCGCTCCGGCGGTGCGATGATCGCGATCGAGGGTGGCGAGGAGGAGATCGCGCCGTCGCTCGCGCCGTACGGGGGCCGGGTCTCCGTCGCGGCGGTCAACGGCCCCCGTGCGGTGGTGGTCTCGGGCGACGAGGACGCGGCCGGGGAGATCGAGGCGCACTGGCGGGAGCGCGGGCACCGGACCCGGCGGCTCCAGGTCAGTCACGCGTTCCACTCGCCGCACATGGACGGTGTGCTGGACCGGTTCCGGGAGGCTGTCGAGGGTCTGGACTTCCGGCCGCCCGCGATTGCCCTGGTGTCCGGCGTCACCGGTGGGCCCGGTGACGCCGAGGAGCTGACGTCCCCGGAGTACTGGGTCCGGCAGATCCGGGAGGCGGTGCGGTTCGGCGACGCGCTGACCTCGCTGAAGGACCTGGGTGCGACGGTGTTCGTCGAGGTGGGGCCCGATGCGGTGCTGACGTCCATGGCGAGCGAGGTCCTGGGCGGCGAGGTCACCGCGCTGCCGCTGCTGCGGGCGGGCCGCCCCGAGGCGGACAGCGTCGTGGCCGCTCTGGCGCGCGCCCATGCCGAGGGCGCCGAGCTGGACGTGGCCTCGTTCTTCCCCGGCGGTGCGCGGCCCGTCGACGTGCCGACGTACGCCTTCCAGCGCCGGCACTTCTGGCTGGCCGCCGAGACGCGCGCCGATGCGCGTTCCCTGGGCCTGGTCCCGTTCGACCACCCGCTGCTGACGTCGGCCGTCGAGCTTGCCGAGCGCGACGAGACGGTGTTCACCGGCCAGCTGTCGCCGGCCGCTCACCCGTGGCTGGCGGACCATGCGATCGACGGGGTCGTGGTGTTCCCCGCGACGGGTTTCCTGGAGCTGGCCGTCGCCGCGGGCCAGCATGTGGGGGCGGGGCGGATCGACGAGCTGACCGTGGAGGCGCCGATGGTCCTGACCGGCGGTCACGGCACGGCCGTCCAGGTGGTGCTGGGTGCGCAGGACACGTCGGGGGGCCGGCCGTTCACCGTCCACTCCCGGCCTGACCGGGGCGGGGAGCCCGGACCGTGGGCGCGGCACGCCTCCGGTGTGCTGAGCGCGCTCGTGCCCGTCGCGGACGGCGCCGCCGGGCCGTGGCCGCCGGCCGGTGCGGTCCCCGAGCCCGCCGATGAGGTCTACGCACGTCTGGCGGAGCTCGGTTACGCGTACGGGCCGGCCTTCCGGGCCGTCGGCGCCCTGTGGCGGGACGGCGAGGACACCCTCGCCGAGATCCGTCTCGGCGACGAACAGCTGGCAGACGCTTCCCGGTTCACCCTGCATCCCGCGCTGCTCGACGCCGTGCTGCACCCGCTGGTGCTCAGGGCCGCGGACGGCGAGGGCGCGTCGGACCACATCCGGCTGCCGTTCAGCTGGAGCTCGGTCGCCGTGCACGCCGCGGGCGCGACGGTGCTGCGGGCCCGCATCTCCCCGCTCGGCTCCGACACGTTCGCCCTGAGGGTGACCGACCCGTCGGGGGCGCTCGTGGTGAGCGTCGGGGACCTGACGCTGCGGCCCGCCGCCAAGGAGCAGCTGCGGGCGAGCGCGGCCGGCGGCAATGACGGTCTGTTCGAGGTGAGTTGGCCGACCGTGGCCACGCCCGGGGCCGGCGGGGTGCGGCTGGCCGGGGTGAGTGCGACGGAGCCGGTGCCCGCGGCCGGGCACGATGTCGCCGTCCTCACGGTGGCCCCCGCGGCCGGGCACACGCCCGGGGCCGCCCATGCGGCGGTCCGCGACACGCTGGTGCTGGTGCAGCGGTGGCTCGCCGACGAGCGGTCGGCCGACACCCGGCTGGCGGTGGTGACCCGGGGCGCCGTGGCGGTGCTCGCGGGGGACGTGCCGGACCTGTCCGCCGCCCCGGTGTGGGGCCTGATCCGCAGCGTGCAGAGCGAGCACCCCGGGCGGGTCGTGCTCGTCGACCTGGACGGGCGTGCGGACGCGGCGGACCTGCTGCCCGCGGCGCTCACCACCGATGAGCCCCAGCTGGCGGTCCGGGGCGGGGTGCTGCATGTGCCGCGGCTGGTGCGGGCGGTGCGTGCCGGCGGCAGGGGCGCCGTGGGGCTCGACCCGGACGGCACGGTCCTGATCACCGGTGGGACCGGAGGTCTCGGTGGTCTGTTCGCCCGGCATCTGGCGGCCGGGCACGGTGTGCGCCGCATGGTGCTGGTCAGCCGCCGGGGCGCGGCCGGCCCCGGCGCGCGGACGCTGGTGGACGAGCTCACCGCGCTCGGCGTCGATGTGACCGTGGCCGCGGCGGACGCCGCCGACCGCGAGGCCCTCGCGGCCGTGCTGGCCGCCGTTCCCGACGCGCATCCGCTGACCGCCGTGGTGCACACGGCGGGCGTCCTCGACGACGCGACGGCTCTGTCGCTGGACGCCGAGCGGCTCGGCGCGGTGCTGCGGCCCAAGGTCGACGGCGCCTGGAACCTCCACGAGCTGACCCGCGGCATTCCGCTCGCCGCGTTCGTCCTGTTCTCCTCGATCTCGGGCATCACCGGATCGGCGGGGCAGGCCAACTACGCGGCCGCCAACACCTATCTCGACGCGCTCGCGGCTCACCGTGCCGCCGACGGGCTGCCCGCCACCTCGCTCGCGTGGGGGCTGTGGGACGGTACGCACGGCATGGGCGCCGCCCTCGACGAGGCCGCTCTGGCGCGCTGGACCCGCTCCGGCGTCGTCCCGCTCACCCCCGGTCAGGGGCTGGCCCTCTTCGACGCGGCGCTGGCCGACGGCGGGCCGCTGCTCCTGCCCACGGCACTGGACCTGGCGCGCCTGCGCACCGGGACCGGCCGGCCGCCCGCCCTGCTGCGCGCGCTGGTGCGGCCGCGGCCGCGCCGCGCGGCGGCGGACACCGCCGTCGCCGCTGCCGGCTCGTCGTGGGCGCAGTCGGTCGCCCACCTGCCCGACGAGGCCCGCCGGTCGGCCGCCCTGGAGCTCGTACGGGCCGTGGTGGCCGCGGTTCTCGGCCACGCGGACCCGGCCGCGGTCGACCCGGACCGTGCGTTCAAGGAGCTGGGGCTGGACTCGCTGGCCGGGGTGGAGCTGCGCAACCAGCTGACGGCCCGCAGCGGGCTGCGGCTGCCCGCCACCGCCGTCTTCGACCACCCGTCGGCAGCGGCGCTCGCCGCCTACCTGTGGCGCCAGGTGTCGGACGCGCCCGCCGCCGCGGCCGTGGCCGTGGCCCGTACGGCGTCCGACGACGAGCCGATCGCGATCGTCGGCATGGCCTGCCGCTTCCCCGGCGACGTGTCCTCGCCCGAGGACCTGTGGCGTCTGGTCGCCGACGGGGTGGACGGGATCAGCGAGTTCCCCGTCAACCGCGGCTGGAACCTGGAGGAGCTGTACGACGAGGACCCGCAGAAGCCCGGTACCTCCTACACCCGGCACGGCGGGTTCCTGCACGACGCCGACCGCTTCGACGCCGCGTTCTTCGGCATGTCGCCGCGTGAGGCGACCGCCACCGACCCGCAGCAGCGGCTGCTGCTGGAGACGGCCTGGCAGACGCTGGAGAGCGCCGGGATCGACCCGGCGACGCTCAAGGGCAGCAACACCGGCGTGTTCACCGGCGCCATGTACGACGACTACGCCTCGCGGCTGGCCGAGACCCCCCAGGAGTTCGAGGGATTCCTGCTGGCGGGGAACCTGTCCAGCGTCGTCTCGGGCCGGCTCGCCTACACCTACGGGCTGGAGGGGCCGGCGATCACCGTGGACACCGCGTGCTCGTCGTCCCTGGTGTCCCTGCACCTGGCGGCCGGCTCGCTGCGCCAGGGCGAGTGCGACCTGGCGCTGGCGGGCGGTGTCACCGTGATGTCGGGTCCCAACACCTTCGTGGAGTTCTCCCGTCAGCGGGGTCTTGCCGCCGACGGCCGCTGCCGTTCCTTCGCCGCCGGGGCGAACGGCACCGCCTGGTCGGAGGGGGCGGGTCTGCTGCTCCTGGAGCGGCTGTCCGACGCCCGGCGCAACGGGCACCGCGTCCTCGCGGTCGTCCGCGGCTCCGCCGTCAACCAGGACGGTGCGAGCAACGGGCTGACCGCTCCCAACGGTCCTTCGCAGGAGCGCGTCATCCAGCAGGCGCTGGCCAACGCGGGGCTGAAATCGGCCGATGTGGACGCCGTGGAGGCGCACGGGACGGGCACGCCGCTGGGCGACCCGATCGAGGCGCAGGCGCTGCTGGCCACCTATGGGCAGGGCCGTCCGCAGGGCCGTCCGCTGTGGGTCGGCTCCCTCAAGTCGAACATCGGCCACGCCCAGGCGGCGGCCGGTGTGGGCGGTGTGATCAAGATGGTGCAGGCGATACGGCACGGTGTGCTGCCAAGGACGCTGCACGTCGACGAGCGCACGCCGCACGTCGACTGGGAGGCGGGGGCCGTCGAGCTGCTGACCGACGAGCGTCCGTGGCCCACGACGGGTGAGCGGCCGCGCCGCGCGGGGGTGTCGTCGTTCGGTATCAGCGGCACCAACGCGCACGTCATCATCGAGGAGCCGCCCGCCGAGGAGGCCTCTGAGCGCGAGGTGTTCCGCGGTGCGCTGCCCTGGGTGGTCTCGGGCCACGACGAGCAGGCGCTGCGGGAGCAGGCCGCCCGGCTGCACGCCCATCTCACCGGGCGCCCCGAGCTGGACCACGCCGATGTCGCCCTGTCGCTGGGCACGTCCCGGGCCCTGCTGGAGCACCGGGGTGCGGTCGTGGGCCAGGACCGGGAGGGGATGCTGCGCGGGCTCGAGGCCCTGGCCGGGGGTGAGTCGTCGGCCGCGGTCCTGCGTGGTTCCGCGGCCCGGCGCGGGAAGACGGCTTTCCTCCTCACCGGGCAGGGCAGTCAGCGCCTGGGCATGGGCCGTGAACTCCATGCCTCCTCGCCCGTGTTCGCGCGGGCCCTGGACGCGGTGTGCGCGCACCTGGACCCGCTCCTGGAACGGGCGCTGAAGGACGTGCTGTTCGCGGAGGCGGAGTCCGCCGACGCGGCCCTGATCGACCGGACGGTGTTCACGCAGGCGTCGCTGTTCGCCGTCGAGGTCGCGCTGTTCCGGCTGCTGGAGCACCACGGAGTGGCACCCGACTATCTGCTGGGCCACTCGATCGGCGAGGTCACCGCGGCGCACCTGGCCGGGGTCCTGTCCCTCCAGGACGCGTGCGTCCTGGTGGCCGCGCGCGGCAGGCTCATGCAGTCGGCGCGCGGCGATGGTGCGATGGCCGCGCTGCGGGCGGGCGAGGACGAGGTCCGCGAGTCGCTGGCCGGGTACGGCGGCGCGGTGGTGGTCGCGACTCTCAACGGGCCCGATTCCACGGTCGTCTCCGGTGACGAGGATGCCGTGGAACAGGTGGCGGCCCTGTGGCGGGAGCGGGGCCGCAAGGAGCGGCGGCTGCCGGTCAGCCATGCGTTCCACTCGCCGCACATGGACGGCGTCCTGGACGAGTTCCGCCGGGCCATCTCCGGGTTGGCGTTCCACACGCCGCACATTCCCGTCGTCTCGAACGTCACGGGGACGCGGGCCACCGATGAGCAGCTGTGCTCGCCCGACTACTGGGTGCGCCACATCCGTGAGGCGGTCAGGTTCGGCGACGGTGTCGCGTTCCTGGAGGCGGAGGGCGTCAGCGACTTCATCGAGCTCGGCCCCGACGGGGTACTGACCGCGATGGTGCGGGACTGCCTGGCCGATGAGCCCGGTGCGGTGGCGCCGATGCTGCGCCGGGGGCGCCCGGAGGCGGAGACGGTGACGTCCGCGATGACCCTGCTGCACCTGCGGGGCGGCGCTCTGGACTGGGAGGTGTTGTTCGAGGGCAGTGGTGCGCGGGTCGTGGAGCTGCCCGCGTACGCGTTCCAGCGCACCCGTTACTGGCTGGAGGGCACGACGGCCGCCGGTGACGCGGCGGGGCTGGGCATGGTGGCGGCGGACCACCCGCTGCTGGGCGCCGCGGTCGGCGTCGCCGGCCGCGACGAGACGGTCTTCACCGGACGCCTCTCCCAGCACTCGCACCCCTGGCTCTTCGACCACCGACTCCACGACGGAGCCCTGCTCCCCGGCACCGGGTTCGTCGAACTGGCCCTGCGCGCGGGCGACCAGGTCGGCTGCCACCACGTCGAAGAACTCACCCTCGCCACCCCCCTGACCCTCCCGGACAGGGACGCGGTGCGGATCCAGGTCGTGGTGGAGGCGGCCGACGAGAGCGGTGGCCGGAAGTTCGCCGTGCACGCACGGCCTGCCGGGGACGACGAGCGGGACTGGGTCCTGCACGCCACCGGCACACTGACCGGAGCAGCCCCCGAACAGGGCGATGCCACAGGTCTGCTGGTGTGGCCGCCGGCGGGGGCGCGGGAGGTGGAGCTCGGCGACGTGTACGAGCGGCTGCTGGAGCACGGCTACGGCTACGGCCCCGCCTTC